>JBKCVA010000075.1:0-26829 GCA_046318115.1 Lysobacterales bacterium | reverse complement strand
CTGCGCGGTGGAGACGAGGCCCAGCGCATTGAAGCCGAACAGCACGCTGCCGCAGAGGGTGTCGACGCCGCCGACGAGTGCCGCATCGACCACGCCGGCCTGGATCAGCCGCGCCGCTTGCGCGAACACCTTGGCGCTGGAAGAACACGCGGTCGCCACGGTCACGCAGGGCCCGCGCAGGCCGGTCGCCGCAGCGAGGAAGCTACCCAGCGAATGCGGCGTGTGGATGATTGGGCGGTGCAGATCGGCCGGGAAGCGATCGCCGTCCAGGCGCGTGTAGGCCTCTTCGGAGGCGCCGATGCTCGAGGTGCTGGTGCCGATGATGAGCGCGACGCGCTCGGCACCGTAGCGCTCACGCAGGGCCTCGACGCGCGCCGCCACGCCGTCCTGCTGCAGGGCGAACCAGGCCAGTCGGTTGTTGCGGCAGTCCCAGCCCATCAGTTCGGCGGGCAGCTGCACATCCTCCAGCCCGTCGACCCGGCCGATCCAGGTCTCCAGCGGATGCGCGGAGAAATCATTGCGACGCAGCCCGCTGCGACGTGCCGCCAGCGCCTCGCGCATCGAGTCCATTCCCGCGCCGCAGGCGGTGGTCAAGGTGCGGGCGGTAATCGCCAGCGGCGGCATGGCTACAGCAGACATCAGCTCAGGGTGTCCTCATCGAATAGCTGCGGATTATAGAGAGCGGGGATTCGGGATTCGTCAGAGCAGGCTGCGGCATGGCGACCGTTGTGGAGCATTTGCAGGCTGCGCGACGGTAGGGGCTGGCCGACGGTCTTCACGTTCGCTCAGGAAGAGTGCCTTGGCCCAGCGATCCCGGAGCTTGCCCCGCACAGCGGAAACAGCCTGCCGAAGACCCTCGGCGCCAAGGCCACGGCGTGCCGTGCTGGAACGTCGCCGTGCGCTCGCGCGACGCGCTGTGAACAAGGACAATGCGCGGCTGAGTGCTCGCCGTGCCAAGTCGCTCGCGCGCTTTCACGAATCCCCTCCCGGCCCTCGCGCATGGCGCTCGGGCGTTCGGCGACACGCGCAGCATGCCGCGCAAACGCGTCGCCTGGCTCCGCCCCCGGCCCTCGCGCACAGCGCGCGGGCGTTCGGCGACACGCGCGGCATGCCGCGCAAACGCGTCGCCTCACCCCAAATCCCGGCTCTCAAGTGTCCTCCCGCCAAGCCCACCGCCTGCGTCTCCTGCGTGATACCGATGCCCTTCAGGGCCTGGTGGTCGCGCTGCTGTTGTTGGTCGCGACCGGCGGCCTGCTCTACGTCTACTACGCGATTCGGGTCTGGAACCTCGCACGCCGTGCGCCGGCCTGGCCGGATCTCGACCCGCAGCGGCCGGCGCGTCTGCTGCTGTTCGGGAAACGCTGCGAGGACGGCGAGCCCGACTACGACTTCCAGCAGCGCATCCAGCGTGCGCTGACCTTGGCCGGCCGCCATCCACAGCTCGAACTGCTGCTGCTCGGCGGCGGACCCCATCCGACCGAGGCCGAGGTCGCTGCGCGCGAGCTGCGCGCGGCGGGGCTTGGCACCCACGCACGCATCACCCTCGAAGACCAGTCGCGCGACACCCTGGAGAACCTGCGGCACGCGCGTTCCCTGCTGCAGCAGGGCGAAGGCGAAGTGCTGCTGCTGTCCAGCCGCTACCACCTCGCCCGCTGCAGCCTGTTCGCGCACTGGCTGGGCATCGAACACCGCCTGTGTGCGGCGGAAGAGCGCTGGGCGCCGAACTGGAGTGAACGCGGTCGCCTGCTGCTGGAGGCGGCCTACATGGTCTGGGTCGAATCCGGCCGCGCCTGGGCGCGTCTGCTGCGCAGCAAGCGGATGCTGGCGAAGGTGAGTTGATCATCGCGAGGCCTGCGGATTGGCCTCGTGCGCTGCGGCGGTCGCGAGAATCCTCGGCCAAGGGCCCGCCACCGCGCTTTGCTCCCCTCCCCCCTGGTGGGGGAGGGGTCGGGGGAGAGGGGCAGGGCTTGCCACGAGCCCACGACGTGGACTCACGCCCGTGCCTTGGAAATGCGGCAACGTTGGGCCGCGCTGCGCTTGGCCCAAGCTACGTCGGCTCGCTTGACCCGATCTACATCGCCTGAGCCTGCAAACCGAGGCGCCGGCGCGTCGTTGACGGCATGGGGCTTCTTGTCGGTTGGCGCCGAGCGCAGCGCGGCCCAACGTCGCGCGCGCGAGGGCCAGAGCAGACCTTGAATGCGCGCCGGCAGACCTGCCGAGCCTACGCTTCGAATCCCGAATCCCGAATCCCGAATCCCGAATCCCAGCCCCTCACCACTTCGTCGGCTTGGGATTGCGCTCGTCGAAGCCGCGCTGGTGCCAGTACGGATAGATGGGCGTGCGCTGGCTCGCGGCATCGAGCTTTGCGACCTGCTCCGGCGACAGCGCCCAACCGACGGCGCCTAGGTTCTGGCGCAGCTGCGCTTCATTGCGCGCGCCGATCACCAGGTTCACCACGCCCGGCCGCTGCAGCAGCCAGTTGAGCGCGACCTGGGCGGCCGTCTTGCCGGTTTCCTCGGCGACTGCATCCAACGCATCGACCACGCGGTACAGGAACTCATCCTCGACCGGCGGCCCGCCGACATCGCCACCGGCGGCGATGCGGCCTTCGCTGGGCGTGACACCCCGGCGGATCTTGCCGGTCAGCCGGCCCCAGCCCAGCGGGCTCCAGACCATGGTGCCGAGGCCCTGATCGACCGACAGCGGCATCAGCTCCCACTCGTAGTCGCGGCCGATCAGCGAGTAGTAGCCCTGGTAGCACACGTAGCGATTGAGGCCGTAACGCTCGGAGGTCGCCAGTGCCTTCATCACCTGCCAGCCGGAGAAATTGCTGCAGCCGATGTAGCGGATCTTGCCGGCGCGTGTCAGGTCGTCGAGTGCGCGCAAGGTCTCTTCCACCGGCGTCAGCGCATCGAAGCCGTGCATGAAGTAGAGATCGATATGGTCGGTCTGCAGGCGCTTCAGGCTGGCCTCGCAGGCGCGGATCAGGTGATGCCGCGAGCTGCCCTTGTCGTTCGGCGAGGCGCCGGTGGTGAAGGTGGCCTTGGTGGCGATCAGAGCCTGATGGCGGCGGCCCTTCAGCGCCTCGCCGAGGATCTCCTCGGAGGCGCCGGCCGAATAGATATCGGCGGTGTCGAAGAAGCTGAGCCCGTGCTCGAAGCAGACATCGAGCATGCGCCGGGCATCGTCGACATCGGTGGCGCCCCAGCGGCCGAAGAAATCGCCAACGCCACCGAAGGTGCCGGTGCCGAGACTCAGAACAGGCACTTTCAGGCCGGAATGGCCGAGACGACGGAATTCCATGCGGCGAGACTCCTAGACTGAAGAGCGGGCAAGGCTGCCACGCCACCCGTTAGGCGGGCGGCAACGCCGGCGCATTCAGGGCACAGGACGGATCCCTCACTCCGCACGCAGCCCGCTCAGCCCGCCCTGAGGCGAGCCACCGGTTCGCGGCCCTGAGACTCGCTGGCTGCGGTTCAGTCGCAGCAAGGCGACCAGCGCCAGCGCAGCCAGCAGCACTTCCACGCCGAGCGCGAACCACAGGAAGGGGGTGCCCACGCTGCCGACGAGCATGCCGATCGTGCGGCCGATGGCGATTCCGCCGTAGGCGCCCAAGGCCAACATCAGGCCGTAGGGTCGGTGACGGGCAGCGAGGTCCGAGGCCAGGATCAGCGCGCCCACGCCGAGCTCGAAGCCACCATAGAACGCGCGCAACTCTGCGGCCGCAAGGTCGCCGCTCAAGACGATGCCGGTGCTCGCGAGCGTGCCCAGCGGATCGAGCATGAAGGCCGCACCGAAAGCGATGAAGCCGAGGCCTGACAGCCAGAGCACGATGCGCGCGAATCCCATGAAACGTCCCCCGCTGAACGAGGCCGCAGGATGAGGCAGTACGGATCAATCCGGGGTGAGGGGATGAGGGCTATCGCGGCGGCCGAAGCGCCCGCACGAGACTGCGAGGCTCTCTGTAGCGCCGAGTTTCAACGCCCATCCCTTCGGTAAGCGAGGGTGGCCACCTCGGCGCCTTGACGAATCCGGAATCCCGATTCACGAATCCCGGCCTTCAAGCCCTGCGTACAATCCCCGTATGCACATCACCCCCGAACACCTGGCGCGTCTGCGCGGCATGGGCTGGCGCGAGGACGCGCCGGCGGCGTCCGCCTACGCCGAAGCGACCGAGGGCCGACTGGCCCGGGTCATCGAGCAGCACCGTTCGGGCTACGTGGTCGACGACGGCGAGCGCGAGTTCCCTGCGCAGGCCCCGGCGCCATGGACGCGCAAGGGCTTCGCCCCCGAACAGCGCGCGGCGGTTGGTGACTGGGTGCGGCTGAAGCAGGACGAGGACCTCATCCTCGACTGGCTGCCGCGCTTCGGCGTGCTGAAGCGGGCGGCGGCTGGCGAGCACTACAAGCAGCAGCTGATCGCCGCCAATATCGATCGCGTGCTGGTGGTCTGCGGGCTCGACGGCGATTTCAACCCCCGCCGGCTGGAGCGCTACCTCGTACTGGTGCGCGGCTCGGGCGCGGAAGCGGTGTTCGTGCTGACCAAGGCGGATCAGCTCGACGACGAGGACGTCGAGATGGCGATGGACGTGCTGCAGCCGCTGGAAGAAGCCGGTGCGCGCCTGATCGCCCTCAACGCCCGCTCGCTCGACTCGGTGCGTGTGCTGCATCCGCTGCTGGGGCCGGGCATCACCGCCGTGCTGGTGGGTTCCAGCGGCGCCGGCAAGTCCACGCTCACCAACGCCCTGCTGGGCATCGAGCGGCAGAAGACCAACAGCGTGCGCGCCAACGACAGTCGCGGCCGCCACACCACCACCCACCGCGCCCTGCTGCGTCTGCCTTCCGGCGGCTGTCTGATCGACACGCCCGGCATGCGCGAGCTGAAGCTGACCGGCGAGGAGACGCTGGACCGCAGCGGCTTCGACCGTATCGAAGCGCTGGCCGCCGAGTGTCGATTCCGCGACTGCCAGCACGAGCGCGAGCCCGGCTGCGCGGTGCAGGCCGCGCTGGAGGCCGAGGAGATCGATCCGGGCGCGCTCACCAACTACCGCAAGCTGCAGGGCGAGCTGGAACAGGCGCGGCAGGTGCTGAAGCAGCGCGAGCGCCAGGGGCCGCGCGGCCCGCGGCGGCGCTGAGTGCCCATCGCCACAACCTGACGCGGCGATGGGCCTGCGTGCGCGGGGACCGTGGCCTCAGCGGGCGGGCGTTCCGGGCGATGCTCATCCTCATGCCGCTCCGGCCCGAGACGTGCTGTCATCATTCTGGCCGACTCGACGTGCCGAGCGGCGAGCCAGCGGGGAGCCGCGCGTGCTTCGAGGGAAGGTCTGATCGACGCCACCCTGGCCTTGGTCAGACGGCGCGAATCCGGCGCCGGCCGGGATTCGCGCGTGCTGGATCCAGCGTTCTGGATCCAGCGTGCTGGATCAGGCGCGTGCCTGCCCGATCCGCGCGTGCGCCGTTCCCGGTGCGCGGGAAGCTCCGATGAATCAGGGCGTTGCTAGTCGAATCCCGCCTTGCCGACCCCCATTGCACCGCGAGTGCGACAGGCCGCTGGCATACTCCGCCCCCTTTGCTGCCACGCGACGCTTCCCGTGATCACCGCCGCCGAATTCGATTCGCTCGCCGCCCAGGGCTACAACCGCATCCCGCTGGTGCGCGAGCTGCTGTCCGACCTCGACACGCCCCTGTCGGTCTACCTGAAGCTGGCCGACGGGCCCTACGCCTACCTGTTCGAGTCGGTGCAGGGCGGCGAGAACTGGGCGCGCTACTCGATCATCGGCCTGCCGGCGCGGCGCGTGTTCAGCCTGCGCGGCAGCACGCTCAGCGTCGAGGACTGCGGCGCAGTGGTGGAGACCCGCGAGCTGTCCGATCCGCTGGCCGAGATCGAAGCCCTGCGCGCCTCGTTCAAGGTGCCCAAGCTGGCGGGGCTGCCCGCCTTCACCGGCGGCCTGGTCGGCTACTTCGGCTTCGAGACCATCGCCTGGATCGAGCCGCGCTTCGCGGCCTCGGACAGGCCCGACATGCTGGGCACGCCGGACGCGCTGCTGATGTTGAGCGAAGAGGTCGCGGTGTTCGACAACCTCCACGGCAAGCTGTATCTGGTCGTGCACGTCGACACCGCCGAGCCGCAGGCCTATGCGCGCGGCCTGCGCCGGCTGGATGCGCTCACCCATCGTCTGCGCATGGGGGCGCCGAGCTATCCCGAGGTGCTGGATCCCTCGGCCGTGTCCGAGGCCGATTTCGTCAGCGGCTTCACCAAGGAAGGCTTCCTAGCGGCAGTGGATCGCTGCAAGGATTACATCCGCGCCGGCGACATCTTCCAAGTGGTGCTCTCGCAGCGCATGTCGATCCCGTTCCGCGCGCGTCCGGTCGATGTCTATCGCGCGCTGCGCGCGCTGAACCCATCGCCCTACATGTATTTCCTCGATCTGGGCGCCACCCAGATCGTCGGCTCCTCGCCGGAGATCCTGGTGCGCCTGGAGCAGGGCCGCATCACCCTGCGCCCGATCGCCGGCACCCGCCCGCGCGGCGCCACGCCCGACGAGGATGCGGCGCTCGAGGCGGACCTGCTGGCCGACCCCAAGGAGCGCGCCGAGCATCTGATGCTGATCGACCTGGGGCGCAATGATGTCGGCCGCGTCTCCAGGACGGGCAGCGTCAGCGTGCCCGACCAGTTCATCATCGAGCGCTATTCGCACGTGATGCACATCGTCAGCCAGGTCGAGGGCGATTTGGCCGAGGGCCTGGATTTCGGCGACGTGCTGCGCGCCACTTTTCCGGCCGGCACGGTCAGCGGCGCACCCAAGATCCGCGCACTCGAAGTCATCCAGGAGCTGGAGCCGGTCAAGCGCAACATCTACTCCGGCGCGGTCGGCTACCTGGGCTGGCACGGCGATGCCGATACCGCGATCGCGATCCGCACCGCGGTGATCCAGGACGGTCGCCTGCACGTGCAAGCCGGCGCCGGCATCGTGTTCGACTCCGATCCTGAGAAGGAGTGGGAAGAAACCCTCAACAAGGGGCGTGCGCTGTTCCGCGCGGTGGCGCGGGCGGCGGGAGGGCTGTAGCGGAGCCTGCGGCAGCTTCAGCGCATGGGTCGCTGAAGCCAGAATTCCGTTGCTCTCCAATGGCCGCGCCCGCGCCAGCCTTGCTGACGAGAATTCGCCTCGGCGCTCACCGAGGCGCGCTCTTGCGAATCCCCAATCCCGAATCCCAGCGCGCCGCAGGCGCGCCTACACCATCACCCGACCGTGAACCCGCGCGATCCGCGGCCGCACGCGCCAACGCTTCTCGCCTTCGCCGCGCTCGAACAGCCGGTAGCGGGGCAGGGGGCCACCGTGCAGGTGCAGAGTGATCGCCCAGTGCTGGCTGCTCAGGTTGCGGCAGCGGTGGGCGAGGTTTTCGCTGCGCTCGAACCACAGCGCGTCGCTTTCGCCCAGCCAGTTGATTTTGCGCTGGCTCGGGGGTTCACCGTCCGCGCCGATCGCGTATTCCTGCACCTCCAGCGAGCCCTGCAGCACCAGCTCCATGCCGTAGTCGCCGCTCATCGAGTTGACCGGGGTCACGTGGCCGGGCGGCCAGATCAGAAGGGTGGCGCTGTAGGCCGGGCGCTTGGAATCCAGAATCAGCAGTCGGGTGAACCCGCGCTTTGCGCGACCGCGCAGGCCGTTGATCTGCTGCTCATAGCGGCCGTCCGAGCCGAGATGCACGAGGGCGCCGAGTTCGCGCGCGAGCCAGGCGAGGTCCGGCTGAGGGCCGCGAATGCCGTCCTCCAGCACCGAACGCAGCAGGGAAAGCAGTCGCGGTGTGCGAGCCATGGGGCGCTCCTTGCGCAAGACGTGCCGCTAGGAGACCACCGTCCGCGTTAAACCCCCGATAAGCAGGCGTCGGCTTGATGTTTGTTCACGCCGCAGCGGGCACTGGGGGCTTGCGGAGGATCGAAACGCACAGCCCCCGCGCGTGGCGGGGGCTGTGGAGTGCCGCGGACTGCAGGCTGGACTCAGGCGGCCTGGTCCAGACCCTTGCCGCGGCGCCGCGCCAGTGCCGCCGACTCCAGATCGGCCGGGTCGAAGTCGTCGACGCCGATCACGTCCTCGATCAGCACGCGCACTTCGCGCAGCAGATTGGCCTCTTCCGCGCTCAGCACACCTTTGAGACGCGCCTCGTTGAGCTGTTCGTCGGCGTCCAGCGAAGTGATTTCGCCGGCCTTGATCGCCTTGACCAGCTTGCGCTCGACCGGCTCGGCGGCGATCACGCGCGGCAGTGCGGCATTGACGCGGCCGGCGGGGTTGTTCTCGCAGGGCGTGGTGAACACGCCCTCGCAGAGACGATCGCGGGTGTCTGACGGGGTCAGCAGCAGGCTGGCCGCGCGATGGCCCAGGCGGTCGGACGGGGCCTGGGCGCGGCGTCCCCAGGGGAACACGAGCACCCACAGCGCCCAACCGACCGGACGGATCGGGAAGTTGCGCAAGGCTGCCGACAGGGCCAGCTCGATCCGGTGGTTGATGTCGAACATCGCCCAGGCCAGCAGCGGCTGGTCGCCGGCGGGGCGGTCGCGGTCCTCGTAGCGCTTGAGGATCGCCGAGCCGATGTAGAGCAGGCTTAGCACGTCGCCGAGGCGCGCCGACAGGCTTTCCTTGAACTTCAGCTTGCCGCCCAGGGTGAGCATCGAAGTGTCGGCGACCAGGGCCAGGTTGGCCGAGTAGCGATTCATCCGGCGATAGAAGCGGCGGGTGTAGGCATCGCCCGGGACCATGCCGATGCGCGCGCCGGTCAGGCCGAGAATCAGGCTGCGTGCGGCATTCGAGATCGCAAAGCCGATGTGGCCGAACAGGGTGCGGTCGAAGTCTTTCAGACGCGTCGTCGGGTCGGGGTGCTGGGCGGCCTGCATCTCCTTCAACACCCAGGGATGGCAGCGGATCGCGCCCTGGCCGAAGATCATCATGCTGCGGGTCAGGATGTTGGCGCCCTCGACCGTGATCGAGATCGGCGAGCCCTGCCAGGCGCGGCCCAGGTAATTGCGCGGGCCGAGGATGATGCCCTTGCCGCCATGCACGTCCATGGCGTCCTTGACCACTTCGCGATAGGTCTCGGTGGCGTGGTATTTGGCGATGGCCGAGGGCACCGAGGGCTTCTCGCCGCGATCGACCGCGGCCGCGGTCGATTCGGACAGCGCGCTGATCGCATAGGCATGGCCGGCGATGCGCGCGAGTGCTTCTTCGACGCCTTCGAAGCGGCCGATCGGCAGACCGAACTGCTTGCGGATGCGCGCGTAAGCGCCGGTGACCAGCGCGCTCATCTTGACGCCAGCGGTGCCGGCCGAGGGCAGGGAAATCGCGCGGCCAACCGACAAACACTCGACCAGCATGCGCCAGCCCTCGCCGATCATCTTCTCGCCGCCGATCAGGGCCGACAGCGGCAGGAACACGTCTTTGCCGCGCACCGGCCCGTTCTGGAAGGGCACATTGAGCGGGAAGTGGCGGCGACCGATTTCGAGGCCGGGCGTGCTGCGCGGAATCAGCGCCAGGGTGATGCCGCGGTCCTTCTGATCGCCCAGCAGGCCATCGGGATCGTGCAGGCGGAAGGCCAGACCGACCACGCTCGCGACCGGGGCCAGGGTGATGTAGCGCTTGTCGAAGGTGAGGCGCACGCCGACCACCTTGACGCCTTCCCACTCGCCCTCGCAGACGATGCCGTAGTCGGGCAGGGAGGTCGCGTCGGAGCCCGCCGACGGGCCGGTCAGCGCAAAGCAGGGGATCTCGCGACCGTCAGCCAGGCGCGGCAGGTAGTGGTTCTTCTGCTCGTCGGTGCCGTAGTGCAGAAGCAGTTCGGCCGGTCCCAGCGAGTTCGGCACCGCCACGGTCGAGCCCAGGGTCGCCGAGGCCGAGTTGAGCTTCTGCAGCACGCGCGAGTGGGCCAGGGCCGAGAAGCCCAAGCCGCCGTATTCGCGCGGGATGATCATCCCGAAAAACTTGTGCTTCTTGAGATAGTCCCAGACCTGCGGCGGCAGGTCGGCGCGCTCGTGGCTGACCTCCCAGTCGTTGGTCATCCGGCACACCTCTTCGCAAGGGCCGTTGATGAAGGCCTGCTCCTCGGCCGTGAGTTCCGGCTTGGGCTGGGCCAGGAGCTGCTTCCACTTGGGCAGGCCCGAGAACAGCTCGCCCTCCCAGCCAACCGTGCCAGCCTCCAGCGCGGTCTTCTCGGTGTCCGAGAGCTGCGGCAGCATCCTGGTGTAGATCTTCAGCAGCGGCGCGGTGATCTTGTGGCGTCGGGTGGGGATGTGCAGCAGCGGGGTGGCCACCGCAGCGAACAGCAGGCCCGCCGCGAAGGTGGCGATGAGGCTTGCCTGCAGCAGCACGGCGACTACCAGCGCTGCAGCGCTGAGCGCAGCCCAGATTTTCAGGTTGGTGCGGAAGTAGGCCGCGGCGAGGCCGGCGACCAGCAGGGCGAGGAAGGGCAGCAGGATGCTCATGGCGGGGCTCCGTTGCGATCCGGTGCGGGAGGGAAGAGCGGTCAGCGAAGGTCTGCACACTATCCGCGCGCTTTCGAGTCCTGGCACCAAAGCCGGGATGCGCAGAACGCGGGCGTTCAAACCGTACCGCTGAGTATGTTGGCCTGCCGTCGAGGAATCAATACGCCGACGTATGGGTGCTGTGAAATGTTGCAGCGCATTGATTCCGGTGCGGAAAGTGGCTCATGCCAAAGAACTTCGTGGATTTGCAAGGTTCGGGCCGCCCGCTACACTCTCGCGGATGAACGCCCCCTCCAAGAAAGCCGACAAAGCGCCGCGTCTGTCGGCAAACGACTGGGCCCAGGGTGCCCTGGACCTGATCGCCGAGCAGGGCGTCGCTGCCGTCGCGGTCGAACCGCTGGCTCGCCGTCTGGGCGTCACCAAGGGCAGCTTCTACTGGCACTTCCCCTCGCGAGAGGCCCTGTTGCGGGCCGCGCTCGAACGCTGGGAGCAGCGCGAGCTGGAGGAGGTTTTCGCCCAGCTGGAAGGCATCGAGGACCCGCGCAGCCGGCTGGAGCAGCTGTTCCGTTTGGTGGGCACCCAGACCGCATCCCATGCGATCTACTCCGAACTCCTGAAGGCGATGGACCATGCCGTGGTGCAGCCGGTCATGCAGCGCGTCTCCGCCCGCCGCATGGATTGGCTGACCTTGGCCTATCGGCAAGTAGGGCTGCCACGCGTGGAGGCCCAGCATCGCGCCCGCCTCACCTACGCGGCCTATGTCGGCTTCCTCCAGCTGTCCCTTCAGTTGGGTCAGCCGCGCATGCGGCATGAGGAGTTCGACGAATACCTGGCGCACGTGATGTCGACGCTCATCCCGGTTTGAAGGGCGGTCCGGGCGGATTTGCTCAGTGACCGAATAAACCGGCGCAGCGCCGCCGCAGGAGGCACGCGAGCTCCGCTCATCAGTGTGTCGCCGTGGAAGGAACCTGGGTAGGCGCCAAACGCCTGTGCTTGTTGCGATGTCACCGGTTTCCTTGGGCAGGCTTTGCCGTCACTGGACTGACATTGGACTTGTCCGCTCGGACTGGTCTGGCTAAGGTCTGCTGCCCGAACCGGCCGCTGCCCGGCGGTCACCGCGACGGTGACCCGGTGGCCGACCATGGAGCCCTCGCATGTCCAGCACGCTCGCAGCGCTCAACCAGTGGGTTGAGCAGGTTGCCCTCCTTACGCGTCCCGATGCCATCCACTGGTGCGATGGCAGTGAAGCCGAACGCGAGCGACTGATCGCGCTGATGCTCGAATCCGGCGACCTGCATGCACTCAATCCGGACACCCATCCGGACTGCTATCTGCACCGCTCCAACCCCTCGGATGTCGCCCGCGTCGAGCACCTGACCTTCGTGTGCACGCACGAGCGCGAGGAGGCTGGCGCCAACAACCACTGGATGGCTCCGAACGAGGCGCGCGCGAAGATGCAGGCGCTCTTCGCAGGCTGCATGCAGGGCCGCACCCTCTACGTCGTGCCCTACTGCATGGGCCCGATCGGCTCGCCGCTGGCCCGCTGTGGCGTCGAGATCACCGACAGCCCCTATGTGGTCGTGAACATGCGCCTGATGACCCGCATGGGCTCGGACGCGCAGCGCCGGATCGAGCGTGAAGGCCGCTTCGTCAAGGGGCTGCACTCCACCGGTGAGCTCGACCCGGAGCGCCGTTTCATCATGCATTTTCCGGAGGACCTGGAGATCCAGTCCTATGGTTCGGGCTACGGCGGCAATGCCCTGCTGGGCAAGAAGTGCCATGCCCTGCGAATCGCCAGCCATCAGGCCCGCAGCGAAGGCTGGATGGCCGAACACATGCTGATCCTCGGCGTAGAGACGCCCAAGGGCGCCACCCATTACGTCGCGGCGGCCTTCCCCAGTGCCTGTGGCAAAACCAATTTGGCCATGCTGATCCCGCCGGAGGGCTATCGCCGCGAGGGCTGGAAGATCTTCACTGTCGGCGACGACATCGCCTGGATGCAGCCGGGCGCAGACGGTCGTCTGTACGCGATCAACCCTGAAGCCGGATTTTTTGGCGTGGCGCCGGGCACCAGCGATGCGACCAATCCAAACGCGCTCGCGATGCTGGACCGCGACGCGATCTTTACCAATACCGGTGTCACAGCCGACAACCAACCTTGGTGGGAGGGCCTGCCCGGTGTGCCGGCCACGGATTGGCAGGGCCGCGATTTCGACTCTTCCAGGGGGCCGGCTGCGCATCCGAACTCGCGGTTCACGGTCAGCGCCAAACAGTGCCCGTCCTACAGCCCGGAGTCCGAGAACCCAGCCGGTGTGCCGATCTCGGCGATCATCTTCGGTGGCCGCCGGGCCAGCCTGGTTCCGCTGGTGATGGAGGCCGAGGACTGGACCCACGGTGTTCTGATGGGCGCGTCGATGGCATCCGAGACGACCGCCGCGGCGACCGGCGCGGTCGGTGTGGTCAGGCGAGACCCGATGGCGATGAAACCGTTCTGCGGCTACAACTTCGCAGACTACTTCGGACACTGGCTGAGCTTCGACCGTGCCGGCGCCAGGCTCCCCAAGATCTTCCACGTCAACTGGTTCCGCAAGAGTGCGGACGGCAAGTTCCTCTGGCCGGGATTCGGCGAGAACATGCGTGTGTTGGAGTGGATCATCGCGCGTTGCGAGTCGCGCGGAGAGGCCGTCGAGACGCCTGTTGGGCATCTGCCCGTTGCCTCGGGCCTGCGGACTGAAGGACTGCAGATACCGGCCCAGGATCTGGAGGCGCTTCTCTCGATCGAGGCCGATGCTTGGCAGCACGAGCTTGAGGAGGTCGAGCGCTTCCTGCTCGAACTCGGCGAGCGCACTCCAGCGGTGCTGGTGGAAGAACTGCGTCGCCGCCGTGCCCTACTGAGCGAGCGCAAGGCGGCCTGAGCGCGCCGGATCCTGCCGAAGCAGGGCGCTTCGGTGGGGTGGACGGTTCCGAAGCACGATGGCAAGCAGGACGCGCCCGGCGCGCGTCGAAGCTGCGTTGGGGCAACGCTGAAGAATTCAGCGTTGCCGCGCGCCATGCAGGGCGCACCTGCGGATCAGGAACGCGAAGCTTGATCCCGCGTGACCGAGCGCAGCGAAGGCGCCGCCGCGTGGCGGCCTAACGAACCCGGACTCGTGCCGGACTCGCGACCGCGGGTCAAGATCAGGAGGGACGTGATCCGTGTTGGATCAGAGATCCTGCTGGTAGCGCACGTAGGGAACGCGGCCGCCGGTATCCTCGGCCTGCGGAAGCTCGCGCAACGGCCAGTTGCGCGTGTCGCCACTGCTCCAGTACTGCGTTGCGCCCACCGTCAGCTCACCGCGCCACGGTGTGCGCCAGGTGATGCCGAGATCCAAGCTGTTGAGCATCCCGGAAAGACCGCTCAACTCCACCGACCGGGCGGTCAGACTGCTGCTGACCGCACCAGCGCCCGCGGAAAGCCGCAAGGAATCGCTTTCGAAGACGGGCAACGGAATGCCCCACAAGTCGACGGTCCGCCCTTCGCTGCGCAGCGTCTGGCCTTCCACGCGCAGCCAGCCGTTCTGGCCCAGTTCGAAGCCCACTCCGAGGTTCAACAGTTGCGCGTCGCCTCCGGAGGCCGGCAAGGCAAGCCGCAGGGGCGTGACCTCCGCCAGACCTGGCAGCGCTGGCCAGAGCGCCGGCCCAGGTCCAAAGCGCTGGGGCTGCTGGACGCTGAGCCAAGCGAGCCCGTAGTTGACATCGATACCGGCGCGCTCGATGAACCAAGCTCCCGAGAGGCCCACGCCGCTCCCGGCCCCGGGCAGGGAGGCAGCATCGACTTCGAGGCGCGCGAGCATGCATTGCTCGCGTAATCCGATCGCTCCCGCACCGCCACGCTCACACAGAATGGCGAGCCCTGGCTGGCTCGGCGCGAGTCCCAGTGCAGACAAGCCGCCCTGCGGCGGCAGCTTGCGCACCGGTCGCTGGCTGTTTCGATTGCCCAGTGCGCTCGCGACGCCCAGTAAACGATCAAGCCAGGAACTCTGCTCGCTGCCGGCCTCCACCTCGCGCAGCAGAGCTGCGTCTGAAAACTCCGCAGGCGCCGACCACGCGAGCGCCGTCCCGAAGGACAGTGCAAGCGCGAGCAGTGATCGGGCGGGCTTCACGGTGGGTCAGTGTGTCCGGTGACTGGCGATAGTGTCGTTGCAGTCCGCGGTCCGAAGGGCGAGTCGAACCGAGCTTGCGGACACGCAGGGGGCGCTTGGGTTCCCCGCGCCTTGGCAGTTTAACGCGAAGCTAACTCGGCGAGGAACTGCGTCTTGCCAGCCGTCAAGCGCCCTCAAGCGGTGTTGCCGCGTTGATTGAGGACATGGGTCGCCCGCGGCGCTGGCACGACCGCCAAAAGCCCGCATAATCCTTGGCCGGTTCATGCCCCGCTATGCCCGCCCATGTTCAGGCATGGTTGGCTGCGAGGCGGGAGACCCGACAACTTTTTTCAAGGCTTTACGCACAGGTCATGGCTTCCTGGAACGGCGCAGAGGATGTTGACCCCGAAGCCGGCGGGCTTTCGGGCGTCGAATCCGTGTCCTCGCCACAGGGAGTAGGTGTCGGGGAAGTTCTGCTCCGGGGGTTGGAGACCCTTTCGCACAGTCGCGCCTGGCTCCGCCTCGACCTCCGCCGTGAAGGTGACGCCGAGCTCCGGGCCGAGGCGAGACTTCCAGGATTGGCACTCTCGGAGGGCTCTGCGCTCGGGGGGGGTGGGCGCGTTCAGTGGACGCTGGACGGCCTGCCGGGGTCACCCTTTCATCTGGAACTGAGCTGGGCGGAGGGGCCGCCTCCCGGACATTCCGAACAGCAGGCCCTTGAGCGGGTACTGCGCGCGGGATTGCCCGCGGCGCTGGAAGTCGACCGACTTCAATCTGCGCTGGCGCGACTCGCCGATGCCGAACGTCTCCAGCGCGCGTTGTTCTCGATCGCCGAGCTTGCCAGTGCGGAGGGGGACACCGGCGAACTGATCGCAGGCGTCCATGGAATCCTCGCAGGTCTGATGTATGCCGAGAATTTCTTCATCGCCCTCGTGGATTCCGAACGGGACGTCCTGACGTTCCCCTATTTCCGCGACAGCGTGGATACAGAGGGTCCCCCGATCGGTGCTCCCATCCCGCGAGCCGAGTATCGCGGTTCCCTGACCGACCAGGTCTTCAGTCAGGGTCGATCCTTGATGGGCGCTCCGGTCGAACTGCTGCGCGAGGCCGGCTTGCCTGAACGTCCGAGCGGCTTTGGTCCCCTTTCCCTCGACTGGCTGGGTGTGCCGCTGACGCGTGGCGGAGACGTGTTCGGCGTCGTGGTCGTTCAGAGTTACGACCCCGAGCATCGCTACAGCGATCGCGAACGCGCACTACTGGGCTACGTCGCCCAGCACATTGCCAATGCCTTGGAGCGCAGGCAGGTCCACGACGAGTTGGAGCGTCGGGTGGCCCAGCGCACCGATGAGCTGCGATACGCGAACGAGGCGCTGCGGGCGGAGATCGAAGAACGCCAGCGCGCCGATCGCCTCCAGGCCGCGCTTTTCCGGATCGCCGAGCTTGGGTCATCGGGTGGCAGCCTCGAGGATTTCTTCGGCGCCGTGCATCGCGTGATCGGCCAGCTCCTGTTCGCCGACAACTTCTACATCGCGCTGCATGATCCCGAGCGCGGGGAGATCAGTTTTCCCTACTCGGTTGATCAGTACGATCGCCAGCGGCCGACGCGGCGCCTCGCACGCGGCATGACGGAGTATGTCCTTCGAACGGGACGCCCGGTTCTGATCGACCGCTCCGGCATCGACCAGTTGGCACGTCGAGGAGAAGTCGAGTCGCTGGGCGCACAGGCACAGATCTGGCTGGGCGTGCCCTTGACCTGCGCCAGCACCACGGTCGGTGTGCTGGCCGTGCAGAGCTATGACGACGCCCGCGGGTATCAGACCCGCGACCAGGAACTGCTGACCTTCGTGTCCTACCACGTGGCGAACGCATTGGAGCGCAAGCGAGCCACCGATTCCTTGAGGCTGGCCTACGCCGAACTGGAGCGACGGGTCGAGCAGCGTACGGAGGCTCTTTTCGAAGCCAACCGCGACCTGCGCCAGCAGATCACGGAACGCGAGCGCATCGAGTGGCAGCTCAAACACGCCGCTCTGCATGACGCCCTCACCGGCCTGCCCAACCGCAGCTATCTCATGTCGCGCCTCGACGAGGCGCTGCAGCGGTACGCGCTCAACCGCAACGACTGCTTCGCCGTCCTGTTCCTCGATCTCGACCGCTTCAAAGTGGTCAATGACTCGGTAGGCCACCTGGTGGGCGACGAGCTCCTGAAGGAGGCCGGCGCGCGCATTGCCGCAAGCGTGGGTCGGCGAGGAACCATAGCCCGGCTGGGGGGCGATGAGTTCGCCATCCTCATCGAGGGGGTGGAGGCCGAAGCCCAGGCCAGCGAAGCGGCCGGGCGGATCATCGAGGCCATGGAGCTGCCGATCCGAGCCGGGGGCAAGGAGTTGTACAGCTCGGTCAGCATCGGCATCGCCTTGGCCCAGCCGCACTACCGCACGGCTGCCGAGCTGCTGCGCGATGCCGATGTCGCGCTCTATCGAGCGAAAGCCAATGGCCGCCGGCGCTTCGAACTGTTCGACGAGGCCTTGCGTCGCGAGGCACTGCTGCAGCTGGAGCTCGAAGGCAATCTGCGGCGGGCGTTGGTGCGCAGCGAGTTCGAGCCGGTGTTCCAGCCGATCCTCGACCTTGAGAACGGAGGCATCGCCGGCTACGAAGCACTCCTGCGCTGGCGGCATCCGCAGCGAGGCTTGCTGGCGCCGTCCGACTTCCTGGGGCAGGCCGAAGAGTCCGGACTGCTGGAAGCGATCGATTGGCAGATCTACGAGCTGGTGTTCGCGCAGGCTTGGCAGCTGGTGGCTGAAGGCGGCTATGTGAGCATCAACGTCGGCGCGCGCCATCTGCGTTCTGCCCAGTTCGTGCCGGAGCTCGCGCGTCTGCTTGCCCGCTACGAACTGCCACCGCAGCGCCTTCGTATCGAGGTCACCGAACGCAGCCTCTTCGAGCAACCCGAGCTGGCTCGCGAATTGTTCCGCGAACTGCGTGCCCTGGGGGTCTCCCTTGCGCTTGATGATTTTGGCACCGGCTATTCCTCCCTCAGCTATCTGCACCAGTTCCCGCTGCAGGTGCTGAAGATCGACCGAAGCTTCGTCGAGGCTGCCGATGAAGCCGAGCCAGGCAACGCGCTGGCGGTGCTGCGCGCCATTTGCGCGCTGGGCTCTTCGCTCGGGATGGAAGTGGTCGCGGAGGGCATTGAGTCCTCGGCTCAACTGGAGCGCGTGCGTGATCTGGGCTGTCGCTACGGCCAGGGCTTCCTGCTTGGGGTGCCCCAGCCGGTCTGTCTGCTGGTGCCCGGCGCGCGTCCTGCGGCTGAACCCCAGCCCGGATCGTCCCCCATCGAGCCAGGGGCTCGCGCCGCTTCTTGAGTCGACTTCCCGGCGACTCGGGGCGACTCGGGGCGCGATTGCAGATAGGCCATCTCGGGCGTGTTTCGACGCGGCATTCACTTCCCTGGCCGGCTGCGCTAGCGTGCGATGCTGCACTGCACACTCTCCGCGGAGCGCTCATGTCACGTCCTGCCAGCCTTGCCGCTGAACCCGAAACCCTGCGCGAAGTCGACCTGCCGATCAGCGACCAGCCGCTGCGCGAGGACGTCAAGCGGCTGGGTGCTCTGGTCGGTGAGGTGATTGCTGATCAAGAGGGCGAGGCCTTCTTCGAACGCGTCGAAGCCTTGCGTCGGGTCGCGATCCAGCGTCGAGAGCAGGGCGAGGGGCTCGATGCGCTGGCCGCTGCCGTCGATGGTCTGCCGTTGGACGAGGCCGAGGGCTTGGTGCGCTCGTTCGCGACCTATTTCGGCGTGGTCAACCTCGCCGAGCGCATCCACCGCATCCGCCGTCGCCGCGATTACCAGAAGCAGGCCACGGCCGCGCCGCAGCCGGGCGGTCTGCTGGCCGTGGTCAGCGAGCTCAAGGCGGCGGGGGTCGAGTTCGACGAACTGGTGGCGCTGATCCGTCGTCTGCACATCGAGCCTGTGTTCACCGCCCATCCCACCGAGGCCGTGCGCCGCGCCCTGCTGGAGAAGGAAGCCGAGGTCGTCCGCGCGCTGATCGATGACCTCGATCGTTCGCGCACGCCGGGCGAGCGGCGCCTGGATCTCGCGCGCATCCGCATGGCCCTCACCAGCGGCTGGCAGACCGCCGAGAACGCGATCGAGAAGCCCACGGTGGCGGATGAGCTGGAACACGTCAGCTACTACCTGGGCCATGTGCTCTACCTGATCTTGCCGGTCTTCCACGAACTACTGGCCGATGCGGTGGAAAGCGTCTACGGACGGGCTCTGCCAGCGCTCCCGCCGATCCTGCGCTTTGGCTCCTGGGTCGGCGGGGACATGGACGGCAATCCCTTCGTTGGCGCCGACACCATCGAGGCCAGCCTGGCCGCGCAGCGCGGCCTGATCCTCTCGAACTACCGCGGCGATCTCGCCCACCTCGCCGGCCTGCTGACCCAGTCGACCAGCCGCATCGGCGTCGATCCGCGCGTGCTGAAGCGCATCGATGACTACCGCGCACGCCTTGGCGAGGCCGCACAGCGCCTGCGCTCGCGCCATGACGACATGCCCTACCGGCAGCTGCTGAACCTGATGATCCTGAGGCTCGACGCGACCGAGGCGGGTGCCTCCGAGGGCTACCGCGATGCGGCCGGCCTGCTCGACGATTTGAACCTCATCGCGCATTCGCTGAAGAGCCAGCGCGGCGAACACGCGGGATTCTTCGCCCTGCGGCGCCTGCTGCGCCGTGTCGAAGCGTTCGGTTTCCACCTTGCCACCCTCGACCAGCGCCAGGACTCGCGCGTGCATGACGCTGCCCTGGCCGACCTGCTGAAGGACGCCGACTGGCCGCAGCGGCCGGCCGAGGCCCGGGCGGAGCGCCTTGCCGAACTGCTGGGTGGCGAACTTGGCAAGCGCAGCTCGACGGACGCGGGCACCCGGCGCGTGCTTGACGTGTTCGCCAAGCTTGCGGAACTGCGCCCGCGCTACGGCGCCGAGGCGTTCGGGCCCTACATCGTCAGCATGAGTCGCAGCGCTGCCGATGCGCTGGCCGTGCTGGCGCTGGCGCGCATGGGCGGTCATGCCGATGCGCAGAGCCGGGTGCCGCTGGACGTCGCGCCGCTGTTCGAGACCGTGGATGACCTGGCGGCTGCGCCCGAGGTGGTTGCGGCCCTGCTCGATGATCCCGTCTATCGCGCCCATGTAGCGGCGCGGGGCGAGCGCCAGGTGGTGATGCTTGGCTACTCGGACAGTGCCAAGGATGCGGGCCTCGCCGCCTCGCGCTGGGCGATCCAGCGCGCCCAGATCGCGCTGTGCGCGCTCGGCGCTGAACGCGGCGTGCGCATCCTGTTCTTCCACGGCCGCGGTGGCTCGGCAAGCCGCGGCGGCGGCAAGACCGAGCGCGCGGTGATCGCCGCGCCGCGCGGCAGCGTCGATGGCTATCTGCGTCTGACCGAGCAGGGCGAAGTGATCCATCGCAAGTACGGCATTCGTGCGCTGGCCCTGCGCAACCTTGAACAAACGGCCGGTGCGGTGCTGCGCGCGACCGCGCGCCCGCGCCCACCCGAGCCGCGCGAGCCGGCCTGGCGCGAGGCCATGGCCCTGATCGCCAACGAATCGCGGCGGGTCTACCGGGCCTTCGTGCACGAGGAGCCGGCTTTCGTGCCCTACTTCCGCGAGGCGACGCCCATCGACGTGATCGAGCGCCTTAAGCTGGGTTCGCGCCCGGCCAAGCGCGCGGCGGGTGGCCAAGCGGGAGTCGAATCGCTGCGTGCGATCCCATGGGTGTTCGCCTGGTCACAGAACCGCTGCAACCTCACGGCCTGGTACGGCGTCGGCAGCGGGCTGGCCGCCGCGATCGAGGCCAAGGGCATCGAGGCCATGGCCGAGATGGCGCGCGACTGGCCCTTCTTCGCCACCCTGGTCGATGACGTCGAGATGGTGCTGGCCAAGACCGAGCTCGACATCTTCGGCCGCTATTCGCAGCTGGCCGGCGGCGAGCTGCACGCCGCCCTGTTCCCGCGCATCGAAGCCGAGTGGGAGCGCACGCGACGAGCGGTGCTTGAGCTCAAGAGCGCCCAGGAGCTGCTGGCCGGCGATCGCCGGCTGCGGCTGTCGATCCGTCTGCGCAACCCTTACGTTGATCCGATCAGCCTGCTGCAGGTTGACCTGCTGCGCCGCTGGCGCGCGGCAGGTCGGCCCGAGGACGCGCTGTTTCACGCGCTGGTGGCCACGGTCAACGGCATCGCCGCCGGCGTGCAGAACACTGGCTGATCGCGCGACTACAGCCCGTGCAGGGCCTGCTGCAGGTCTTCGATCAGATCATCGGCGTGTTCGAGGCCCACCGAGACCCGTAGCAGACCCTGCGGCGAAACCGGTTGCGCGCCCTCGACGGAAGCGCGGTGCTCGATCAGCGACTCGCAGCCGCCAAGTGAGGTGGCGCAGTGAAACAGGCGGGTGCTCCCGGCGACCTTGAGCGCCGCTTCGCGGCCCGCGGCCAGCTCGAAACTCAACATGCCGCCGGCGTGCTTCATCTGTTTCGCCGCCAGCGCATGGCCTGCGTGCGAAGTCAGCCCCGGGTAGTGCACGACTGACACGGCAGGATGCTCGGCCAGCGCGGCCGCCACTTTCTCGGCGTTCTCGCAGTGCAGGGCCACACGCGCCGGCAGCGAGCGCAGCCCGCGCAGGATCAGCCAGGCGTTGAAGGGGCTGGCACTGGCGCCGAGCAGCTTGCGCACCTCATAGCAGCGCGCGGCCAGCGCATCCTCGCGGGCGAAGCAGAGCAGCCCACCCATCACGTCGGAGTGGCCGCCCATGTACTTGGTGGCCGAATGCAGCACAACGTCAGCCCCCAGCGCGATCGGCTGCTGCAGGATCGGCGTGGCGAAGGTGCTGTCGACCACCAGCAATGCGCCATTCGCCTTGGCGATCTCGGCACAGGCGGCGATGTCGACCACCTGCATCAGCGGGTTCGAGGGCGTTTCCATCCACAGCGCGCGGGTTTCGCCGTCCACGGCCGCGCGCACGGAGGCGGAGTCTCGGCCGTCGACGAAACGTGAGCTCAGGCCCCAGCGCGGCAGCCAGTGCTCGGCCAGCTCGCGCACCCCGTGGTAGAGGTCGCGCTGGAACACCACGTTGCCGCCCGCCGGCAGGGCCTGCAGCAGACAGCTTGCCGCCGCCATGCCGGTCGACAGCAGCAGGGCGCGCGAGGCGCCGTCGAGTGCCGCCGCGGCCTGCTCCAGTCGCACCTGAGTGGGGTTGTTGTCGCGCTGGTACAGGTAGCCGTGGTCCTGGGTGCCGTCCGGCGCGTGCAGGAAGGTGGTGGAGAGGTTCAGCGGCGCGGCCAGCGCGCCAGTCTCGCGATCGGGCTCGGCGCCGATGTGCACGGCGCGGGTTTCAAGGCGCATGGCCGGTCCTGAGGGTTGGGGCGCGCGCAGTGTGTGCGGGAGGAGAGCACGCGGCAATGGTCGAAGGTCAGCCGCCGCCCGGCTTTGCGATACTGCGCGGCCCGCCCACCCAAGAGACCCGCTTCGATGCCCAGCCACGCGCCCGTCGACGAACTGCTTGCCACCGCACGCCGTCGCTACCTGCCGATCTACCGCCCGCGCGAGCTGATCCTGGAGCGTGGCGAAGGCTCGCGCGTGTGGGACAGCGCCGGTCGCGACTACATCGACCTGGCCGGCGGTATCGCCGTGAATGCGCTCGGCCACGCCGATCCGGACCTGCGGGCGGCGCTGATCGAGCAGAGCGCCAAGCTCTGGCACACCAGCAACATCTTCTACAGCGAGCCGCCTGTGCGCCTGGCCGAAGAGCTGGCTGAGGCTTCAGTTTTTGCCGAGCGCGTGTTCCTGTGCAATTCGGGTGCGGAGGCCAACGAAGCGGCGATCAAGCTTGCCCGCAAGCACGCGGCAGCCCAAGGCAGGCCCCCGGCGCAGCGGGTGATACTCACCTTTCGCGGCAGTTTCCACGGCCGCACGCTGGCGGCAATCACCGCCACCGCGCAGCCCAAGTACCAGGAAGGCTTCGAGCCCCTGCCGGGCGGCTTCCGCTATGTCGACTTCAACGACATCGCCGCTTTCGATGCCGCCTTCGACGCCGATGTCTGCGCGGTGCTGGTCGAGCCGATCCAGGGCGAGGGCGGGGTGATGCCGGCGGCACCGGGCTTTCTGGCGCATCTGCGTCGTCGCTGCGACGAGACCGGCGCGCTGCTGATGCTGGACGAGATCCAGTGCGGCATGGGCCGCACGGGCCGCCTGTTCGCTTGCCATGGCGAAGGGGTTGAGCCTGACACCGTCAGTTTGGCCAAGGCCCTGGGCGGCGGATTCCCGATCGGCGCTTTGCTGGTCGGCAAGCGCGCCGCCGAGAGTCTCGGCTTCGGCAGCCATGGCACGACGTTTGGCGGCAATCCATTGGCAGCAGCGGTGGCGCGTGCGGCGCTGCGCAAGCTCAAGTCGCCGGAGTTGCTCGCGAACGTTGAGGCCCGAGGCGCCCAGCTGGTTGCGGGCCTTCACGAGATCAACCGCCGGTTCGCTGTGTTCAGCGGTGTGCGTGGCCGCGGGCTGATGCAGGGCGGGGTGCTGATCGAGCAACACGCATCACGCGCCGCCGAAGTGCTGGACGCGGCGGCGGGCGAGGGTCTGCTCGTGCTTTCAGCAGGCGTGGGCGTACTGCGCTTCGTGCCAGCCTTGAACATCAGCGAGGATGAGATGGGGGAAGGCCTGCAGCGTCTCGAACGCGCTCTGCGGGCAGTGTTTGGCTAGCCAGACCCATGGCAAGACACCGCACTGCATTGCAGAGGGCAGCGGGGAATCTGGTCTCGTCTGTCCAGAAGGTGTGGATTCTTCAGCTGGGCGAGGCTGAGGCTTCCTCAAGTGAGCGCGCCTTGGCACTGGCGCATCAACTGCTTCAAGCCGCCGCTTCTGCTGGCGAGCTGCGCGCCGTTCTCGGCGCGCGCTCAATTGAGCAGTTTCTCGGAGATGCCTGGGCCTTACGACATCCCTCGACGCACGAAGCCATCGAAGCTCTGAAGTCCGTGTTGATTTCAGAGTGCTAGCGGGTCAAGTTGCTTGCTTCGCTGAACGCCTCACGCGCCGCAGCGACCGTGGCCTCGATATCGGCCTCGCTGTGCGCTGCTGAAAGGAATCCGGCCTCATAGGCGGATGGCGCGAAGTACACGCCGCGCTTCAGCAGGCCGTGGAAGAAGCGGTTGAACGCTGGGATATCGCAGGCGGTGGCTTGGGCGAAGCTTTCCACCTTCTGGTCGGTGAAGAACAGGCCGAACATGCCCGGTACGCGATTGGTGGTGACCTTTACGCCGGCCTCCTTTGCTGCGGACTCCAGGCCATCGCAAAGCAGGTCAGTCTTGCGCATCAGGTCTTCGTAGAAGCCCGGTGCCTGGATCAGTTCCAGCGTGGCGAGACCGGCCGCCATCGCGACAGGATTGCCGGACAGCGTGCCGGCCTGATAGATCGGACCGGAGGGGGCCACCTGCGACATGATCTCCCGGCGCCCGCCGTAGGCGCCCACTGGCATGCCGCCGCCGCTGATCTTGCCACGGGTGCTCAAATCCGGCGCGACCCCAGACAGTGCCTGCGCGCCGCCCAGAGCCACGCGGAAACCGGTCATCACCTCATCGAAGATCAGCAGCGCACCGTGCCGACTACACAGCTCTCGCAGATGCTGCAGGTAGCCGGGCTTGGGCAGGATGCAGTTCATGTTGCCGGCGATGGGTTCGATGATCAGGCAGGCGATCTCGCTGCCGCGCTGCTCGAACAGTGCCGTCGCAGCGTCGAGGTCGTTGTAGGCGAGGGTGAGTGTGAGGTCAGCGAGCCCGCTCGGCACGCCCGGCGAGGTCGGCACGCCGAAGGTGAGCATCCCGGAGCCCGCCTTCACCAGGAAGGCGTCGCCATGGCCGTGGTAGCAGCCCTCGAACTTCACCACCCTCGAGCGCCCGGTGTAGCCACGCGCCAGCCGGATCGCCGACATCGTGGCCTCGGTGCCCGAATTCACCATGCGGCTCATCTCCATCGAGGGCACCAGCCTGGCAACGGTCTCGGCCATGGTGACTTCCAGGGGGTTGGGCACGCCGAAGCTGAGCCCGCTTGCTGCCGTGCGCGTTACCGCTTCGAGCACCTTGGGGTGTGCGTGGCCGGCGATCATCGGGCCCCAGCTGCCGATGTAGTCGATGTAGCGCTGCCCCTCGACATCCCACAGATAGGGGCCATCGGCACGCGTGGCGAAGAAGGGCTCGCCGCCCACCGAACGGAAAGCGCGCACCGGTGAATTCACGCCACCGGGCATCAGTTGCTGGGCGCGCTCAAACAGCGCGTGGTTGGTCTGCATCAAGGTCTCCTTGGAACTCTGGGAAGGCTAGGCGAAGCTCGCGAACGACAGCGCCAGGGTCGGCCGCGTCGTAAACGCAGGAAATGACAGCGAGAAGATCCGCGCCCGCGGCGACGAGCTTTGGGGCCAGTGCGGTCGTGACGCCGCCGATTGCGACTATGGGCAGGTCCAGTGGGCGCGCAAGGTTTAGCAGCGTCGGATCGGCACGCTTGGCCAAGGGCTTGGTTGGCGATGCTGCAAAGGCACCGAATGCGACGTAGCTCGCGCCTTGGGCCTTGGCCTGCTCAGCGCGACCCAGACTGGCGTAGCAGGAAGCGCCCACGAGGGCTGCGGGGCCAAGGCGCTCTCGACCGAGCCGCAGGGAAGCATCCTCGCCACCGAGATGCACGCCCGCAGCCCCCACGGCAACAGCAAGCTCCAGATCATCATTGACGATCATTGGCGTCTCGAACTCGCGGCACAGCAAGGCGAGTGCGGACGCCTGCCTCGCACGCACGTGCGCGGTTGCTGTTTTGTTCCGGTATTGAAGCAGTGCGAGCCCTGCTTCAAGCGCGAGGCGGGTGCGCTCAAGCAGCAGTCCCGTGTCGCTCAGGTCCGGAGTGATCAGGTACACGCCGCGAAGGGGCGTAGACATGGGCGGGCCTGTTTGGGCTGCAAGCAGCGGACGTGGAAGAATACCAGTCGACACTTTTGTCTTGAGAGGAGATCACATGAGCACAGCGGCCGCTGCGCCAGGAAATCGGCACTGGATGTGCGTCGTCTGCGGCTTCATCTACAGCGAAGCCAAGGGCCTTCCGGAGGAGGGCATCGAACCCGGCACAGCTTGGGAGGATGTTCCGGAAACTTGGCTATGCCCTGACTGTGGCGTGACCAAGTCGGACTTCGAGATGGTTGAGATCAAGGCCTGAGCGCAGCGCGCGCGGCCCCATCTGTGCGCAGGCTAAGACGCTCAATGCTGGCTACGCTCCGGGATGCCAGGGCCGAACAGCAACTCATCCCCTCGCCGCACGTCGAGCAAATCAGCACTGCCAGCGTTTAGCTCCAGCGTGTACAGGCCGGGGCCTGCGCTCGGATAGCTGGGGCACATCGCGCTTTTGCAGGGAGGTACGTTGCGGGCCACCGACACGAGCCGACGTTGGTCGTCGAAGTAGAGAATATCCAGCGGGATGAGAGTGTTCTTCATCCAGAAGGCCATAGGTTGCATCCGGTCGAAGACGAACAGCATCCCTTGGTCCGTGGGCAGCTCCGTGCGATGCATCAAGCCTTGCTGCCTGGCGGCCTCGGTCTGCACCACTTCCACATAGAAGCGCTGGCCCTTGAGTTCCACCCAGGTGTCTGGTCGCGCCTGGCAAGCGGAGACGAGGAGGGCAAGGCTGAGTGCAAACAGGACGCGCATGGAAGCTCCGGAAGTCAGGTGGGGGTCGGTGGAACCTTAACCAAGAACTTCGGTGCAAGGCTTGCCTCTCACCCCTCTTTACAACTTCAGAAAACGCGGTATAGTGGGCGGCTAGCACTGACGGGGCGGCTGCTGAGGCGGCTCCGGAGGTCGGCAGAAAAAGTTTCGGTTGAGGTGTTGACGGAAACGAAATCTGCTGTAAGATGTGCGGCTCCCTAGGGCGAAACGCTCGGCGGTCCGGAAGGGTCGAAAAGGGAAAGTTCTTTGAAAGTGTGCGCAGGAAATTTGTGCGGACGCCCGCGAGAGGACTTGAAGTCCAAACGTGAGTGTCAACCAAGAGTCAGCAATGAACGCTTGGGACAGGCACTTCAGCTCAAAATTTTAGGCCTTCGGGTCTGCAAGATTTAACTGAAGAGTTTGATCCTGGCTCAGATTGAACGCTGGCGGCATGCCTAACACATGCAAGTCGAACGGCAGCGCGGGGGCAACCCTGGCGGCGAGTGGCGGACGGGTGAGGAATG
>JBKCVA010000074.1:0-6141 GCA_046318115.1 Lysobacterales bacterium | reverse complement strand
ACCCTCAAGCCCTGGCACAACGTGCCGGTGCTGAGTTGGCTGATGTTGCGCGGGCGCTGTGCCGGATGCGGAACGTCGATCAGCCTGCAGTATCCGCTGGTGGAGCTGCTGACCGGTGTCGCCTTTGCCGCCGTGGTCTGGCAGCTCGGCGTGGGCTGGCCAGCGCTGGCGGGGCTGGTATTCACCGCCCTGTTGATCGCGATGAGCGGCATCGACGCGCGCACCACGCTGCTGCCCGACAGCCTGACCCTGCCGCTGCTGTGGATCGGACTTTTGCTGAGCACTCAGGGCCTGTTCGTGCCGATGGATCAGGCGATCTATGGCGCGGTGGTCGGCTACCTCTCGCTGTGGACGGTCTACTGGGGCTTCAAGCTGCTCACGGGCAAAGAGGGCATGGGCTACGGCGACTTCAAGCTGCTCGCTGCGCTCGGCGCATGGTGCGGCTTGAGTGGCATCTTGCCGATCGTGCTCATGTCCGCGGTGGTCGGCGCCGTGTTCGGCAGCGTCTGGTTGGCGGTGCATGGGCGCGACAAGGCCACACCGATTCCCTTTGGCCCTTATCTGGCGGCGGCAGGCTGGATCCAGTTCCTCTGGGGTGAGCAGATCGTTGGCAGCTACCTGCGCTATTCCGGCCTCGCCCACTGAGTCAGCCAGGGGCGATCATCACGATTGCCGGCCTCCCCTCTCTCCTTGTCGGAGAGGGGCCGGGTGAGAGGGGCAACCCCGCTGCACGCCGTCCCCCGTCTCTGCTACTTCACCCTCGCTTCGCGTGGGCTCCGCGCGGCTTCGGCCGTCACCGGCCGCCGATGATCCGCGGAGCCCGAGCGAAGCGAAGGCGGGTTGGGGAGAGGGGGCGAACTCGCCGGATGCCGTCCATCGCTACGCCGTGCTTGAGGTCGCTCCGCTCGGACTCGTCGGGGCGAGAGGCTCAAGTCGCACGCGCATCTACGGCCTGGCGCCGCGCTGCCCCTGACGCGACCGCCACGGTGTCGCCACCAGCCAACGCCTAAACTAGCGCGATGTCTACGTCCTCCGATTCCGCTGCACCGGTCGCGCCCCTGCTGGATGTCCTCATCGTCGGTGGTGGCCTGGTTGGCTGCAGCCTTGCGTGTGCGCTCGACCGCAGCCCACTGCGCGTGGCCCTGGTCGAGGCCAGTGCGCCGCAGCGTGAGCAGCCCCCGAGTTTCGATGAGCGCAACCTCGCGCTCAATCGCCTCAGTCTGGATGCGCTCGACGCGCTGGGCGTGTTGGCGCATCTGCCTGGCCCTCCGGTGCCGATCCGCGGCGTGCACGTCAGCAGCGCGGGTGACTTCGGCCGCGTGCGGCTGGATGCCGCCGGGCACGGTGTCGATGCGTTTGGCGGTGTGGTGGTGGCGCGCGAGCTGGGCCAAGCCCTGCAGCGGCGTCTGGTCGAGTGTCGGACGCTGCTGCACCGCGCGCCAGCCCGTGTGCTGAGCGCGCAGAGGGGCGAGGGCGCGATGCGGGTCGAGCTCGACAACGGCGAGATACTCAGCACGCGCCTGCTGGTGATCGCCGAGGGCACGGATTCCCCCCTGCGCGAGTCGCTGGGCCTGGGCTCGACCCAGAGCGACTACGGCCAGACCCTGTTTGTCAGCGTGGTCGAGGCCGACCGTGCGCACGGCGGCATCGCCTACGAGCGCTTCACCGCCGAGGGTCCGGTGGCGATGCTGCCCTTGTCCGGCGCACGGCTCGGCAGCGTGATGACGGTGGCGCGGGAGCAGGCCGAGGCAGTGCAGGCGCTGGACGATGCGGGCTATCTCGCTCTGCTGCAGCAGCGCTTCGGCTGGAGGCTGGGGCGCCTGCGTCGCGTCGGGCGGCGCAGCGGCTACGCCATGCGCCTGGTCACCGCCAATGCCTTGTCCGGTCCGCGCTGCGTGGTGGTCGGCAATGCCGCGCAGACGCTGCATCCGATCGGTGCACAGGGCTTCAATCTCGGCCTGCGCGATGCGCTGACCCTGGCGGGCCTGGTGCTCGACGCTGGCGCCAGCGATGCGGGCAGTCGGGACCTGCTGGCCGAGTACGCGCGGCTCCGCGAGCCCGACCGTAACCGCACGCTCGACTTCAGCGACGGGCTGGCCCGCTTGTTCGGCCATACGGCGGCACCGGTGCGCTGGCTGCGCGGGCTCGGGCTGGCCGCCTGCGACCACTTCTCCGATCTCGCCCGCCCGCTGGTGCGCGGCGCGATGGGCGCCGAGCCCTCGGCGCTGGCGGCTGTGGAACTGCTGCGGGGGCGCGCATGAGCCGTGCGCGCGGGGGGTACGAGGCCATCGTTGTCGGCGCCGGCATCGTCGGCGCCGCAATTGCGCTGGGGCTGGCGCGGCAGGGCCGTCGCGTCGCGCTCGTCGAAGCGCGCGAGCCCAGCGAATGGCGCGCTGAGGACCCGCCCGACCTGCGCGTGTATGCCATCGCCCCCGGCTCCCGCGCGCTGCTCGACGCACTTGGCGTGTGGCCGCAGATCGCGGCCGCGCGCGTGCAGCCCTATCGCGCCATGCACGTCTGGGATGCCGGCGGCGGCGCGCCCCTGCATCTCGATGCCGAGGAGTCCGGCTTGCGTGAGCTCGGCCATATCGTCGAAGCAGGGCTGATCCAGCGGCAGCTCTGGCAGGCACTCGCGCCGACCGGGGTGGATGTTCGCCTGGGCCGCGTGCAGAGCTATGCCGAGGAAAACGGCGGCGCGGTGCTCGACCTCGAAGATGCCAGCCTGCGTGCGCCGCTGCTGATTGCCGCCGACGGCGCGCACTCGCCGCTGCGCGCGCTGTCCGGCATCGAGACGCGCGGTCATGACTACGCGCAGAGCGGCCTGGTCGCTTATCTGCGCACCGAACGGCCGCATCAGCAGACGGCGTGGCAGCGCTTCCTGCCGTCCGGTCCGCTGGCTGTGCTGCCCTGTACGGACGATGGGGTCTCGATCGTCTGGAGCCTGCCTACCGGGGAGGCCGAGCGCCTGCGCGATCTCGACACCGAGTCCTTCGAGCGTGAACTCTCCCGCGCCTTCGATGCCCGGCTCGGCGCGATGCGGCTGGCCTCGGAGCGCGTGCTGTTCCCGCTCAAGCTGCAGTTGGCCCAGCGGTATCGCCAGGGTCCCCTGCTGCTGGCTGGCGACGCCGCGCATGCGGTGCATCCTCTGGCCGGCCAGGGCGTGAACCTTGGCCTGCAGGATGCGCGTGAACTGCTGGCGCTGTCCGTCGAGGCGCAGACACGCGGTCAGCCCCTGCACGCGCACGGTCTGCTCGAGCGTTACGCGCGCCGTCGGCGCAGCGAGAACGCGGTGGCTGCGCAGGGCTTCGATGCCTTGAACAGAGTGTTTTCGAACGACGCCCTGCTGCCGACCCTGCTGCGCGGCCACGCCCTTGGACTGGCCGGCGCGATCGCGCCGCTGCGGCGGCTGTGGGTGAAGCGGGCGAGCGCGCAGTAGCGCGGTGGGTGTTCGAGGCAAGGTCTGAACCACGCCCTCCGTGACTCGCCCCGACCTCGCGAATCCGGCGCAGGTCCAGACGCGCTTCCCCGGATCAGGCACTGGCATGCCGGATACGCACGCGCGCCGTCCCGGAGCGCGGGGCGCTCCGATGCATCAGAGCTTGCCTAGCGCACCTCGAACCCGTTGCCGAAGACTGCCCCCGGCACGCTGAGCGGCTGCAAGCATGTGGCCTGCTGGATGCGCGGCTCGATCGACGCGCGCGCGCAGGGCGAGAAGGTGCTCGATCCGTTGAGGCTGGGACTCATCAGCCAGCTGCCGGTCTGCGACTCGCATACGCTGCCGCCTTGACCGTCGTGGCTCGCGCCGAAGTTGTGGCCCATCTCGTGCGCGATCGTCAGCGCGGTGGTGGTGTTGGCGGCGCGCACCTGGTTGATGCCGTAGCCGAAGGCGCTGCTGCAAAGCACCGTGAGATAGGCCACGCCGACGGTTGAGCCGTCGAAGTCCTTGCCGCTGATGAGGTGGTTCAGGCCGCCCTTCGGAATGCTGCTGCCCGAGCCCGTGGTCATGAAGGTGCGGAAGCGTGAGAGCAGGCTGTCGCTACCGCTGACCACGGTGGTGTTCAGCGTGCCGTTGTCGCTCAGGTGGCGGAGTTCGCCGATCACGATGCGTGTCTGGAACTGGTCGCTGTAGATGCCGTCGACCACGTTGATGCGCGAGGCCACGACGGCGTCGCGGTTGCTGCCGTGAACGCTGCTGAATTCGGTGTCGGTGACCAGCGTGACGCGCAGCTGGCGGACGGGGCCGCCGAGCTTCTCCGCCCCGAGCGCGGGCCGCAGGTGCTGCGCGAACTGCGCATAGCTGAGGCGCGCGGGTCGGCTCTTCAGGCTGTAGCCCGGCACCCCGACCACATCGTCGATCAGGCCCGGCAGCTCGACATCGCGAAGACGGTAGGCCACCAGGGTGTCGGACGAAGCCGGCGCGCCCTTGCCCAGGCTGTCCGTGACGGCTCCGGCGCGGTCCAGCAGCACCAGCTCGGCGCCGTCGAAGTAGGCGCCGGCGTAGTGCCCATCGACCCACGACAGGCGCAGCCAGCTGCCCTCGATGCCCTCGATCTCGCCCTCGTAATGCCGGCCCAGGGCCCCGCTCGTAGTGCCCGGGCGTGGCTGCAGCCCGTCCAGCAGCGCGCGGTTCTCGCGCAGGCGCAGCTGCAGGGTCTGACCTTCGATCTTCAGGGTCAGACGATGCAGCGCGTGCGGATCCTCGGTGAGCTGCGCCTCGGCATGGGCGTGGATGCGCATTCCGGTATTGGCGGCGTTGGCGCCGGCGCATGGCGCCGCCAGCGCAAGGCCGCAGAGCATGAGGGGCAGGGCGGGGCGAAAGTCAGGGGGCTGTGGGAGCATGGAGCGGGCCAGCAATGCAAAAAATTGTGACAAGGCTAGTCGCTTGGCTCATCCGCGGCGGCGAACAGGGTCACCAATCCCGTGTCGAGCCACGCGCGGATGTGAACTTGGCGGCTGCGCCCTCGGCTGCGATGCCCTAGCCTTGGCGGCCTTCGTGCTGCACGTCGGGTGCCCCATGCCAGCCAACACGCTGTTTCGATCCGTCCTTGTCCTTCTGGCGCTGTGCTCGCCGTCACTCGCATGGGGGTTCAGCTACAGCTTGCCCACGGACGAGGCGCTGCTGCAGCAGTCGGAAGGCGTGCTGGTGGCCGACGTGCTGGGCCACATTCCGGCCCGCGATGGTGAGCTGGAGACCCGCTACCGCCTGCGTGTGATCGATCGCCTCGCCGGACCCAAGCGCGCGAGCGAGGTCGAACTGGTGCTGCCCGGCACCTTCGATGCACCTTCGCTCAACTTCATCGTGCCGGGCGTCCCGCAGCTCGTGCCCGGCGGGCGCGTGCTGGTGTTCTACGCCGTGCGTGCCGATGGTCGCCTCCAGCCCCAGCAGCTCAGCCTCGGCCTGTTCGGGAAGGTGCGCGCGGACAACGGCAGCGCGTATTACGTCCGTTCGCTGGAAGGCAGCCTTGAGCACGGCGGCAACGCCTGGACGCGCCAGTACCACGCGCCGCGCGCCCCGGCCGAGTTCGAGGCCTGGATCCGCGCCCGGGCAACGGGCGCGAAGGTGGCACCCCTCTACCTGCGGCAGGGCGTGCGCGCCAGTGCGCTGGCCAAGTACACCTTCAGCGTGTTCGGCTTTTCCACGCCGGGCCCCGGCCGCTGGTTCCAGTTCGACAGCGGTCAAACTCTCAGCTGGACAGACCGCCCGGGTGGCCAGGCCGGCGGCGGCGACAGCGTGCAGCAGTTGCAGCAGGCCTTGGCGGCCTGGACCAACGATCCCACCAGCCGCATCCAGCTGGCTTACGCTGGTACGCAGGCCAGTTCGCCGGTCTGCACCTTCAGCAGCGACCCTGGCTGTTTCAGTGGGCACGTGCTGTGGAACGATCCGAACTCGGAGATCGCAGGCAGTTTCAGCTGCCAGTCCGGCGGCGTGCTGGGGATCGGCGGGTCGCTTGCCTTCAGCAACGGCCAAACCTTCGCCGGAGAGACCTGGTACCCGCGAGCGCGGGCCCGCGTGGTCATCCAGGATGGGGCTGGCTGCTTCCTCGCCGGTTCCGGCGGCGCTGACGGCGCTGAACTGCTGACCCATGAGATTGGCCACACCTTGGCCTTCGGACACTCCTGCGGGGATTCCGAGAGTCCCGA
>JBKCVA010000073.1:0-58569 GCA_046318115.1 Lysobacterales bacterium | reverse complement strand
GTGTACAGCAGTACCGTCTTGCCCAAGGGCGACTCGCTGTCCTTGAACAGGGCCTGGCGCGACTGCTCGTCCAGCACCACCACCTGCGCGCCCTCGTGCAGCTCGAAGGCCGTGAAGTAGCGGCCCTCGTCGAGCTTGAGCTTGCGGTCGACCAGCGTGCCGGCATCGGCGCCACGCACCTGCACGCTGCCGCCGCGGGTGCCGTGCTGCATCTGGCCCACCCGCTGGCGCTCGCCCTGCACGCTGGCGATGCCCGGCAGGCCACGCAGCGCTTCGAGTTCGTTCAGGCGGAACGGCGGCGGCTGGGCACCGGGCGGCAGGTCGTTGTTGCCGCTCCACACCCAGATCTTGCCGCTCATCACGCTCTGGAACTCGCCTTCGAAGGTGGTGCGTGCGGCACTGGTGAGCGCCACGATGCTGACCACCGAGGCGATGCCGATGCTGATGCCCAGCATCGACAGGAAGGTGCGCAGGCGGTTGCCGCGCAGCGACAGCCACGCGGTGGCCAGGGCCTCGCGCCACTGCACGGCCCAGCGCGTGGCCGCCGCCGCCGCCTCGGTGCGGGCCGCCGGTGCGGTCTCGGGCGGGCGGTGGCCGGGCGGCGTGCCGTCGTCGCGCACGATGCGCCCGTCGCGCAGCTCGATCACGCGGCGCGCGTGGGCCGCCACGCCCGGGTCGTGCGTGACCAGGATGATGGTGTGGCCCTGCGCGTGCAGCGCCTCGAGCTGCTGCAGCATGGCCTGGCCGCTGGCGCTGTCCAGCGCGCCGGTGGGCTCGTCGGCCAGGATGATCTGCCCGCCGTTCATGAGCGCGCGCGCGATGGACACGCGCTGCTGCTGCCCGCCGGAAAGCTCGTGCGGCTGGTGGTGCAGGCGGTCGCCCAGGCCCAGACCCGCCAGCAGGGCCTCGGCGCGCTCGGCCCGTTTCGGGCCTGCCACGCCCGCGTACACCGCCGGCAGCGCGGCGTTGCCGCGGGCGTCCAGGTGGGGCAGCAGGTGGTAGCGCTGGAAGATGAAGCCGAAGCGCTCGCGACGCAGCGCCGCCAGGTCGTCCGGGCCCAGCGTGCCGGCGTCCTGGCCGTCGATGAGGAACTGCCCGTCGGTGGGGTTGTCCAGGCAGCCCAGCACGTTCATGAGCGTGCTCTTGCCCGAGCCTGAAGGGCCCACCAGGGCCACGAACTCGCCGGCGTGGATGTCCAGCGTGATGCCGTCCAGCGCCCGAACCTCGATGGCGCCCAGCGTGTAGCGACGCGAGACGTTGCGCAGGGCGATCAACGGCGCCTGCCCGCGCCCGGTGGCGTCGACGGCGGGTGTCATGACGAAGCGGCGGATGCCGCGGCGTCGGCAGCCTCCTGGAGCGCCTGGGCGTCCTTGGCCGAGGGGGGGGCGGTCATCACGCGTTCGCCCGCCTTCAACCCGTCCAGCACCTGGATGCGCAGGCCGTCCTGCAACCCGGTGCGGATCCAGCGGGGCACCTGGCGCAGCTCACCCTTGTTCTCGCCGGGCTTCGCATCCTCCAGCACCGTCACGCGGTAACGGCCGTCGCGGCCGCGCTCGCCTAGCGCCACCATCGGGATGGCCAACACCTGCGCGGCGCGGCCGGTCTCCACGTCCACCTGCACCGTCATGTCGGAGTACAGACGCCGGGCGCGGTTGTCGACTTCGAACAGCGCGTTGTAGAAGACCGCGCTGCCGGCGCGCTCCGGCACGGGCTGGATGACGCGAAGCGTGCCTTCGTAGCGGGTGTCGTCGCCCGCCAGCGTCACGAAGCGTGCCACCTGGCCCACGCGCACGGTCTGGATGTCGGCCTCGGGCACCTTCGTGCGCACAGTGATGGTGTCCAGGTCGGCCAGCGTCAGCATGACCGGCGTGATCTGCACGGCGATCACCGTCTGCCCCACCTGCACGGGCAGGCTGACCACCGTGCCGTCCATGGGCGCGGTGATGCGCGTGTAGCCGAGTCGCACACGGGCCTGGGCGAGGTCGGCCTGCAAGCGGTTCATGACCGCCGCCTGGCCGCGCAGCTCGGCCTCCAGCTTGGCCAGTTCGCTGCGGGCGCGTTCGGCTTCCAGCACCGCGGTGGCGTTGCCCGCCAGCAGCCGGTCCTGGCGCGCGGCTTCTCGACGAGCGGTGGCGAGGTCGACCTCTCGCGCGTCCAGCAGGGCCCGCTGCTGCTGCACGGCCGCTTCGGCGCGCAGCACTTCGTTGTTCGCCAGTTCGGGGTCCAGGCTCACCAGCAGTTCGCCGCGCTTGACCTGCTGACCCAACGCGACGTGCAGGGTCTGGATCTGCCCGCTGACCTGCGCACCCACGTCCACCCGCTTAAGCGCCTGCAGCACGCCGGCGGCCTGCACGCGCTGCACGATGTCGGCCGGCGCGGCCACCGCGCTGGGCGGCGGCGGTGGCGGTGGCGGCGGGTTCAGCCAGCGCCAAAGCCCAAAGGCGCCGGCCCCCAGGGCCAGGAGCAGCACCCAGCGCAGCGTGGTGTGCTGCTGCCAGCGGCGGCGCCAGGCGCTGGGGGCCGCAAGGTTCGTCGACGTCAAATCCGGTTCCTCCTGCCGCCCTCCCGGCGGCGGGGTGGAATGTAGGAGGTCGACCCGCCGATGTCAGCCCCCGACGCGACGGAATGCCGAAGGGGGCGGACAGACGGAGCGCCCACCTGCCCGAACAGGCAGATCAAACGTTGGAAGACCGGCCCGCCCCGGGGCGATTCACTCGGGCTTGATGCCCGCGCGCTGGATCACGGCCTTCCAGTTGTCGTGCTCGTCGCGGATGACCTTGGCGAAGGCCTCGCTCGTGCCGCCCACCGGCGCGGCGCCCGAGCCCTGCAGCGTGCGCACTACATCGGGCGAGCGCACGATGCTGTTGAGCTCGCGGTTCAGCCGCGTGACGATGGGCGCCGGAGTGCCGGCCGGCACGAACACGCCGAACCAGTTGTTGAAGTCCATACCGTCGATGCCCATCTCCTTGAAGGTCGGCACCTGCGGCAGGCTCGACGACCGCTCGGCACCGCTCACCGCCAGCGGCCGCACGCGGCCTTCGCGCACGTAGGGCTGGGCCGAGACGATGCTGTCCATCAGGAAGGCGATCTGCCCGGCCACCAGGTCGGTGATGACCAGGCCCGTGCCGCGGTAGGGGATGTGCACGACGAACAGGCCGCCGGCGCGCCACTTGAACATCTCGGCCGCCAGGTGCGGATAGGTGCCGATGCCGCTGGAGCCGAAGTTGTACTTGCCGGGGCTGGTCTTCAGCGTGCTCACCAGTTCCTTCACGTCGCGGGCGGGAAAGTCCTTGCCCACCACCAGCACGCTGGGCGCGTTGGCGATGTGCGCCACGGGCACGAAGTCCTTGAAGGCGTCGTAGGGCATGCGCGGGTTCAGCGCCGGCCCGATGGAGTGGGTGGAACTGGTGGCCATCAGGATCGTGTAGCCGTCGGCCGGGGCCTTGGCCACGATGTCCGAGCCGATGGTGCCGCCGGCGCCGGGCTTGTTGTCCACCACCACCTGCTGGCCCAGGGCCGTGCCGAGCTGCTGCGCAATGACGCGGCCGACGATGTCGGTGGCGCCGCCGGCCGGGAAGGGGATGACCATGCGCAGCGGCTTGCCGGCGGGCCAGGACTGGGCGTGGGCCGACGGGAAGGCCGCGGTGCTCAGGGCGGCGGCAGCGAGGGCGAGGACGGAACGGCGAAGGCGCGAGGGCATCAGGGGGTCTCCGGGGGGGCTTCGACAGGGGTCGGGTGCAGTTCGTCCGCACGCCGTCTGTCGAGGATAGCCACAGTCGCCTGAGCGTGCAGGGGGCCCTCGGTGCCCCGCGGCCCTCGCCTTCCTCAGGGTGCCGAGGGCGGACGCCTGCGCCGGGCGCCCCCTCAGGCGTACTTCAGCGCCGTCGCCTTGCCCCCGAACACCCGGTAGCTGAAGATCGTGTAGCCCACGATGGTCGGCACCGTGATGGCGCAGCCGAAGGCGATGACCACCAGGGCCTCGGTGGCGCTCGCGGCTTCCCACACGGTCAGCTTGTCCATGACGACGTAGGGGAACAGGCTGTACGCCAGACCGCAGGCGCCCAGCACGAACACCGTCACCACGAGCAGGAACGGCAGCATGCACAGCCGCCCCAGCACCTGTTTCGAGTTCAGCAGCACGCGCGCGGCCACCAGGGCGGCCAGCGTCATCAGCGGGATGGGCAGCAGCGCAAAGAACGCCGGCAGCGTGAACCAGCGCTCGCGCACGGTCTCGCTGACCACCGGCGTGGCCAGCGACAACAGGCCCAGGCCGATGACCACCGGCGGCCAGGCGATCTTGGCCCAGCGCACCGCGTGCACCTGCAGTTCGCCCTCGGTCTTCATCACCAGCCAGCAGGCGCCCAGCAGCACGTAGGCCGCGGGCAGCAGCACGGCGATGGCGCCGGCAAACAAGGTGCTGGCCCAGGTGTCCTGCAGACCCGTCACGTAGCGGCCGAGCATCCAGCCCTGCGAGATCGCCGCCATGGCGCTGCCCGCGGCAAAGGCGCGGTTCCACAGCGGCTTCCAGTCGTCCTGCGCCTTCACGCGGAAGTCGAAGGCCACGCCGCGCAGGATGAGGCCGATCAGCATGAAGGCCACGGGCAGGTACAGCTCGGTCAGCACCATGCCGTGTGCCTTCGGGAAGGCGATGAGCAGGATGCCCACGCCCAGCACCAGCCAGGTCTCGTTGGCGTCCCAGAAGGGGCCGATGCTGGCCACCATCACGTCCTTCTGCGCGATGGTGGCGCGCGGCAGCAGCATGCCCACGCCGAGGTCGTAGCCGTCCAGCACCACGTAGGCCAGCATGGCCAGGCCCATGAGGCCCAGGAAGATCACGGGCAGGGCCTCGGCCCAGAAGCCGGGCGTGCTCACGAGGCGCTCCCGGCCGGGCGGGGCAGGTTGGCGGCCGGGCCTGCCTTGGAGTCCAGACCGGCAGGCAGTTCCACCGGCTTCTCGGCCATGTGCTTCAGCACGCTCACGTAGGCCACCAGCAGGCCCAGGTAGACGGTGACGTACATCGCCAGCGTGAAGGCGATGTAGGGCGAGGGCACGTTGGAGGCCACCTCGTCCACGCGCAGCAGCCCTTGCACGATCCACGGTTGACGTCCGATCTCGGTCACGTACCAGCCCGCTACGGTGGCCACCCAGCCCGAGAAGGTCATGCCCGCCAGCGTCCACAGCAGCGGACGCGGCAGGGCCGCGGCGTCAAAGCCGCGGCGGCGCAGCAGCCACCATCCGGCCCAGCTCACCAGCAGCATGGTCATGCCGACGCCCACCATCACGCGGAAGGCCCAGAACACCGGTGCCACCGGGGGGTGCGCGCCCTTGAACTCGTCCAGGCCCTTGACCTCGCCGTCCAGCTCGTGCGTGAGGATCAGGCTGGCCAGCTTGGGGATCTTCACTTCGAAGTGGTTGGTGCGCGCCTCCTCGTCGGGGATGGCGAACAGCCGCAGCCCCGCGCCGCGCTCGGTCTGCCAGATGCCTTCCATCGCCGCCACCTTGGCCGGCTGGTGCTCCAGCGTGTTCAGGCCGTGCAGGTCGCCCGCCAGGATCTGCAGCGGAATCAGCACCGCGCCCATCGTGAGGCCGAAGCGCAGCGTGCGGTTCGTGCCCGGCTGCACCTTGCGGCGCAGGATCTGCCAGGCGCTCAGGCCCGCCAGCAGGAAGGCCACCGTGAGGCCGCTGGCCAGCAGCATGTGGGCGAGGCGATAGGGGAAGCTGGGGCTGAAGATCACTTCGGCCCAGCTCGTGACGAAGAACTCGCCGCCGCGCAGCTCCACGCCGGCCGGCGTCTGCATCCACGAGTTGAGCGCCAGGATCCAGAAGGCGCTCATGGTGGTGCCGAAGGCCACCAGGGCCGTGGCAATCAGGTGCACGCGCTCGCTCACCTTGCCGTGGCCGAACAGCATGATGCCCAGGAAGGTGGCCTCCAGGAAGAAGGCGGTCAACACCTCGTAGCCGAGCAGCGGCCCGGCCACGTTGCCGGTGCGCTCCATGAAGCCCGGCCAGTTGGTGCCGAACTGGAAGCTCATGGTGATGCCGCTGACCACGCCCAGCGCGAACGAGAGCGCGAACACCTTCACCCAGGTGCGATAGGCCGCGTTCCATTTGGCATCCCCGGTGGCGCGCCAGCGCAGCTTGAAGAACAGCAGCAGCCAGCCCAGCGCGATGGTGATGGTGGGGAACAGGATGTGGAAGCTGATGTTGGCCGCAAACTGGATGCGGGCGAGGAGGATCGGGTCGAGGGTGTCCATTTTTGGAGCCGGGATTCGGGATTGGTAACTCGGGATTCGTTAGAGCGCGCTTGCCGCAAGCCCTAAACTTCTCGATCTGAGCCCCTCTCCCATCGGGAGAGGGGTTGGGGAGAGGGCCGGGTGTTCGCAGGCGGTTGTGGTGGCGGGCCTGGCACTCATCTAAGCGTTCGCGCTTTCCATCCGTATTGGGAAAGCGCGCTTGGCCTAGCTGCGACATTCAGAAGTCGGCCAACAGCCGCGTGCGACCGAGCGAAGGTGGGGGTGGGGGGCTGGCGTTCGCAGGCTGCAGTGACGCAGCGCTCTGTTCAGTCCACCGCTTTCAACGCACGCTCACCCGGTTCAGGCGGCGCTTTCGGTTCGGGCTCGCTGCGGCGACCGCCGCCCATCACGCGCTCTTTCAGCTCCAGCAGCTTGACCACCTTGCTGCCCAGGCCCATCAGGCTCTGCAGCGTGTCGGGCGAAAGCCTGCGGACTTCCGCGAACCAGTCGGTGATCTGCTCGATCAGCTCATGCATCTTGCGCATGCGTTCCTGCGCGTAGACGTCTTCGGGCGAGCCGGCGGTTTCGAGCAGCGCATCGCGCAGCATCGACAGGGTCGGGTCCACCTCGCGGCGCTGACGCTCTTCGGCCAGGGTCTTGAAGATCTGCCAGACGTCCTCGGGCGCCGAGTAGAAGTCGCGGCGGTCGCCAGGATGGTGTTCGAGCTTGACCAGCCGCCAGCTCTGCAGCTCCTTGAGACCCATGCTGACGTTGCTGCGCGACACGCCCAGCTTGTCGACGATGTCGTCGGCGGTCTGCGCTTCGCGGCTGACGTAGAGCAGGGCATAGATCTGCCCGACCGTGCGGTTGATGCCCCAGCGGCTGCCCATCTCGCCGAAGTGCAGCACGAAGGCCTGACTGAGCGGTGGAAGGTTCATCGCCATCTCCGAAGTTTCAGTAATTTCTGAAATTACGGGCTAGATAGTCCATTCGGGCGCGTGAGCACCCGGTGAATGACGGGGGCGTGACTGAGGACCTGTACCTGGAACAGCCGCCGCATGGCGGTCGCCACCAGGCGTGCCAGACGAGCCAGACGTGCCAGGTGTGCGTTGGACGGCGGCTGAGCGGGAGCGATCCCAATGCGACGAGGGCGAGCCTCTCGGCTCGCCCTCGTCGATCCACGCAGCGGAAGCGCAGGCTTCAGCCCGCGATCAGCGCATCCCAGCCCGGCCGTGGGTTGAAGCGCGGGCCGTGGCGGCCGGCGAGCTGTTCCAGACGAGCCTTGAGCTTGGCGGCACCCTCGGCGCGCACGTACTGGATCGGGCCGCCGCGGAAGGGGGCGAAGCCGGTGCCGAAGATCACGCCGGCATCCAGCAGGTCGGCATCGGCGACTACGCCCTCATGCAGGCAGGCCACCGCCTCGTTGACGAAAGCCAGCACCAGACGATCGGTGAGGTCTTCCGGCGCCTTGTAGTCCTTCGGCACCTCGGGCTTTTTGGCGCGGCCGTTTTCCCAGGTGTAGAAGCCCTGGCCGTCCTTGCGGCCGCGCTTGCCCGAGGCCAGCAGGCCGTCGAGCCCGCTGGGAATTGGCAGGTTCAGGAACTCGGCCATGATCTTGCCGACGCTTGCAGCGACATCCAGACCCACGGTGTCGGCCAGTTCGATCGGGCCCATCGGCATGCCGAAGGCCAGCGCCGCCTTGTCGATGACCGGGCCAGGCACGCCTTCGCTGTACAGCGTCATCGCTTCCAGCAGGTAGGGCATCAGGATGCGGTTGACCAGGAAGCCCGGGGTGCCCGCGACCGGCACCGGCAGCTTGTCGATGGCGCGGCAGAAAGCGGCCAGTCGGCGCTCGGTTTCGGCGTCCATGCCGTCGTGCCGGACGATCTCCACCAGGGGCATCATCGACACCGGGTTGAAGAAGTGCAGGCCGGCGAACTGTGCCGGACGCTTCAGCTCGGCGCGAAGATCCGTCAGCGGGATCGACGAGGTGTTCGAAGTGAGCAGGCCGTTTGCCGGCAGACTCTCCTCGACCTTGGCGTAAAGCGCGCGCTTGGCCTCCAGATTCTCGAAGATCGCCTCGATGACGAGGTCAGCCTTGGCCACGCCGGCGCCGTCGACATCCGCGTTGAGGCGCGCGATCGCTGCCGCGCGCTTGTCCTCGCGCTTCAGTTTCTTCTCGTAGAAGGTGTGGGCGCGTGAGATGGCCGGCTGGATCTGCTCCAGCGAGCGATCCTGCAGGGTGGTCTCGAAGCCGCGCAGCGCGCTCCAGGCGGCGATGTCGCCGCCCATCACCCCGGCGCCCACCACGTGGACGTGCTTGATGTCATGAGACTTGCCGCCGAGACCCTTCAAGCGCTCCTGCAGGAAGTAGACGCGCACGAGGTTCTGGGCGGTCGGCGTGCCCGCCAACTTGGCCACCGATTTGGCTTCGGCGACGAGGCGCGACTCGACCGGGCCGCCGCTGCGCCGCCAGGTTTCGATCAGCGCGAACGGTGCCGGATAATGCGCCTTGCGGGCCTTGCGGCTGACCTGCTTGACCAGCATCGGCGCCAGCGCCTGGCGCACCGGCCACCAGTTCGTCGCCCAGCCGGTGAGTCGCTGCTTCAGCGGACGGGTCACCCCACGCTTCAGCAGCGCCAGTGCGGTGTCCAAAAGCACAGCCTGTTCGCAGGTCTTGTCGACCAGGCCGATGGCGCGCGCGTTCGAGGCCGACAGCGCGCGACCGGTCAGCATCATGTCGAAGGCGGCCGGCGCGCCGACCAGCGGCGGCAGGCGCACGCTGCCGCCCCAGCCCGGATAGATGCCGAGCTTCACTTCCGGCAGGCCGATGCGGGTGCTGTCGTCGGTGCTGGCAACGCGGTAGCGGCAGGCAAGCGAGAGTTCGGTGCCGCCGCCCATGCAGAAGCCATGGATCGCGGCCACGGTGGGGCAGGGCAGTTCGGCCAGCTTCTGGAACACGTTCTGGCCGTAGCGGATCGATTCGAAGACCGTGCCGCGCTCGTGATAGGTGCGGAACTCGGAGATGTCGGCGCCGGCGACGAAACCGGAGGTCTTGCCCGAGATCACCACCACGCCCTTGGGCTTCTCGATGGCGATGCGCTCGACCAGCTGCTCGAGCTCCTCCAGCACCTCGCGGGCCAGCGTGTTCACGCTGGACTCGGCGCGGTCGAAGCTCAGTACCACCACGCGGTCGTCGCGCAGCTCGGGACGCCAGTGCTTGAAGCGCAAGCCGTCGAACATGGGAATCTCCTGCAGGGGGCGGGCGCCGGCATGCTATGCCGCGCCGGCCGCGAAGGGGTCACGTATGATCCGGACTGAGCGTGGGCGCGGTCAATCCGGGCGCGTATGGTGGCTGCGGTCGAGTGAACTTTCACACTAAACCCGCGGTCGCAGGCTGCCATGAACGCCGTCCTCAGCTTCGACAGCCTGAATTCCTCCGTCTTCCGCCTGCAGGAGACGCCCGCGCCCGCCACCCCGCGCGCACCAGCCCCCGCGCGAACAGAACAACAACAGGGAGAGCGGCCCCGGATGGCCGAGAACGAAATCGACTACGACCTGGTGCGTCGGGTGCAGGCCGGCGACAAGCGTGCCTTCGACCTGCTGGTGCGCAAGTACCAGCACAAGCTGGTCAGCGTGATCTCGCGCTACATCAACGACTGGAGTGAGTGCCAGGACGTCGCCCAGGAGAGTTTCATCCGCGCCTACCGCGCACTGGGCAATTTCCGCGGTGACGCCCAGTTCTACACGTGGCTCTTCAAGATCGCGGTCAACACCGCCAAGAATCATCTGGTGTCGAAGGGTCGGCGTCCGCCGACCGACGACATCGACGCCTCGGATGCCGTGCAGTACGACGGCGGAACCTGGCTTCGCGATGTGGATACTCCCGAGCAGGAGCTGGCCCGTCAGGAGATCGAGCGCACCGTCGCCGAGACCGTCGAGGCCCTGCCCGAGGAACTGCGAATCGCCATCACCCTGCGCGAGGTCGATGGCCTGAGCTACGAAGAGATCGCCCAGACCATGGGCTGTCCCATCGGCACCGTGCGTTCGCGGATCTTCCGCGCCCGCGACGCCATCGACCAGAAACTGCGCCCGCTGATGGGCGCTGAGCGAGTCCGCCCATGAGCACCGACAAGCCTCTCGATCCCAACGCCGAACTGCGCGAGCAGGTTTCGGCCCTGTGCGACGGTGAGCTCGCTGCGGACAGCCGACGCTTCCTGCTGAAGCGCCTCGCTGGCGATGCCGAACTCAAGTCGGCCTGGTCGAGCTATCACCTGATTGGCGACAGCCTGCGTCGTCAGACTGGGCCGCTGCTGGCCCCGGATTTCGCCGATCGTGTGCAGGCCGCGCTGGAGGCGGAAGCCGAGGCCGGCGGCAAGCAGGGCTGGCTGCGCTGGGCAGGTGGAACGGCCATCGCCGCTGCGGTGGCGCTCGCGGCGATCATCGCTGTCCCGGTCCAACGGCCGGTGGTGCCCAGCAGCGGGCCTGCCTTTGTCGGCAACGGCGAGGTGGTGCCGAGCGATGTCGCCGAGCGCGATCTGCGCCCTGACTTCTCGCGGGCGGCCCAGACCGTGGCGCAGGGCGCGAACGCCTATCGCGGTGCGCAGATGGGCCTCCCGGTCCGCTATGTGCCGGTGCTGCAGGCGGATGGTCGCCTGCTGCTGGTTCCCTACACTCCGCTGCTGCCGACGCCCACCGACCCGGTGCCGTCCGCGCCGCCGCTGCTGCCGGCGCGCGCGCAGTAGCAGCTCCATGGAGCGTCGCCCCGCCGTGGTGCTGGAGTCCGGCCCGGGGTGCCTGCGGCTGCGTTACACGGCCCAGTGCTCCGGTTGCGGCGGCTGCGGCGGCCGTTGTGGCATGTTCCTCGCCGACGCCTCCGATGTCCTCGAACTGGCCCCGCCCACTGAGGCGAGGACGTGGCGCGTGGGCGAGGCGGTGGAGGTCGAACTGCCATCGAACCTCCTGCTTCGCCAGGCGCTGCTCGGCTACGGCCTGCCTCTGCTCGGACTGCTCGGCGGCGCGGCGCTCGCCAGTCCCTGGGGAAATGGAGCCGCGGCTTCTGGCGCACTGTTCGGAACTTTGTTCGCAGTGCGCGTCTCGAAGCGCCTCTCAGCGCGGCTGCCCCCGCCGCGCCTGCGCCCGGCGCCGACACTGCCACCCGGCGCGCCTTGAATGCAGGGGGCTTCGGCCGCACTCCTCGGTACTCCCCGCGCCGCCTTTCGCAGACCTTCCCCGCCATCATGAGGAACCGGATGCCCATGAGCACGACTCACCCCTTGCACGCTTTCTGGCTCGCTGCCGTACTGGCCCTGACCGGGCGCGCGGCCGACGCGCAGTCGCTGCCCGACTTCACCGAGCTGGTCGAACAGGCCGGGCCTTCGGTGGTGAACATCGAAGCCACCCGCACGGCCGAGGCGGCCGCACGCGTGGGGCCGAACAACATCCCGCAGGAGGAGATGCCTGAGATCTTCCGGCGATTCTTCGAGCAGCAGCCCGGCATGCCGCAGATGCCGCGCGACCGTACTTCGATGGGCACCGGCTTCATCATCTCCAGCGACGGCTACGTGCTGACCAACCACCACGTCATCGACGGCGCCGACCAGGTGATCGTGCGCCTGCGCGATCGTCGCGAGCTCGAGGCCGAAGTCGTCGGTTCTGACGAGCAGAGCGATGTCGCCCTGCTCAAGCTGGATGAGACGGGTCTGCCCAGCGCGAAGATCGGCGAGTCGCGCACGCTCAAGCCCGGGCAGTGGATGGTCGCGATCGGCTCGCCCTTCGGCTTCGAGCATTCGGTCACGGCCGGCATCGTCAGCGCCCTGGGGCGCGCCTCCCAGATGGCGGGTCAGCAGTACGTGCCTTTCATCCAGACCGACGTGCCGATCAACCGCGGCAACTCGGGTGGCCCGCTGCTCAACATCCGCGGCGAGGTGGTCGGCATCAACTCGCAGATTTTCTCCAACACCGGCGGCTACATGGGCGTGTCCTTCGCGATTCCGATCGAGGTCGCGATGGACGTGGTCGAGCAGCTCAAGGACAAGGGCTTCGTCTCGCGTGGCCTGCTCGGCGTGCAGATCCAGGAAGTCAGCCGCGAAGCCGCGCAGGCGCTGGGCCTGCCGCGTCCGGGCGGCGCCCTGGTGGGCGGCTTCAGCCCCGACAGCGTTGCCGAAGAGGCGGGGATCCAGCGCGGTGATGTGATCCTCAAGTTCGGTGACGCGACGATCAACCGCAGCAGCGACCTGCCGCCGGCGGTGGGTGCGACCCGTCCGGGCACCCGTGTCGATGTGACCGTGTTCCGCGACGGCCGCGAGCGGATCATCCCGGTGACGGTGGGCGAGCTGCCGCGCGATGCGACCGCGCAGGCCGGCAGCGGCAGCCAGGGCGAGCGTACCCCGGCCAATCCGCTGGGCCTCGATGTCGAGGACCTGACCGCCGAGCAGCGCGAACAGCTGGGCCTGAAGAGCGGCGAGGGCGTGGTTATCCGCGCCATCCGCGGCATCGCCGGCCGTCGCGCCGGCCTGACCGAGGGCGACATCGTGCTGATGGTGGGCCGCACTGCGGTCGGCAGCGCCAAGGCCTTCAACGAGGCGGTGAAGGATGCCAAGCCCGGTGAGCCGGTGATGCTGCTGATCCGTCGCGGCGAGGCGACCCAGTTCGTGACGGTGACCCCGCCGCGCGCCGACGCCGCCGACTGATCCAGACCGTGCCAAGGGCCGGGTCGCGCCGCAGGGAGGCGCGGCCCGGTCCTCTTCAAGCCCGCGCCGTGCGATCCGGCGCGGGCTCTTTCTTTGCGGCTTCGATACGGCAGCGTCGCCCTGCGGGAGGCGCAGTCTTCGGCTAGCGCGCGTCCGGGTCGCCGCCGAGCTCGCGCTCCAGCGCGTCGGCAACTTCGGCGGTGAAGTCGATCGCCTCGACCACCCGCAAGGGGCTGGAGCGCGCTGGCAAGCGCAGAGCGAGCGTGATCCTCCCGTTCACCACCGACCAGGCGCCGAGGCTCAAGGTGTCGTTGTCGGCCAGCAGGCGTTCGAGGAGCGCCGGCGACGCGCTGCTGCCCTCAGGCAATGCGTGGGCGATCGAGTAGACCTCGCGCCATTCTTCCTGCCGACAAGCGTGTGTCTTCGAGCGCAGGATCACGCGCTGGCGGCGACCGTCCACGAGCGCGGCCAGCACTTCGATATCTCCGCTGTCGAGCACCGAATAGGCGACTGCAGCGGCGTCGAGCACGCTGCTCAGGCGTTCATCCACCCTTGGCTGCTTGGCGGACTTGAGTTCGGTCTCGATGCTCTCCGCCCGTGCCAGGGGGCTCAACGCGAGCGCCAGAGCGAGGCTGAGCGGAAGAATCGGCAGGGCGTGAGTTCGCATCGACGAAAGCAGGCTCGGAAGAGGAGTGCGCAGTATGCTCCGGGCGAAGGGTCGGTGGCCCCCGCAAGCTTCAGTCGTGTCCTGGCTTGCCGCCGACCCGTCCGGGCACCTGCTCCACGTGCGGCAGCTCCTGATCGAGGCGCAGCGCGGTCAGCTTGCCGCCCCACACGCAGCCGGTGTCGATCGCATGCACGCCCAGGCCCTGGAACAGGCCCAGCGTGGACCAGTGGCCGCAGACGACGCGCAGGTCGCGCGTGACCTGGCCCGGAACGGCGAACCAGGGATACAGGCCGGGCTTCTGCGTGCCGGGTCGCCCCTTGTGGTCAAAGTTCATCGTGCCCTTGGGCGAGCAGAAGCGCATCCGCGTGCAGACGTTGATGATCGCTCGCAGACGGTCCATGCCGTCGAGCTTCGGGCTCCAGGTCGCCGGGTTGTTGCCGAACATGCTGCGCAGCAGCTTGGCGTGGCCGGGGCCAGCCAGCCGCTGCTCGACTTCGAGTGCGCGGGCGCGAGCAATCTTCGGCGTCCACTTCGGCGCCAACCCGGCGTGCACCATCATCCAGCCGAGGCTGGGCTCCAGATGCACCAGCGGACGGCAGCGCAGCCAGTCAAGAAGCATCGGGCCGTCTTCGGCGAAGATCACCCGCTGCAGTTCGGCGTTGGTGCGGCGTCGCTCGTTCTCGGGGCGTGCCGCGATCGCCAGCAGGGACAGATCGTGGTTGCCCAGCACCACGGTGCTGTGGATGTCGAGGCTGTGGATCAGGCGCAGCACTTCCAGCGATTCGCCGCCGCGGTTGACCAGATCGCCGCAGAACCACAGGCGGTCGTTCGACGGGTCGAAGCGGATCGCGTCCAGCAGCCGTTGCAAGGGTTCCAGGCAACCCTGGATGTCGCCGATCGCCCAGACGGCCATCAGTGCAGCACGCGCGGCATGGCCAGCACGAAGGCGGGGATTGGCGAGCGGAACTTGCGGGCGTCGTCGGTCTGCCAACCGTAGCTGCCGTGCATCCGCCCGACCGGCGTGCACAGCACGGCGCCCGAGGTGTACTCGAAGCTCTGGCCGGGCTCCAGCCGCGGCGTCTGGCCGACCACGCCGGGGCCGCGCACTTCTTCCACGCAGTCGTCGGCGTCGGTGATCACCCAGTGCCGGTCCACCAGCTGCGCGGGCGCGCCTCCCAAGTGGGTCATGCGTACCGTGTAGGCGAAGGCGAAGCGGTCGTCCTCGGGCGCGGACTGGTCGGGCAGGTAGCGGGTCTCCACCTCGATGCGGATCTGCGCACAGGGTGGTTCGGTCTTGAGGGCGCTCATGACCAGCATTCTAGTGCCCGCAGCCCTGCGCAGCGCACACGTCCGTGCCTAGCTGCCGAGGGCGTTCGCGAGCGCGACGTAGTCCGCCACCGCGACGACTTCGGCGCGGGCGCCGGCGTCGATGCCGACGGCCTCGATCTGCTCCGGCGTGCAAACCCCCGACAGCGCGTTGCGCAGGGTCTTGCGACGCTGCGAGAACGCCGCACGCACCACCTGCTCGAAGCGCGCGGGTGCCGACAGCCCGACCTCGGCGGGGTCGCGCGGCTCAAGCCGGACGACTGCGGAATCGACCTTGGGCGGCGGGCGGAAGCAGCCCGGTGGCACCTTGAACAGGGGCGTCACCCGGCAGCGCGCCTGCAGCATCACGCTGAGCCGACCATAGACCTTGCTGCCCGGTGCGGCCGCCATGCGGTCGACCACTTCCTTCTGCAGCATGAAGTGCATGTCGCGGATCACCGCGAGATGCTCGAGCGCATGGAAGAGGATCGGCGAGGAGATGTTGTAGGGCAGGTTGCCCGCCAGCCGGATCGGCGAGGCACCGGCCAGTGCTGTGAGGTCGACCGTCAACACGTCAGCATGGACGATCGAAAGCTCGGCGCCCAGCTCCGCGCCGAGCGCAGTGAGTGGCTCGATCAGATCGCGATCGAACTCGATGACGGTCAGCGCGCGGTGGCGCTGAAGCAGGGGGCGGGTGATGGCACCCGCGCCGGGACCGATCTCGACCACACGGTCGCCCGGCCGCGGGTCGATGGCGCGCACGATCTTGTCGATCATGCCGGGGTCGCTGAGAAAGTGCTGGCCCAGCGATTTCTTGGTCTGGTGGCTCATGGCGGGGCGTTCCGGCGGTGCAGGGCCAGGCTGCAGGCGAGTCGATGCGCGGCGATCAGGCTGCTGGCGTCGGCCTGTCCGGTTCCCGCCAGCGGCAGCGCGGTGCCATGGTCCACGGCAACGCGCACGAAGGGCAGTCCAAGACTGATGTTCACGGCTTGCTCGAAGCCGCTGTACTTGAGCACCGGCAGACCCTGGTCGTGATACATGGCAAGCACCGCGTCGATGCCGATCAGCACCTGCGGCAGGAAGGCCGTGTCCGCGGGGAGCGGGCCGACCAGCGCCAGCCCTTCGGCGCGCAGCGCGTCGAGGCAGGGGTGGATGATCTCGATCTCCTCGCGCCCCAGATGGCCGTCCTCACCGGCGTGCGGATTCAGTCCGAGAACGGCAATACGCGGCGCGGCGATGCCGAAATCGCGGCGCAGCGCGCCGTCCAGAGTACGGGCGACGCGGGCGATGCGCGCGTCGCTGATCGCATCGGGCACCGCGCGCAGCGGCAGGTGGGTGGTGACCAGCGCCACGCGCAGGCTGGGCGAGGCCAGCATCATCACCACGTCGTCCACGCCAGCGCGCTCGGCGAGGCGTTCGGTCATGCCGCTGAAGGCGATGCCGGCAGCATTGATCACCGCCTTGTGCACCGGGCCCGTGACCAGGCCCTCGAACTCGCCGTTGAGACACAAATCGACGCCGCGGTCGATGCAGGCCAGCACCTGCGCGACATTGGTGGTATCCACCACACCCGGCCTTGCGGGAGCCGCCAGACGTTGTGGAAGAACCGAAAGATGGCCGCCGCGGCGCTCGATCTCGTCACCGCGGCTCTCGTGGATTTCGACTCCCAGCCCGAGCCGGCTCGCGAGACCCCTGAGCTGGTCTGGGTCGGCCAGCGCCAGAAGCTCAGAGTCACGGGCTTCGAGCGCGAGCTTCAGAGCGAGCTCCGGGCCGATGCCCGCCGGCTCGCCGGGGATCAACAGCAGGCGCGCCGCGCCGCGGTGCGTGCGCGCGGGCGCGCCCATGCGAGCGATCAGCCCGCCAATCGGGTTTCGACGTAGGCTTCGTCGCGAAGCTGGCGCAGGAAGCGCTCGTATTCGTCCTCGGCCTTGCGGCGGCCGATGGTCTCGCGCGCCTCGTCGCGGCGCACCCGATCAGTGATGTCCTGCTCGCGCGAGCCGAGGCGCTGCACGATGTGCCAGCCGCTGCTGCTCACGAATGGCTCGGAAATCTCGCCGTCCTTCAGCGCAAGCACGGCTTGGCCGATCGCCTCACCCCAGGCGTTGACCGGGAACCAGCCCATGTCGCCGCCCTGATTGCGGGTGGCGGCATCCTGCGATTCTGCGCGCGCGAGCTCCGCGAAGTCCTCGCCCGCGCGGATGCGGCCCAGCAAGGCGTCGATGCGTGCGCGAGCGTCCTCGCGGCTGACCACCTCGTTGATCCGCACCATGATGTGGCGGGCGTTGTACTCGGTCAGCTGCTGCGGGCCGTCGTTGGCCCGCTCGACCAGCTGCAGCAGGTGGTAGCCGCCCGGGCCGCGCACGGCTTCCGACACGTCGCCGGGCTGCATCGACTCGAGCATGCGCGCGAACAGCGGCGGCATCTCGTCAAGGCGACGCACCCCGAGATCACCGCCCTCGAGTGCATTGGGCGCGTCCGAGTAGCGGATGGCCGCGGCCTGGAAGCCCATTTCGCCGCGCGCGATCAGGCTACGGACCCCGTCGATTTTGGTCTTGGCAAGTTCGATCTGCTCGGGCGTGGCGCCGTCGGGCAGGGCGACCAGGATGTTGGCGGCGCGGACGCGGCCGACCTGCTGCGATTCGGAGGCCAGCAGAATATCGATCTCGCTCTCGCTGACCTGTACTCGGCTCTGCACGATCTGCTGACGCAGCCGCTGGACCACCATTTCATCGCGCAGCGACTGCGCGAATTCCGGCAGTTCGATGCCGTCGTTTGCCAGCTGGCTGCGCATCTGGTCGAGGCTGATGTTGTTCTGCTGGGCAATGCGGCGGATGGCCTCCTCGACTTCCGCGTCCGGCACGCGCACACCCGTTTCGCGGGCGCGCTGGACCTGCAGGCGCAGCAGAATCAGGCGCTCCAGCACCTGACGCTCCAGCGCAGCCTGCGGCGGCAGCTGGTCGCGACGGTCGGCATACTGGCTGGTGATGTTCGCGATGGCGCGGTCGAGCTCGCTGCGCAGGATGACGTCCTCCTCGACCACGGCGACCACGCTCTCGACCGGCGCGACGGGTACGGCGAGCTGGGCGTGGACAGGGGCGCCGAGCGCGGCGGCGAGCAGGACCAGCAGGACGGTGCAGCGGGAGGCGATCCGGTTCATGCGTGAACGGTCTCGTGTGTGTTCTGGGTGGGGTTCAGCGGCCCGCAGCTGCGGGCAGCGCCCGGAGGCTCGCACGGGGCGCATGGACGCGGCCTAAACGCTCGCCCGCGCACGGAACGGAGGGCTCGGGCCACAGGCCGGTCGCGCGGCGGGCAGGGCGATGCAGGCAGGCCGTGCGCGCCGCTGCGGGCGACTAGCGCGAGTAGCCGAGAATAGCACGCTGCAAAAGCTCCTCTGAGTCGCGACCGAAGCGGCCGAGACCCTTCAGCTCGATCTCGACGTAGAGCGCGTTGTTCTTTTCTCCCTCGCGGTTGCGCACGTAGTGCCGGCCCAGCAGGCGCACGGCTACGCAGCAGCTTTCCCATTGCAGCCCGGCGAAGGCCTCGATGGTGCTGCGATCGGCAATCGAGTAGTTCCAGCGGCCGAGGATCCGCCAGGCCGGGCTCACCGGCACCAGCCAACTGCTGTCGATCTGTTCGACAGGTGCTCCGGTCGTGCGGCGGAAACGATAGCTCAGGTTGGCCACCGTGCCATCGTCGCGGCGGTACTGCGCGCGCAGCGCCGAAAGATCGGTGCGCTTGAGGTCGGGGTCCCACTGGCTGCCGACGCCCGCCGAGAAGTTTCGGCTGAAGTTGGCCGAGATCTCGCCGACAAAAGGCGAAGCGTTGGGGCGCGTCGACAGGCCGCCCGGCATGAGGCCCACCCTCGGTGCGTCGAAGTAGCGGATCTGCCCGACGCTGGCGGCGAAGCGCTCGCGGCCGTCGCTGGCGTCGAAGAAGCGGCTGCCCACCGCGAGTGTGAGCTGATTCGCGTCCATCTGCCGGTCGGCGCCGGTGAAGCGGTTGGAGCGGAACAGCTGGGCGAAGCTGAAGGACAGCTCCTGGGTGTCGAACAGCGGCAGATCGTCCTGGTCACGGAAGGGGGCTCGCAGATAGAACAGGCGCGGCTCCAGGGTCTGCTGCAGGTCGGCGCCGAACAGCCGGGTCGCGCGCTCGAACAGCAAGCCACTGTCGAGGCTCACGATCGGCAGGCTGCGCTGCGGGCTGCGATCGGCGAAGTCGGCTTCGAAGCCACGGTCGAGGCGGTAGCCGGTCTGGCGGAAGGCCAGTTCAGGCCGCAGGAAGCCCCAGGCGCGCTCTACCGGAGCACGCAGCCAGGGACGCAGGTCGTAGCGGCTGCCCGCGGCGCGGTCCTCATGCCCGAACGCGACCAGCTCCGCATCGACGCCGAAGCGCATGGGCCCGGCCGGCAGCCAGCCGCTGAATCGCAGCTGCGGCAGCTGCTGGAAGGGTGCCGCGCTGTCGGCGATCAGCGGGTCGACCAGCTGGAAGTCGCGCGCGACCGCACTGGCTTGCCACTGCAGGCCGCGACCGCGCAAACCGGCGTGGCTCTCCAGCAGGGTGGTCGAAATGCTGGTCAGGGAGTCGCCAAAGTCTTCGAAGTAGCGGTCGTCGGAGACGTGGTTGAGGTCGGCCTGCACCGTCCAGACCGGCGACAGCCGCCCGTAGTGGCGGTAGCGCAGAGCGCCGCGGTCGCGGCCGCGGACGTCGTCGTTCGGCAGCCAATCGCCCTCGACCTGGCCCTCGAAGCTGCGGCCCAGGTAGCGGAACTCGCCGCCCAGCATCAGGCCACGGCGGCCCAGGCTGCGCAGCACCACGGTGGCGTCGTAGTTGGGCGCCAGGTTCAGGTAGTAGGGCAGGCGGATGTCGAGGCCGTTGCTGTTGCCCGAGCCCACGCCCGGGTACAGGAAGCCGCTGCGCCGGCGCTCGTCGATCGGAAAGGTGACATAGGGCAGGTAGAACACCGGCAGCCCGGCGAACTCCAGCCGCGCGTTGCGGGCCTTGCCGAGGCCGGTGGCAGTATCCAGGTCGATCTGCTGGGCGCGGAACTGCCAGGTCGTCTGTCCGGGTTCGCAGGTGGTGTAGGTGACGCTGTCCAGCGAACTGAGCGTGCCCTCCATGCGTGCCGCCGCGGCCACGCCGTTGCCGCGCAGCTGCAGCATCTGGTACCGCAGGTCGCTGAGTTCGGTCCGGTCGCGCTTGAGATCGCCCTTGGCTTCGGCGGCTTCGACCAGCAGGGCACTGTCCTGGTACTGCAGCCCCTGCGGCGCGCTGAATTCACCGGTGTCAGCGACGTACTCGAGAAGCGGCGCGAGCAGGCGCTGGTCGGCGCGCAGCAGCTCCGCGCCGCCTTCGAGCACGTAGTGCCCGGCGTCTTCGATGCGGAATGCGCGACCGACCACGTCAACAGGCGCGCTTTCGCGTTCGACGTCGCGCGGAAGATCCGGCCGGTAAAAGGCGGGCAGTTCGCGCACCCGGCACAGACTCCAGTCCGGCAGGGTCGTCTGGGCCTGGGCGGTGCTCGCCAATGCGAAGCCGAGCGCGAGGCTCAATCGATGGATTCGGGGGCGTTTCGGACTCAAGGGGCAACGCTCGGAAGCAGAGGGCGGGAGGCCTGCCGTGCGCCGCCGCCGGACTCGGGCAAGCAGGACGCGGACGGCCGGGTGGCCTCAAGCTTGCAGGAAACGCCGCGGACCCGGCAAACCGGCGCGCACGCCGCTGACCGGGTCCGTATATTCGGCGTCTCGCGCAGGGGAGGGCGTTGGGTGGGTCTTCTGGATCGCTTCAGGCACTCGGATACGGTGGTAGCGCTGATCTGCGCCGACCGCGGAACCGTGCTGGAGGTCAATCCCGCGCTCGAACGCATGCTCGGCTACCGCAGCGAGGACACCCTCGGTCGTCGTCCTCTCGAGCTGGGCCTGTGGCCGGAGATGACGGTCCGCACGGCGATCTGGTCACAGCTGCGCGAGTACGGGCGGGTCAGCGGCCTGCAGGTCACGGTGCGCCACGCCAAAGGACACCTGCTGCTGTGCAGGATCAACGCCGAGTGCATGGACGCGGACGACGGCACCCACATTTTCGTCCTGCTCGATGTGGCGCCGGACCGGCTCGCCGAGCATACCCCTGACCCTCAGCGCGAGAGCTACCGTTCCCTGTACTGGCATGCCGCGGAGGGGCTCTACCGGAGCCTGCCCGAGGGCGGCCTGATCGATGCCAACCCGGCGATGGCCAAGCTGTTCGGCTACGAGTCTCCGGCGCAGATGCTGCTTGCCCTTGCGGAGGACATCGAGGGGCTGTACGACGACCCCGCCGATGCGGCGCGGGTGCGCGAGGAACTGGCGGTCAGCGGGCGAGTGCGTGGACGCCGCCAGCGCATGCGCCGCCGCGACGGCAGCCTGGTGTGGGTCAGCATCAATGCGCGTGCCGTCAACGATGCCAGTGGTCGAACGCTCTTCCACGAGGGATCGCTGGTGGACGTCAGCGCCGAACTGGAAGCCCAGCAGGCCCTGCGTGAATCGGAAAGCCTGTACCGGGCGCTGGTGCTGAACTGCCGCGATGGCGTGTTTCTGATCCAGCGCGGTCGCATGCTGTTCGTGAATCCGGCCTTGGCCGAGATGCTCGGCTGCGCGCCCGCGGAGCTGATCGGCCACAGCTACATGCAGCTCGTCCACCCCGACGATGCCGAAGCCCAGCTAGCGCGGCGGCAGGCCCGCGAAGACGGCTCGCTCGACGTGCAGCGCTATGTCATCCGCTTGCTTCACCGCCTCGGTCATGTGATCAGCGTCGAAGTCCATGCCGATGCCATCCTGTACCAGGGCGACATCGCATCGACCGGCGTGATGCGTGACATCACCCTCGAGCAGCGACAGCATCAAGCCCTTGCAGATGCCGAGGCGCGCTACCGCGAATTGTTCGATCGCTCGCCCGTGGGCCTGTTCCGCAGCACCGAACAGGGACGCTTTCTCGACGTCAATCCGGCGCTGTCGCGCATGCTGGGCTACCCCGATCCGGCGACGCTGGTGCACGCGCTGGAGCATGTGGATAGCCTCTACGCCGATCCCGAGGATCGCGACCGGCTGCTGGCGCGCTTGCGCGCGGACGGACGCGTGGCCGATTTCACGACTCGGCTCGTGGGGCAGGACGGCAGGCTGCTCTGGGTCAATCTGTCGGTGCAGCGCGGCGGCGAAGGCTTGGGCGGGATGGAGCTGTCCGGTTCGGTGGTCGACATCAGCCAGCAGCGCGAGGCCGAGCATCTGCTGCGTTTCCATGCCAACTTCGATCCCCTGACCGGTCTGCCCAATCGCTGGCAGTTCGAACAGCAGCTCCTGATCACCCTCGGCGAGGCCCAGGGCCGCGACTGCCACGATTACGCTGTGCTGTTCCTCGACCTGGACGGCTTCAAATGGGTCAACGACAGTCTTGGCCACGGCGCAGGCGATCGCCTGCTGGTCGCCATCGGCGAGCGGTTGTCGTTGACCCTGGGGCGCGAGGCCCTGCTCGCGCGTTATGGCGGCGACGAATTCAGTCTCCTGCCCAAGGGGCCGTGCACGCGTGAGCGCGCCGAAGCCACCGCGCGCCTCATCGCCGAGCTGTTCGAACGACCGTTTCGCGTCGATGGCCACGAGGTCTACTCCGGCGCCAGCGTCGGTATCGTGCTGGGCCACACCGACTACCGCTGGCCCGAACAGATCCTGCGCGATGCCGACACCGCCATGTACCGGGCCAAGGCGCAGGGCAAGGGCGGCTTCGCGGTCTTCGACGAGGCCATGCATGCGGAGGCGCGCCGCCGTTTCGAACTGCAGACCGACCTGCGTCTGGCCATCGGCCGCGGTGAATTCGAAGTGCACTACCAGCCGATCGTCGACCTCGGAAGTGGCCGTGCCCTGGGCTGTGAGGCACTGGTGCGCTGGCGCCATCCGCGACGCGGGCTGCTGCTGCCCGGCGAGTTCCTGCCTTTGGCCGAAGAGGCCGGGCTGATCGGCGAGATCGACCTCTGGGTGCTGCGCGCAGCCTGTCGTCAGGCGGCGGAGTGGCGGCGTGGCCTGAGGCGCGATGGCTTCATCTTGAACGTGAACATGGACGAGCGTCTGGTGGCCTCACAGGCCGCCGCGCATGAGGTAAGGGCTGCGCTGCTTACGTCCGGGCTGCCCGCCGCGAACCTGCAGATCGAAGTCACCGAGCGCGTGTTCGGCGGCGATATGGGTCAGGCGGCCGAGCGTCTGGCTGCCCTGAAGTCGACCGGTGCCAGCCTGGCGGTCGATGACTTCGGCACCGGCTACAGCTCGCTCGAACGATTCGCCGACTCGCCCTTCGACGCACTGAAGATCGATCGCGGCTTCATCCGCGACATGGGCAGCAATCCCCGCCACCGTGCCATCGTGCGCACGATCATCGGTTTCGCCGGCGATCTCGGGCTTGCGCTCACCGCCGAGGGCATCGAGCTGGAAGAACAGCGCGCCGCGCTGCAAGCCATGGGCTGCAGCCGTGGACAGGGTTACCTGTTCGCGCCCGCCCTGGCTCCCGCCGAGTTCGAGGCCTGGGCCCGGGGGCGGGAGACGTAAGGCAACGCCGAGGAATCCAGCGCGACTGCGAGCCGTCGAGGGCGCGCCCGCGGATCGGGCAGGCACGTGCTTGATCCCGCCCACGCGAGTCCGGACTCGCGACCACGGATCAGGGCCAGAAGGGACTTGATCGGTGGTGCGTCAAGCCCCGAATTCGACGCGGCCCGGCGGCCACCCGCGGTTACACTGCGGCTCTCACGCGCCCTGCCATCCCGATGAACTCACGAACGGCCGGTGAGGCCGACCCCACCCTGACCCGAGACGAGCGCCGCCTGCTGACGCGCGCCCAGCTGTTGTCCGCCGCACTGCAGCTGATGGGCACAGGTCGCAGCTTCGCCTCGCTGAGCCTGCGCGAGATCACCCGCGAGGCCGGCGTGGTGCCGGCGGCGTTCTACCGTCACTTCCCGAACCTTGACGAACTCGGGCTGGCGCTGGTCGATGAGTCCGGCGCAACCCTGCGCCGTCTGCTGCGCGAGGCCCGGCGCACCGGCCTGCCGCCGACCCAGATCCTGCGAAGCTCGGTGGTGATCTTCCGCACCTATGTGCAGCAGCACCGCGCGCATTTCCTGTTCATCGCCTCCGAGCGCGGCGGCGGGGCGCCGGTCATCCGCCAGGCCATCCGCACCGAGGAGGGCCATTTCGCTCAGGAGATGGCGCAGGACATGCGCCGCCTGAACCTCATGCCAGGTCTCGATGCCAACACGCTGGCGCTGCTCTGTCGGCTGGTGGTGGCCACGGTGATCAACGCGATCAACGATATCCTCGATCTGCCGCCGGGCAATTCGCAGGCCGAGCGCGAGCAGCAGCAGGAGCTGACCCGCCAGCTGCGGATGATCTTTCTTGGCGCCCAGCGCTGGCGCGAAGAGCGCAACCCCGCAGGCTGAGAGCGACTCGCTCAGTCGGGTTCAGCGACTCGCTCGACCTCGAACAGCAGAGAGGCCCCGGGCGGGATCGCGCGGCCGGCGCCGCGCTCGCCGTACCCGTAGTCGGGGCCCAGCCGCAAGAGGCGCTGGCCGCCCGGTTTGAGGCCCACGAGGCCCTCATCCCATCCGCGAATCACCTGTCCCGCGCCCAGCACGAACTCGAAGGGCCGGCCGCGTGCATGCGAATCATCGAACTTCGGCCCGCGCCCGCCTTCCGCCCTCTGGTCGAAGATAAAGCCGCGGTAGTGCATGCGCAGACGGTCGCCGGCCTGGGCCGGCGCGCCCGCACCTTCGCGCAGATCGACGATCTCGATGCCCTCGATGCGGCCGAACTCCGGCGGCAGCGGCTGCGGCGCACAGCCGACGAGCGCCAGCATCAGCACGATCATCCACGCAGGCAGATGCTGCTGCAGCGCGTACTCTCTGGTCTTCATCGATCGGAACCCGGGTGCTCAGGAATGCGCAGAGTGTACGAAGCCGACAGCTACATCGACGCGCAAATCACCCGCGGCTGGCTGGAGGCGGCGGGCGTGCCGGTGCTGCTCGCAGGCGAACACTTGGGCGGCGGCATGGGCGAACTGCCGGTCGCAGGCCTGCTCAGCCTCTGGGTCGGCGATGCGTTCGAGCTCGAAGCCCGCGCCGCCCTCGCTGAACTTGCCGCGCAGCGCGACGAAGGCGCTGAAGCTGCGGACGCGGCGGCAAACGACGATGGTCCCCTCACCGCCTGATGGAGCCGTCTCCAAGTGCGGGCATCGGCCGCTGTGGCGCCCCTCGATCGGGCTGCGATGCTGCGGCGGAGCCCCGAGCGCTGAGCCCCGAGCCCACCGCACTGCGGTCCACGCTGCGCTGCTGCCGCGATGAGCGCGGCCGGTCAGGTCCGGCCACGCTGGATGCCCCAGCACAAGGCTCAGAGCGTGGGAAGACACGCAGACGCCGTAGCAAAGGTGTCTCTGCCCGCCACTGGTGGCCAGAGGCGACCGCAGCAGGCGGAGGGTTTCCACATGCTCTCAGCGCTTGGGCGCAAACGCCTGGGTGAGCAGAGCGCCGTCGAAGCCCGCGCTCTCGCCTTCCCCGCTGGCGTAGCGGTACAGGGCCGCCGAATAGATGCCCGAGAGCGCCGCCTGCACGAGCGCGCCGATCACCAGCGCGATGACCAGTGCGGCGACCGCCAGACTGATCAGCACGGCGTTCTGGCTCATGGCCGCAGCCACGATCAGCGCTGCGCCGGCAATAACCACCAGGAAATTGATCAGGCCGAACACGAGGCCGATGCCGCCCTGGCCGATCACGTTCTCGCCCCAGGTGCGCTTGAGCAGCAGCGCGCTCTCCTTGACCGCCTCGATCGGGCCTACATCGCGGCTGACCAGCACCGGCACCACCAGGAAGCTCGCGACCGTCCATGCGGCGCCCAACAGACCGGCGATCCAGCGGCCCAGCCAGCCCGCGCGCTCCTGGATGGCGCGCAGGATCATGCCGACGGTCGCGGCGACCAGCGCATAGCCGAAGATTGCTCCGATCTTGCCGCCGGCGATGCGCAGGCCGTCGCCCACGGTCGGATCGCCACCCTGCAGGCGGATCATGGCGGCACCGACCAGCGCGGTATTGAAGAAGAAGATCACGAAGTACTGGGACAGGTAGAACAGGAAGGCCAGCGCATAGGCCAGCGGCGGCAGGCCCTGTTCGTCCATGCGCTGCAATCCATCGAGCGCTCCGAGGCCCAGCGCCGGCAGGATGAAGGCTGCCGCCACCAGCAGGGTGGCGATTGAGGACAACAGCGGGAACAGCAGCAGCTCCTTGTCCTGCCTCAGCACCGAAGCGCTGGCCTTGATCAGCGACCAGCTGCGCGCGAAACGTTCGAACATGGCGACACCCCCGAGAGCGCGAGCGCCCACCAATGGGCGCCGCGTGAAGACGAAGTATGCGGGGAAGCGTGACGCCTGCGAGCGGCGGCTACTTCTCGACGAAGGCGCGCTCGAACACGTACTGGCCTGGCGTGCCGATGCGCGGGCTGACCACGAAGCCCCGGCGGTCGAGCAGGGCGCGGAAGTCGGCCAGCATGCCGGGGCTGCCGCAGATCATGGCGCGATCATGCATGGGGTCAAGCGGGTCGAGGTCGAGGTCGCGCATCATCTGGCCGGAGTCCATGAGGTCCGTGATGCGGCCCGCGTGCAGGAAGGCCTCGCGGCTCACCGCCGGGTAGTAGAGCAGCTTGCTGCGCACCATCTCGCCCAGATACTCATGCTGCTGGAGTTCGTGCGTGAGGAAGTTGCGGTAGGCGAGGTCGCGCTCCAGCCGCACGCCGTGGACCACGATGATTTTCTCGTAGCGCTCGTAGGTCTCGGGGTCGCGGACGATGGCCAGGAAGGGCGCCAGCCCGGTGCCGGTGGCTAGCAGATAGAGGTTGCGACCGGGCGTCACATCGGAGATCAGCAGGGTGCCGGTGGGCTTCTTGCTGACCAGCAGTTCGTCACCGGGCTGGATGTGCTGCAGCCGCGAAGTCAGCGCGCCGTCGGCCACCTTGATGCTCAGAAACTCCAGCTGCTCCTCCCAGTTGGGGCTGACGATCGAGTACGCACGCAGCAGCGGCTTGCCGTTGACCATCAGGCCGATCATCACGAACTGGCCGTTCTCGAATCGCAGGCCCTCGTCGCGGGTGGTGTGCAGGGTGAAGTACTGGTCGGTCCAGTGGTGGACAGCGGTGACCCGCTCGATGCGGTAGGGCTTGTCGGCTTCGGCGCGTGCGGGCTGGGCAGCGGCATTCATGGGCAGGGTTTCCACGCAGCTGGCTGGGCGATCCCTCGGGATCGAAGGCGGCTGCGCACGGGGGAGGGAGGGTCTCGACGCGGAGGCGATTGTCCGCGTCATTATCGCCCGCCGCATTGAGGTGACTCAAAGGCGAGCCTGATCACGTCCATCCTGGCCTTGATCCGTGGTCGCGAGTCCGGCGCATGTCCGGACTCGTTCGGCCGCTGCGCGGCGAGGCCTTCGATGCGCTCGGTTGCGCTGGATCAAGCACTGAGGTGCTCGCCCCGCGCGCGCGCCAGGGCGCGCGGCAAGGCTGAATTCTTCAGCCTGGCCCAAAGGCGGCGGCGCTGCCCTGCAGCCAGGGCCGGGAGGGCTGGGCTCTGGCGGCACCTTGAACGTCTCCTGCGGCCCGTCGCGCGCCGCTGTTTTCCTGAACCCGAGCTGGCTGCTTGTGCTCTGCCAGTCGATTGCACGGACTTGCCGGTTCACCGGTGGCTAGGCAGAGTCGCTCGCGGCCCGTTCGGCCCTGATCCATATCTGGAGGCCTGCATGTTTCGCTGCCTGAAGCTCTCGATGCCCGTTGCGTTCGCCCTCGCGGCCTGTACCGTCCACGCGGCTGCGACGCGTCTTGCCGCGCCTTCGCCTGACTGCCTTGATGCACGGCAGGTGGATCGGGTGTTTCCGGTTTCCGCCTGGCAGCTGGCCATCGTCCAGGCGGATGGTCGCCGCTTCCGGGTCGAGTTGGCTTCCGCCTGCCCGGCCGTACTCGCGGACGAGGCCCGTCTCAGCTTGATGTCGAAAGAGGGCTGGGCCTGCGGTCGCTCGAGAGAGTACGTGGTCGACGCCCACAGCGGGGCAGTCTGTTCGATCGCAGCGCTGGCGCCTGTGGATGCGCGCGAGTTCGCAGGACTGCTGCGAGACGCCCGCCACGACGACAGCGGCCGGCTTGCCGCGGTCGAGGTGAAGGCGCAGCGGCCTCGCGCCTTTCGCGGCACGTATGACCACTGTTTCGCTGTTCGCGATGTGCGCGCATGGAGCGAGTCCGATGAGGCACTCGAAGTCGTCGTCTCGGGGCGTCGTTCCGGAGGCAACACGCGCTACCGGGTCGAATTGGGAGAGGTCTGTCCCGATCTCGGGCGTGCGGTCAGCGTGGGCTTCCGCTCGGGCGCCGAGAACGGTGTGATCTGTGGCAATGCGGGGGATCGCGTCGAGTTGCTGGACGTCGGGATCATTTCCGTCACCCCGCTGGGCTCGCGCTGCTCGATCCGTGAGGTCTTCCCGATTGCGCAGGTCGCCCGATGAGGCTCCGTGCCCTTGCCCTGATCGGCTTCGCGCTGGCGGTCTCTCCGGCCATCGATGCGCGCTCGCCCGCGCCCTCGCCCGACTGCCTCGACGCGCGTCTGGTTGAGGCCCTGCATGCGCCTTCCGCCTGGCAGCTTGCGGTGGCGCTCTCGAACGGCCAGCGCTTCCGCGTCGAGCTGGCTGACGCCTGCGAGGCGGTGCTTGAGGCCGGGGCCCAACCCACCCTGCTGGCGCGCGAGGGTTGGGCCTGCGGCGAGGGCGCGTTTCTGAAGGTGGAGCCCAGCGGCCAGACCTGCCCGATCGCCGCGCTGGCGCCCGTCGAGCCGCGGGAGTTCGCGCGGCTGGCGCGCGAAGCCGCAGCGCGCGCCCTGCCCACGGTCGAGGTCGAGGAGCGGGGACGTCATGGCTTTGGCGGCAGCGCCGACTTCTGCTTTGCCTCCCGTCACCTGCGTGCTTGGAGCGAAGTGGACGGCGGGCTGGTGGTCGAAACTTCGATGCGTCGATCTGCCGGCCGCAGCGTTTACCGGGTCGAGCTCGACGGCAGCTGTCCCGACCTTGGCCGCTTCGAGAACATCGACTTCGCCTCTGGCGCCAACAACGGTCTGATCTGCGGCAACGCCGGCGACACGGTGATCATCCTGCCGGACGCGCGGGCCGACCTCGGCGGCATGGCCGCCAGCCGGCTCGGCAGCCGTTGTCCGATCCGCGAGGTCTATCCATTGGCGGTCGGCCCCGGCTGAGCCAAGTGCGCAGGCCTCCGGTTCACGCCACGGCGATGCCCGCGCCTACAGCCTCAGCGGCTGAATCTCTCCGGGAGTCCAGCATGAGCACGCCGCGCCGCCTCGACCAGCACGATTTCCACCCCGACGTGCTGCGTCTGTTCGACCAGTTCGTGCACGGCGCCATCGATCGCCGCGCCTTTCTGGCGGGCGCCGGGCGCTACGCCGCGGGAGCCGCCGGTGCGGCGGGCCTCTTGGCGGCGCTCAGCCCGCAGTTCGCCGCGGCCCAGCAGGTGGCCGCGGATGATGCGCGCCTGCGCACCGAGTACCGCGAGTTCGACTCGCCGCAGGGCCATGGCAAGGGGCGCGGCTACCTGGCCGAGCCTGCCGAGGCTGCGGGTCCGCTGCCCAGCGTGCTGGTGGTGCACGAGAACCGCGGCCTGAATCCGCATATCGAGGACGTCGCGCGTCGCCTCGCACTCGTGGGCTATCGCGCCTTCGCGCCCGACGCCCTGTTCACCCTCGGCGGCTATCCGGGCGATGAGGACTCGGCGCGCGCGCTGTTCCCGCAGATCGATCAGGCCAAGTGCCGCGAGGATTTCGTGGCGGCCGCTCGCTGGCTGCTGGCGCTCGAAGGCGGCAACGGCAGGCTCGGCGCCACCGGCTTCTGCTACGGCGGCGCCATCGTCAACCTGCTGGCCACGCGCCTGCCCGAGCTTGCCGCCGCCGCGCCCTACTACGGCGGCGCCGCTCCGCTGGAGGGCGTGCCCGACATCAAGGCCGAGCTGCTGGTGGTGCTCGCTGCCGACGATGAGCGCGTCAACGCCACCTGGCCGCCCTACGAGGCCGCACTCACCGCCGCCGGCACGCGCTTCGCGCTGTTCCAGCCCGCCGGTACCCTGCACGGCTTCCACAACGACACCACGCCGCGCTACAGCGAAGCGGCTGCGCGCGAGGCCTGGACAAGGACGCTGGCCCTGTTCGACCGCACCCTGCGAGGCTGAGGGCGCTTGGGGCGCGCGTGGGCAGGACGTATGCTTTCGCCCTCCGCCCACGGTTGCCCGCATGTCCGATCCGATCCCGTCCTGTCCGCAGTGCGGCTCCGAGAACACCTATCCGGACGGCGAGCAGTGGATCTGTCCTGATTGCGCCCACGAGTGGCTGCAGACGGCCGCAGCCGAAGAGGATGTCGAGGGTCAGCGCGTCATCGTGGACGCCAACGGCACGCCGTTGGCCGATGGCGACTCGGTGGTTCTCATCAAGGATCTCAAGGTGAAGGGCAGCTCGACCGTGCTCAAGGTCGGCGGCAAGGTGAAGAGCATCCGTCTCGTTGGCGGCGACCACGAGGTCGACTGCCGCATGGACGCTGGCAACTTCATGCTCAAGGCGTGCTACCTGCGCAAGGTCTGATCGCCCCTCGGCGCCGCCGCGGTCAGACCGATCAACAGCAGGGCGATCGAGGCGGCATCGAACAGCAGCACCCTCTGCAGGGCAGGCGACAGCGGCCAGTGCTGGAGACACAGCAGGGCGAAGGCGATGTCGCTGGCCAGCAGCAGGGCGCAGCCCGTACGCACGGACCCCCGTCCATTCAGCGCGAAGGCCAGCGGGAGGCTGAGCAGGGCGAACAGCAGGGCGCGGTGCTGGAGCAGCAGTTCCACAGCGGGTTCGATGCTGGCCGCCAGCGCGTAAAGCGTCCTTAGCGAGTCGGCGCCCAGCAGTCCCGGCAGGGGCAGCCAGTGGATGCCGACTGCGATCCACAGCCCGGCCTTCATCGCGATCATCCGCCAGTCGCGGCGACGGAGTTCCATTCAGGCCACCGCTGTGCGCGCGGACGGCGCCGCCTCGCGCGCGCTGTGTCGCAGACCCAGCCACTGCAGCTCGGCGAACACCAGCACCGCGAGCGCCTCTGCCACCAGTACCGTCCAGCCGATCGGGCTGGGTTTGAACAGTCCCAGCGCCGGGAGCAGCAGACTGGCTGGCGCCCACGCCAGATTCAGACAGACAGTCATCCACACACTCCATGCCGGCAGCTGCGCCTGAGCCGCCATCCAGCCGGTGAGGGCCGCCCAGACGAACATGAAGCCCGCCAGCGCGATCATGTGCACGCGATCGAGTCCGAGCGCTGCGCCCAAGGGCTCCAGCAGCAGCGGCACAGCCGCAGCCGCGCCCAGGCTCAAGGCCGCATCGAGGCGCAGGCCGAGACGGAGCAGGGGTGACGGGTGAACAGTGCGCATGATGGGTTCCTCTTCGTGTGGGGTCGCCACCAGCCTCGCGCCTACGTCGCCTGTGGTCCATTACCTGCCAGGTAATGCCGAGGCCGCGAAGCCGCGGTTAGCATCCGCAGGCATGGACAGCCTTCGATCGAACTCCGCGCCGAGCTCAAGTCCCGCCATCGGCGGCCTGCTGCGTGACTGGCGTCAGCGCCGTCGGCTCTCACAGCTGGATCTCGCGCTCGAGGCGGACATCTCGACGCGCCACCTGAGCTTCATCGAAACCGGCCGCGCCCGCCCCAGCCGCGAGCTGGTGCTGCATCTCGCCACCCTGCTGGAGCTGCCGCTGCGCGAGCGCAACCGCTGGCTGCTGGCGGCTGGATTCGCGCCGGCCTTCGCCGAAACCGCGCTCGACAGTCCGGTGCTGTCTGCCGCACGCGAGGCGGTGCAGCGGGTCATCGATCTGCATTCGCCGTTTCCTGCCGTGGCCGTGGATCGGCACTGGAACCTGCAGCTGGCCAACCCCAGCGCGCAGGCCCTGCTGGGCGCGGTGGCGCCCGAGCTGCTGCAGCCGCAGGCGAATGTGCTCCGCATCAGCCTGCATCCGCGCGGGCTGGCGCCGCAGATCGTCAACCTCAAGCAGTGGCGCGGGCATCTGCTGGCGCGCCTGCGCCGCCAGGTCCACGAGAGCGGCGATGCCGTGCTGGCCAGCCTGCTCGCCGAGCTGTCGGCCTACCCGAGCCTGCCGCACGAGTCTGAGCGTCACGACACCCCGGAGTCGCCGACGCCCGACGTGCTGATGCTGTTCCGCCTGCGCAGCCCGCTGGGCGAACTCGCCCTGTTCAGCACCATCACGGTGTTCGGCACGCCCGCAGACGTCACCCTTTCCGAGCTCGCGCTGGAGTGCTTCTACCCGGCGGACTCAGCGACCGCGGAGCGGCTGCGCGCGCTTGCAAGCCCCTCGGGGCAACGCGGATCCCGTCCCTCGTCGCCTTGATCCGTGGTCGCGAGTCCGGCACAGGTCCCCGGACTCGTTCGGTCGCCATGCGGCGACACCTTCGCTTCGCGCGGTCACGCTGGATCAAGCAGCTGTGCGCTCGACCCGCGGGCGCGCACTCCGCGGCGCGTCAACGCTGAAGTCTGCAGTGTCGGCTTGGGCTGATGCGCCGCAGTCGCTGCAGGCCAGCCTCAGCCCCGCCGAGCCCTCACTCCCGCAGCCAGCGGCGCATCCACGGGTAGGCAGCGACGCCCAGCGTCTGTGCTTCGGTCATGCCATGGGCCATGCCGGCCTGCATCAGTCCATGCAGGCCCGGATACACGCCGCAGGCATAGGTCATGGCCAGCCCTTCGCCATGGCCGTGGTAGCCACCGGCATGGAACAGCTCGCGCGCCGACAGGCCCACGGCGCAGGCGGCGGCATAGGCCCAGGCGGTGGCCTCCGCTTCGCCGGCATGCGGCACATGCTCACAGTCGTGCAGCGCGCCGTCTTGAACCGGTCTCAGCGCCTCCGGCATCACTGCGAGATGGCCGGCCTCGTGCAGGAGATCGCCTGGCCAACGCAGGGCGACCCTGTCCACCACGAGGCCGCCTGCGCGAACCGCAACGCCCGGCAGGAAGCCAGGCGTCGCCAGGGGTTCTTCGTCAACGCGCAGCCCGATGTCCCGCAGGAACGCGATCAGGCGATCGGTGATGGCCAGCGACCCAGGGCTGTCGATCGGGGCGGAAGACGGAAGCATTCACGCACGCGGGCAAGCGAGGGGACTGCGATTGTGGCCGAAGCCGGGCCGTGGTGTTCGAGGTGCTGCATTGTCGCGTCTCAACCGCTCGCGCGTCCCGTCGGTCAGGCCAGGGCCGCCGGGTCGATGTTCTCGAAGGCGCACAGCGAACAGCGCGAGGTTGACCTTGGGGCGAGACCTTGAAGCGAGCGGGCCCGCGCAGTGTCGTTCGTCCAGGGTCGAAGTCAGGTGTGGGGCAGGCCCGTCGCCTGCGGGCATGTTCCGAGGTGGTGGCTGTAACGTTCGCCGTGCAAAGTGTGGGGTTTCGTCCGCTGCCAAGGTGACTGCATGCGTCCTGTCCGCTTCCTTGCTCTTGCCGCCGCTCTTTATGCGCTGGCGCCGCTGTCGTCCGCGTCTGCCAGCGGCAGCGCGATCTTCCTCCACCCCGACGGCATGGGCGCCAACACCTGGATGGCGACGCGGCTGTACACCGTGGGTGTCGATGGGCGCCTCGCCTGGGACCGACTGCCGCAGGTGGCTCTCTATGTCGGGCCCACGCTGGATGCCGTGAACCAGAGCTCGAACGCCGGCGCCACCACCCACGCCTGGGGGCTGCGGGTGGATCTCGATGCCTACGGCACCCTGCGGGGCGAGCCGCTGACGCGCTCGGCCTCGGGGTTCGCGGGCAGCCTGATGAGCGAAGCCAAGGCCGCCGGCAAACGCATCGCCATCGTCAATTCGTCCAGTCTCACCGAGCCCGGCACCGGCGCGTTTCTGGCGCGCGTGCCGAACCGCGATGACGAAGCCGAAATCGCAGCGCAGATCCTGGCCGCACAGCCCGATGTGGCGCTGGGCGGCGGTGAGATGTTCTTCCTGCCGAAGGGCGTCGCCGGGCGCCACGGCGAGGGCGTGCGCGAGGACGGCCGCTATCTCGTCGAAGAGGCGCGCGCGGCGGGCTACACCGTGGTCTTTTCTGCCGAGGAGCTTGCGGCCGTGCCGGCGGGTACGCCGCGTCTGCTCGGCCTGTTTGCCGCCGAGGAAACCTTCAACGAGGCCGACGAAGCCACGCTGGCCGCCCAGAAGCGGCCGAACTTCCAGCCGCAGGCGCCGCGCTTCGATGTGATGATCGCCGCCGCGCTGAAGCAGCTGGCCGACAGCCCCAAGGGCTATCTGCTGGTGGGCAACGAGGAGGCCACCGACAATCTGTCGGGGGAGAACAACGCGCCTGCCACGCTCGATGCGGCCCAGGGTGCGGATCGCGCCATCGCGATCGCCTTGGACCACGCTGCCCGTGATCCCGGCCTGACCGTGATCGTCGCGTCCGACTCCGACAACGGCGGCATGAACGCCACCAGCGATGACCTCGACGAGCTGCCGCGCCCCTTGCCCCAAGTCACCGAGAACGGCTCGCCGCTGGACAGCGATGGCGGCAAGCCCTTCCTCACCCCGCCGGACCGCCACGGCCAGCGCCTGCCCTTCTACATCACCTGGGCTTCCCTGAGCGACAGCGCCGGCGGCACGGTGGTCCGTGGCGTCGGCCCGGGCGCCCAGCGCATCGAAGGCACCGTCGATGCGAGCACCGTGTTCCATGCTCTGCATGCCGGCCTGTTCGGCGGCGGAAAGGCCGTCGAGTAAAGCGCTGGTGAGGGAGCGGGGCGACCTGCGTCGACCTCGCTCCGCTCGCGCTCATTCTTCGCTGGGAAAGTAGAACTCCTCGCCTTCGGAGATCACGCCCATGCGCTCGAACCAGTCGGGCCCGAGCGCGCTCTGCAGCGGTCCGGTGCAGGGCAGGGTGGCGATGGCCTGGCCGTCGCGCTCGACCTGCACGCCCTGCAGCTCCATGGTTTCGCCGTTGGCACCCCAGCGGCCGATGCCGCTGTAGACCACGTAGGCATACGTGCCGTTGTGAAAGCGCAGCCAGCTGCCGCCGCCACCGGCAAACGGCGTGGACTCCCCGCGTGAAGCCAGGCGCGGCACCGCGCTGTGGTCAGGCACGGCCAGTTCAGGCGGCGCGCTACCATCGGCCTTGCCAAAGCGGTACTGCAGCGACCCCGACACGTTCGAGGCATCGGCCGAGGCGCACACCGACACCCGTTTGGTCCCGGTCGCGCAGTCGAAGGCGATGGATTCAGCGGGCGCACACAGTGAGGCGGCCATCGGCGAAGTCGCGGCGCTCAACACCCGTGCGGACGTCACCAGCACGACCTGATCGCTTTCTCCGCAGTCCACATCGCCCTGGCAGGACTCGGCCAGCACGTTCTCCACCGAGTAGCTGAGTTTCAGACGCTGGCCGATCAGCGAGGGGTCTTCGCACAGTTCGAACACGCCGGACTCGTGGAAGGTCTCGCCGGCGTCCGATTCGAGCTGCAGATAGCAGCTGACGTCACCGCTGACGGCTTCGCGAAGCACCCCCACGGTTTGCTTGATTTCGCCGTTGATCCGCAGGGTGTCGGCAAGAGCCGGCAGTGCGCATGCGCCTGCCAGCAAAAGCGCAACCCGGGTTGCGCTGCGAGTGGAGGAAGGGGCGCGGCGCAGGGTCATGTGGATCTCGTTGTCAGGTGAGCGCCGATCCCGGTCAGGCGGATGGCGGTGCGCAAGCATAGCCAAGCCACGCGGTCGCCGCGCCGGTTCCACCGGCCGCATGGAAAGGCAGGGCTCTCCTGAAGCGCCGAGACCCTGGCCTCCGGTGGTCGCTGCGCGTGTATCGGCTCCGATCGCTGAACCGTTGTTCCCGGGCTGCTGCGAACAGCGCCCGGAGTGCCCGCTGGCGGAAATTCGTCGCCGGGCGTCTTCTGTAAGTTAAAACCAGACAGAGCAATCGATTGTTTATCGAACTGTGCCATGGAACACGCTTTGCATGCATGAGGAAACTCAAGCGTGGAGCCCTGTCATGCGCAGCAGCCTTCTGTCGTCCCTCGCGCGCGGGTGCGCACTGTGCGTCTGTGGCTTGCCGCCGATGGCCGGCCACACGCAGCCAGCGAGCCCGATCGCCACCGACCGCCCCGACTTCGTGGAGTCGAGCCGGAGCGTCGGGTCAGGCCGCTGGCAGATCGAAACCAGCGTCGCCTTCGAACGCGACAGCGAAGACGGCGTGCGTGCGGAAGTCTTCGCCACTCCAACGCTGCTGCGGATCGGTCTCGGCGAGCGCTGGGAGGCCCGCTTCGAGACCGACGGCTGGCTCGACGCCCGGGTGCGTGCGGCGCCGTTCCGGGAAGACCTGGACGGCTTCGCCGACCTTGCCCTCGGTCTCAAGTACGCGTTGCCCGAGCCTACTGGCGCCGGCCCTGCGCAGGCCTGGCTTTTCCATCTGGATCTGCCCAGCGGTGACCGCGCGTTCCGCGGCGAGGGCGTGCGCCCCTCGCTGCGCTGGGTCGGCGAATGGTCGCTGTCCGAGGACTGGTCGCTCGGCCTGATGCCCGGCGTGCTGCTGGATGACGACGGCGACGAGAACTACACCGCCGGCATCTTCGGTGTCGTTGTGGGGCGGGCGTGGTCGCCGAGGTTCCGCAGTTTCGCCGAGCTTGCTCTGCCGCAGATCGCAAGTTCGGAGCACGGCGGCACCGAGGCCTATCTCGATCTTGGCGCCGCCTGGCTGCTCAGCCCGGACCTTCAGCTGGATAGCGCGATAGCACTCGGATTGAACGATCGCAGCGTCGATAGCGCGATCACCGTGGGCCTGTCGGCGCGCTGGCCCTGAGCGACGGGCCCTGTCCTTCCGTTCGATCACCCGAGACTTGCGCGTGCCGCGTCTCCACTCTTGATTCGGAGTCCCCGATGAGTCTTCGCAACAGGCTGTTCCTGCTCGCGCTGGCGGGCTTTCTGGGCGCCCTGCTGGTAGGGCTGTTGGGCCTGTGGGGCCAGCAGCGTCTGGTCGAGGGCTCGGAAGCGCAGGTGCGGACCTCGGCGCTGCTGCGCAACCAGCTCGAAGCCGACATGATGCACGACGCCATCAAGGCCGACGTGCTGGAAGCGGCTCTCGCCCAGCAGTCCGGTCGCGCTGAAGCGCTGGAAGCCGCGCGCCTGGGCTACGAGGAGCACGCCGCGTGGATGCGCAGGGTGCTGGACGACAACGCCGCGCACGCCACCGAACCCGCGCTGGTCGACGCCATCGCGCGCGTGCGGCCGGTGGTGGACGCCTATCTGCAGAACGCCAGCGGGCAGCTGCAGGCGGTGCTGGCCGGGGTCGCCCCCGACTTCACCCAGTTCGAAGCGGCCTATGACGACCTTGCCATCGTGATGGAAGCGCTGAGCGAGGAAATCGAACGCGAGGTGGGGCAGTTGTCGACCGAGGCCAGCGCGCTGGCCGATCAGGTGCGTACTGTGCAGCTGGCCTTGATTCTCAGCGCCGCGCTGGTGATGGCTGCCCTCGGGCTGTGGATCGTCGGCAGCGTGCGCCGCGACATCGGCGGCGAGCCGGTGCTGGCGGCGAAGGCCACCGCGCGCATCGCCGCAGGCGATCTGGATACGCCGATCGGTGCGCCTCCGGGCGACACCCGCAGCATCCTCGCGCGCCTGCAGGATATGCAGGCCCGCCTGCGTCAGCGTTTGGCCGAGGAGCGCGCCGAAGCAGCCAGCAATCTGCGGGTGGTCCGCGCGCTCGACAGCAGCTCGACGGCGGTGATGATTGCCGACGCCGAACGCCGCATCGTCTACGTCAATCCTGCGGTGGTGGCCATCCTGCGCGAACAGGCGGCAGAGCTGCGCGGGCAGTTCCCGGACTTCGATCCGGACCGGCTGCTGGGCCAGAGCATCGACGCCTTCCACGCCCGGCCGGGCCATCAGAAGTCCCTTCTGGAAGGCTTGCGGCAGGTGCATCGCACCCAGATCCAGGTCGGTGCGGCGCACTTCTTTCTGTCCGCGAACACCGTGCGCGACGCCAGCGATCAGGTGCTCGGCTATGTCGTCGAGTGGCGCGACCGCACCCACGACGTGCGCGTCGAACGTGAGATCGCCGGTCTGGTGGAAGCCGCCATGCGCGGCGAACTGGCTGCCCGCATTGATTCGCAGCGACTGCAGGGCTTCCATCGCACGGTGGGTGAGGGGCTGAACCGCTTGCTCGATGAGCTGCAGCCCAGTATCGAAGCCTTCGGCGGCGCCTTCCGGGCGCTGGCCAAGGGCGACCTGCGGCATCGCATCGAGCGTTCCATGCAGGGCACGTTCGGGCAGCTGCGCGACGACGCCAACAGCACCTCGGCGCGGCTCGCGGATCTCATCGGCGCCATCCAGGACGCGGTGACCCAGGTGCACGGCGCAGCGGTCGAGATCGCCGCAGGCAATCAGGATCTGGGTGCCCGCACCGAGCAGCAGGCCGCGAACCTCGAAGAGACGGCCGCGTCGATGGAGGAGCTGACCAGTACCGTGCGCGCGAACGCCGACGGTGCTGCCGAAGCGCAGGGGCTGGTGCAGAAAGCCGCCGCCACAGCGGGGCGCGGCGGTACCGAAGTGCGCGCGGTCGTCGAGTCGATGAATCGCATCGCGGCCGACTCGCGACGCATGCACGACATCATCTCGACGATTGACGGCATCGCCTTCCAGACCAACATCCTCGCCTTGAACGCCGCGGTCGAAGCCGCGCGTGCCGGCGACCAGGGGCGCGGCTTCGCCGTGGTCGCCGGTGAGGTGCGAACGCTGGCGCAGCGCTCGGCCGCGGCGGCCCGTGAGATCAAGTCCCTGATCTCGGAATCGATCGCGCGCATCGAGGCCGGCGCGGAGCAGGTGCACGTGGCTGGCGACACGATCGACGGCGTGGTCGGTTCGGTGCAGCGTGTCGCCGCACTGATGGCGGATATCGCCCGCGCCTCGTCCGAACAGGCCAGCGGCATCAGCCAGGTGGGGCAGACCATCTCCGCGCTCGACGATGCGACCCAGCAGAACGCGTCCCTGGTGGAAGAGGCAACGGCCGCGGCGCAATCGCTGGAGTTCCAGTCCAGCCACCTCTCCGCACTCGCGGCCAGTTTCCGGCGTTAGCCGCTCGCGCGCATCGAGGTCCGCTGGCGGTCAGAGTGCCACTGGCCGCTGCGACGCACGCCCTCGGAAACGGAGCCGATCCCCACGGTCGCCGGGCGATGCGGCTTGCCTGCCGACGGCCTGCGCTGCCCTGGGGTTTGCAGGTCGCGCAGCATCGATACGCTTTCGATACACATCCGCAGCAGTTCCCCGAGCGCTGATTGTCTAGCGTGTATCGCGCCCACGCCGAGCGCTCCGTCCACGCCCTTGGGGCGAGGTTGACTCGCGCAGCCTTGCCGCGCGACGAGGAGCGCGCGCTCGCGAATCAAGCTCACGAGGGCCTTGATCGGCGTGGATCCAACAACAGGGAGGACCTCATGACACCCAGGATGCTGTTCGTACTCGCCACACTCGTCACCCCGCTCTTCGCGCCGCAGGCCGAAGCCGCCTCGCGCATTGATGACATCCAGCGCGTGCTGCCCAATGGCCAGCTGACCCGCGAGATTCCTGCGGGTGAGACCGTCACGCTGCGGATCAGCGGTGTCTGGCGCGACAGCTGTACGCCGAACGTGCTTGGCTTCGAGCGCAGCGGCGAGGGCCGTCTGCTGAACCTGTTCTGGAACCGTTCGGCCTTCATATTCTGCTTTTCGGCGCTCACCCCGTTCACCCGCGACATCCAGAACGTGCGCTTCGACGAGACCGAGATTGGCGCGCTGACAGTTTCCGTGGTCAACACCCACGACGCGCTGGCGGCGCCCGATGGCAGTACCGTCACTCCGGTCCAGGGCTTGACCGTGCTGCCGCCGCTTGAGGTCGCCATCCAGGCGCCGGTGGACAGGCAGGTGGCGCAGTGGCCTGCGGCGCGCCAGCCGCCGGCTGGGCGGTTCCCGGTGAGCGCGCAGTACGACCTCAGCGGCGCCTGGTACTCGCCGCAGCATTCGGGCAGCGGGCTGCTGCTGCAGCACGAGCGTCGCGCCGCGGGCTCCACCGCCATCGACAGCCTGTGGGGCAGCTGGTCCAACTTCGCCATCGACGGCAGCAGCCAGTGGCATGTGTTCTCCGAAACCTACTGGGCGTCGCCGACGCGACTGCTGGGTCGGGTGCTGCGCGCCGAGGCCGAGTCCGTCGCCTGCACGACGCAGTTTCCCAATCCGGAATGCGCCTTCGCCGCCCGCGCGGCGCGCGCGGTCCAGGTTGTCGGCATCTTCGAAATCACCGTGCACGGCCCGGACGAGCTGACGCTCACCATCGACGACTCCGGCACGCCTCTGGTTTCCGGAGCGACCCAGCCGCCCGTGCAGGGCTACAGCGTGCGGCTGCGCAGGCTCTGAGGCTCGCAGCGGATCGCGCTTGCGCTGCCGACGCCCTTGGCAGCTTGTCGTAAAACCCCCTTCATCGGAGTTTTTCGAGTCGGCGGTCCGGCACAGGTCCGCACCACCTCCCGACACATCCATCGCTTACGCGCTTGCTTCGTCGACTCGGCCCTCCTTGGCCGAGCTAGCAGGCGGTTTTTCAACAGCCTGCTAGTCCTCGAAACCGTCGCGGAACATCGGGCCGATGAACTCCAGCGGCCCGATGTCGCAACGGATCGGCCCGCCATAGAGGCCCGACTGCGGGCGCAGGCTGCCCACGGCATCGCTGGTCAGGCAGGCGGCCGGGTTGGCCAGGCTGGCCGGTCCCGAGGCACCGGCATCGACCAGCGGGCTGTTCGGCGCCAGCGCGAAGGCCACGGGCTGTGCGGCCGGCAGGGTCGGCTCGCTGCCGATCAGCCCCAGCGTGGCCACGCTCAGCGCTGTGGTTCCGCAACCTAGCGAGGAGCCCTGCAGGGTGGCATTCGCGCTGTGCGTGTTCGCGGTTCCGGAGCAGTGCGAGCCGGTCGCGCTGCCGTCGAGCCCAGCTGCGCCGAAGGCTGTATGCGACAGATTGAAGCTGCCCACGTTGTCGGCCATGCGCAGGCTTTGGCCGCTGCCACTGGAGGCGCCATTGCGTTCAAACAGGCTGTTGCGAATGTCCAGCACACCGCCGGTGCCGCCGTAGTTGGCGAAGTGGATGGCGCCGCCCCAGCCCGCGCTGTTGGCGACGAAGCTGCTGTTGCGCACGCTGAGGCTGCGCGCTGCCGAAGCGTTGACGAAGGCGGCCACCGAAATCGCGCCGCCCTCGCGATCCGCCACATTGCCGCGCAGGAAGCTGCGCTCCACGCTCAGCCCGCCGCTTTCGAGATGGATGGCGCCACCAAAGCCGCCCGCCGTGCCGCCGGGATTGCCCACCCGATTGCCGCTGAACCCGCTGTCGCGCACCGTGTGGTTCAGGCTGCTGCCCCCCATGTAGAGCGCGCCGCCAAGCGGCGTCGCGTCGCCGCTGCCGTTGCTCTGCACGCGGTTGTCGACGAAGGTGCTGCGCTCGACGATCAGGTTGCCCGCGCCGGTTTTGATGATCGCGCCGCCGCCGGAGGCCACGCCGGGGATCAGCGTCACCTGGTTGTCGAGAAAGACGCTGTCGGTGACCGTGAGCTGGGCGCCGGCATAGATCGCCCCGCCGCCCTGGATGTCGGCCAGGCAGCCCGAGAACAGCACCCGCGCCACCACCATGGGCGAACTGGCGCTGGCATCCACGCCGCTGCGCAGGCAGCCGCCGCCACCCGCGAAGCCCCGGGTCAGGGTGAGATCGCGCACGCTGAACAACGCGTTCTCGAACGAGAACAGCAGGCGGCTCGTGCCCATGCCGTCGATCTGCAGGCCCGGGCTGCCGCTGCCGTCGATGCTGACGAAGGCGCCGCTGCGGCCGATGGCCGGCAGGTTGCTCAGCACCTGGATCGTTTGCCCGCTGCCGACCGCGAAAGCGATGGTGTGGTTGTTTTCCGCGGTATTCGCATTGAGCGACTGGATCGCCGCGCGCAGGCTGCCCGCACCGCTGTCGGCGGTGCTGGTGACGGTGTAGGTGGTGGCGGCATGGCTGGCCGTGAACGGCAGCAGGGCGAGCAGGGCAAGGGTGGATCGAAGGCGCATGGGTCGGGGCTCGGGTCGAGTGATCGCTGGCGTTACGTCGCCAGGGGCGGCTTCGCGACAACAGCTTCGGCGCTCGGCCCCGTTTCTCGGGACTGCTTGATCGGAGCGATCCCGATACTGTGAAAATCGGGTATGCGCTCTGTCTCGCTTGCGCCCATGCGCGAACGCGCCGCGGCGCAGACTCACCCGGCGCGAGGCCGGCCAGTGCCCTGACGCTGGAGGGCGAGCGCGCGGACCGCTGCGGTGTGTGCGGTCAGCGCCCTCGCCAAGGACAGGTAGGACCTGCGGGGCAGGCGCATCAACCTGCAGACGCCCGAAGGCAGGGGCCGTTCATCACCGGCCGACAAGCAAAGCCTCGATCCGGCGCAGTCGTGCCCTCAGGTCGGCGTTGTCCGCCTCCAGCCTTTCGATGCGGTCACGCTGGCTTGAGGACTGCGCCGCATGAATTGCGTTCTCCGCGCTCAGCTCCTGCAGCGCGGCCACGGCAACCGCTTCGAAGCCGCGCATCGACAACATCAGATGACCGTGCTCGCCCTCGCTGACCCACTGCGGAAACACCTGCTGTATTTCCTGTGCGACGAATCCAATATGCGTACCCTCGGGCTGGAAGGCAGCCTTGCCGGCGTCTCGGTAGTGATAGGTGACTGGCCGCAGCGCATTGATGCGATCGAGTGCGCCGGAGTAGTCGGCAATCTCGTCTTTCAGGCGCGCATCGGACAGCGTGCTGATGGTGCCCGTGCTGGTTTGCAGTTGGCCGGTATTCGACAGGCGCATGCGCAGCGTGCCGCCGCTGCCGGCGTTGTCGGCCGCGTCGTTGTGCGCGCCGCCCTGGAACCAGCTGAAGCCGCTGAAGCTTCGGAAGTAGAGGCGGTCGCTCTGCACGCCGATGCCGTAACCGGCCGGGCCCCAGAGATTGAGCATCTGCCGGGTCTGCGAGCCGAAGCTCAGTGTGCCGGTGGTGGCGACATCGACGTTGCCGTTGACCGTCAGCGCAGCGCCTGCGGTGGGCGTGTTGGTGTTGATGGCCATGCCGCCTTCGGCGCTTACCAGAAACTGGTTGGGGCCGGTGGAAACCAGGCCCGCCGAGCTGCCGGACCATACGAATGTTCCAACATCGCCCGCGACGCCAGCTGTGGGGACGCCAGCGCAGCCCTCGCCGCTGCTACCCGGTCGAACCTTGGCGCTGTTGCCACCCGCCCATGAGGCTTCTGCGCCAGCACAGTTGAAGATTCCGCCGCTGACCGTGCTGTAGTCGCCGGGCGCGAGATTCAACAAGCCTCCGCCGATGCGGCTGGCAGAACCGGTCGCGCGGTTGTTGCCACCACCGCCGATACTGCTGCCACTGCCGCTGGCCAGATTCCTTTGCCCGCCTGTGATCGCGCTGCCCAAACCGCTGGCGATGTTCGCAGAGCCTCCGGCAACCGTGGCATAGCCTGCAAACGTCGCCGATCCCGCGTTGTCTCCGGCCCGATTGCCATAGCCACCACCGACCGTGCCGTATGCATCGGTGACCCGATTGGGCGCGTCATCGTCGAAGTCCGGGTCGCTGTCGCCGCTCGGCACACCGCCGCCGGCTATCGTCGCCCCGCGCACGCCTGCAGCAACGCTGTTCGCACTCGATCCTCCGATCACGTTGGCCGTGATCGGTGCGCCGTTGAACAAGATCGTGCTCGGCTCCAGACGCAGGCTCTGCACATTGCGCGTGCGCAGCACCAGCGGCTGCGCATCGGTGGTGCCGAGAAAATTCAGCGTCGGGTTGCTGCCGTCATCGCCGGTGCTGCTCCAGCACTGGCCGATCGCGGCGGTAGCGGCGGTGGCCTTGGTGCGACCGGGGATGGCACTCCACGTCGCCTCGCCTGGCGCGCGCACGGACAGCTCCACCCAGGCCTCGTCAGCGCCCGCCGGCAGATCGAACTCAAGCTCGAAGGCGCCGTCGGTCACGGCGACGGCGGGAAACTCGATGGGCCAGCCGAGCGGCGCGGCGCGCTTGGCGTCGGCGTGCACGGACAGACGCAGGTCATAGCGCCCATTGGCCGGTGCCTCGCGGTCCTCCAGGTGGCCTCGGTAGCTCAGGGTGTCAGCGGCTGCGGGCAGTGCGGACAGCACGCCAGCCAGCGCGAGGGTCAGGATCGAGATGCGCATGGCGTTCTCCAAGGACAGGAAATCAGGGGGTTTCGAAGCCGTTGCGGAACAGGCTGTCGTCGTTCGGATCGCAGGTCGCGGCGCTGGCCTTGAGCACGAAGCGGCCATCACCGGCGGCTGCGGCGTGTTCGCGCCGGGCGTGGGCGACGGCGGAAAATCGGCCGTCATCGCTGGTACGGCGTGGTTCGATGCTGGCGGTGGCCTGGAAGCGAGGGCTGTCCGCAGCGACCGCAGGCGCTGCCGTGACCAGCAGCAGGATCGGGATCGCGAGTCGAGGGTGCATGCTGGGCGTCGTCCGGAGTGGCTCTGGGTCTGGATACGGAATCTCAGGTCCAGAATCGGCAGGCCGGCTCGGCTGCCCCCGCCGACGCGCCGCCTGGGCCTCGTCAATGGCCCCTTGGAGCCATCGCGACTTGTGCTCATTGCGGCGATCCGGTCGTGCACAGGCTGCGGCAGAGGCGCGTTCGCGCAGGCCGTCCGACTTGGAGCAAGGCTGAAGAATTCAGGGTTGCCGCGCGCCATGGAGGGCGCGCTCGCGGATCGAGCACGTAGGCGCTTGATCCGTGTTGCCTTCGGTGTAGGGGTTCGTCGGTGACAGCGGCTGGCTGTTGCGACCATCGACGCTGAGTACCAGCGCGTTGCCGTTGTGCGCGCCGCTGCCGCAGTCGTAGCGCTGGCCCGCTTGCAGGCGACACCAGCGCAGGGTCACTTACGCACTATGCTCTGCGGCCCGACGCAGTTGAGCGCACGCAGGCTCTGATGAACCCCTGGATCTTCATCTACAGCATCGGTGCCGCGCAGGGCCTGCTGTTGGGCCTCGCGCTGTGGAGGCAAGGGCCGCGCGAGCGTCTGCTGGCGGGCTGGATGCTGCTGATCGCGCTGGACCTTGGCGTACGCGCGTGGGCGATGCTGGATCCCGGCGCTCATGGCTTTCGAGCGCTGCGGGTGGTGGCCCTGTTCCCTTTCCTGCACGCCAGCCTGTTCTACCTGTACGTGCGCAGCCGGGTGCAGGCGCGCTCGCTGAGCTGGGTGGATCTGCGCCATGGTCTGGGCTTCGCGCTGGGTCTGCTGCTGACCGTTGATCTGCTGATGATGCCGACGGACGCCTTCCTGCAGACCTTGCAGGTCCTGCGGCTCGGCGGCCATGGCGGGCGCGAGCTGCTGATCAGCCTTGCCCTGTTCGGCTTCAGCCTGAGCTATGTCGCGGCGGCCGTCGCGATGGTGCTGCGCTACCGCCGTCGCCTGCGCGCGACCCGCTCGGACGGCGATCCCGAGTCCGTGCGCTGGCTGCTGTGGGTGGCGGCCTGGCAGTGCCTGATCTGGGCGACGGCTTTGGCGCAGTGGCTGCTGCCGGTGCCGTGGCTGCCCTATCAGCTGATCTACGTGGCGGTCGCGGGTTTCGTGCTGGCGGTGGGCTACCGCAGCCTGCTGGTGCCGGCCGAGATCGCGGCGCTGGCCGCTCCGGAGGCCGCTGCGGGGCCCGACGGCGCTGCGGCGCAGGAGGCGACGCCCGCGCCTGACGCCAGCGCTGATCTGGAGACTGACGATGCGGCGGAAGATCCTCGCTTCGACGAGGTCGCCCGGCGCCTGCATCACCTGTTCGAGCGGGAGCATCTGTATCGCCAGCCGGCGCTGTCGATCGCCCAGCTGGCCAAGCGCAGCGGCTATCCGGAGTACCTGGTGTCGTCGGTGATCAACCGTCGCTTCGGGCAGCCCTTCTGGGACTGGGTCAATGCCTTCCGCGTGCGTGAGGCCCAGGCCCGCCTGCTCGACCCCGGGGAACAACGCACCGCGCTCGACATCGCCTTCGAGGTCGGCTTCACCTCGAAGTCGACCTTCAACGCGGCCTTCAAGCGCCTGCTGGGCGAGACCCCAAGCCAGTGTCGAGCGCGCGCGCCGACGGCCTCGGGCGCCGCCGCAGGTACGCCTCGACCAGCAGCAGATTGAGCGACCAGCACAGCCATGCGGCGAGCAGGTAGGCGGGCGGAAAGGCCAGCCCGAACACGGCCAGCCCCAGCACCAGATGCAGGCGCAGAGTGGGGGCCGCAAAGGTCAGTGCCGCACTGCGCAGCATCCAGCGCCGATGCAGTTCGATGCGGCGGCGGGTCGCGTGGTACAGGGCCATGCCGGTGCTGCCCAGCCAAAGCAGGCCGAGCAGCAGGAACGAGGCGCCGGTCGCCCAGCCGCCCTGGGCGCGCGGCGCCAGCAGCAGGCCGGACACACCCCCGATCAGGACCGCCAGCACGTACAGCCAGCCCGCGAGCCGGTGCAGGGCAGGCGAGCGGGTACGCAGTGCCTGCGAGAACTGCAGGGGCAGCACCACCAGGGCAAGACCCGACGCGAAGAAGTGCGCAGGCACTGCCCAGCCGCCCGCCGCGAAGCTCGCGTGGAAAGGGTTCTGCGGGTTGATCGCCTGGAACAGGTAGTGAAAGGCGTGCAGGGCGATCGCCACGCAGGCAAGCGTGAACAGCAGGAACAGCAGACGGCGCAGCGCGAGCGGCAGCGACATGGGCATTCGATCCGGCGAGCCGGAAAAGCCCGGCGCCGCCAGAGTTGTCCTCCGGGGTCGCGTCCAGCGACCGGATCGGCGGGATCGGACGCCTGCGGCTCGCCGGTCGGGCGTTGCATTCAGGGTTTGGCGAGGCTGTCCCCGCAGGCCCGAGCGGTGGAGGCTGGCAGGTCGGAGCGTGCGAGCCGCCAAGATGCGCTCGTCAAGGCCGCCTGCAGTCGGCCGCAACCGAGCCGCTGCTGCCCACGGACTTCGGGCCCGGCGTGCCGGTTCCGCGCCTGGCCTACTCAGCAGCCGCAGCGTTCGATCGCGTCGAAGAGATGCACGTTGCCGCCTGACCCGGTCAGCTCGAGCTGCACCCGACGCAGGCTGCCGGCGCACTCGTCACCGCAGTCCTGCTCGATTGCCTCGCCGTCGATGACACGCGCGCGCCAGCGTTCACCGCGGAACTCGGTGCCCGGGGTGGCGGCCGGCGCCGGCAGCAGCGGCAGGTCTTCGCCGTCCAGCCCGATGAAGGCTGAGGGGCCCTCGGACTCGAGCGGCACGGCCAGCCACAGCATGAACACCTCGGAATCGATCCTCTGCGTGTACCAGCAGCCCACGTCCATCCGGCTGAGGTCGATCGGGCTGAGCCTGGGCGGCTGGGCCCCCGCCTGCATGGCGCTGAGAGCGAGGACGAGTGCGAGAAGGGGCGGGGTCCACATGGGCGGCTCCTGAGCGTGTGCCGACACGGTAGGCAGCGACTGGGGCGCCTCAGCGGTGAGTTCTGGCGGTTTGCGGGCGGACGTTCACGGAGTATCGCGCTCGCTTGGCGTGCGCCGGAAGGCCGGCGACGCGGCCATGGGATTCACCGCCGCGCGCTGCTGCGCGGCGGCTTCCGCCCACCAGTGCAGCTGCTCGATGCCGCGCGCGGCGTACTTCGCCCAGCGCGCGGCGTCCTGGTCGGCGGCGGCTGTGCCGTCGGCTTCGAAGGCTTTGTCGGCATGCGGAAAGTGCAGCATCGCCGAGACCGGCAGGCAGCCGAGTTCGGACAGGTAGGCGCGCATACCCACGGCGGCGCGCGTGCCGCCCCATTGGCCGCTGGAATAGGTCGCGATCAGGCTGGGCTTGAAGGCGAAGGCCGAACTCGGAAAGTGATTCAGCAGGTCCGCCAGTGCCGGGCTCATGCTGTGGTTGTACTCGGGGCTCACCATCACGTAGGCATCGGCTTCGACAATCTGCCGCTCCAGCGCCGCGAGTTGTTCCGGCTTGCTGCTTTCGGCGTATGCAAACACGGGCTTGAAGACGGCGGTAGGCGGGTAGTCGAGCGGATCAATCAGCGCGGTCTCGAAGCGGCTGGCGAGCTGCGCGCTTAGAAACGCACAGACGCGCTCGCCTAGACGCTTCGGCTGCGGCGGCGTGGACGCTCGGCGGGAGCCGAGGAAGAGCAGGGCTTTCATGGGCAGTCCTCATGGGCGTGCGTTGCGGTTTGCGGTGCTCTGGTGAGCGCGCGTCTATTGGGTCGCCACGCGAAGCATCGCGTCCTCGTTTGGCAGCGATGATTCGCCGTCGATTGCTGGCGCGCCCGATACCCTTGAGGGGTTAGGGACTCAATACACCCTCTGGGGTATCGCGCGCCAAACCCGACCAGATGCCTTGTCCCGCAGCGCCCATAGGGTGGGTCTTGACCCACCATGAGCTGAACACCCGCCCCGGTCTTCCCCGCCGAGCCGCTTCCCTCGCGCGGCACGCCCGCACAGTTCTCGATTCAGCAGATCGGGCATCTACACCAGCTCGCCATCAATCCAGTAAGGCTGCCGCAGTTCCCAGACCCTTGCCGCGCTCTGCGCGCTCCATGCGCAGCCGTCGAGGTCTGCACCTTTCCCCTGCAGCCAGCACTTGGCTGCATCGAACTCGCCCTCGTTTCGCGCCAGCGCGAGTGGGTTGCGCGCGAACGCTCGACCGGCGCCTTCTAAATCGCCCAGCAGCAGGCGAGCGGCGATTGGCCAGCTAGCAGCGTGATTGAGCTCGCAGAAACCCGGCTGCTCGGCCGCTTGAGCGACGCGCTCAAGGGTCAGGCGCTGCGCGAACGCAGGCAGGGCATGGGCCTCGATCAGCCGCAGCAGAATCGCGGTGATGACCTCGGAAGGTGAGGTGCGCTGGCGCTGCAGTCGGCCGTCGTGGCGCTGCCACACCCCCGCAGCCAGCGCATCTTCGGAAAGCCGAGGAAAGTGTCGCAGCTGAAGCTGGCAGGCGAGATCGCTGAGATAGCCCGGCACGCTGCGCGCGTGCGCCCGCTGAAAAGTGAAGGGGCGCACCTCGCTCAGCAGCTCGACGGCCGCCGGAAACTTGGTGGAGACATGCAGCCATACCGTTCGACAGCTGTTGCCCAGGCACACCGCGATGGCCTCGATCCGCTCGTCCACTTCACCCCTGTTGCGAGCGCGATGAAACAGATGCCCGCAGCGATCGAAGCCGGCCGCGACCAGCCAGGGCTCAAGCGCGTCGAGCACCACATCCTCGTTCCGAAAGGCACCGCGCTTACGCATTCGCATCGCGACTCAACTCATCCGCAAAACATAGGATGGGCCCCGGCCCACCATGAGCTACACAGCCGCCCGGTCATCGCCACCGCCCGGCCACCGCTTCGCAAAACCCCGCGAGGCCAGCGGGCAAAAACACACCTACACGCCTGACATCCTGCACCGCTGTGCGAACAGTCCGGCCGCCGCATCCAAATCCAGCCCCGCCACCCACAGCCCCGGCGCGCCCTGCGGCTGCCAGCGGACCGCGCGGACCCTCGCTCAATCGGCGACATCCGAAGCCCAGTCCTCCACGCTCAAGCCGCTGACACGCCCATACTCGCGCGTGTTGTGCGTCACCAGCGTGGCCGCGTCGGCGAGGGCGTGGCAGGCGATCCAAAGATCGTTGGCGCCGATCGGCGTGCCCTGATCCTTCAGGCGTGTCGCCTGCTCGGCGTAGTGCCGACAAATTGCCGGCCCGGTCGGATAGCGGATTGGCACCTGGCGGCTGAGCTGGTCGAGTCGACGCAGCACCTCGGCCTTGCGTGTGCTGCGCTCAGCGCCCTTGAGCAGCTCCGCCCAAGTGATGAAGGACATGCAGATCTCGTCGGACTCCGGCAGCGCATCGATGCGCTGCGCCACGCTGAGCGGCCGTTTCCTTATCAGGTAGATCAGGATGTTGGTGTCGAGCAGATAGATCACAGGGGCTCGCGCTCCTGCACATCGGGCTGGCTAGCGCGTTCCGCCTCCAGAGCCGCCACGAACTCAGCGTCAGCGTCGGCCAGCGCTTCAAGGGCTTCAAGCAGGGCAGCACCACGCCGCGCACGCAGCGGATGGATGATCAGATCACCCGCCTCGTTGCGGGTGATGCTGACGCGGTCGGTATCCAGCTTGAACTCGGCCGGGATACGCACGGCCTGGCTGTTGCCGTTGTTGAACACACGAGAGGTCAGGGTCGCCATGGCTGGCACCTGTGTTTACTTGAGTGTGTGTACTTTGGGGCGCCGCGTGCTGAGCTGCAAGCCCAGCCAGCTGCCCAGCGCGAGCCGATACCCCACACCGCCGCGCCACCGAGCACCCATCGGGTGGGCCCTGGCCCACCGTGAGCCCTACGCTTGCCCCGGTCCTCACTAACGCCTCGCTATCCCCTTGCAGGCCTGCACGCGAGGCAAGCGGCACAGCGGACCTACACCCCCGACACCCTGCACCGCTGCGCCAGCAGCCCGGTTGCCGCAGTCAAATCCAGATCCGCCACCAACATCCCCGGCACCCCATGCGGCTGCCAGCACACAAGTCGGCCATCGGGACCAGCGATGGCGGAGGTGATCGGCACGCCTTCGCTGGCGCAGTTGACCGACGCGAAGTAGACGGTGTTCTCGGCGGCGCGGCAGCGCACGGCCATCTCGTGGAAGCTGCCGCCCGGGTCGGCAAAGGTCTGCGGGCGAAAGCCGCCGGGCTCGCCGACGGCGGCATGCGGATGGAACACCACCTGCGCGCCTCGACGCGCCGCCCAGCGCACCGTCTCGGGATAGCGCCAGCCCTCGTGGCAGATCGCCACGCCAAAGCGCAGTGGGCCGACGGTGAACACGTGCCGCTCACTGCCGTAGGCGGGGTAGGTGGGCTCCTCGTCCGGATCGATCTGGCCCTTGTCCTGCCAGCCGAGGATCTCGCCATCGGCACCGATCACGCAGGCGCTGATCTGCAGCCCGCGGTCGGTGATGCGCTCAGTGCCCAGGATCACCGCCACGCCTGCCGCCTTCGCGGCTGCAGCCACCGTGCGCACGGCCTGCTCAAGAAAGCCGGCATCGGGCGCCGGCATCACCGCGCCCGGCCAGCGAGCGCCGGGGATGAAGCACACGGGGAAGCAGAGGATCAGCGCGCCCTGGCGGCCGGCTTCGGCAATGGCGGCGACGGCGGCATCGACCGCGGCTTCGCGGGTGGCGGGGATGGGGAGGTTGGCTAGGGCGATGCGGGTGGTGGTCATTGTTCGATGCGTTCCCTGCGTGGCTCAAATCACTGCGCCGTCTAAAGCGACCCTTGCCGTCGAGTGCGCAGCGCTTCAAACGCTTGCCCGAGCTCGGCACGAACGGCCTGAGCATAGGGCTGCGCATCCGTCTTGAGCAGGGGGTAGTCGAGGCGTTGAGTTTGCGCCCAGTGCCGAAGCCACTCGTCGAGCTCGAACGCAATCCGGACTGCAATGGCCAAGTCAGGCAACGGGTGGATCGCTTTGATCGCTCGATGCGCCGAGTAGTTGTTTCGGAAGTCGCACATCTCGCGATGAAAGGTTGTCCATGCCTCCTCATCCAAATTGATGCTCTCGGCAAGATGCGCGCGGAAACTCCTTCTGGCCGAATCTGTCATCCGGCGTTTGCGGCGTTTGCTCAGAGTGTTCGCATGTTGGCTTACGAGCACATTCGTCCAGTGGGTGGGATTGCTGCCCCAAGCTCCGAAGACCATGCACCAGGAGTTCACGGTGGCGAGCGCGAGTGCATCGCTGATCTGGCTCCAGCACTGGTGCAGTCCGCGCCGATCCTCGCGGCTCAGCGCGAATGCGCGGAAACATGCTTCGTTCTTTGCCACGTCATCGAGCAGCCCAAGAAGTGCGCGAAAGTGCTCGGGGTCTACTGCGTCTGCGTTCTGAGCCATCCTCGGCTAGTCCTTGACCGGCCGCGCGTCGTCGGAATGCCTCCGCTTCATTGAGCCGCGCAGGCCCGCCATTGCATCCGCACTGCTGCTCTTGGCGCCGAGACCTGAGAGGTCAGGGAACAAGGGCGCGAAGTCGATGCGTAGGTTGCTGCCGCGCACGTCGAGCGGTGCGAAGTTCTGCAGGTCTGGCACGGTCCCGCAGAACTCGCCCTCGTCGCAGATGAGGTTGTCGTTGTCCAGGTCGGTGCCGTAGACCAGGTAGTAGCCACCCGGATAGACAGTGCTGAAGTCGACGGTCGCCGTGCCGGAGGCTGCATTGATCTGGCGCTGCTGGGTCACCTGCAGGGTGATGGCATCGATCAGCAGCACGTAGACCTGCGCGGCCTTGCCGACGCTTTCGCGCGGGCCGACACGCATGCTCACCGGGATGCTGAGTCGCTTGCCGTCCGTGGTGTCGATCAGGATCTGGTCGGTGTAATCCGCGCTGGGCAGGCCGCTGCGGTTGACGGTCAGGGTGTAGCGACCCAGCCCTTCGGCGCCGCCGCCGCTGCCGCTCAGCCATGAGGCGTTCGATCCGATCGCACGGACACCGACATTGCCGGCGCCCACCCGCGACACATCCAGCACCAGGCTGTTGGTGAGCTCGCCGAAGTCGAGTGCGCTGGGCTGTGCCACCACGACGGCCGTCGGAGCGGCCCCACCGGCACGCGCAGCTGCGGCGCGCACGGCCTTGTTGGCGTCGATGATGCCGGGGCCGTAGTGGAAGGCGTAGTTGGAGGCGATGCTTGATGGCAGGCTGATGCCGACGCTGCGTGGGTCGAAGCTGAGCTCCCCGTTTGCCAGCATGGCATCGAATTCCGCGGGGCTGAGGCTGGGATGCACGGACTTCATCAGTGCAGCGACGCCAGCGACATGGGGGGCGGCCATGGATGTGCCTTGCTCTGACTTGTACCCCTCGATGCTTAAATTGAAGCGGTTGCTATCAAGGCTTAGGACCCCGTATTCCTCGCTGAAGAAGCGGCCGCCAAGAGAGCCTTTGCACAGCGGCGGAACGTTGGTCTGATTGTCTCTGACGGTAATCGCAAGATCGTCAGGCACGACCTCGCCTCCCGGAGCAACTACGTCGATGTTGCGACAGTTGGAGTAATTTGCTGGCAGGTAGTCAGGGCCGACAGCGGCGACTTTGACCACGCCGGGGCAATCCGCAGGACTGACTGGCCCGGACGTGTTTTCGTTGCCAGCCGCAGCAATAACAATCACGCCGGCTGCCCGCGCAGCTGAGATCACCTCGTTCTCCCGCGCCGAACAGGCACTGAGGCGTCCAAGGCTCATGTTGATCACGTCCGAGCGTCTCGAAGCTTGGCCGATTCCATCGATTCTCAGTCCGGCAGCCCAGGCAATTCCAAGGTCGACACTAAATTGATCACCGCCCCCTCTGCCGAGCACTCGCACCGGGCTAACGCGCCCCGCTGGAGCTACTCCAACACCTCCCCGATTGTTGCCCGCGAGCGCAGCGACCGTTCCTGCGACGTGGGAGCCATGGAAGGAGTCATTTTGGGGGATTGGCCCGTCGCCCGGGTCTGAGGCATCGCGGTCGATGCCATCACCGTCCGCCACTCTTTGAGGATCCTGCAGGGTGTCGATGCCCAGATCTCGCCGCACGTTAGCCTCAATATCCGGATGAGGATTCACACCCGTATCGAGCACCGCAACCACGACGTTGGGCGAGCCCTGCGATACGTCGAAGGCGGCGGGGAGGTTGATCATGCCGTAGTGCCACTGCTGGTCGCGGTAGCGTGGATCCGTTGGCACTGCGGTCGCGTACACCCGAGTGTTCGGCTCGGCATAGCGGACATCGCTCCGTGCTCGCAGCGCCTTGATGGTCTGCGCCCACTCGTAGGCGTCGCGCTGCTCGGCGCTCAAGCCCCAGCCATGCGCAAGCGGTTGCTTTGCGGTGTCCACGCCCAAGCCCGCCAGCGCTGACTTGCGCGCGGCACCCGTGGGAATTGCATAGAGCTGCGAGCGTCCCGGCTGGCCGCGCTTCATTGGCAAGCCAATGTCGCGACTGCGCTGCTGGGTGCTCTTGTAGAGCGCCGTGGGCGCCTTGCCATCATCGAAGGGCTCGTCGAAGCGAACGATGATTTCGCTCTTGCTGGCGTCGTCTTCCAGTGCGAGGGCCAGCGCACTGGCCGGCGCGGGCGCGTTCGACAACACCAGGGTGTAGTTGCCGCGGCCCGCGTAGGCTTGGACCACGATGTCATAGCTGCCGGTCTGGCCGATGGTCAGGTACTCGTTGCGATCGGTGCCGACGGCGGTCAGTACTGGCGTGCTGGCGTCTCCCGCGCGATACAGAAACAGGTCGAAATCGATGGCAGTGGGGTTGCTGGCCTGCCAGTCGGCGATGATCAGCTGCAAGCTCTGACCAGCGGTCAGAGTTGCCCGGTAAGCGTCGATGGTGTCGTTGCTGGTGGCAAAGCGGTCTCCTTCGCGTCCCGTGGCTTGAGCGGTCAGATAGCCGGCCAGTGCCTGCGGGTTGCCGATGCTCTGCACCTGCTGGGGGGAGTCGTTGTCAACGTTAGGTACAGCCGGATCGTTGACGTCGCCGTCGGTGCTGCTGAAGGGCATCGCCTGAACGGTGGCCGCCAGCGCAAGCGGCGTGGTGCGAAGGTCGCAGTTCGCCGTGCCCGCAATCTGCGTGAGCTGGCGCCAGTTGTTCGATCCGTATGCGCCATAGCCCTCGCGGCCGAAGGCCTGCATCGTGGAGTTCTTGCAGTCCTTGAAGCTCATGGCCATCGAGCCCCAGGGGATCCGGGTGACCTGGCTGGGTGAGTAATTCGGGCCGAAGCGGCCGCCGACCGGCTGGACCACGTCGTTGATAATGACGCTGCCATCCACGAACCGACCGATCCCGCCGACCCAGGCCTGATTCCCCTGTGCGTCGTAGGTGAACCAGTAGGCGACGGCCAGATCGGTGTTGAGCTTCTGGAACAGCCAACCTTCTCCCGAGCGCGTAGCGTCGTACCAGCTTCCTGACAGTCCGGCGCCAACATAGCCAGCCTGCTTTTGCTGAGGATTGGAGCAGTTCAAGCCTTCGATACCGGTCAGCTGCTGCAGCCGTAGCTGCTCGTTGGGCCACTCGGGTCTCGACGAGAGGAAACTGGCGTAGCCTGTGGTACAGGAATCAAAGGTGATCACCAAGTCGCCGACGTCTTCGTACACCACATCGCGGGTGTTGAAGCCGGCACCGAAGCGCGCACCCCGGGTGCGGTTGAAGGTCTCTACCCGGATCGTGTCGCCAGACACCGAGCCTACGCCCAGCATCCATGCCTGCTGACCCTCCGGCGTAAAGGTGAACCAGACGACGACAGCCTGTGCTGCACTCAAGTACTCGATGAACAGGCCCTGCTGCGTCTTTGCGGGCTCGTACCAAGTGCCCGACTGCTGAAGATTGGCCGTGAACTGGCTTCCCGCGACGGTGAAGCTCGCCTGCAGGTCGACGCTCGTTCGCGCTGTGCCAGTGTTGGCTACGGTCATCCACCAGCGGCCAGGCGTCAGCCCCGGCGTGCCGCCTCGGCTCAGGCGGATGCCCTCGTTGGAGGACGGACCGGTGCTGGTCGCGGTCGACTGCGCGACGAGATCGTTGTAGTTGCGGGCGCGATGCTCGATGCCCGGGCGAACGAAGAGATCGATGTCACCGCTGTTTCCGGTGGTGCTGACGGTGAGGCTTTCAACGTGCGAGGGCAGGTCGATGTAGTAAGAGAGATAGCTCTGGGGATCGACATCCACAGCCAGCTTGGGACGCGTTTGGGTCCACTCGGGTGTGTGGTTCTGCTGTGGTTCGATGCCGACGGGCTGCTTGGCGACTGCGGCGACAGCGGTGCAGATGGCGCAGAGCGCGAAAAACTGAACAAGCATGCGCTTCATGTATGCATCCCTGGCAAACACATAGGTCGGCTTTCGAGCAAGATTTGTGCCGGACGCAATTTCTGCCGTGCAGCGATGTTCGATTGTGTTCGTGCGGCGGGGCTGTCGGGGCGCTAACGAATGTCTCGGAGCTGTCAGAGCTTTGGCGCGCTTCCGCCGAGGTAGAGATTGTCGGGTGGCGAACCCCCCATCCAATAACTCAACTCCGCCGCCTCCGTCACCCCCCACACCGCGATATCCGCCCGCATCCCTTCCACCAATCGCCCGCGATCCGCCAGCCCCAGAGCCTTGGCAGCATTCACGGTCGCACCGCGCAGGGCTTCTTCGGGGGTCAGGCGGAAGAGGGTGCAGGCCAGATTCATGGCCAGGCGCAGGGACATCAGGGGTGAGGTGCCAGGGTTGAGGTCGGTGCTGACGGCCATGGGTACGCGGTGGCGGCGCAGGGCGTCGATGGGGGGCAGCTGGGTTTCGCGCAGGCAGAGGAAGGCGCCGGGCAGCAGCACGGCGACGGTGCCGCGTTCGGCCATGCGGGCCACGGCGGCTTCGTCGGTAAACTCGATGTGGTCGGCGCTCAGGCCGTTGTAGTCGGCGACCAGGGCCGCGCCGCCGAGGTTGCTGAGCTGGTCGGCGTGCAGCTTCACCGGCAGGCCGAGTGCGGTGGCTGCATCGAACACGCGGCGGGTTTGTTCGGGGCTGAAGCCGATGCCTTCGCAGAAGGCGTCGACGGCGTCGACCAGGCCTTCGCTGTGGGCGGCGGGCAGGATGGCGGTACAGACGTGTTGGATGTAGTCGTCGGCGCGGCCGGCGTATTCGGGCGGCAGGGCATGGGCGGCCAGCAGGGTGGTGCGCACGCTGATGCCCAGTACTTCGCCGAGTCGTCGCGCCACGCGCAGCATGCGCAGTTCGGTGTCGATGTCGAGGCCGTAGCCGGATTTGATCTCGATGGTCGCCACACCGTCGCGCATCAGCGCGCGGGCGCGGGGCAGGGCGGCGGCGAGCAGCTGCTCTTCGGTCGCCTCGCGGGTGGCGCGCACGGTGCTCAGGATGCCGCCGCCGGCCTGGGCGATTTCGGTGTAGCTGGCGCCGTTCAGACGCATCTCGAATTCGCGGGCGCGGTTGCCGCCGAACACCAGATGCGTGTGGCAGTCGATCAGGGCGGGGGTGGCGAGTGCGTTGTCGAACAGCTCGATCTCGCGGGCCTGGTGGCGCTGCTCGGCGCTGAGCTTCGCCTGCGGGCCGATGTAGGCGATGCGGCCGTCGCGGATGCCGATGGCGGCGTCTTCGATCAGGCCGTAGCCGGTGTCGTCGGCGAGGGTGGCGGCGCGCAGGCCGCAGAGCAGGCGGTCGAAGGGCGCGCTCACGTCACAGCTCGCGCAGGTAGAAGCGGTTGCAGGCGAAGTGGCCGGTGGCGCCCATGGCCTGCGGGATACGGCTGAAGCCGCTGCGCTCGTAGAGCTTGGCGGCGGCGTCCATGCCGCTGAGCGTTTCGAGGTAGCACTGGCGGTAGCAGGCTTCGCGGGCGTAGTCGAGGCAGACGGCCATCATCGCCGCGCCCGCGCCGATACCGCGGGCCTCGCGCAGGAAGTACATCTTGCGCAGCTCGCAGACGCCGGGCACGTCACCCGCGAGCGGTGCGATGCCGGCGCCGCCGATGACGTGGCCGTCGCGCTCCAGCACGAAGTAGGCGTGGCCGGGGGCGGCGTAGTTTTCGCTCATGGCCGCGACTTCGGGGTCGTGGATGGCGAAGCCGGGGCCGTCGGCGCCGAATTCGGGCATGACGGTGCGGATGATGTTCGCCACCGCGGGGTCATCGGCGGCGGTGATGCGGCGGATGCGCGTGTTGTTCGGCGGCGTCGCGTTGGGTGAGAGCGCGTGAGTGTTGCCGGTATCGGTGTAGGTGGGCATGGCGGTGCGCGTGGGCGGGTCGTGAAGGCTCGATTATGGGTGCGCGTGTGGTGATGTGGGGGGTGGCTTTGGTCGTGATCGGGTGGCGATGCGGGGTCGCTTTACGGCGGGCGTCGCGGTGCCTGTCTCGTCTTTGCTTCGTGGGAAGCGGAGCAGTGCGCAGGGTGGACGCTGGTGGTAGCCGAGGCTCTTGGCGGCCGGAGCGAAGCGAAGGCAGAGCGGGCCAGATGGGTCGGACGCTGCCGCGAGGTTTCCCCCTCTCCCCAACCTGCCTTCGCTTCGCTCGGGCCGCAGAGAACGTCGGCTGCCACCGGCAGCCGACCAGCGTTCTCTGCAGCTTCCCACGAGGGGAGAGGGGCTTGAAGCGGGTGAAGCGAGGGGTTTACGCCCGGTGATCTTGGGGTCTTTTCGAGCGGTGACGGGTTGCGCCTTGCTCCCCTCTCCCCTTGTGGGAGAGGGGCCGGGGGAGAGGGGGTGAAATTGGTCGCGAGGTTTGCCCCCCCCCTCTCCACAAGCCCTCTCCCTCGTGGGGAGAGGGGTTCTGAATTCCGCGTGGTAAAGCCTTTCGGGCGGGGTGGATGGGCTGGAGCGAGGCGAGCGTCGAGTTCATGGTGTGCCAGGGCCCACCCGATGCTCGCGATGCGCGATGGGTGCTATGCGTTCGGCCGGTCAGGCGCCGTCCGACGTGAGCTGCTGGATGTGCTCGACGAAGGCGCGGCGTGCGGCTTCGGCTTCAAACAGTTCGGGCATGCGCGGCGGGATCGCCCGGCGCAGAGCCGCGGCTTCGCCGGATGCGATCAGTTCGACCGCGCGGTCGGCGAGCTGGGCGGGGTCTTCCACGCACAGGCGTTCCCGCAGGCCAATGCGGCCCAGCATGGCGGCGGTCTGGCGGCCGCGCATGAAGCGGCCGGGCGTGGTCAGC
>JBKCVA010000072.1:0-25914 GCA_046318115.1 Lysobacterales bacterium | reverse complement strand
TTGTAGGGCACGGTGGTGCAGTCGCCGGCCGCGTACACGCCCGGCAGCGAGGTCTTGCCGTGGGCGTCGATCTCGATCTCGCCACGAGCGGAGAGAGCCAAGGTGCCCTTCAGCCACTCGGTGTTCGGCAGCAGGCCGATCTGCACGAAGATGCCCTCCAGCTCGATGCGCTGGATCTCCAGGCTGCCGCGATCGCGCCAGTTCAGGCCGGTGACCTTCTGACCGTCGCCCAGCACCTCGGTGGTCTGCGCGTTCACCAGGATCTCCACGTTCGGCAGGCTGCGCAACTTGCGCTGAAGCACCTCGTCGGCGCGCAGCTTGCTGTCGAACTCGATCAGGGTCACGTGACTGACGATGCCGGCGAGATCAATCGCCGCCTCGACGCCGGAGTTGCCGCCGCCTATCACCGCCACGCGCTTGCCGCGGAACAGGGGGCCGTCGCAGTGCGGACAATAGGCCACGCCCTTGTTCCGGTACTGCTCTTCGCCGGGCACGCCCATCTGCCGCCAGCGCGCACCGGTCGACAGCACCACGCTGCGCGCCTTGAGCGAGGCGCCGCTTTCCAGCTTGATCTCGACCAGTCCATCGGCGCCGGCCGGCACGAGTTCGGCGGCGCGCTGCAGCGGCATCACGTCGACCTCGTACTCCTTGACGTGCTGCTCCATCTGCGCGACCAGCTTCGGGCCTTCGGTGTGGTTGACCGAGATGAAGTTTTCGATGCCCAGCGTGTCCGCCACCTGGCCGCCGAAGCGCTCGGCCACCAGCCCGGTGCGGATGCCCTTGCGGGCCGCGTAGATCGCGGCTGAGGCACCCGCCGGTCCACCGCCGACCACCAGCATGTCGAAGGACTCCTTGGCGGCGATCTTCTCGGCGGCGCGCGCGGCCGTGCCGGTGTCGAGCTTGGCCATGATTTCAGCAAGCGTCATGCGCCCGCTGGCCCAGGGCTGGCCGTTCAGATAGACGCTGGGCACGGCCATCACCTGACGCTGCTCGACCTCGTCCTGGAACAGGGCGCCATCGATCGCGACGTGCTTCACGCGAGGATTCAGCACGGCCAGCAGGTTCAGGGCCTGAACGACGTCGGGACAGTTCTGGCAGGACAGCGAAAAATAGGTTTCGAAGACGTAATCACCGCTCAGGGCCTTGGCCTGTTCGATCACGTCGGCGTCCTCGCGCGGAGGATGGCCGCCCACCTGCAGCAGGGCCAGCACGAGCGAGGTGAACTCGTGGCCCATCGGCAGCCCGGCGAAACCGACCGCGATGTCGGTGCCGGAGCGGCGGATCTCGAACGAGGGGACGCGCTCGGCGGCGAGCGTTCCGACCGTGATCCTCTCGGACAGCGCAGCGATGTCTTCGATCAGCGCGCGCAGCTCCTGCGAGGACTCGCCCGAATCAAGCGCTGCGTTCAGTTCGATCGGCTGCTGCAGCTTTTCGAGATAGGCGGCGAGCTGGGTCTTCAGGTGGGCGTCGAGCATGGCGGTACTCCTGGGGAGGGGAGGCTCGGGGGCAGGAGGGCTTGCGCCTGTGGTCTTCATCGACACAAGACGACAGGCGCAAGCGCGCGAGGGAGTGGGGGGCTGGAGCAGAGTCCTGCCCCGGCTCGCGCCGGGACAGGTGAGGCGGCACCGATGGATGCCTGGGCCCGGTCGCCGCTCCGCGCTGCGGTCACGGCGACGGGCCTCTGGGTGTGCTGATCAGATCTTGCCTACCAGGTCCAGCGAGGGCGCCAGGGTCTTGGCGCCTTCCTTCCACTTGGCCGGGCAGACCTGGCCGGGGTTGGCGGCGGTGTACTGCGCGGCCTTCAGCTTGCGCAGGGTCTCGGAGACGTCGCGCGCGATCTCGTTGCTGTGCACTTCGGCGGTCTTGATGACACCGTCCGGGTTGATGATGAAGGTGCCGCGCAGGGCCAGGCCTTCTTCCTCGATGTGCACGCCGAAGGCGCGGGTCAGCTGGTGGGTCGGGTCACCGACCAGCGGGAACTTGGCCTTGCCCACCGCCGGCGAGGTCTCGTGCCACACCTTGTGCGAGAAGTGCGTGTCGGTGGTGACGATGTAGACCTCGGCGCTCGCCTTCTGGAACTCGGCGTAGTTCTCGGCGGCGTCCTCGACTTCGGTCGGGCAATTGAAGGTGAAGGCAGCCGGCATGAAGATCAGGACCGACCACTTGCCCTTCAGGCTGGCGTCGGTGACTTCGATGAACTTGCCGTTGTGGAAGGCTTGCGCCTTGAAGGCCGGGATCGAGGTGTTGATGAGGGACATGGGAGACACTCCTGGGGTTGGGAGAAACAAAACATGGTGCTTATCAGACAGGCAAAAAATCTTAGGTGGGGCCTATCGAAGCGTAAAGAAGATTTTGTGAATTGCTGCGATAGCGAAAACCTATCACTCACACACTGCAAAGACCGTGAAGCGAAGCGCCGCCGCCAGACCTTGGCTTTTCCGGCCGAGCATCAGGGAGAGAGAGCTTTCCCAGGGATCGCTCGATAGCCCAAGCCCATGTTTCCGCACGATGCAGGTCCGGCAATGCTGACCTGCAACAAAGCAGGGACGCCCCCCGGCGAAAACGCAAAGGCAGAAAAAACGCGCCCGCCCTCCACAGGGCGGGTGCGTTCGGAGACCAGCGGGCGGTTGCGGGCGTGCGCCCGGCCTGGTTTCAGCCCGCTTCGAGGCGATAGCCGTGCTGGTAAACGGCGTTGAGCCGCCAGCCGTGCTCACCGGCGAGCTCCAGCTTCTTGCGCAGGCGGCTGATATGGGTGTCGACCGTGCGGGTAGCGACATCGCTGCGGATGTTCCACACGCCTTCAAGGAGCGCTTCGCGACTGACCACTCGGCCGCGACGGCGGAACAGGAAGGCCGCGAGATCGAACTCCCGTTCGGTCAGGTTGATGTCGCGGCCGTTCATGCTGATGCGTCGACGGCTGTAGTCGATCACATACGGCGGCAGCTCCTCGACGCTGGCGGCGTCCTGACCGAGTCCCACGCGCCGCAACATGGCGTCGACGCGCGCTAGCAGTTCGCCCTGGCGCGGCGGCTTGGACAGGTAATCGTCGGCACCGGCGCGGAGGCCGGCCACCACGTCGGCCTCGTCGTTGCGCGCAGTGAGGAAGATCACCGGCAAACGCGTGTGACCATCGCGACGCAGCCAGGTGAGGATGTCGAGGCCACTCTCGTCGGGCAGATTCCAGTCGAGCAGCAGGAGGTCCACCGACTCCACGCCAAGGCGACGGCGGAAATCGCCAGCATCCTCGTAGTGGCGCACAGTGAACCCGGCCTGTTCCAGCCAGAACCCATAGAGTGCCGCCTGATCCGGGTCGTCCTCGACCAGCCCGACCAAGCCCGCCGCTTCAGCCATGTAGCCGCTCCTGAAAACTGATGCCCGGAGGTGCGCCGCGACCGGCGCCTGCAAAACGCAGACCAGCGGCTTAGACCGCGCGACGAAGGTCCGGGCTAAAAAAATGTAACGGCACTATAGCCGCTCACTCCGCCTCCTGCAGCAGTGACGAATAGCCCATACGGAAGTCACTGAATTGCGGGCAAAAACCGGCACGTTGCAGACGCTTCGGGAAGATTCTGCGGCCGCTGTCCGGCCCTGAAGCCAGGGCTGGAGGCTGACGACCGAGCCGGGACGCCAGCCATTCGAGCAGTTCGTCCTCACGCACAGGGCAGCCGTCACTGACGATCGCCGCCCCGGTCAGTTCGGGGCGATCCAGGCAGAACGCCAGTGCGGCAGCGGCATCCTCGGCATGGATCCGGTTGCTCCAATGCGGCCGCGCCACGGTGTCGGTGGCGGCGCGCCTGAGCATCATCCGGCGACCCGGGCCGTAGATGCCGCTGAAGCGCAGCGCCAGCACGGAAGGCACGCGCGCCGCCAACCTCTGCTCGGCCTCCAGCAGCACACGCCCGTTGAAGCCTTCGGGGGCGGCCGGCGTGTCGTCGTCGATGCAGCGGCCATCATCGCCCCCATACACCGCAGTGCTGGATGCAAAAAGCCAGCGCGGACAGCGCCACCCCAGCGCTTCAGCCAGGTTGCGCGGCGCCTCGATGTAGGCCCGACGATAGCCCGCCTCGTCTCGGCTGTCGGGGGTGAGCGTGCAGACCACGGCATCCAGCCGCTCGGGCACCGCGCAGAGGGACGCAGGGTCGAGCAGGTCGGCGCGCAGGAGCGTGAGGCCCGCCGGCGCCTCGCCGGGCGAGCGGCGCAGTCCGAATACTGTGTCTCCGCAGGCCAGCAATCTGCGCGCCAGCCGCTGGGCGAGATCGCCATAGCCCGCGAGCAGGATGCGCCGGCTCATCGGTCGCCGGCCTGCGAGCACGGCCCGCTCAGGCCGCGGCCGGTTCGCCCGGGCCGGCGGCCGGTGGCGGTCGCCGCGGAGCCTTGGGCAGGTAGCGCAGCCAGATCAGCCAGACCGCCAGCGCGTCCAGCACGATCAGGGCCTGCCACAGGTAAAGGTGGAACCAGTCGAAAGCCACCTGGCTCCACTGGCCCATGTAGAACAGGCTGATGATCCGCACCAGGTTGAGCGCCTGGATGCAGAAAAAGCCGATCACCGCACCGATGATCTTGTGCTTCCACGGCGAGGGAAACGCGATCAGCGCCGAAATCAGGATGATGACCGCTTCGATGCCGTCGCAGCCGGGCGCAATCGCCACGGCGAAACCATTGGTGGTGCTCTGGATGATCACGCCCTCGGCATGCACGTTCGGGTCGAACATCATGATGAGGTGCGCACTGATGTCAGCCAGGACACCGGTGAAGGGCTCGGTGACGTACTTGGTGCCGAAGGTGCTGATGCGCGCGGCGAACAGCGTGATCAGCAGACCCATGAAAATGAGGAAGAAGCGCAGCATCGGGAACGCCCGGGGAGAACCAGCCGGCGATGCTAGCATCCGCCCATGAATCCCGCGTCGAACCTCATCCTCGTCGGGCCGATGGGCGCCGGCAAGAGCACGATCGGGCGGCGCCTGGCCAAACGCTTCGGCCTGTCCTTCGTCGATCTTGACCGCGAGATCGAGCAGCGCTGCGGCGCGCGCATTCCACTGATTTTCGAGCATGAGGGCGAGGCCGGCTTTCGCGAACGCGAGCATGCCGCGCTGTCGGACGTGCTGACGCGCCATCCCGAGGGCCTGCTGCTCGCTACGGGAGGTGGCGCGGTCCTGAGGGCTGACAATCGTGACCTGCTGCGCACCGGCGGCTTCGTGGTCTGGCTGCGCACCAGCGTCGCGGAACAGCTGAAGCGACTGCGCAACGATGGCAGCCGGCCGCTCCTGGCCGTGCCGGATCGCGACCAACGCCTGGCCGCCATGGCGGAGCTTCGCGACCCGCTGTATCGCGAGGCCTCCGACCTGGTGTTCGAATCGAACCAGCCGCATGTCGGCGCCGCCGCCGATCGTCTCGCCCGTGTGCTGGAACGCCGCTGGCAGCGATCCTCCACTTCCCTGCTCCCTTCAGGACTCGAATCCCGTGCGCAGCCTTGAGGTCCAGCTCGCCGAGCGCAGCTATCCGATACATGTGGGCCCAGGCCTGTTGCAGGACGCAACACTCTGGCGGCAGCTAATGCCCGGCCGACAGGTGCTGGTGATCAGCGACGACAATGTCGCCCGGCACTATCTCCAGCGCGTGCGCGCCGGGCTGGACGGCCTCGACCACGCCAGCTTCGTGCTCCCGCCCGGAGAGGGCGAGAAAACCCTCGCCCGATTCGGCGAAGCCATCGATGCGCTCGCCAGCCTCCGCGCCAGCCGCGATGCCTGCGTCATTGCACTCGGCGGCGGTGTGATCGGGGACCTCGCCGGCTTCGCCGCCGCCTGCTGGATGCGCGGCATCGCCTTCGTGCAAATGCCCACGACCCTGCTGGCCATGGTGGATTCCTCGGTCGGCGGCAAAACCGCGATCGACCTGCCGCAGGGCAAGAACCTGGTCGGCGCTTTCCATCAGCCGCGCGCGGTGATCGCCGATACCGACACCCTTGCCACCCTCCCCGATCGCGAGCTGCGTGCGGGCCTGGCCGAAGTGGTCAAGTACGGTGCGATCTTCGATGCGGGCTTCCTCGACTGGCTGGACGATCATGCCGATACGCTGCTGGCGCGCGATGCCGACGCGCTGGCCGAAGCCATCCTGCGCAGCTGTCGCTACAAGGCCGACGTGGTCGCCCGCGACGAGACCGAACAGGGCGAGCGCGCCCTGCTGAACTTCGGCCACACCTTTGGCCATGCGCTGGAGACTGCCGGTGGATACGAACGCTTCCGCCACGGTGAGGCGGTGGCCCTGGGTATGGTGATCGCGGCCCGACTCTCGGCGCAGCTCGGACGCGCGCCGGCTGCGGACGCGCAGCGACTGTCGGACCTGCTCGCCCGCTTCGGCCTGCCGGTCGAGATCCCGGCCGGATTCGATCCGGCCTACCTGCTGCAGCTGATGCGGCTGGACAAGAAGTCTCTGTCCGGCCGGCTGCGCCTGATCCTCTGGCGCCACGCGGGCGCAGCCGAGATCGTGTCCGGCGTCGAGGATGCAGACATCCTCAACGCACTCACCGGCTGAGCTTCGCCGACGCCATCCCCCCGGGCGACGAGCGTCGGAACTCGCAACAAGCCCCCCCTGCACTCCGCCTTCCGCGACTCGGTTCATTCTTTGAACAGTTGAGCGAGGCCCGGAAAGCCGGGCAGACGCCTGCTTCAATTGGCTGCCCGAGCTTCGGAGCCCTCGCATGCCCGCCGCCACGCCCCAGAAAGCGCCGACCGTTTCTGGTGCGCCGCCTTGGCACGCACTGCGGTGCGACCAGTCCCTGCAGGCCTTGGCCAGCGACATCGAGGGCATCGACAGCGCGGAGGCCTCGCGTCGTCTGGCCGCGCAGGGGCCGAACCGCCTGCCCGAGCCGCCGCGTCGCGGCCCGCTGCGGCGCTTCCTGGCCCAGTTCAACAACCTGCTGATCCACGTGCTGCTGGGCGCTGGCGCGCTGACCCTGCTGCTCGACCATGCGCTGGATGCGATCGTCATCTTCGCGGTGGTCCTGCTCAATGCCGTGGTCGGCTTCATCCAGGAGGGCCGCGCCGAGAATGCGCTGGCGGCGATCCGCGGCCTGATCGATCCGCGCTGCCAGGTGCTGCGCGACGGCCAGCGCGTCTCGCTGCCGGCGGAAAGTCTGGTGCCGGGCGACGTGGTCCTGCTGGAGGCAGGCGATCGCGTGCCCGCCGACCTGCGCCTGCTGCAGGCCCACAGCCTGCGCATCGACGAAGCCCTGCTGACCGGCGAATCGATCGCGTCCGAGAAAGCCACTGCGCCGGTGGCCGCCGACAGCGCACTCGGCGATCGCCGCAGTCTCGCCTTCAGCGGCACCCTGGTCGCCACCGGCAGCGCGCGCGGGCTGGTGGTCGCCACCGGCGCCGCCACCGAGCTCGGCCACATCAGCACCCTGCTCGGCGCGGTGCAGACCCTGCGCACGCCGCTGATCGAGCGCATGGACCGATTCGCCCGCCAGCTCACCGTATTCATCCTCGCGGTGTCGGTGCTGGTGCTGCTGCTGGCGGTCTGGCTGCATGGCACCGACTGGACCGAGGCCTTCCTCGCCGTGGTCGGCTTGGCGGTGGCAGCCATTCCCGAAGGTCTGCCGGCGGTCATGACCATCACCCTGGCCATCGGCGTGCAGCGCATGGCCGCGCGCCGCGCCATCGTCCGCCAGCTGCCGGCGGTGGAGACGCTGGGCTCGGTGACGGTGATCTGCTCGGACAAGACCGGCACGCTGACCCGCAACGAGATGAGTGTGGAACGCCTGCTCGCGGCCGAAGGCGAGGCCCGCATCGAGGGCCTCGGCTACGCGCCACACGGCGAGGTGCACTGGCAGGGCGCCGATCCACCGGCCGAAATCGCCGCCCGCTCGGCACGTGTGGCCCTGCTCTGCAACGACGCCCGCCTGCTGACCGAGGACTTCGGCGACTGGGGGGTGCTCGGCGATCCGATGGAGGGCGCGCTGCGGGCTTTCGCCCAGCGGCTTGGCCTGGACGAAGCGGCCGAGCAGAACGCCCATCCTCGGCTCAGCGAGCTGCCTTTCGACAGCGCGCACCTGTACATGGCCACCGAGCACCGCATCGGAGACGCGCGCATGGCCCTGGTCAAGGGCGCGCCCGAGCGCGTGCTGGCGCTGTGTTCTTCGGTCGCCACCGAGGCGGGAACCCGCGGCCTCGATGCCGAGCACTGGCGGCGCCGTATCGAAGCCCTCGCGGCCGGCGGCCTGCGCGTGCTGGCGCTCGCGGAAGCGCCGCTGGAGGAAGGCCAGGTGCTGGAACATACCGCCCTGCCCGGCCGCTGCCGCCTGCTCGGCCTGGTCGGTCTGATCGACCCGCCGCGCGAGGAGGCCGTCCAGGCCGTCGCCGAATGCCGCAGCGCCGGCATGCGGGTGAAGATGATCACCGGCGACCACGCTGCCACCGCACTCGCCATCGCCCGCGAGCTCGGCCTGCATCCGAGTCCGCGGGTCATCACCGGCCCCGAGCTCGACGCGCTGGACGCAACCGCCTTCGCCGAGGCCGCGCGCGCCGTCCAGGTGTTCGCGCGGGTCACGCCCGAGCACAAGCTGCGCCTGGTCGAGGCCCTGCAGGCGCAGGGCGAGGTGGTGGCGATGACCGGCGACGGCGTCAACGACGCGCCGGCGCTGAAGCGCGCCGACGTCGGCGTGGCGATGGGCATGAAGGGCACCGAGACCGCCAAGCAGGCCGCCGAAATGGTGCTGGCCGACGACAACTTCGCCACCATCGTCGCCGCCGTGCGCGAGGGCCGGGTGATCTTCGACAACCTGCGAAAAGTCATCGCCTGGACCCTGCCCACCAATGGCGGCGAAGCGCTGGCGATCCTTGCGGCGCTGCTGTTCGGCCTGGCCCTGCCGGTGACCGCCGTGCAGATCCTGTGGATCAACATGGTCACCGCCGTCGCGCTGGGCCTGACGCTCGCCTTCGAGCCCGCCGAGCCGGGCGTCATGCAGCGCGCGCCGCGCGGCCGCAGCGCTCCGCTGCTCGACGGCTTCCTGCTCTGGCGGGTGGCCTTCGTCTCGGTGCTGGTGGTGATCGCCGCTTTCGGCGTGTTCCATGCCAGCCAGGCCGCCGGCTACAGCCTGGAGCTGTCGCGCACGCTGGTGGTGAACACCATTGTGGTGCTGGAGATCTTCTACCTGTTCGCGGTGCGCTACAGCAGCGGCAGCTCGCTGAGCTGGCGGGGCGTGCTGGGCACGCCGGCGGTGCTGATCGGCGTTGGCTGCGTGGTGCTGGCGCAACTGGCCTTCACGTATCTGCCGGCGCTGCAGACTCTGTTCCGCACCGAGCCCGTCGCGCTGCGCGACGGGCTGCTGGTGATCGGCCTCGGCATGGTCCTGCTGGGGGTGCTGGAGATCGAGAAGTGGCTGTTCCGGCGACTGCGCTCACGCGCCAGCGGCTAAACTGCGCGCCATGCGAATCTTCCTGCAGCAGCCGCCGGCCGCCGGCGAGCCCATCCGATACCTGAAACTGACGCTTGAGAAAGACCTGCTGGGCAGCTGGTGGCTGCACCGCGAAAGCGGCCAGGTCGGCGGACGCGCCAGCACCAAACGCGAGGTCTACCCTGGCCAGACCGAAGCGCTCGCCGCCTTCGAGGCCGCCCGCGACGCCCAGTTGAAGCGCGGCTTCCGCATCACCTTTTCCGAAGGCGCGGAGGCGCCGCGTCGATGACCTACGAACCGCTCAAGAACGACCGCTTCCTGCGCGCCCTGCGACGCGAACCGGTCGACTGCACGCCGATCTGGATCATGCGCCAGGCCGGCCGCTACCTGCCGGAGTACCGCGCCAGCCGCGCGCGCGCCGGCAGCTTCCTGGCGATGGCCAAGAACCCGGATTTCGCCTGCGAGGTCACCCTGCAGCCGCTGGACCGCTTCCCGCTGGACGCGGCCATCCTGTTCTCCGACATCCTGACCGTCCCCGACGCGATGGGGCTCGGCCTGTATTTCGCCGAAGGCGAAGGCCCGAAGTTCGAGCGCCCGGTGCGCAGTGAGGCCGACATTGCGAAGCTCGCGGTGCCAGACATGGCGCAGGATCTGGGCTACGTCATGGACGCCGTGAGCCTGATCCGCCGCGAGCTGCGCGGGCGAGTGCCGCTGATCGGATTCTCCGGCAGCCCGTGGACCCTGGCCTGCTACATGGTCGAAGGCGGCGGCTCGGACAACTTCTCGAAGATCAAGGCAATGGCGCTGAACGCACCGGCCGCCCTGCACCGCCTGCTGGAAGTCACCACGGATGCCGTGATCGCCTACCTCGCCGCGCAGCGCGCGGCGGGCGCCCAGGCCCTGCAGGTCTTCGACACCTGGGGCGGCGTGCTCAGCCCGCGCCTGTACCGCGAGTTCTCGCTGCGCTACCTGAAGCGCATCGCCGAAGCCCTGGACCGCGGCGAAGGCGCCGAGCGCACCCCGCTGATCCTGTTCGGCCGCGGCAACGGCGCCTACCTCGGTGAACTGGCCGATACCGGCGCCGAGGCGCTGGGCGTGGACTGGTTGACCGACCTCTCGGAAGCACGCGCACGCACGGGAGGCCGGGTGGCCCTGCAGGGCAACCTCGACCCCTGCGTGCTCTATGCCGAACCCGAGGTCATCCGCGCTGAAGTCGCAGCGACGCTGGCGTCCTACGGCGAAGGCCCCGGCCATGTCTTCAACCTCGGCCACGGCGTCTCGCCGGACATGAACCCGGAGCACGTGGCAGCGCTGGTGGAGGCGGTGCATGGGTTGAGCGCTGCGCGGGCCTGACGGTCTGCGAGGAACGAGGAACGAGGAACGAGGAACGAGGAAAGAGGAAAGAGGAACGAGGAAAGAGGAAAGAGGAAAGAGGAAAGAGTGAGAGCCTCCGAGAGCCAGCGCTCTTGTTCACTCGTTTCTCTTTCCTCCCCACTCTTTCCTCGCTCCCAGCCTCTTCACCGCCCCGGCGCCACCCGGTTGCGACCGCCCTGCTTGGCCTCGAACAGGTAGCGGTCGGCCTTCAGCAGCAGGCCGGTGGCGCTCAGGCGGCGCTGCGGCGTCCAGGTCGCCACGCCCAGGCTGATCGTGATGTGTGCCGCGGTCGGGCTGGCCGGATGCGACAGACGCAGCGACTCCACCGCCTGGCGCAGGCGCTCGGCGACGTCCAGCGCGGAGTGCCCACCCTCCTCGGCCAGCACCACGCAGAATTCCTCGCCGCCGTAGCGCGCCAGCAGGTCGCCGGCGCTGCGTACCAGCGACTTCAGGCAGTCGACCACGCTGACCAGGCAGGCATCCCCGGCGATGTGCCCAAGGCTGTCGTTGTAGGCCTTGAAATGGTCGATATCGAGCAGGATCACGCTGAGCGGCGCTTCGGCCCGCTGCGCGCGACGCAGGCTGTCCTCGAGGTAGTGGTTCAGGCGCCTGCGGTTGGCGATGCCAGTCAGTTCATCGGTCAGCGACAGCGAGCTCAGCTTCTCCGCCTGCTCGCGCAGCAGACCCTCGCGTCGCATCATCGCGCTGACGTCGGCCACGGTCACCAGCACGCAGGGCTCATCACCGAAGCGCAGTGCCTGCACCTGCACCGACTGCGCCATCGGCTCCCCCTCGCTGCCGTCGGCACGACGCTGGCGCAGCGGCAGCGGATGCGGATTGAGACCGGTCGACAGTAGACCAGGCAGACCCTGCAAGGCCGCGTCGATGGCCGCCTGCAGGCGAGCGGCTGCGCGCGCGTCGAGCAGGCCATCGATGCTCCGGCCCGGCTCGGCTTCGCCCGAGCGCTCACCCAGCGCCGAGCGAAGCCAGGGGTTGAGGTAACGGACGCGGCGTTCGGCATCGAGCACCAGCACGCCCGACTGCAGCTGATCGAGCACGGCGCTGCACAGATCGTCACCCGGCTTCATGCCTCCGCCTCGGGGCTGCCAAGCAGGCGCGCCAGTGCCGCGCGCATGTTGTGCAGGCTGGAGGCACCGAGGATGAAGGCGACGAAGCCTTCGATGTCACGCTGCTCCAGCGCCAGCTGGATCTGCACGAACAGGATGTGGCCATCTTCGCCCACGGGGCCCAGCAAGGTATCGGTGGCGGCCATCTCGAACAGCGGCAGCGCGCAGTCGAAGCGCTCGCCCAGCATGTCGGCGATGGTCGAGAAACAGGTGTTGAGGATGATGTTGCCGATCTCGCACATGGCGTCCTGCTCCATCTCGGTGAGCTGGTCGAGCGGCGTTTGCGAGCCGAGCATCAGGCGCACGACTTCGAGGCTCGTCTCGCTCGGGAACATGAGCAGCGCGCGGCCGGAAAAGCTGCCCTCGAAGCGCTGGCTGACGCTGGTCAGGCGGCGCTCGCGCTCCGGATCAAGCAGGTCGACCAGTTTGGGCGGCGTGAGCAGATGGACCAGCGGCACGCTCATGCTGACCGCCTCGCCGGTCAGCTCGCTGAGCGAGGCCGCGGCACGGCCGACGCTGATGTTGAACAGCTCGCCTAGCGCATCCAGTTCGAGTGCGTTGAGGGGCTCAGCCATGGCCGGCACCCCAGAGGGCCAAGGCCTGTTTCACCACCGCCTCGGTGATGGGCTTGGCGAGAAAATGCACGCCAAGCGTCTCCGCCCGCGCCTTGCTTGCCGCCTGCACATTGGCGGTGAGCAGGACGATGGTGGCGGTGGGCAGTGCCGCCCGGATGCGCTCGGCGGCCTCGAAGCCGTCCATCACCGGCATGTTGATGTCGAGGGTGACGAGGTCGGGGCGGAGTTCGGCGGCACGGGCCACCGCCTCGGCGCCATCGGCGGCTTCATGGATGGCAAGGCCGGGACGCTGCTCGCGCAGCAGCGCGCTCAACATCATCCTTGAGACGCGGCTGTCATCCACCACCAGGGCCACTTCGGACCGCTGTTCGTCCATCGCTCAGACCTCCTTCGCCGTCATCGATGGGCCCCGCACCGTTTCCGGGTCGACCCGAAGAGTGGAAGACTGGCGCCACAGACCGCACAAGTGAAGACAGAAGGGAATGTAGGACGCGCAGCTCCATCATTCTTTGCAGGGGCGGACGCTGCCGACGGCCCTGCGCGAACGGCTGTCCGCACTGCCCTCACGGGCGAGGCGGGCTTCATGCCGCAGGATCGCTGCGCCGGGTTCCCGTGCTTGAACAGGGGCGCCTGCGGACGCTCCGCGAAGGTGCCGACGGCCGCAACCTGATTGCTGCATCGGGTGCACCAGGGGTAGACCTGCATTGTCAGCCCGGGCTGCCTGCTGTCGGGCCGCCTGTACAACGCCCGCGGCGAGGCCGGCATCGATGGCCGGCTGCGGCTGCACGCGGCCGTCGAGTTCGATCGACTGATGCGCGGGGACGCAGGCTTCCACAACTTCGTGCCCGCCCAGGTCGGCGAGCGCATGGCCGCCCTGATTCAGCGCGTCGATGCACTGGCCTTCCAGCGCTTCGATCAACGACTTGCCTCGCATCTTCTGAGCGGGCCTGCACGCTGGCACTGCACGCATCAGGACCTCGCCGACGAACTCGGGCGCGCACCCGAGATTGTGTCCCGCGCACAGGGCAGCTTCACCGCTGCGGGAGGGGTCCGCCTCGCCCGCGGAAGAATCGACATCGTCGATGCCGAGGCCCTCGCCCGGTTGGCGGCGAACCCACAGTGGGAGAGTCACCGACAGCGCCTGCGTTGCGGAGGATGCCGACCACCGGCCGATCCGGCCGCTACCTGCTGGGACACGGCCATGAAGATCAACATGGGTGGCATCGACCGTGGCCTGCGCCTTGCGCTCGGGCTGGCACGGGTTCCGATCGTGCCCGTGGGGCCGCAAACTCCTCGGGGCTGGCTCGTTCTGGTACCGCTGCTGACCGCGGCGGTGGGCTTCTGTCCCCTGTATCCCCTGCTTGGCTGAACACCCGCGCGGCGCGCGCGGACTGGCCGCCCGCAGGGCCCTGCCCTGGGCGGCGCTACGCCCCCGCGCGCAGTGCCGCGCGGAGGGCTTCGGTATCGGCCGGCTTGCGCAGGAAGTGATCGAAGCCAGCACGTACCGCCTGCGCTTCGGAGCCGGCATCCGCACGCGCGGTCAGCGCGACCAGACGCGGGACCCGGCCCTTCAGCAGGACGGCGAGCTCGAAGCCGTCGATGCCCGGCAGGTCGATATCGAGCACCGCGACATCGAAGACCTGCGCCTCCAGCAGGGGCAGCGCGGCCAGCGCGTGTTCGGCACGCCGCACCTGGCAGCCCCAGGCCTGCATCAGCCCGGTCAGCGCCTCGGCGACATCCGGATGGTCCTCAACCAGGAGCACCCTGAGACTCAGGGCCGCGGGTGCGACCATGGGCTCAGGAGTTTTCCCAGTTGCCGTCGCGGGGCCGTGCACCGGCAGGCTGATCTCCAGGGTGAAGCAGCTGCCGACGCCAGGTTCGCTGCGGGCGCTGACCCGCCCGCCCATGGCCTCGGCCAATTGGCGGCTGATCGACAGGCCGAGGCCGCTGCCGCCATGCTCGCGGGCGGTGCGCTCGCCGTCGACCTGCACGAAGGGCTGGAACAATCCGGCGAGCTGTGGCTCGCTCAGACCGGGGCCCGTGTCCTGGACCTCGAAGCGCAGGTGGATGCGGTCCGCGAGCTCACGATCGGTGGCGGACACCGTGAGCACAACCCGTCCCTCGCGGGTGAACTTGATCGCGTTGCCCAGCAGGTTCAGCAGGATCTGCTGCAGCCGCAGCGGATCGACCTCAACCTGCCACGCCACCGACGCGTCGAGCTCCAAGGCGAACTGCAGACCTTTGGCCTGCGCCAGTGGTCGCTGCAGCTCCGCGACCTCGGACACCAGCGCCGGCAGATCCACCGGCTGCGGCAGCAGCTCCAGCCGACCGGCCTCGATCCGCGCCATGTCCAGCGCTTCGTTTACCAGCCGCAGCATCATCTGTCCCGAGCGTCGCACTGCCTCGGCCTGGCGCCGCTGTTCGGGGTTGAGCGGCGAAGCCAGCAGCAGAGCGTTCATGCCGAGCAGGCCGGCCATCGGGGTGCGCACCTCATGCCCGAGGGTGGCGAGGAAGCGACCCTTGGCTTCGGAGGCCTCCTGTGCGAGGCGCTGGGCCTGTTCCGCCATGCGCAGTCGGTAGCGTGCGGCAAGACGGCGGCGATAGCCCAGCACCGACAGGGCCATGCTCACCAGCGCCAGCACGCCGTACGCCAGCCAGGCAGCCGGCGTCCACCACCAGGGCGAGGACACCTCGATCTCGCGGATCTGCACCGGCAGCCAGCGGCCGTCGGCGCCGGCGGCACTCACGTGCAGGCGGAAGCGGCCGGCCGGCAGCTGCGCGTAGGCGCGCTCGGGCACATTGGCGGTTTCGATCCAACCGGGGTCGACCCCTTCGAGCTTGAAGCGGTAGGCGTGGGTGCGCGGATCGGCGAAGGACAGAAGGCGCAGACCGATACGCAGGTCGCGGTCGCCGTGGCGCAGCTGGATCGGCCCCACCGGCAGCTCGATGCGCTCGCCTCTGCGGATCACCGAGGCCTCGTGCCAGTGCAGGGGCGAGGGCTTGGCCGGGCCGCGCAGGCGCGCGGGGTCGAACACCACCACGCCGCCCAGGGTGAGCGCGGCGATGTAGCCATCGCCGGTCAGCAGCGGCGCCTGGCGGTTGCGAAACTCGCTGCTGGGCAGGCCGTTGCGCTCGGTGAACTGGCGCAGTTCGGCCAGTTCGCCTGCACGCGGAGGCCGATAGCGGAACAGGCCGCGTCCGGTGGTCAGCCAGACTTCACCCTCGGGCAGCACGATCAGGCCACCGGATTCCACCTCGGGCAGTCCGGCCGACGCGCCGATGCGCTCGATGCGCTCCAGCGCGAGGCCATTCCAGCGATGCCGCTCGAGCCCGGTCAGGTGGTGCAGCCAGAGCTCGTCGCCGCCGCTGAAGGCGAAACCGAAGATGCGTGTCGCCGGCGAACCTGACACCGGCACGAACTCGCCGCCTTCGGGCGGGCGCCGGTGGAGGCCGCCGGGCCCGGCCCACCAGATTGCGCCGTCCTGCGCGCGCGCGAGATGCTCGGTCTCGACCAGGGCGCCGCCGGCGCTGGGCCCGCCGAACTCGCGCAGCACCCGCCCTTCCGGATCACGCAGCTGCAGACCACCGCCGATCACGCCCAGCCAGATGCCTTCGGGCGTCTCGAGCAGATGGTCGATCTCGCCGCTCGGTACGGCCTGCTCGCCGGCGGTGCCGAAGCGCTGTTCGCGGCCATCAGCGAAGCGGATCAGCAGGCCATCCATCAGGCCCAGCCAGAGGCTGCCGTCGGCCCGCTCAAGCACCGCCCGCGGACGGTTGGGCGCGAGATCCTCTCCTGAGCGCAGGGTCCGGATCTCGCCGCTGCGCAGGTCGAGCCGCTCGAGTTCGAAGGCATGCCCCACCACCAGCAAGCCGCCGTCGCGCGCCTCCGCAAGGCTGAGCGGCACCGAGCCACCGCGCTCGGGCTCGCGGCGCAGCACGCTGAAATCGCGCCAGGCCGGCGGCAGGCGCGCCAGGCCCCCGCCGTCGGAAGCGAACCACAGGCCCTCCTCGTGATCGCGCAGGATCGCCATCACCATCCGCCCCGGAAAAGCGCCGCGCAGGCCCGGCTGCACTTCGGCCGCGGTCCAGTCTTGTCCGCGCAGGCTCTGCAGCCCGGTCGACAGCCCCACCCAGAGATGACCGTCACCCTCGTCGAGGATGGACAGCACATTGGCGCTGGGCAGACCGCTCCAGCGCTCGAAACGCGCGGTCTCGCCGTCGAGATCGAAGCGCCACAGCGCATCCGTGGTGCCGACATGCAGGCCGCCGTCGGCACGCTCGGCAAGCTGCCAGACCCAATGCCCGCGCGCCGACTCGGACGGCGGGCGATGGCAGTCGAAACCCGCACCGCGCGGCCGGCACAGGCCGCCAGTCGTCCCGATCCAGAGCGTGCCGTCGCGGGCATGCAGCAGGGACAGCACCGTATCGCCGCCGAGGCTGTCGGCGCGCGCCGGATCGTGGCGGAACACCTCCAGCTCGCCGCGACCGAGGTGCATGCGGTACAGCCCGGTGCGGAAGCCGCCGAACCAGAGGCTGCCCTCGCCGTCGCTGCTGATCGCGAACACATCGTCGGCCTCGATGCGCGGGTCGGTGCTGCGGTTGAAGTGGCGGAACCGCGTCGGGCGCTGCGATTCCAGCCGACTCAAACCACCGCCCTCGGTGGCCACCCAGAGCCGCCCCTCGCGATCGACGTGCAGGGCCTGCGCGTTGTTGGCGGGCAGCGAGTACGGATCGTCGGAAGCATGGCGGAAGATCTCGAAGCCGACGCCGTCATAGCGCGCCAGACCCTCGACGCTGCCGATCCACAGGAAGCCCTCGCGATCCTGCGCGAGCGCATAGACCTTGCTGGAGGGCAGGCCGTCGGCGGTGCCGAAGCTGTCGAACAGGGGCGTCTCCGGCAGCGGCGGCGCCGCCCACGCGGACGCGCCGACCACCAGGAGAAGACTCACAGCGCAGAGGCAACGCGGAAAGCGCATCGGTTCAAGACCTGATCAATCGCTTGAGGGCGCATCCTGCCACAGGCCCTGCTGCAACGCGCCGTTGCAGCAGGGCAACGGGCCCTGATGCCACGGTGACCGCTGCGGTCCGTAGAATCGACCCGCCGCCTCCACGAGACCGCATCCGCGTGCGCCGACCCGGTGATCCCCTGCGACTGCTGCTGGCCCTGCTCGCCCTTGTGGCAACAGCGGCCCTGCTGTACCTGGGCCTGGCCCTGCTGGAGCGCAGCCTCGACGTCTGGACACAGCTGCAGGCCTTGCCGGGTTGGCTGCGCGGCCTGCTGATCGCCGTGCTGGCGGCGTTTGGTGCGGCCGGCGCCTGGCTCGCCTTGCGCCTGCTGCGCGGCGGCCCGGGTCGCGCGCCGCGTGCCGAACCGATCGATCGCGCGCGCATCGAAGCGCGTCTGGAAGCGCTCGAGGCACTGGGAGAGCCGGCCGATTTCGCCCGCGGTGAGCTGACGGAGCTGGACGCAAGGCGCGCCCGCGGGGTGCTGCAGCTGGCCCTGTTCGGCGACATCTCCGCTGGCAAGAGCAGCCTGCTGCGGGCGCTGGTGCCGGGGACCGAAGCCGCCATCGACGTGCGCGGCGGTTCGACCACCGACATCCGCCATCACCGCGCCGAGTTCGAAGGCCATGTGCTTGAGCTCGCCGACGTGCCCGGCACCCATGGCGCCGAGGGCGCAGCGCTGTCGGAGCTGGCCCGCGCCGAAGCCGCGCGCGCGCACGCCCTGCTGTACGTCTGCGATGGCGACCTGACCCGCGGCCAGGATGCCGACCTGCGCGCGCTCGCCCGCTTCGGCCGCCCGCTCTTCCTGCTGCTGAACAAATCCGACCGCTACGCCGACAGCGAGCGCACCGCCCTGCTGGCGCATCTGCGGCAGCGCTACGCGGACCTTGGACTGCGCGCGCTGGCGGTCAGCGCGGGACATCGCGAGCAGCTGCAGCGGATCGAGGCCGACGGCCGCGAGACCACGGTCGAACGCGAACGCTCCGCCGATCTCGGCGAGCTGCCGCAGGCCCTGCGTGCGCTGGCGCGCATCGAAACCCCACAGCTCGAGCCCGCTCGCGAGGCGGCAACGCTGGCCGCGCTCGACGCGCGCATGGCCGCGGCCGAGCAGGCGGCGCGCGGGCGCGAAGCCGAGGCCATCCTGCGCCGCTACACCCGCCGCGCGCTGGTGGCGGCACTCGCCACCGTTGCCCCCGGCACCGACCTGATCATCCAGGGCGGGCTGGCGGCGGCGATGCTGCACGAACTCGCCCGCCTGCACGGCCGCAGCCTGCGCGATCTCGACGTCGATGCATTCCTGAAGGCCGCCGGTGTTCGCGTGCGCAGTCATAGCGCGGTGCTGCTGGCGATCGCCGGCAATGCGCTGAAGGCCTTTCCCGGTCTGGGCACGCTCGGCGGCGGCCTCGTTCATGCGGTCGCCTATGGCCTGCTGTTCGATGCGCTGGGACGGGCGGCCGCCGAGGCTCTCGCCCAGGGCAGTGCACTCGACCGCGGCGCCACCCTGGATGCCTTCGAGAAGCAGCTGGCCGCGCCGCGCACGGAAGCCCTGAAGCGGCTGGCGGCGCTGGGCATCGAAGCGATTCGCGGTGAACGTGAGGTGCAGCGATGAAACGCATCGTCAGCGCAGCGATCCTTCTGTTCGCGGCCTGCGCCGCAGAGGCGGAGCGCTATGTCATCGACCCGGTGCACAGCCGCGTGCTGATACGCGTCTCCCATGCCGGCTTCGCCCAGGCCATGGCCACGCTGTCGGCGCCGCGCGGCTTCATCGACTACGACCCCGAAGCGCCCGAATCCGCCAAGGTCGAGGTTGAGCTGCCGCTCGATCGGCTCGACTTCGGCGATGCCGACTGGAACCGCCGCATGGCGCGGCGCGACTATTTCGACAGCGAACGCCATCCGACCGCGCGCTTCATCTCGACCACGGTGCAGCCGGGCGCGAACGGGGAGCTTCGCATCGAGGGACAGCTCGAACTGCGCGGGGAGCGCGTGCCGATCACCCTCACGGCCCGCATCAACCGCCTCGGCCGCGACCTGCCCTACGTCCCGCGCCACAGCCTCGGCGCCTCGGCCACCGCCACGCTCGACCGCCGCGACTTCGGCATGGACCGGCATGCCGGCGCGGTCGGCAACGCGGTCGAGGTGTGGATAGAAGTCGAAGCCCGCCGGCAGCGTCGCAGCGAGCGCGATGGAGACGAGCGCGGCAGCGCCAGCGCAAGCAAAGCCGACGCGCGCGATGCGCTCGACAGCACTGCCCCAAACGGGGCCAATGCGCCGACTCCGGCGGAGAAAGCACCCGCAACTCCACCGCCACCCGACACCGACGAGGCCCACGACCATGCCACTGCGCAGCACTGACGCCACCTGGGGCTGGGGCAGCCAGTTCTTCCACTGGGCCTCCGCGCTCGCCATCCTCGCCACCGCTTTCGTCGGCCTCACCATGGAGGACGTCGATGCGCTCTGGTACTACGGCCTGCACAAGTCGCTGGGCATGACGGTGCTCGGCCTCGTGGTGCTGCGCCTGCTCTGGCGCCTGGTCGACCGCCGCCCGCCCTACCCCGCCGGGATGCCTGCCTGGCAGCGGCTGGCCTCCAGCGGTGCGCATGCACTGATCTATGCCGCCATGCTGGTGATGCCGATCTCCGGCTGGCTCTACAACTCCGCCGCGCGCCGGCCGCTCGACTGGTTCGGCGTGTTCAAGATCCCCAGCCTCACCGCGCTCGACCGCGAGACCCAGACCTACAGCGTGCTCGGCTTCGATGCACCGGCCTTCATCGACACACCGCAGAAGCTGCGCGCGCTGGCCGGCGACGTTCACGAGAGCCTGTTCTATGCCGGCGCGGTGCTGATCGCGCTGCACGTGGCCGCCGCGCTCAAGCACCACTTCTTCGATCGCGATGCGACCCTGGCGCGGATGCTGCCGGGTCTCGCCTCGCCTGCAGCGCCGGCGAGCCCGGCATCGGCGAGCGACGCCGGCCCGTCTGCACAGCCCGAGGCTGCGTCCACGGCACACCCCACGCGCGTATCCGAAGCGGGCGCGGACGCCGCCAAGCGCACTCCCGCCCCCTGACGCCTCATCCCCCTGCCCAAGGAATCCGCATGAACCGGCTGTTCGCCCTGTTGCTGCTCACCGCTGTCGCCCTGCCCACCCTCGCCAGCGACTGGACCGTCGACCCGGCGTCTTCGAAGCTCGCCTTTGTCGCCGAATACAGCGAGGGCCCCATCGACGGCCGCTTCAACCGATTCACACCCAGCATCCGCTTCGATGCCGCGGATCTCGCCTCAGCGCGTTTCGATGTCGAGATCGACCTCGCCAGCGTCAGCACCGGCGATGAGGAGTGGGACGGCTATCTGGTCGGCGAGGATTTCTTCAATGTCGAAGGCTTTCCCAAGGCGCGTTACCACGCCGAGCGCTTCGAAGCGCGCGACGGCGGCTTCGTCGCGCTGGGTACCCTGGAACTGCGTGGCGTGCAGCAGCCGGTCGAGCTGGTCTTCAGCTTCGAGACCGCGGGCGACAGCGCCACGCTCAAGGGCAGCGCCCAGCTCGACCGCATCGCCTTCGGCGTCGGCGGCGGTGACTGGGAGGACCCCGACACCATTGCCCACGGCGTCAAGGTCGAGACCGAGCTGAAGCTCAGCCGCTGATGGCCTCGCGCCTGAGCCGCTGGATGCAGCGCCTCGCCGCCCCTTTCCGGCGCGGCGAGAACGCCTCGGCCAAAGCAGAGGGCGACCCCCTGCTGCGCGCGGCCGACAGTCTGCGCAGCCTGCTTGACGATCCCGCGATTCCGGCCGAGATCCGCAGCGAGCTGGCGGCGGATTACACCGAAGTGGAAGCCATGCTCGGCCGACTGGAGCAGGGCCAGATCCACCTCGCCGCCTTCGGCCGGGTCAGCGTCGGCAAAAGCTCGCTGCTCAATGCGCTGGCCGGCACCCAGGCCTTCGAGACCGGTGTCCTGCACGGCACCACCACTGCGCGCGGGCAACAGGCCTGGCGCGAAGCGGCCGCCCACGGCGTGCAGCTGATCGACACGCCGGGCATCAACGAGCTCTCGGGCGAAGCGCGCGAAAAGCTGGCGTTCGAGGTGGCGCGCCGCTCCGACCTGATCCTGTTCGTGGCCGACGGCGACCTCACCCAGGTCGAGCTCGACGCCCTGCGTCTGCTCGCCGCCCAGCAGCGTCCGCTGCTGCTGGTGCTCAACAAGGCCGACCGCTACCGCGCCGACGAACTCGAGACCCTGCGTGCGCGCCTGCTCGAGCACACCCGTGGCATCGTTCAGCCCGAGAACCTGCTGCTGGCCCGTGCCCAGCCCGCGCCGGAGCGCGTGCTGCGCGTCGACGCGCAGGGCCGCGAACAGCTCGACACCCGGCCGCGCAGCATCGACGTCAGCGAAGTGCGCGCGCGCGTCTTTGCAATTCTTGAATCCGAGGGCAAGGCACTGGCCGCGCTCAACGCCGCACTTTTCGCCGGCGACCTCGCCGACAGCGTGGGCGAACGCCTGACCCATCTGCGCGCCGAGCTGGCCGCGCGCATCACCCGCAGCTACTGCCTGGCGAAAGGGGTGGCGGTGGCGCTGAACCCGGTGCCCGTTGCCGATCTGCTCGCCGCGGCGGCGCTCGACGTCGCCCTCGTCGTGCATCTGTCGAAGATCTACGCGCTGCCGATGAGCCGCGCCGAAGCCAGTCGCCTGCTGGCCACGGTCATCGCCCAGCTGGCGGCGCTGATGGGCGCGATCTGGGGTGTGCATCTGGTGGCCTCGGCGCTGAAGGGCATGAGCGCGGGTCTTTCGACCGCACTCACCGCCGCCGCTCAGGGTGCCCTGGCCTGGTATGCCACCCTGCTGGTCGCACGTTCGGCCGAGCGCTATCTGGCCCAGGGCAAGAGCTGGGGCGACAAGGGGCCGAAGCGCGTGGTCGCCGAAATCGTCGAAGGCCTCGACCGCGACTCCGTGCTGCGCGAAGCGCGCGAGGAGATCCTGCGCAGGTTGCGCAAAAGCGGGGATTAGGGGCGAAGAGGCGCGTGCGCTGCGTTCCCCGGGCGTCTCGGCGCAAAGCGTCTCCCGCTGTGCCCAGCCCCTCATCGGGCGCTGCGCACCACCTTCTCCCGTGAGGAGAAGGGAAGCAACGGCAGGCCTCTCCAGAGCGTTCGGCATTCGCGCCCGGGAAGGGAAACGCGAGTGCCCACCTGCACAGCGCAATGCGCTCTTGCGAATCCCGCGGCCCACGCGCGCAGCGCTCCGGCGCTCAGCGGCGCGCGGACCGGCGGTCCGCAAGCGCGCCGTTTCGCTCCCGATTACCAATTCCCGGCTCCGGCATGACTTGCGCCCCTCCCTGGGCGGACGTGCAGGACGCCACACTGCGCTCAGGTTTTCACCCAAGGCCCCGCCATGCGCCCCAGCCTGCTCCGCGCTGCTCTCGCCCTGCTGTTCACCGCCACCTGCGCGCAGGCCGCGATTCCTCCGGCGCCTGAGCGCGATGAAGGCGAAGGCCCGTACGACCAGCTGATCCTGCGCGGAGTCACGGTCATCAACGGCACCGGCAGCCCGGCCTTCGGCCCGGCCGATGTGGTGATCGAGAACAACCGCATCACCGAGGTGCGCATCGTCGGCAGCGCCGATGCGCCGATCAACGCCGAGCGCCGCCCTGCTCTGAAACCCGGCGGCCGCGAGATGGATCTTGCCGGCCACTACGTCATGCCCGGCATCGTCGACATGCACGGCCACATCGGCGGCGACGAGCAGGGCGTGACCGCCGAGTACGTCTACAAGCTGTGGCTGGCGCACGGCATCACCAGCGTGCGCGACCCCGGCTGCGGCAACGGCATCGACTGGTGCGTGTCGGAACAGAAGCGCTCCGAGGCCAACACCATCACCGCGCCGCGGATCTTTCCCTATGCCTTCTTCGGCCAGGGCCGCATCGGCCCGATGCTGACGCCCGAGCACGCCCGCGAATGGGTGCGCGACATGAAGCGCCGCGGTGCACTGGGCATGAAGTGCTTCGGCTACCGTCCGGACATTCTGGAGGCCGCCTTCGACGAGCTGAAGAAGCAGGGCATGGGCTCGGCCTGCCATCACGCCCAGCTCGACGTGAAGCGGGTCAACGTGCTGACCACCGCGCGCTGGGGCCTGACCACGATGGAGCACTGGTACGGCCTGCCCGAGGCCCTGTTCGACGGCCAGACCGTGCAGGACTACCCGCCCGGCTACAACTACATGAACGAGCAGCACCGCTTCGAGCAGGCCGGCCGGCTGTGGGCGCAGGCGGCCGAGAAGGGCAGCGAGAAGTACGAAGCGGTGATGACGGAGCTGCTCGAACTCGACTTCACCATCGACCCGACCTTCACCATCTACCAGGCCACCCGCGACCTGATGCGCGCGCGCATGGCCGAGTGGCACGAGGACTACACCCTGCCCGCCCTGTGGGACTTCTTCCGCCCGAGCCGCACCAGCCACGGCAGCTTCTTCTTCGACTGGGGCAGCGAGCAGGAGATCGCCTGGCGCGACAACTACGTGCGCTGGATGGCCTTCATCAACGACTTCAAGAACCGCGGCGGTCGCGTCACCGTCGGCAGCGATTCCGGCTACATCTACAAGCTCTACGGCTTCGGCACCATCGAGGAGCTGGAGCTGCTGCGCGAAGCCGGCTTCCATCCGCTGGAAGTGCTGACCGCGGCCACGCTCAACGGCGCCGAGGCGCTGAAGGCCGACGACCGCATCGGCAGCATCGAGCCCGGCAAACTCGCCGACATCGTCGTGCTCAGCGAGAACCCGCTGGCCAATCTCAAGGTGCTCTACGGCACCGGCCACATCCGCATCGACGCCGAGGGCGAACCCGAGCGCGTCGGCGGCGTGCGCTACACGATCAAGGACGGCATCGTCTTCGATGCTGCGGAGCTGCTGGGCGAAGTCCGCGCGCTGGTGGCGGCGGACAAGCAGGCCAAGGGCATCGAGCGCTTGAAGCAGCCGGGGCTGTAGGTCAGCGATGTCCATCGGGTGGGTCTTGGCCCACCCCGTTCGGTGCATAGGGTGGGTCTTGACCCACCCAATTCAGTCCATAGGGTGGGTCTTTACCCACGCCATTCAGTGCATAGGGTGGGTCTTGACCCACCGACGCAGAGCCGAGGCCCGCCGAGCATCCGATCCCACACGGTGCGGCCCACGGGCCGGCTCAGCACGCACCGCCTTGCGAGGGGATTTCGAAGGTGTGATGCGGTGGGTCAAGACCCACCCTATTCAGTTCGCGGGCGGCACGGTCGCTGCGAAGCTTTCGCGGCTGCGCACGCCCTCAAGCCAAGTCGACAAGCCCGGCGCCTGTGCACGCCAGTCGATCTGCGGAACACGAAAATCGAGGTAGGCCAAGGCCGCCGCGGACGCGATCGCGCCGAGATCGAAGCGCTCGCCGAGCGCGTCGGATTCCTTGTCGAGCTCCACCACCCCGCGCAGGATCGCGCTGCGCCAGCGCGCCAACCACTCGGGCGAGCGCTGCGACTCGATGCGGCGACCTTCCATCACGCTCGATACCGCGGCGTCAGTGATGCCGTCGGCCAAAGCCTCGCGGCGCAGCACCTGCCAACGTTCCGGGCCAGCCTCTGGAATCAGGCGCGGGACACTGAGACCGTCGAGATAGGCGCATAGCAGCGGGCTGTCGAACAGGGTGAAACCCGGCCCGCCGCCGGGCTCGACAAGGGGCTCAACAATCAGCGCCGGCACCTTGGCCAGTGGGTTGGCCGCCAGCAGTTCGGGCGGATCCTGCAGCGGGTTGGCGACGACCACCTCGACGCGATCGTTGAGGCCTTTCTCGATCACCAGCATGCGCACCTTGCGGGCGTAGGGCGAGGTCGGGGAGTAGATCAGCTGCATGGAGACTCCTTGCAAAGTCGACGGAATCGCGGTGGCCGGCTGGCCGTTTGCCAAGCGCGCGCGGCGAGTGTCGGCGAGGCAGCAGACGCTGGCAAATCCGCAGGCGCGGTGACGCCGCGATCAGTGGCTTGCGTTGTCGTAACCACGTAGAAGCTGGCGCGACCCGCGGAAGGCGTGCATATGTCCCCTCCCCCCAAGCTGCCCTCGCTTCGCTCGGGCTGCGGAGAGTTCCGGCTGCCAGCGGTAGCCGACGAACACTCTCCTGCGCTTCCCACGAGGTGAGAGGGCTCTTCGTTCTGTTTCTGCGCATCGGCATGAGTAGCGGTTGGATGACTTGCGAACAATTAGCATCGGGGCCGCTCTTCTCCCCTCTCCCCTTGTGGGAGAGGGGTTGGGGAGAGGGGGATGAGGCTTGCCGCGCGACTTGCGCCTCCGCCCAACCTGCCTTCGCTTCGCTCGGGCTGCGGAGAACATCGGCTGCCACCGGCAGCCGACGAACACCCTCCTGCGCTTCCCGCGAGGGGAGAGAGGCTTGCATCCCCGCCGCCAGAGGCTCTGGGGTCATCTGGCGCCGAGCGCACTTCAGG
>JBKCVA010000071.1:0-12031 GCA_046318115.1 Lysobacterales bacterium | reverse complement strand
TGGCGGCAGCGGCGCGCTGGCCAACCGCATCCTCGGCAATCGCGGCCACGGCATCCAGCTGATCGGGCCGGACAGCGTCGATCACCAGATACTCGACAACACCATCGGCGCCGCCGGCAGCACGGCCCTGGGCAACGGCGGCGATGGCATCCGCCTGCAGAACGGGGTCAGCAACGTGCTGATTCGCGGCAACACGCTCGTGCGCTCGGGCTATCCGACCGCGCTCGCTGCGGATGCCGGCTGGGGTGTCCGCATCGAGGGGCCGATCAGCCGCTTCAACCGCGTGCAGCAGAACAGCATCGGCCTACTCGGCACGACCGCTGCCGGCAACCGCCGCGGCGGCCTCGCCGTGCTGGACGGCAGCGAAAGCACCCGCGTCGGCGGTGCGGTGCTGGGCAATACGATCGGCAGCAACGAGGGCCCGGGTGTGCTGATCGAAGGCGCAGGCACCGCGGCGACGCAGCTGGAACACAACCGCATCGGCTTCGCTGTCGACGGCGGCAGCCTCAGCCGACCGAACGCCGGCAGCGGCGTGCTGATCCGCGGCGGCGCCCGCGACACCGTGATCGGCGAGGGCGACGGCAGCCCCGCCGACAGCAGCCGGCGCAACTGGATCAGCGGCAATGCGCGCGACGGCATCGAGGTGCTGGGTGAGGCCAGCGACGGCGTGCTGATCCGCAACAACTACCTCGGCACCGAGATCGTCGGCGTAGGCGCGCTCGGCAACAGCCGCAACGGCCTCTACGTGCAGGACGCTGACGGCATCGTGATCGAGCGCAATCTGATCTCCGCCAACGGCAACGACGGCATCAAGCTCGAGGGCGCGGTGGCGGGCGCACAGATCCAGGGCAACGGCATCGGTCTCAACGCCGATCGCGATGGCGTGCTGGGCAACGCGGCGTCGGGCATCGCCCTGCTGGGCGGCCCCACCGACACTTCGATCGGCAGCACGGCGGCCAACTGGATCGGCGGCAGCGGCGGCAGCGGCGTGTACATCGAGGGCGCCGCCACCCTGCGCACGCAGGTGCGCGGCAACTCCATCGGCGGCAGCGGCGTGCGCGCCTTCGGCAACCTGGGCTCGGGCGTTTTCATCGGCGGCGGCAGCAGCCAGAACCTGCTGCGCGGCAACCTGCTGCTGGCCAACGGCGTCGCCGGCGTCGACCTCAACAACGCCGATGCGAACACGCTCGCCGCCAACTTCGTTGGCGCGGTCGGCGCCGGCAGCGTGTTTCCCAACCCGCGCGGCATTCGCGTGTATGCAGGTTCGGCCGGCAACGTGATCGGCGGCAGCGATGCAGCCGACCGCAACTACATCACCGCCGGCAGCCTCTACGGCATCGGCCTGTTCAACGCGGGAACAAATGCCAACCGGGTCGAGAACAACTGGATCGGCGAGCTGCTGGGCGGCGCGCCGGCCGGCGTGCAGGGCCCGGGCGTGTTGATCCAGGAGGGCGCGCAGTTCAACGAGATCCGCGCCAACCTGATCGCCTGGAGCCTTGGCCCGGGGGTGTGGATCCGCAACCTCGGCACCTTGACCCGCGACAACGAAGTGCTCGGCAACACCGTGCGAAACGGCGTGGTCGAGGGCGTGCGCATCAGCGATGGCGCCTCGTTCAACCAGATCGGCGGCGAGAGCGCAGGCGAGACCAACCAGATCCGCGACAACGACGGCGCCGGCATCGTGGTCAGCGGCGGCGACGGCAATGCGCTGTGGGGCAATGGCCTGCTGTTCAACGAAGGCCCGGCGATCGACCTCGGCGGCGACGGCGCCACGGCGAACGATGCCGGCGATGTCGATACTGGCCCCAATCGCTTGCAGAACTTCCCGCAGCTCGGCGCGGTGATCCGCGACGCCAGCTCGACGCGCGTGAGCTATCAGCTCGACTCCGCGCCGAACCGCAGCTATCGCATCGAGCTCTACGGCTACGCGGCGGCCTGCGCGCCGGGCGGTAGCGGCCAGGGGCTGCGCGCGCTGGTGCAGAACGTGCAGACCGGCGCCGACGGCCGCGCCAGCGGCGAGCTGCTGCTGCCCTTCCGCCTGCCCGGCTTTGTCAGCGCCACGGCCACCGATCTCGTCACGCTCGATACCTCGGAGCTGGGCAGCTGCGCCAGCGATCCCGCCGAGATCTTCAGCAATGGCTTCGAGTCGTCCTGAGCCGCGGGCTTTGGCCCAAACCGATCGCGTGTGCCGGGCCCTCGCGATGCCTCGCCCGCGCCCGCGGGCTTCGCACCAGCGCTTTGGCGGCGCCTGCGGCGCGCCGTCGAAAACTCGATCGACGGTGTCGACTGGCCGCAGCACCGCGGGACGGCAGGGCGCCGTCCCGCGGCAAAGGCCATCAGAACTTCCAGGTCGCGCCGAGGTAGGCGCTGTCGTTGCTGGCGTTCTTGCTTTCGATGCTCGACTCGCGGTCGCGCGTTTCGTAGCCGAGCTCCAGCGAGAGCCACTTGCCGACGTCCTTGGTCAGCTGCAAGCCCCAGGTGGTGTTGTCGTCCTCGCGGCGTGGCACCAGGTTCTTGTGATCGACCGAATCGAACTTGTAGCCAACGCCGGCCGTCATGTCCCAGGGCAGCTTGCGCGTGTAGGTCAGCTCCCAACCCCAGGCATCGGTGTTGCGCGTGACCTGGGTCGAGTCTTCCACCTTCGGGGCGTACTTCAGCTTGAAGATGTCGTCATTGGTGGCCTTGAAGTCGGCGCCGAAGGCCAGGGTGTCGACGCGCGAGTCGGGCGCGGTCGGCTTGGCGATGTCCTTGTCCTGGTAGTTGTAGGTGGCGCTCAGCCCGAGGCGCTTGCTGACTTCGTAGGTATAGGCCAGCGAGGCGACGAAGGTGGTGGCGAACTTGTTGTTGTCGGTTTCCAGCGCGACGTAGGACAGCGAAGGCTTGAAGCCGTGCTTGCTTCCGGCCGGCGAGATATCGAAGCCGCTGGTGACCGCCCAGTTGAACTTGTCGAGATCATCGCGCTGGTTGTGGGTATCGCTGGCGAAGCGAATGCCGTTGTTCCATGAGGTGGTGCCGCCGGCGAAGGTGTACTTGTGGCCCAGGCCGACCTTGGTGGTGTAGCGGCTCTCGGAGTCGACAACACCGCCGTCATCCGGATCGAGCAGGTCGTCGATGCCGTCGCCGTCTTCGTCGAAGGCATCGTCCTCTTCGATCTCGTCTTCGGACGGGTCGACATCGATGAGGTCATCGAAGTCATCGCCCTCATCCCCCTCGTCCTCCTCTTCGGAGTCGTCCGCCGCCGGATCTTCTTCGTCTTCGATGCCGAACTCGGAGAGCTCCGCGTAGTCGAAGCGCTCGCCCGAAGAAGGCGCCACCGAGATGTTGTTGTTGGTGCGGTACTGGACCTCGACGCTGCCCTTGAACGCGTGGCCGGTCTTGGGCTGTTTGGCCCAGGCGTCGCTGCTGGCCGTGCCGAGAGCGGCCACGGCGATGGCCAGAAAAAGTGCGCTGCGCTGCATGCTGAAACTCCGTTGCTGACGGGAAAAACCGTGCGCCCTACCGGCACCGGAGCGCGCGGCAGGCCTGCACGAGAGAGGGAGGGTCGCTTCGAATGCGTCGCTGCCAGACGCGAGCCGGTGAGCGGCTGCGGCTTGCTAGACCTGGGCCCGCGTGCGGACTCGGGGCCTGGGACTTCGCGTCGGCACCCCGGCAGGCACGGCCGGACGGATGCGCTGACGAAGCGCGTGGACGGCGGTCGCTTGCGCGTGGGGCGGGCGCGCGGCGGCGGGAGTCTACACGCACACGGGCGCCGTGGCGGGCACGCTCGCGGTTCGCGCAGGGATACCCGGTTGGACCTGAGCCGGTGCCGGGGCGTGCGAAGGCGGATGGCGGCGGTCGCAGGCGAGCGTCAGCGACCGCTTGGGCTGCGGCCCGATCGGCGGCAAGGGCGGGGGCTGAGCGGGCCTGATTGTCGCGGGGCTTTCAGCCCTCGAATCCGTTCGCGAACACCGCGGCCGGCGCTGGCGCCGCGCTGAGATAGGGCAGCAGCCAGGCCATCTGCGGGCGGTCCTGCGGCGGGTTGCCGGTCGGCTCCAGGGTGAAGATGTACTCGCCCCACTGCGGGCCGGCGGCCCACCAGGCCCAGCCCAGCCAGACGTCCTGATTGGCCTGCAGGTAGTTCAGCGCGCTGGTCACCGAAGTCCGGCAGGCCGCGCTGTTGCCGCCCGCGAACTCGCCCAGATAGCCGCGCACGCCGCGCGCACGCAGCCAGGCGGTGACGGTCTCGAACTGCGCCGCGCCGTGGCCGGCGCTGCACTGCGCCGACTGACCCGAAAAATCGCCGTCGAAGTACTGGTGCAGCTCGTAGGCGAAGTTGGCGCCGCTGTCGACGATGCCGCCCATCACCTGCGCATTCGGCGTGCCGTACCAGTTCTGAGCCCAGCTGTGGGCGCCGGTCCAGGCGTTGCCGGGCACCAGGATCAGCTGCTGCGCGCCGGTCGCGCGGATCGCGGCGATGGCGGCATTCGCGGCCGACAGCCAGGCCTCGGTCGACATCGAGTGCGGCTCGTTCATCAGGCCGAAGATCACCTGCGGGTTGTCGCGGAACTCGCCGGCCAGCCGCGTCCACAGATCGGCGAACTGGGAATTGGACAGATTGGGCGAGCCCACCACCGCGCCGTTGAAACGCGCGTAGTTGTGCGGGTCGAGCACGACCTTGAGGCCCGCCGCATTGGCCGAGGCCACCACGCTGCGCAGGCTGGCGAGGTAGGCGGCGTTGAACGGCTGGCCCAGGCTCGGCTGCAGACGCTCCCACTTGAAGGGCAGGCGGATGTGGTTCATGCCCTTGCCGCGGAAGTAGCTCATCTCCGCCGGCGTCGGCCAGAAGGTGCCGCTGTCGAACTCGGCGCCAGCAAGGTTGACGCCGCGCAGCTCGAAGGCCGAGGCCTGCGGGAGAGCCGGGCCAAAGCCCAGGGTCAGGCCGAACAGTAGCGGGAAGAGCGGACAGCGCATGGTCGATGGGCTCAGCAAGCGGTGCAGGTGCTGAACGTTAGCACCGACCCTGGGCGAGGCTGCGGTGCGCGGGTCGCGACCCGGGGCTTGGGCGGAAACTGTTATGGGTCGCATACTTCCGGCCCGGAGGACCGCCCATGCACCCGTCTGCCCGTGAACACGAAGACGCACCCACCGTGGCCTTGGACGCGCCTGCGGCGGCGCGCGCTGGCACCGTCGCCCATCCGGGTCTGCGCATCGGGGCCTACGCACTGCAGCGTGCGCTCGGCGCCGGCGGCATGGGGGAGGTGTGGCTGGCGGAGCAGCTGCAGCCGGTGCGGCGCCCGGTCGCCCTGAAGCTGATGCAGCGGCAGCTGCTGAACCCGCTGTCCGAGGCCTACTTCGAGGTCGAGCGGCAGGCGCTGGCGCGCATGGACCATCCGGCCATCGCCAAGGTCTTCGACGCCGGCCGCACCCCCGAAGGACATCCCTGGCTGGTGATGGAGTGGATCGACGGCGAACCGCTGCTTGACTGGTGCCGCGAGCGCCAGCCCGACCTGCCCAGCCGACTGCGCCTCTTGGCCGCGCTCGCCCGCGGCGTGCAGCACGCGCATGCGCGCGGCGTGCTGCATCGCGATCTCAAGCCCGGCAACGTGCTGGTGGTGCAGGTCGATGGCCAGCCCCAGCCGAAACTGATCGATTTCGGCATTGCGCTGGGCCTCGACGCCGGCCCGAACGCGTCGCTTGCGACGCACAGCTACGAGGCCGCCGGTAGCGGAGCCTTCATGAGCCCGGAGCAGCGCGCGGGCTCCGCCGAGGCCATCGATCCGCGCGCCGATGTCTACGCGCTGGGGATGATCCTGCTCTGCCTGCTGCTGCCCGGGGCGCGCTTGAGCGCCCTCGGCGATGACAGCGGCGATGCGCAGCGCCTGCGTGCCCGCTTCGACGCCGCGCTGGCGACCGGTCGCGGCCGCAGCGAGCCGCTGTTGTCGGCCCTGCCGCGTCCGCTGCTGCAGGTGCTGCGCTGTGCGCTGGCGCCGCGCCAGGCCGAACGCTATGCCTCGGCCGAAGCGCTGGCGGTCGATCTTGAGCGCTACCTGCAGCGCCGCCCGCTGGCGGTGATGGGCGATGGCCGACGCTATCGCCTCGGTCTGTTCCTGCGCCGGAATGCGCTGGCGGCGTCCGCCGTGGCCGCGATCGTGCTGGCGCTGGCGGCGGGGCTCAGCTTCGCGCTCTACGGCCTGCGCCAGGCGCGCGGCGAGGCCGAGCATGCGCGGGTGATGAGTGGCTTCATGTCCGACGTGCTGACCGGGGTCGATCCGCAGTATGCCGACGGGCTGGACCGCAGCCTGCTGAACCGCATCCTCGACGATGCCGCCCGCAACGCCGAGCGCCAGCTCGGATCGCGACCGGATGCGCTTGCCGAAGTGCTGGGGGTGGTCGGCAGCACCTATGCGAACGTCGGCGATCACGCGCGCGGTATCGACCTGTTGCGTCAGGGGCATGCGCTGGCGGCCTCGCAGCTGCCTGCCTCGCACCCTTCGCGGCTGCACCTCGCGCGGCGCCTCGCCGATGCCCTGGCCATCACCGGTGAGGCGAAGGAGGCCGAAGCCCTGCTTCGCCCCGCGCTGTCCGCGGTGGGTGGCTTCGACCCGCGCTATGCGCTGGCTGCGCCCGACCTGCGTCTGAGCCTGGCCTGGACCTTGCGCGACCAGGGCCGCTTCGAGGAGGCGCTGATCGAGGTGCGCGCCGCGCGCGCCGAACTGGCGGCGCTGCCGACGCCCGACGGCGATCCGGACCCCCTGACGGCCGGCTACGTCGAGCAGGTGGTGTTGAGCGACATGGGGCGCGCCGAAGAGGCCGAGCGCATCCTGCGGCCGCTGCTGCAGGCCCACATCGCGACCTTCGGTGAAGCGCACGCGCGCACCTTGCGGCTCGGCAACAGTCTCGGCGTGCTCTTGCTGCAGCAAAGACGCTTTGCGGAAGCTGAACCCGTGCTGCGACAGAACCTCGCCGCCAGCGAGCAGGTCTATGGCGCCTCCCACATCGCCACTCTCAATCCGCTGAGCAACCTCGCTGGCGCGCTGCGCCAGCAGGGCAAGGTCGAGGAGTCTGGCCCCTTCTACCGCCGCGCCTATGAGGGCTTTGTGGCGGCCTTCGGGGAGACCCATCCGCGTGCGATCCAGACCCTGGCCAACCTTGGCAACTACCAGTTGAGCGCGGGCGATGCGCGGGCCTCGTTGCAGAGCCATCTGCGCGCGCGTGCGCTCTCGGAGGGTGTGTTCCCGGCCGAGCATCCGGTGATTGAGGAAACCCACTTCGGCGCTGGCAAGGCGCATGCGGCGCTGGGCCAGTGGGCCGAGGCGCTGGTCGAATTGGAGCGCGCCCTGCAGCTGCGGCAGTCGCGCCTGCCGCCCGAACATCCCGGCATCGCCGACGTGCAGGCCGAGCTGGACAAGGTGCGGGCCGCGCTGGCGGCAGGCGATCGGGGCTGAGCGCCTTGGCCGCGAGCCTCAGGCTCGCCCCGATGTGGAGATCCAACGCCTCCCCCAGGGTCGCGCTGCGTGCGACCCAAGCCGCGGCACTGCGCGGCCTGCGAACTCGCCGAGGCTGGCGTCGTTCAAGCCGTGCTCAATACACCGGCGGCTCGCCCGGCGGTCGGCGCTTGTAGCGCTTGTGCACCCACAGGTACTGCGCCGGCGCCTCGCGCACCATGGCCTCGACTGCGGCGTTGACCCGCGCGGTATCGGCCGCGGCATCGGCGCTGGGGAAATCGGCCAAGGGCTGGCCGATGCGCAGCACGTAGCGCGCGCCCTCGCGGCGATGGAAGAAGGGCACCACCGCCGCGCCCGACAGCCGCGCCAGCTGGTGGGTGGCGGTGATGCTGGCCGCCGGGATACCGAAGAAGGGCACGAAGACGGTGTCCTTGCCGAGCATGTCCTGGTCCGGCGCATACCACAGGATGCCGCCGCCCTTCAGATGCCGGATCGCCGCGCGCAGCTCCTCGCGCTTGAACATCGCGCAGGCGTAGCGCAAACGCCCGGCCAGCACCGCAGCTTCCATCACCGGCTCGTCGTGGGCGCGGTACATGCCGGCCACCGGCACGTGCGCGGTCAGAAGTCGCCCGCAGGCCTCCAGCGTGGTGAAGTGGCCCGACACCAGAAGCGCGCCGCGGCCCTCGCGGGCCAGCGTCTGCAGGTGCTCGATGCCCTCGATCTCCAGGCCTTGCCGCCAGGGCTTCTCGCTGCCGAACCAGGCGCGGGCGAATTCGAACGCGCCGGTGCCGAGCGCGGCGAAGTGCTCGCGCAGGAGGCGCTCACGATCGGCGGGTGCGAGTGCGGGAAACACCAGTTCGAGGTTGCGCGCGGCCACGCGGCGGCGGCCGCGCGCGACCCACAGCAGCAGGCGGCCGAACACCGGGCCGATGCGCAGCTGCCATGACCACGGAACGCGCGCCGCCAGTTTGAGCGCGGCGACACCGAGCTGGGCCGGCCAGTGGCGCGGCGCCCACAGGGAAGAAGGCTTGGAACTCATGGCGCCAGTGTAGCGGCCGCGCCGCGCCCGCCGGAGGCCTGCAGGCTGCGCCAGGCGCCGACCAGCGCCCGCGCATGCAGATGCTGGGGCGCCGACAGCAGGCGGTCGGTCGGCCCCACTTCGACCACGCGGCCCTCGAACATCACCGCACAGCGCTGGGCCAGTGCGGCCGCTGCGCCCGGGTCATGGGTGATGAACAGCAGGCTCAGGCGCCGCGTTCGCTGCAGCTGACGCAGCAGATCGAGCACCTGCCGGCGGCTGATCGCATCGAGCGCGCTGACCGCCTCGTCGCAGACCAGCAGCTCAGGTTCGAGCATCAGCGCGCGGGCGATGGCGATGCGCTGGCGCTGGCCGCCGGAGAAGGCATGCGGATAGCGGCCCAAGGCGTCGGCCTCGAGCCCGACTTCGTTCAGGGCCTGCACAAGTCGTGCGCGCTCGCAGCGCTGACCGTGCAGGGCCAGCGGTTCGGACAGCAGGGCCCCGATCCGCTGGCGCGGATCGAGCGAGCTGTAGGGGTCCTGGAAGACGATCTGCGCGCGCGGGCGCAGCCGCCGCAACGCCCTGCCCGACAGCGCATGCAGCGGCGCGTGGTGCAGCCAGGCCTCGCCTTCGAGGTCTGCGTTGGTGAGCCGCAGCAGGCCGCGCACCAGCGAGCTCTTGCCGCTGCCGGACGCGCCGAGCACGGCCAGACACTCGCCGGCGACCACCTCAAGATCGACGCCCTGCACGGCAGCCGGCGCACTACCGCGGTAGCGCAGGCCGAAGCCGCGCAGGCGCAGCAGGGGCGCGGTCGCTTCGGCCGCTTGGGTCGGCAGCGATGACCCGGGTGCAGCGGCCGGCGTGCGCGCGTTGCCGCCGGAGTGGGCCGCAGTGCGGGTGTCTTGCGCTGCGATGTGGCGGTCCATCGCTGCGCCGGCGTCGCGCGCCGCCAGCAGCCGCTGTGTGTAGCCCGCCTGCGGATTCGCCATCACCGCGTCGGTCGGCCCCTGCTCGACCACGCGCCCGCGTTCCAGCACGTAGAGCTGATCCGCCAGACGCGCGACCACGTCGAGATCGTGGCCGATGAACAGCAGGGCGAGACCGCGCTCGCGCCGCAGGCGTTCGAGCAGTTCCAGCACCTCGTGCTGGCTCAGCAGATCGAGCGCGCTGGTGGCCTCGTCGCAGATCAGGAGCTGCGGCTGCCCGCACAGGGCGAGCGCGATCATCACCCGCTGGCGCTGGCCGCCGCTCAGCTGGCCCGGGCGGGCGCGCAGGAAGCGCTCGACCGACAGCGCGTTCGATCCCCGCGTTGACCCGTCGCGTGTCATCGATGCGTGAGGTGCGTGCGCCGCAGCGCCAGCCTCGGCCGTGTGCCCGGCCTCGACTTCGCCGAGCCCGACTTCGAGCAGCGCCGCGCGCGCGGCCGACTCCAGCGCATCGCCGCGCAGGCCGCGCAGCTGGCGCAGGCTCTCTCGCAGCTGGCTGCCCACGCTGCGCAGGGGATGCAGGCTGGCCAGCGGGTCCTGGAAAACCAGGCCGAGCGCGCGCCCGCGCAGCCCGGCGGGCAGGGGCTTGGCGAGATCGATGCAGCGATCACCAAGGCGCAGCCGCGCCTGCGCGCGCAGCCCGCGCGGCAACAGCCCCGTCAGCGCCAGCGCCGACAGGCTCTTGCCCGAGCCAGAACCGCCGATCAGGCCGAGGCAGGCGCCGCGCGCCAGCGCGAAGGACAGCGGGCCGATGGCGCGGCCGTCGGGCAGGGTGATGGTGAGATCCTCGACGGCGATCGCGGTGTCTGCATCGCTCGTGTGGAGCTTCGCATCGGCGCTGGGCTCGATGCGGGACTCGCCCGAAGCGGACGCCTGCGGGGCAGCGTCCACCAGCCGCGGATCCAGCGCATCGCGCAGCGCTTCCCCGAGGCGCTGGAAGGTCAGCAGCAGCGCGCACAGCAGCAGGGCGGGGCCGATCAACACCCAGGGCGCGGTGTCGAGCTCCTGCGCGCCTTCGCCCAGCAGCGCGCCCAGCCCCGCCCACGGCTCGCTGAGGCCCAGCCCCAGAAAGCCAAGAAAGCTCTCGACCAGCACCACGTTGGCAGCGATCAGGCCGGCATAGACGAGGGCCAGCGGCAGCAGGTTGGGAATCACATGCCGGCGCAGCAGATCGACACGCCCGGCGCCCGCGGCGCGCGCGGCCAGCACGAAGCCGCTGTCGCGCAGGCGCGCGGCCTCGGCGCGCATGACCCGCGCCAGGTCGATCCAGGCCTGCCCGGCGATGGCGCCGAGCAGCAGCCACAGCGAGCGCTCGAACAGGGCCAGCAGCAGGATCACCAGCAGCAGGAAGGGCAGGGCGGAGAGCACGTCCAGCGCGCGCATCATCAGGCGCTCGCTGCGGCCACCGACCAGCCCCGCCCAGGCGCCGTAGGCCAGCCCGATCAGCAGGGCGACCAGCGTTGCGCTGACCCCGATCAGCAGGGACATGCGCAGGCCCATCAGGCTGCGCGCCAGCACGTCCCGGCCGATCGCATCGGTGCCCAGCCAGTGCTGCCACGAAGGCGGCTCGGACAGCGCCTCCCAGTCGGGCTTCCAGGCCGCCTCGCTGCCGGTGATCAACGGGCCAACGAAGCCGAGCACGGCAAGCACGCCGAGCAGCCACAGCAGGCGCCGCACGGGCGGCGAGGCCAGGGCAGAGCGTTGGGCGGGCAGGGGCAGGGCTTCGACAGTCATCGCCGCGCAGGATACGGCCAGGCGATCGCGATCAACGAGCGCAGACAGGCTCAGCCTTACACTGCGCGCCTTCCCCGAATCGACCGGAGCCCGCCATGGCCTACCCGCACACCCGTCCCCGCCGCATGCGCCGCGACGACTTCTCGCGCCGGCTTATGCGCGAGCATCGTCTGAGCGCAGACGACCTGATCCTGCCGGTATTCGTGCGCGAGGGCGAGAACCTGCGCGAGGCGATCGGCTCGATGCCGGGCGTTGAGCGGCTGTCGATCGATCTGCTGCTGAAGCTCGCCGATGAAGCGGTCGAACTCGGCATTCCGGCGCTGGCCCTGTTTCCGGTGACGCCGCCGGAAGCGAAGTCGCTGGACGCCGCCGAGGCCTGGAACCCGCAGGGCTTGGCTCAGCGCGCGGTGCGCGCCTTGAAGGCGCGGCATCCGGGTCTCGGCGTGATCACCGATGTCGCCCTCGACCCCTTCACCACCCACGTCCAGGATGGCCTGATCGACGCCAGCGGCTACGTGGTCAACGACGAGACCGTCGAAGCCCTGGTCAAGCAGGCGCTGAGCCATGCCGAGGCCGGCGCCGACGTGGTCGCGCCCTCGGACATGATGGACGGCCGCATTGGCGCGATTCGTTCTGCGCTGGAAGCGGCGGGCCACATCCACACCCGCATCCTTGCGTATTCGGCCAAGTACGCCAGCAGCTTCTACGGGCCCTTCCGCGACGCCGTCGGCTCGGCCGGCAACCTCGGCAAGGGCAACAAGTACACCTACCAGATGGACCCGGCCAACTCCGACGAAGCCCTGCGCGAGGTCGGCCTCGATCTCGACGAGGGCGCCGACATGGTGATGGTCAAGCCGGGCCTGCCCTAC
>JBKCVA010000070.1:0-25566 GCA_046318115.1 Lysobacterales bacterium | reverse complement strand
GGGGCAGAGAGGCCCGTTGTGCAGCTGCGTTGAATACGTATTCACGGACACCGCCTGGACGCCCATGGCCGTCGACACCGCCGACATCGAGATCCGCGTGCAGCGGATCGAGCAACTGTTCGACTCGCTCGATCCCTCGCCCTTCCGCGAGAAGTCGCTGGACGCCGACTTTGAAGCCTACCTGCGCGACTGCGCCGGTGAACACGCCACGGGTATCCGTCTGCGCCTGCGTATCCATGCCCCGCCCGACCTGCTGGAACGCAGGCTCGATATCGAGTCAGCCATCCACGCCCATTTCCATTTCCTGCAGACACAGGCCGAACGCCGCCACCGAGCCAGCCAGCGGCGCTACCGCAGCATCGTGGCGATCGGTTTCGCCGTGCTGGCCGTCAGCCTGCTGCTGCGCCAGATGCTCGCCGACTGGCACGGACCGCTCAGCGAGGTGCTGATCGAAGGTCTGCTGGTGCTGGGTTGGGTGGCGCTGTGGCGGCCGATCGAGGTGCTGTTGTTCGAGCGCCAGGAGGCGCATCAGAAACGCCAGTTGCTGGGGACGCTGGCGCGGATCGAGGTGGTCTGGGCGGAGGCGCCGCCCGCCGGAGCATGATCTCCCGCAGGCGCGGCTGAGCCGCGCATTGCCATCGCAACTGAATGAAGGCCGCGCAGACGGGAGCTGAAGCGGCGTGTGGCGGGATCGTCGGCTTGACGGGACTTATGCTCAAACCTAGCATTACGCGCTCGTTATGCTCAGATCGAGCATAAGTCGCGACGGCGTCAAGGCCAGAATCCCCTCCAAGGCCGCGCCGCGCTTCCGAAACCGGAGTGCCCATGAGCCCTGCCAGCCTGTCGACCCTGCCCACCGCCGATGACGCCATGGCGCGTCGCCACGCCGCCCTGCGCGAGCGCACCCGCAAAGTGATCTCCGACGCCGAGTGGGCGATGCACCTGCCCTACATCGACGCCATTCACCGCCTCAAGAAAGAGAAGCGCGCGGTCATCCTGGCCCACAACTACCAGACGCCGGAGATTTTCCACGGCGTCGCTGACATCGTCGGCGACTCGCTGGCCCTGGCCCAGCAGGCGGTGAACGTCGACGCCGACATCATCCTCATGGCCGGCGTCCACTTCATGGCCGAGACGGCCAAGATCATGAACCCGGCCAAGACCGTGTTGATTCCCGACACCGCGGCCGGCTGCTCGCTGGCCACCGGCATTACCGCCGAGGACATCCGCCTGCTGCGTCAGCGCTATCCCGGCGTGCCGGTCGTCACCTACGTCAACACCACCGCCGAAGTGAAGGCCGAGAGCGATGTCTGCTGCACCTCGGCGAACGCGGTGCATGTGGTCGAGTCGCTGGGCGTGGACCGCGTGCTGTTTCTGCCTGACCAGTACCTGGGCCAGTACGTGGCCTCGAAGACCCAGGTCGAGGTCATCCTCTGGCAGGGCAGCTGCGAGGTGCACGAGCGCTTCACCGGTGCGGAACTGCGCGACTACCGCGCAGCGCAAGGTGAAGTGCACATCCTCGCCCACCCCGAATGCCCGCAGGACGTGCTCGCCGAAGCCGACTTCGTCGGCAGCACGGCCGCGATGATCCACCACCTCGACGCCAAGCGCCCGAAGCGCGTGGTGATGGTCACCGAGTGCTCGATGAGCGACAACGTTGCGGTCAACTTCCCGCACATCGAGTTCACCCGGCCCTGCAACCTGTGCCCGCACATGAAGCGGATCACCCTGCCGAAGATCCTCGACGCCCTGCGCCTGGGGCAGCATGAAGTGGAAGTCGATGCCGAGACCGCGCGCCGCGCCCGTCAGGCGGTGCAGCGCATGCTCGACATCGGCCGGCGCGAGGCGGCGTAGGCGCGATGCGCGCCGAGGTTCTGATCGTCGGCTCGGGCATCGCCGCACTGAGTGCGGCGCTGGCCGCTGCGCCGCGCCGCGTGCTGATCCTGACGCCCGGCCGGCTCGGCCTTGATGGTGCAAGCCACTGGGCGCAGGGCGGGATTGCCGCAGCGATCGGCGCGGGCGACAGTGTCGAGGCGCATGCGCAGGACACGCTCGCAGCGGGCGCCGGCCACGGTGACGCCCAGCGCGTGCATGCGCTCACGTCCGCTGCGCCCGAGCTGATTGACTGGCTGGCCGACCTCGGTGCGCGCTTCGACCGCGATGACTCGGGCGCTTTTTGCCTCGGTCGCGAAGCCGCGCACTCGGCACAGCGCATCGTCCATGCGCAGGGCGATGCCACCGGAGCGGAGGTGATGCGTGCGCTGGCAGCGGCGGCTCGCCGTGCGCCGCATGTCGAAGTCCTCGAGGGCTTCGAGGCGCGCGCCCTGCTGCAGTCGGAGTCGAGCGTGGCGGGAGTGCTGGCCGAGGATCGTGGCGGTCGGCGATACGCCTTGACCGCCGGCGCGGTGGTGCTGGCCACTGGCGGCATCGGTCAACTCTATCGCTACACCACCAATCCCGCGCATGCGGACGGCAGTGGGCTGGGCATGGCGCTGGAGGTCGGCGCCAAGTTGCGTGATCTGGAATTCGTGCAGTTCCATCCCACGGCCCTCGCGGTACGTGGGCTGGACCCCGCGCCGCTGCCCCTGCTTACCGAGGCCTTGCGTGGCGCGGGTGCGGTTCTGCTCGATCACGCGGGTCGCCGCTTCATGACCGACGCGCCCGGCGCCGAACTGGCGCCGCGCGACGTGGTGGCGCGTGGGGTGTTCCGTCAGCTGCGGCAGGGCCCGGTGTGGCTGGATGCGCGAGAGACGGTCGGAATGGCATTCCCGCAGCGTTTTCCGGCCGTGTTCGGGCTGGCGCAGCGGCATGGTCTGGATCCGCGCGTCGAACCCCTGCCGGTGGCGCCGGCCGAGCATTACCACATGGGCGGCATCGTGGTGGATGCGGATGGTCGAAGCAGCATCGACGGCCTGTTCGCGATCGGCGAGTGCGCCTGCACCGGCGTGCACGGGGCCAACCGGCTGGCCAGCAACTCCCTGCTCGAAGGCCTCGCCTTCGGTCGCCGCACCGGCCAGTCTCTGGCGGCGGCCGATCAGCCCGGAATGCGGCCCTGGCGCGCCCCCGCGTTGGCCGCCGAACCCGCCGATGCGGAAGCCCTGAACCTGCGGCTGCGCCATCTGCTGTGGGATCACGTCGGCATCGAGCGCGATGCCGAGGGCCTTGCCGCTGCCGCTGAGCGATTGCGGCAGAGCTTGCGCGCAGCCCACGCGGGCAGCCGCGTGCATGCGCGCCTGCAGGTCGCGCAGGCTTTGGTGGATGCGGCACTGGCACGTCCCATCAGCCTCGGTGCCCATTGCCGGGTGGATGGCAGCGCTCTTGCCGGAGCGGCGCCCCAACGCCAGCGCGCCTGAGGCGACCCCCCGCCAGATTGCGCGCTCCGCCCGCCTATACTCGGCGCCGGCACCGGCAGGCGGAACAGGGCATGGGCGAACAGGTCACGGAGGCGGCGAAGGCAGGCGACACGGCGACCGAACTCGGACTGAGCCGTGAGCTGTACTTCTTTGCCCTCTACCGCGCGCTTGAGGGCGCCTTGCTGGTGTTCGTGGTGTTCAGTCCCATCGCCGCCGAGCTGGTGCAGCTGCTGTCGCCTCACCTTGCGCGGGGCGTGGCAGCTGTCTATCTCGTCCTCGCCCTCGTGCTGGTGATCGCCGCCAGTCAGTTGCGCCTGCGTCTGCAGGTGCAGGCCGCGATCGGCCTTGCGCTGGACATCGGCATCGCGCTGATCTTCTTCCATGTCTCCGAGGGCATCGACACCGCGATCAGCCTGATGATGCTGGTCAACATCGGCGCAGGCGCCTTGCTGCTGTCGCTGCGTGCGAGCCTGAGCCTGGCGGCGGTGATGGCCCTTGGCGGCGTCGCCGAGTACTTCCTGACCGGCTTCGGCACGCGCGGTGGTTCGCGCGACCTGATCGAGTCGGTGATGCTGGCGATCAGCTACTTCGCCGCAGCGGTCCTCTGCAACCTGCTGGGCCGGCAGATGCGCGAAGCCAACCGGCTCGCCGCGCAGCGCGGGGAGGACCTCGCCAACCTGTCCCAGCTCAACGAGCTGATCATCCGGCGCATGCGCACCGGCGTGCTGGTGGTCGACGCCGGCAACCAGATCCAACTGAGCAACGAGGCGGCCTGGAACCTGCTCGGCCAGCCCTCGCCCGCCCAGCAGTATCTCGGCGCGGTGGCTCCCGCCCTTGCGAGGCGCCTGGCCGACTGGCAGCGCGAACGCGAGGGCGCCAGCCAGCCGCTGCAGCTGGCAGGCGGGGGCATCGAGGTGATTCCGCGCTTTGCCAAGCTCTCCGCGAGCGATGGTCTGGTGCTGATCTTCCTTGACGATGCCAGCCTCGTCTCGCGCCGTGCCGAGGAGCTGACGCTGTCCACCCTCGGCCGTCTGTCTGCAAGCATCGCCCACGAAGTGCGCAATCCACTGGCGGCAATCAGTTACTCAGCGCAGCTGCTGGAGGAGTCGCCCGATCTGCCCGAGACCGACAAGCGCCTGGTGGAGATCATCCTTTCGCATTGCCACCGGATGAACGGGATCATTGAGAACGTGCTCAACCTCTCGCGGCGCGAGCGCTCGCGGCCCGAGCAGGTCGACCTCTCGCAGTGGGTCAGCCAGTTCGTCGACGACTATCAGGGCAGCCATCACCTCGATCAGGACCAGTTGACCGCCGCGCCGCCGGCGCGGCGGCTGTACGCCGTGGTCGATCCGGCCCAGCTGCACCAGGCTGTGACCGTGCTGGTGAGCAATGCGCTCAACTATGGACGCCTCCCCGGCGAACCGGCGAGGGTCACGGTCAGCGCGCGGCAGGCGCTGGATTACGGCCCACCGGTGGTGGAGGTGATGGACCGGGGCCCGGGCATTCCCGCCAAGGTCGCAGCCAGCATTTTCGAGCCCTTCTTCACCACCCACGAACACGGTACCGGGCTGGGGCTCTACATTGCCCGTCAGCTCTGCGAAGCCAATCAGGCCAGCCTCGAATACGTGCCGGTGCCTGCCGGCGGCGCCTGCTTCCGGATCACCCTCGCCAAGTCCCGCAGTTTCGGCCAGCCGCCCGGCGACACCTAGCGCGGACGGTGTCGTATCCTCACGCGGGCTGAAGCCCGCCGCCCGAGGCACTGCCGCGGGCCCCGACTCCTGACAGGTGACCATGTCGACCACGCGCTGTGCCCTGATCGTCGACGACGAGCGAGATATTCGCGAACTGCTGGTGCTGACTCTCGGCCGTATGGGGCTGCGGGTCGAGACCGCGGCTGACCTCGCTTCGGCACGCGAGCAGCTGGCGCGTCAGCGCTACGACCTGTGCTTCACCGACATGCGCCTGCCCGATGGCAGTGGCCAGAGCCTGATCGAGCTGATCTCGCAGAAGTATCCAGAGACGCCGGTGGCGATGATCACCGCCTATGGCAACGTCGATGCTGCAGTGAATGCGCTGAAGGCCGGCGCCTTCGACTTCGTCTCCAAGCCGGTCGACCTGCATGTGCTGCGGCGGCTGGTGCAGAGCGCGCTGCAGCTCGGCGAACAGCGCCGCGCCCAGCTGCAGCTGTCCGCCAACAAGCTGCAGGGCGACTCGCCAGCGATGCAGCAGCTGCGCGCCACCATTTCCAAGGTGTCGCGCAGTCAGGCGCCGGTCTACATCAGCGGCGAGTCGGGCGTCGGCAAGGAGCTGGTTGCCCGTCTCATCCACGAGCAGGGCCCGCGGGCCGAAGGGCCCTTCGTCCCCGTCAACTGCGGCGCGATTCCTTCCGAGCTGATGGAGAGCGAGTTCTTCGGCCACAAGAAGGGCAGCTTCACCGGCGCGCACGGCGACAAGGAAGGCCTGTTCCAGGCCGCGCATGGCGGCACCCTGTTCCTCGATGAAGTCGCCGAGCTGCCGATCCACATGCAGGTGAAGCTGCTGCGCGTGATCCAGGAGAAATCCGTGCGGCCGGTGGGCGCCAATGCCGAGCAGCTCGTCGACGTGCGCATCCTGTCGGCGACTCACAAAAACCTCGCCCAGCTGGTTGCTGAAGCCAAGTTCCGCCACGACCTCTACTACCGCATCAACGTCATCGAACTGCGCGTGCCGCCCTTGCGTGAGCGCACCGGCGACATCCTGCCGCTGGCTGACGCGATCCTGCGCCGCTTGGCGCAGGAGAACGGTGACCCGCCTTACCGACTGAACGAGGATGCCGCGCTGTCGCTCAAGGCCTATCCGTTCCCCGGCAACGTGCGCGAGCTGGAGAACATCCTCGAGCGAGCTGTTGCCCTCTGCGACAGCGGCAACATCGGCGCCGACGATCTGCATCTGCCGCGCGCGGCGGCGATGTTCGCGCCCGAGGCCGGGCATGCCGCCGCCGTGGCGCCCGTCGCGCAGGCCGCGGTAGCCCCGCCCGTCGCAAGCCCCACCGAAGCCGTGCCTGCTGCGCGCTCGCCGACCGAGCCTCTGACCGACTTCATCGAGCAGGTCGAGCGCGAGGCGATCATGAAGGCGCTCGAAGAGTGCCGCTACAACAAGACCAAGGCCGCGGCCAAGCTCGGCATCACCTTCCGCGCGCTGCGCTACAAGCTGAAGAAACTTGGCATCGACTGATTCTTCGGCCTCGGCCAAGCCCTATGCCGGCCTCGATCCGGCCAGTGTGATCGCTGCGGTCGAGGCGCAGGGCCATGCCTGCAGCGGGCACGTGTTCGCGCTCAACAGTTTCGAGAACCGGGTGTTCCGCGTGGGTCTCGACGATGCGGCGCCGCTGGTCGCGAAGTTCTACCGGCCCGGCCGCTGGAGCGACGCGGCCATCATCGAAGAGCTTGAGTTCACCCTCGAACTCGAAGCCGCCGAGATCCCGGTGGTGGCGCCGATCGCGCGCGAGGGGCAGTGCCTGTTCCGCCATCAGGGCTTTCGTTTTGCCCTGTTCCCGCTGCGCGGCGGGCTGGCCCCTGAACTCGATGCTCCGGCCACGCTGGAGCAGTTGGGGCGGGCGCTGGGTCGCCTGCACGAGGTCGGCGCGCGCGCGCCCTTTGTGCATCGTCCGCACATCGATCTGCTGAGCCATGGCGAGGCCCCCCTCGAGTTTCTGCTGGATCAGGGCTGGCTGCCCGCCGAGCTCGAGGCCAGCTTCGAGAGTACGGCCGAGGCCGTGCTGGATGCCGTCGAAGAGGCCTTCGAGGAGTCCGCACCGCTGGCCGAGCTGCGCCTGCACGGTGACTGCCACCCCGGCAATCTGCTCTGGCGCGAGGGCCAGATCCAGTTCGTCGATTTCGACGACTGCGCCACTGGCCCGGCCATGCAGGACCTGTGGATGCTGCTGTCCGGCGACCGCGAGTCGATGCGCCGCCAGCTCGGCGATCTGCTGGAGGGGTACAGCGTGTTCCGTGCCTTCGAGCCGCGTGAGCTGGTGCTGATCGAGGCGCTGCGCAGCCTGCGACTGCTGCACTACCACGCCTGGATCGCGCGACGCTGGGCGGATCCCGCGTTTCCAGCGGCGTTTCCGTGGTTCGAGGAGCGCGCCCACTGGGATCGGCTGCTGAATCAGCTGCGCGAGCAGCTGGATCTGCTGGAAGGGCCGCCGCTTAGGCTGTAGAGCCGGGATTCGGGATTCGGGATTCGGGATTCGGGATTCGGCCGAGCCGGCGCGTGCGCCGCGCTGCCGAGAGCGTCAGCGAATGGCCCAGCGCTGCAAGAAGTGCGTGGCCTCAATCCTCCATGGACGCGGCGCTCACGGGGCACTGTCTGCTGCAGGCTTGAGGCCCGCGTCGCGCCGGTCCACAGTCGGCACACCCGACCACCGGAGCCGCCCATGCGCCACCTGTTCGCCCTGAGTCTGCTGCTCGCCACTGTCGCCAATGCAGAATCACCCAAGCCCCTGAGCAGCGCCGAGGTGCTGGCGCAGGCGCCGGCCGAGGCCTGGCGTGCAGTCGATCCGGAGAATCTGGTCCTGCTGGAGCTCGAGTCTGGCACGGTCTACATCGAGCTCGCCCCAGCTTTCGCGCCGAAGCACGCCGAGCAGCTGCGAGGGCTGATCGCGCAGGGCTACTTCGATGGCCTGGCGGTGCTGCGCTCGCAGGACAACTACGTCGCTCAATGGGGCGATCCGCTGGCCGACGACGTCGAGCAGGCGCGCGGGCGCGGCGAGCAGGCCGAGCGTCTCGCTGCCGAGTTCGACCAGGCCAGCGACAAGGTCGGCGCTTTCACCCCAGTGCCGGACGGCGACGTCTATGCGCCCGAGGCCGGCTTCATCGATGGCTTTGCGGCGGCGCGCGACCCGGCCACGGGACGCAGCTGGCTGGCGCACTGCTACGGTGCGCTGGGCGCGGGCCGCGACAACCCGCCCGACAGCGGCAGCGCCGCCCAGCTGTACGTGGTGACCGGGCATGCGCCGCGCCATCTGGACCGCAACGTCACCCTGTTCGGTCGCGTGCTGGAGGGCATCGAGCATCTGTCCAGTCTGCCGCGCGGACAGGCGCCGCTCGGCTTCTACACGCCCGCACAGGCCAAGCCGGCGGTGAAGACCATGCGTCTCGCCAGCGCAGTGGACCCCGCCGAGCGTCCTGGCTTCGAGGTGATGCGCACCGACTCCGACAGTTTTCGCGCCTATATCGAGTCTCGCCGCTTCCGCCGTGAGCCCTGGTTCGCGCATCCGGCGGGCCGCATCGAGGTCTGCAACGTCGGAATTCCGACGCGGCGCAGCCAGCGCCCGGACTGACAAGGTCTGAAATCGCATACGACACTTTGGTCATATGCCCGCAAAAAACGCTGGCGGGCTTGACACAAACCGGCTACGTTCGATCCGCGTCGTCATATGACGCGACGCACCAACCGGATCGGCCTTCCGGCCTGTCCGGATCCGCTAGACCCCCGCACCACCCCAAGCACTCCCGGGCGCACAGCCGCCCACACCCGAGGTCACGACCATGAAATCGATTAATACCGGCAACCCGTGTATTGCCATGTCCTACGTAGGCGGTTGGGGCTTTACCAGCGCCCATTGGTACACCCTCGACGCCAGCAGCGACAGCCAGCATCAGCCCTTGCGATCTCCCGGAACGACATCATGACCCTGACCCAGCTCCGCACCGTACTCGCCATCGTCGACTCCGGGCTCAACGTCACGCTCGCCGCCGAGCGTATCCACGCGACCCAGTCCGGCCTGTCCAAGCAACTCCGCCAGCTCGAATCCGGGCTTGGCTTCCGCCTCTTCAAGCGCCGTGGCAAGAGCCTCGAAGCGCTGACACCCGAAGGCCAGGAAGTCGTGCAGCGCGCCCGCCGCATGATTGCCGAAGCCGAACAGATCCGTGCGCTCGCGCAGAGCCTGAAGCGCGACAACGGCGGTGTCCTGTCCATCACTTCCTCGCCCACGCTTGCGCGCAGCATCCTGCCCGCGGCCATGTCGGTGCTTCAGGCCGAACAGCCGCAGCTGGTGATTCGCCTGCGCCACGCCAGCCGAGAGGATGCGCTCACCCAGCTCGCCACCGGCGATACCGATATCGCCCTGGTCAGCACCTCCACCGATGTCCCGCCCGGCCCGCTCGCGGTGCCCGTGCTGCGCTGGCAGCGGGTGGCGGTGGTGCCGCGCAACCATCCGCTGGCCGAACTGCGTCGGGTGAGCCTGTCCCAGCTCGCGCGCCACCCCTTGATCAGCTACGACTCGACGCTGGATGAGCGTTCGAGCCTGCGCCGTGCCTTCGCCTCCGCCGGCTTCAGCCTGCGGGTCGGCTGCACCGCCCAGGACAGCGAGCTGATCAAGAGCTACGTGCGCCGCGGCATGGGCGTGGGCATCCTCGCCGAGCTCTCGCTCGACGAGAACGACACCGATCTCGTTGCCCTGCCGCTTGGCCACCTGCTGCCGATCTGCACCACCTGGGCCATGCCCCGCACCGACCGCGCGCTGTCCGCTCCGGTCGAGCGCCTGCTGGCCCTGCTCGCCCCGCATGGCGACCGCGTTGCCGTGCGCCGCTGGCTCGCCGGCGACCGCCGCAGCGGCCCCGCTCCGCTCGAACCGGAACAGGTGCCCGTGTGGCAGCTGCAGCGCCCGAGCCCCACCGTCAGTTCAAGGGCGGTGCTGGCTGCGGTGTGTGCTTGAGGAGCTGGGATTTGGGATTGGGGATTCGGGATTCGTTTGAAGCGAGCAGCCTGCAGGTTCAGCGTCCTCGCTCAATCGAGTCCTGGCTTTGAATCCGTTTCCTCAGAGCGCCCTCGCGTTCATCGAAGCGCTGCTCTGAAGCCCCTCTCCCCTCGTGGGAAGCTGAGGAGAGTGTCGGCTGCCGGTGGCTGCCGACACTCTCCGGAGCCCGAGCGAAGCGAAGGCAGGTTGGGGAGCGGGGGCGAACCCGCCCCAGCCTTCGACTTTCCCGCTCTCAGCTCGCGTCCGGCGCGACAAAGCCCGCGACCGCATCCGCTCCATCGCCGAACAGGAATTTCTCCATCTGTTCGCCCAGGTAAACCCGGTGCTTGGGGTCCATGGGGGACAGGCGGTTCTCGTTGATCAGCATCGTCTGGTGGGCCAGCCATTCGGCCCAGGCCGGCTTGCCGATCTCGCTGTACACGCGCTTGCCTAGCTCGCCCGGCCAGGGGGCGAAGTCGAGGCCTTCGGTTTCACGCTTGTGCTTTACGCAGAACACGGTGCGGGGCATGAGGGGCTCCAGTCGGTTGTCAGTCGTCAGTGCTCACAGCGCGCGCGGCGCCGGAGGCTTCGAGGTGTTCGGCCAGCAGCTTGCGCACAGGGGCGGGCAGGCCAAGGGATGCGAATTCAGCGGCGCTGAACCAGCCCCGCTGCGGTGCCTTGTTCGAGATTTCGCCGACACCTTCGATCGCCCGCGCGCGCCAGCGCAGCGGCTGCACGTCGAGATGGTAGTGGCTGAACGTGTGGCGGAAGCCGCTCAACGCTTCGGCCGGGCCATCGAGGCGCGCGGGCAGGGCGTGGGCGGCAAGCTCGGCGTCGGCGTTCTCGCTGCATTCCGGCAGGCTCCACAGCTCGGCCCAGACGCCGTTCTGCGGCCGCCGCTCCAGCAGCACGCGGCCGTGTGCGTCCACCAGCAGCAGCATCCGCGTACTGCGCTCGGGAATCGCCTTGCGTGGTCGCGCCGCTGGGATCAGCGCGGTCAGGCCTTGCAGGTGCGCGGCGCAGCTCTCGCGCAGCGGACACAGCAGGCAGGCTGGCTTGCCGCGGGTGCAGACAGTGGCGCCGAGATCCATCTGCGCCTGCGTGTAGTCGGCGAGCCTGTCCTCGGACAGGTGCGACTCCGCCAGCCGCCACAGCTGTTTCTCCACCGCCGGCAGGCCCGGCCATTCGGCGATGGCGTGGTAGCGCGCCAGCACGCGGCGCACGTTGCCATCAAGAATCGGAAAGCGCAGGCCGTGGGCCTGGGCGAGGATGGCCCCAGCCGTGCTGCGGCCGATGCCTGGCAGGGCCATCAGCGCTTCCAGCGTGGTCGGCAGTTCGCCCGCATGCGCTTCGACGCAGCGTTGGGCGGTGCGATGCAGGTTGCGGGCGCGGCTGTAATAACCCAGCCCCGACCACAGGCCCAGGACCTGGTCCAGCGGGGCGGCGGCCAGCGCCGGCAGCGAGGGCAGGGCGTCGACGAAGCGCTCGAAGTAGCCGATCACCGTGCTGACCTGGGTCTGCTGCAGCATCACCTCGGACAACCACACCCGATACGGCGTGCGCGGATGCTGCCAGGGCAGGTCGTGGCGGCCGTGCTGCGCGTGCCAGTCGAGCAGGCGTGCGGCCAGCGGCGATTGCGTCGCCGCGTTCGATTCAATCGGCATCGGCTTCGATTTCCGCTTCGCGCAGTTCGATCTGCAGGCCTTCGATCCGCAGGCCCTGCTGTTCGATCAGAGGCATCGCCGCGCGGAACTGTGCGGGCGGCAGGCTGCGCGGCCCCGGCCGGGTGATCCAGCCGAGCAGTTCGGCGGCATCCGCCTGCAGATCCGCCTGCAGGCTGCCCCGCGAGAAGCGCGCCGTGAGCGGGCCGAGGCCTGCGGGCGTGCCGACGAACTCCAGGGCCAGCGCGTATTCGCTGGTGGGCTCGCCGGCCATCTGTGGCAGCGGCGGCCAGGCCTGCGGCCAGTGGCGACCGCGGCCTTCGAGCAACAGCTGCAGGCGGTGCGGCCATGCAAGCTCCAGATGACCGTTGAGGCGCAGCAGCTCTTCGCCCTCGCGCTCGGGATCCAGCCAGCGCAGGGCCAGTGGCGCCAGCTCCAGCGGCATGCCAGACGCATGCAGCAGGCCCGCGGCATCGGCCTGAAGCGGCAGGCGCAGCGCGCCCTCGCGGTACTCCAGCGCAAGCCCCAGGCGGAAGTCCTCGCCGGGCAGCAGGCGCGAGAGCTGCAGATCGATGCCGCCAAGCTCCCAGCTGTCGGCGGCACGGCCGAACACGCGGCCTTCGCTGATCGCGAGTTCGGCGGCGAGCCGCGGCAGCTCGGGCGGCGCCGCCGGTCCGACCGTGCCTGGACGCGCTGAAAGCCAGTTGGCCAGAGCGTCGCGATCCAGCTGCGGGCGCTGCAGGCGCAGCGCGGTGAGCTCGATCTCGCGGCCCCAGAGCGCGCCCCAGGGCAGGGCCAGCTCGACCCGCTCCGCGGTCAGCAGCGGGCGCGCGCCGGCCTCGCTGCGCGCTTCCAGCCCTCGCAGCACAATGTTGAGATCCGGCCACAGCGAGACGTCGGCGGGCACCGCCAGCTTCAGGCTGAGACCCGTGGCTGCTTCGGCTTCGGCCAACAGGGTCGCGGACAGGCGTTCCGGCTGCATGTGGTGGCGCAGCAGTGACAGCAGCAGGATCAGCAGCACGATCACGCCGCCGGCATACAGCGGCCAGCGCTGCCCTCGCGGGGCGGCGCTGGCGTTCACGCCCCCAGCGACTCCGGCAGCAGGGCGTCGACGAAGGCGGCGGGCTCGAACTCGCGCAGATCGGCGGCTTTCTCGCCCAGGCCCACGAAGCGGATCGGCAACCCGAACTCGCGGGCCAGTGCGAACACCACGCCGCCCTTGGCCGAGCCGTCGAGCTTGGTAACGACGAGCCCGGTCACGCCCGCGCTGGCGCGGAACTGGCGTACCTGGTTGACCGCGTTCTGGCCGGTGGTGCCGTCGATCACCATCAGCACCTCGTGCGGGGCCGAGGCGTCGAGCTTGCCCAGCACGCGGCGGATCTTGGCGAGCTCATCCATCAGCCCGCTCTGCGTGTGCAGACGGCCGGCGGTGTCGGCGATCAACAGGTCGGCACCGCGCGACTGCGCTGCGGCGAGTGCGTCGTAGATGACCGAGGCCGAATCGGCGCCGCTGCCTTGTGCGATCACCGGCACCTGGTTGCGTTCGCCCCAGGTCTTGAGCTGCTCGACGGCGGCTGCGCGGAAGGTGTCGCCGGCGGCGAGCAGCAGCTGCTTGCCCTGGCCGCGGTAGCGGTGCGCCAGCTTGCCGATGGTCGTGGTCTTGCCGACGCCGTTGATGCCGACCGTGAGGATCACGAACGGCTTGGCGCCCACGATCGACAGCGGCTGCGCCACCGGCTGCAGCAGGGCCTGCAGCTCGCCGCGCAGGGCATTCATCAGCGCGCGCGCGTCGGCAAACTCGCGGCGGTTCATGCGGGTGCGCAGTCCGGAGACCAGCGACTCGGTGGCGGCCACGCCGACATCCGCGGTCAGCAGGCAAGTCTCGATTTCGTCGAGTAGGTTCTCGTCGAGCTTGGGATTGCGCGAGAACAACGAAGCGAAGCCACGCGCCAGCGCGCTGCCGGCCAGACGTTCGCGCCAGCTCAGCTTGGCCGGGGCGGCGGCAACCGGAGCGGCCTCGGGCTCCGATGGCGTCGCAGGCATGGGCTGCGCTTCGAGGTCATCCTCGGTTGGAGCCGCCGCAAGGACTGCAGACTCGGACGTCGCTGCGATCTCGCCAGCCGCCTCGGCCACCTCCACAGTCCGCGCTACGGCGCCCGACTCGACGGGCGTCAACGCGCCCTGCGCCGGAGCGTGGGCACTCGCGAGCTCGCTGGCGGGTGGCTCGGCCGGCGTCGGCTCAGGCGTCGCAGTGGGCTTCTTTTTCCAGAACTTGAACATGCAGGTGCAGGCATCCCCGGGGGACCCGCATGGTAGCAGCAGGCTCCCGCGCGCCTCGTGCGTGGTTCGGCGCGAAGCCGTAGCCTTGGCGCCATGTCACGACCCCCCAAACGCGCGCCTGCGCCAGCCGCCGAAGGCGAAGTGCGGATCATCGGTGGCCGCTTGCGCGGCAGCCGACTCCGGTTTCCTGCACTGCAGGGCCTGCGGCCCAGCTCGGACCGCATGCGCGAGACCCTGTTCAACTGGCTCATGCACGAGCTCGCCGGTCGCGCCTGCCTCGACCTGTTCGCCGGCAGCGGTGCGCTGGGCTTCGAGGCGGCCTCGCGCGGTGCGGCGCCGGTGCTGCTGATCGAGCGCGATCCCGCTGCGGCGGCCGCCTTGCGCGCCAGCGCGCAGCGTCTCGGGGCCGATCTCGACGTCCATCTCGGCGACGCGCTGACCTGGCTGCGGCAGCCGCCGGCACGGAGCTGGCAGCTGGTCTTCATCGACCCACCCTTCGCGGCCGGCCTCCAGCAGGTCGTAGTGGACCTGGTCGAGCCGCATCTCGCCGAGCGCGCCTTCGTCTATGTCGAATCGGCGCCCGGCGCGGCTCCGGGAGTGCCGCCGCACTGGCGCCTGCATCGCGAACTGGCGACACGGCACGCACACGGTCGGCTGTATCTGTGTACCCGGGCGAGCCTGGAATCCCCCCTGCTACACTCCGGCGCCTGATGCCGAAGGCCCTGACCGCATGAGTTCGACCCGCCAGCGCACCGCCGTCTACCCCGGCACTTTCGACCCGATCACCAACGGCCATATCGACCTGGTGTCGCGCGCTGCGCCGCTGTTCGAGCGCATCGTCGTCGGCGTCGCCGAGAGCCCGCACAAGGGCCCGGGCTTCGGGCTCGCCGAGCGTATCGAACTGGCCCGCATCACTCTTGGCGACATCCCGAACGTCGAGGTGGTGGGCTTCGACAGCCTGCTTGCCGACTTCGTCCGCAAGGTCGGCGGCGGCGTGCTGCTGCGCGGCCTGCGAGCGGTGTCGGATTTCGAGTACGAGTTCCAGATGGCCAGCATGAACCGCCATCTGATCCCCGAGGTGGAGACCCTGTTCCTTACCCCGGCCGAGCAGTACAGCTTCATTTCCTCGTCCCTGGTCCGCGAGATCGCCCGCCTGGGCGGCGACGTCTCCGGTTTCGTCCATCCCGCCGTGGATGCAGCGCTGAAGAAGCGCTGGAACCGCGCCTGATCCCGTCGGTCGGGCCTTCGCCCGGCCACCGATTCACACACAAAGCAAACAGGAGCCCCCCAATGAAGTCCAACGTCCGCTTTGCTCCGATCGCGCTCGTCGCCCTGCTCGGCCTGGGCCTTGTCGGCTGCGGCAAGCAGGAGCAGGAAGCCGCACCGGCCGCCACCGAGCAGGTCGCCCTCAGCGTGCCCGCCGACCCCAACGACGAGCGCGCGTGGAAGCTCTACCTCACTGGCGTGGTCAAGCAGAACCTGCCGGAAAAGCTGCGCACCAGCCCGTTCATGTACTACCTGCCGGCGGCGACTCGCGAGGACTTCCAGGGCGAGTACGAGCGCCAGCTCGACAACGTCTACGGCACCGTGTCGCGCGGCGTGCTGCCCGGCAACATGCTGGCCTTCGGCTCGCCGGAGTCGGCCAAGATGGCCGACCTGATTGTCGAGGCCTTCAAGGAAGCGTCGGCCGGCTCCTTCAACGAAGTGCGCGTGCTGTTCATCGGCAAGGCCGAAGACTCCGAGCGCGTGGCTCAGGCCCTGCAGTCCTCGGGTGCCGAGTACGTCTTCGTCGAAGCGAAGTAAACCCCGTTTGGAAAGCTCCACGCCGCCCCGGGGCATCGCGCCCCGGGGGCAGGCGGCCAGCGCAGGTACAGCATGGCCCTGATCATCAATGCGCTCTGCGTCAACTGCGACGTTTGCGAGCCGGCCTGCCCGAATGGCGCGATCAGCCAGGGCGAGGTGATCTACGAGATCGCGCCCGAGCGCTGCACCGAGTGCGTCGGCCACTATGACGAACCGCAGTGCGTCGAGGTCTGCCCGGTCGAGTGCATCGACCTCGATCCCGCCCATCCCGAATCGCGTGAGCAGCTGCTCATCAAGTTCGAACTGCTGACAGGAGTCGCCAAGTGCGCCTGAGCATCCTCCGTGGCGCGGCATTGGCCGGCCTGCTGCTGTGCGTTTCGCTGAGCTTCGCTGCCGAGAAACCGCGCCATCCGGCCATCGCCAGCGCCAACGCGCAGGCCACCGACGCCGGCATGGAAGTGCTGGCCGCCGGCGGCAACGCCTTCGACGCGGCTGTCGCTGTGAGTGCTGCGCTGGGCCTGGTCGAACCCGAAAGCTCGGGCATCGGCGGCGGCGGCTTCTTCCTGCTGCACATCGCGGCAGAAGACCGGTATGTATTCATCGATGCCCGCGAACGCGCGCCGCTGGCCGCCACTCGCGACATGTTTCTGGACGCGAACGGCGAGCCGGTGCGTCGGCGCAGCATTGACGGCGCGCTCGCCGCGGCCATCCCCGGCCTGCCGGCGGGGCTGGTGCACCTGTCGCAGAAGTACGGCCGCCTGCCGCTGTCGAAGTCGCTGGCGCCGGCCATCCGCATGGCCCGCGAAGGCTGGACCTTCGGCCGCAAGAACGCGCTGATGCTGGGCTGGCGCAAGGACGTGATCGCCGCCGATCCGGGCGCGTCCGCGCTGTTCCTGCGCGAGGGCGAGATCCCCGCCGAAGGCACGCGCATGGTCAATCCCGACTACGCCGCGATGCTGGAAAGACTCGCAGCGCAAGGTCATGACGGCTTCTATCGCGGCGAACTGGCGCAGACCCTGGTGGAGGGCGTGCGTGCTGCCGGCGGCCTGTGGACGCGCGAAGACTTCGAGCAGTACGCGGTGGTTGAGCGCGCGCCGCTGTCGCTCAGCTTCGGCGAGCACCGCATCATCACCGCGCCGCCGCCGTCCTCGGGCGGCATCGCCATCGCCCAGGTGCTGAACATTCTCGGTGGCTATGACCTGGCGCCGCTCTCACGCGTCGACCGCATCCACCTCACCGTCGAGGCCATGCGTCGCGCCTACCGCGACCGCGCCCTGCATCTCGGCGACCCCGACCAGGTCGAGGTGCCGGTCGAGCTGCTGATGAGCCCGCAGTACGCCGCCGGCCTGCGCGCCGGCATCCACCCGCAGCGGGCCACGCCCAGCGAACTGCTGCCCGGCGTCGGCATGGACGCGCGGCCCGACACAACGCATTTCTCCCTGCTCGACACCGAAGGCAACCTGGTCGCGGTCACGCAGACTGTCAACCTGCCTTACGGCAATGCCATGGTCATCCCTGGCACCGGCTTCCTGCTCAACAACGAGATGGACGACTTCTCGGTCAAGGCCGGCACGCCCAATGCCTTTGGCCTCGTCGGTGAGGACGCCAACGCCATCGCCCCGGGCAAGCGCCCACTGTCGTCGATGAGCCCGAGCATCCTGGTCAGCCCTGAGCGCACCGCCATTCTCGGCACGCCCGGCGGCAGCCGCATCATCAGCATGGTCATCCTCGGCCTGATGAACCTCATCGACGGCGGCGGCGCGCAGGCGACCGCCGACCTGCCGCGCTTCCACCACCAGTACCTGCCTGACCAGCTCTCGGTCGAAGCCGAGGCCCTGTCGCCTGCGGAGACCGAAGCCCTGTCCGCGCGCGGCCACGTCATCCAGGCCGCCGAGCGGCCCTGGGGCAATATGCAGGTGGTGGTGTGGAACCGCGCCACCGGTGCGGTCGAAGCCGGCACCGACTCGCGCTGGGAAGGCGTGGGCAAGGCCGCCGACGGCAGCGGCGACGACGCCATCTTCCGCTGAGCAGGAGAACGCCATGACGATCAAGCTGTGGTCCCTGATCGGCAACTCGCAGAAGCTCGACGGCGGCGCCATGTTCGGCAATGTGCCGCGGGCGATGTGGTCGAAGTGGGTCGAGGTGGACGAAGACAACCGCATCGATCTCGCCTGCCGCGCGCTTCTTGCTGATGGCGTCAACGGCAAGCGGGTGCTGTTCGAGACCGGCATCGGCGCCTTCTTCGAGCCCAAGCTCAAGGCCCGCTTCGGCGTGGTCGAGGATCGCCATGTGCTGCTCGATTCGCTCGCCAGCGCCGGCTTCAGCGATGCCGACATCGACGTGGTGGTGCTGAGCCACCTGCATTTCGACCATGCCGGCGGCCTGCTCGCCGCGCATCAGGACGGCCAGCCGCCGCGCCTGCTGTTTCCGAACGCGCGCTATGTGGTCAGCCGCGCCTGCTTCGAGCGCGCCACGCACCCGCATGCGCGCGACCGCGCAAGTTTCATCCCCGAGCTGCCCGAGCTGCTGGAGCGCAGCGGCCGTCTGGAACTGGTCGACGGCCCGCACTGTGGCTCGCTTGGCGCGGCGGTGCGCTTCCACTACAGCGACGGCCACACCCCGGGCCTGATGCTGGCCGAGATCGTGGGCCCCAACGGCCACGGCGGCGTCGTGTTCTGCGCCGATCTGATCCCCGGCGCGCCCTGGGTGCACCTGCCGGTGACCATGGGCTACGACCGCTACCCGGAAATGCTGATCGACGAGAAGCGTGCCTTCCTCGACGACATGCGCGCCCGCGGGGTGCGCCTGTACTTCACCCACGACACTCGCTGCGCGATGGCCGGGGTCGCCGTCGACGACAAGGGCCGCTACGGCGTCGAGCGACCCCAGGCCGAGCTGCAGGCGCAGCCCTTGGCGGCCTGAGCCCTGCTTGCGCTATCGTGCCGCCACCTTCACTTGAGCGGCTGCGCGCCGCACCGGAGCCCGCCATGCGTTTGAATGCCTTTGCCGCCGTCTGCCTGTCCGCTCTCCTGCCCGCGCTGGCTGTCGCCGGCAGCTATGGCCTGGAGCCCATGCCTGCAGGCGAAGCCACGCCCGTGCAGGCGGCCATCGCCGACTTCGACAAGCATGCCGAAGGCCGGCAGAAGTTCAGCGGCCGCATCGTCGAGGTCTGTCAACGCAAGGGCTGCTGGGTGGTGCTCGAAGACCAGGGCGAAAGCGTGCGAGTGATGATGCACGACCACAAGTTCGACGTGCCCAAGGACTCCAGCGGCCCCGCCGTGGTCTACGGCCAGCTTGAGCGCAAAGAGCTGTCCGAGGACCACCGCCAGCACCTTGAGGAGGAATCGACCCGCGGCATGGAGGTCGCCAAGGTCGAATACCGCATCGACGCCTTCGCCGTCGAAATCGCCGACGGCGCCTCCGAGTAAGGCCGCATGATTCCGGGGCTGCGCATGCCGCGCGCGGAAGCCGGCAAGGGCAGGGGTGTGCTGGGCGGCGCCCTGTTCGGGCTGGCCATGATCGCCGTAGCGCTCGGACTGCAGTTCTGGAACGAAGGCCGCGCCATGCGCCGCGCCCAGGTGCTGGACGCGGCCAGCGCGCAAGTGCAGCCGCTGGCGCAGGCGGATGCAGGCGCGCTTGCCTACGTCAGCGCCGCAGCCAGCGCCAGCGCACCGGTGTCAGACCCGGATTTCGGCATCGCCACCCAAGGCCTGGCCCTGCGTCGCGAGGTCGAGATGTTCCAGTGGGTGGAAAAGCGCGAGACCCGTACAGAGCGCCGCTCCGACGGCAGCACCCGCCAGGTCGAGGAATACCGCTACGAGCGCCGCTGGAGCGAGGAACACCAGGACAGCAGCCGCTTCGAGCAGCGGTCGGGCCACGAGAACCCGCCAGCACCGCCTTACCGCAGCCAACGCTTCCGCGCGGATGAGGTGCGCGTAGACGGCCGCGTGCTGGACGCGCGGATCGCCAGTGAAATCGACGGCTGGGAACCGCTGCCGGCGAGCACCGAGGCCTTGCCGCCCAACCTCGCCGCCAGCCTGCGCCTGGTGGAGGGCTGGCTGTACAGCGGCGAGAACTTCGCTACCCCGCAGGTCGGCGACCTGCGGATCCGCTTCGCCCGCATACCGGAAGGTCAGGTCAGCCTGATCGCCGCAGCGCCGGCCGGCCAGCTCGCGCCCGCCAAGCTGCGCAGCGACGAGGCCTTCTTCCTGATCGAGCGCGGCGAACACCCGCCCGAGGCGCTGATCGAATCGGCCCGCAGCAGCAACAGCGCGCTCGCCTGGGGCCTGCGCGTCGGCGGCTTTGGCCTGCTCTGGCTGGGCTTTGGCCTGCTGCTGCGCCCCTTGGTGGCCCTGGCCGAATGGGTGCCCCTGCTCGGGCGTCTGGTGGGCGGCGCCGCGGCCGCCGTGTCCTTCGCCTTCGCCGCGCTCTTCAGCCTGATCGCCATCGGCAGCGGCTGGCTCTGGTACCGGCCCTGGTGGTTGTTCGGCGGCCTCGCCCTGCTGGTGGCCGCCGGCGTGCTGCTGTTCCGCCGCCGCCAAAGCGCGCCCAGCGCGCCCGTCCCCCCCCCACCGCCGCCGCCACCTGGCTAGGGATGCTCTGATTTATCGGAGCTTCCGGCGCGCCACGGATGGCGCGCACCCGGATCGAGCACGTAAGTGCCTGATCCGGGGTAAGCGGGTCCGGACTCGCGCCGGACTCGCGACGTCTGAACAACTCCCGGACGGAGTTGTTCAGATCTTCCCTAGCGGTGTCGGCGGTGCGTTGCGCGCCTTCTGCTTGATCGTCCGCAAGTGCAGCCCGTCCCAGGCTGTTCAGTAGTCACCCCAAGCCAAAGGCTGCGCCGAAGCTGACGAAGAGACCCGCGAGCTGCACCTGCAGCACGAGGCGCCGCATGCTCGCGCCCCGCGTTCGCTCCGCGATACCGCTTGTCGCCGCCGAGTCGTGCCGCACGCAGCACTCGATGGGTGGCGCCAGGGGAGGCGCCCGACATCGTCGTGCAAACGAGACTCTGCTCAGCTGGCTACGGACTTCAGCGGGCGGTGTGTCATCGGAAGCTGCTTTCAGGCCTCATTCGTGACGGCCTGCACAGGCACTTTCGTCGCGTCCCGGGCCAATGTCCAAGGCCATCGAACCGACGCCCTCCGAGCCGTGCACTTCGCCGCTTGGAGATCCCGGATCAGAGACGCGCCGCGGTAGGGCGAGATACGCCAGCCCGGACGCCGTGGCCATGAAAAACGCCTCGCAGGAGCGCTGTTCAGCCACGCTGGCCCGTGTGCGAAAGAAGGTCTGGGCTCCGCGGCGCACGCGCCATCGCAGCAGACCGAGGTTTGAAAGACGCCCTACAACGCAGCTCAGTTCCCTGAAAGTGACATTGCGCGCGAGGTAGGTGCCCAACACGGCTCGGGCAGTGCGGAAGCTCACGTACTCGTCGTCCGCCATGGCGAGAGTGAGATCCTCGATGTTGCGCAGCTCAATCATGGATCTCTCCATCAGCTAGCGACGCCCGAGGCGGCCGCGTGATTCAACCCGCAAGTCCCGCCCATGCGATGCGATTCAACGCGAGCCGCCGCGCTCACGCCGGGAATAGACCTACGGGTACCGCATCCATCGCAAGTACTCCTTCACGCTAGGGAAGGTCTGAAGAACTCCATCCTGCAGTTCTTCAGACGTCGCGAGTCCGGCGCAGGTCCGGACTCACTCGCGCTGAATCAAGCGCTTGCATGCTTGATTCGCGAGCGCGCCATCCATGGCGCACGGGAAGCTCTGATAAATCAGAGCTTCCCTAGGTTCTCCCGCTAAGGGCGTCGAGGGTGCTGATGGCGGCTTCGAGGTCGGCTGCGGATGCCCCGGTGGCGCCAAGGCGTGGTAGGCGGTCGAAAATGCAGCCTGCCGGCTTGGCCAAGGAGGGCCGCGTCGACCAAGCAAGCGCATAAGCGATTGCTTGGTGGGGAGGCGGTACGGACCTGTGCCGGGCCGACGACCGGAGAAACGCCCGGGAAGGGCGGTTCTCGGCAAGCGGGGATAGCAAGCGAGTCCACATGCTCGGGCAGAACTGCTCGCGTCACGTGCGCCAACTCGTACTGACGATGCGATTGAAGCAAGGCCAAACCACGCCTCGCGCTGCCCAGCAGGTGCCACAGGCGTGCCCGGGCTTTCCTGCTTGCAGGAACGTCCGAGTGCTCCACTCCCGCGCAATGCAGCGACGTCAGCGCGCAAGGTCTGCATGAGTGTTCTAGCTCCTCAAGCGATGCATCAAGAACACTCCAAGTCGCAGCGGCGCCCGTATCTATCGCCAGTGCGACGCGTTGCCGAGTTCGCGATTTCGAACGGAAACGCGTCAGGCCCGGCGTCCGCGGAGGGCTGACCAGACAAGAAGCGCGATGCGACGGACCACAAACGAGAGCGTGGCGAAGACGACTGCGAAGGTGAGGGGAATGACACTTCCGAACGCGATCGTCATGCCGGCCACGAAGCCAAAAATGCACTCGGCACGGTAAACCGGAAGTGCAATCGAGATGGGCAGCAGGCCCGCGAACAGTACCAAGCTGACGCTGTCCAGACCCAAGAGGAAGCCGCTCGCCAGCGCGGCGCCGTAGCAGAGCGAGCCCGCGATGCCCGCAGAGAACCCGGGCCAAAGACTCTTGCCAACGTGCCCCGTTTGCAGACGGCGAATGCGTACAGCGACGACGATGCCAAGCAGCGGCAAGACCAGCAGAGAAAGCCAGTTCGAGAAGCCCGGAAGGTCGCCCCGGCCCAAGAAGTGATGCGTCTGGACGCCTCCGGTGAAATGCTCGAAGGCAATGAATGCTGCGGCAAACGCAGCAGCGGCCACGGGGACCAGGGTCGCAGAGGCTCTGGACGAAATCATTCGGTGGCTCTCCCTTCTATGGGGTGACGCTGCGTCTCCATCGTCTGCGCCCTCCGGGCGAATGCTTCTCGAAGACCTCGATCGGGCTGTTGTGGTGATTAGATTATCTGACTCGCCTCGCTGTTGAGAAAAGAAGCACTGACTTTCGGCCTGCATCCCGCAGTCTCACAATCGAAGCTTGCGCGCCATGCAGCGCTGCCGGACGTCCGCACGAGCAAGAGCCGATGGCGCTGCGCGCATGGATCGAGGTGCCAAGCCAGCCCAACGAAAAACATAAGAATGCTCGCGAGTACCCAGCAGAGGGTGGCCCACGGAAAGTTGGCAACTCTCTGAGCCATGCGAGCACCTAACGCTGGAGCTAAGCGGCCACATCAATCGCGAAGCGATTGATTGGTCCGCTTGAGCGAGTAGTTAGCCAGCTGCTTACTCGATGGGGAACGCTTCTTCGGACTCCAAGCCACGAATGAACTCCTCAAAAGTATCGGCCACATGAGTCACGGCGTAGTCGAACTCCTGATCTACGTGAACCACGCGTGGTTCGCCGGCAGGCCCGCACTCAGTGTAATCAAGACAGAGCATGTCGTGACCTGCCGAAGGACAGTCCGCAAAATAGATCCCGAGCGGCGGATAGCCCCACTCTTCAATCATGAATTGGCTGCCCAGTGCGCCGCAAATTGAATACGTCTTTCGGGAACCGATAGAAAAGAGGCCGGTAATCGCCACATGGTCATGCGACCAAGAAGTACGCGTAGCTGTTCGGTGACATCGGCGGACAGGAGAGCCTCCGTTTCTGTGCGTCATGAGCGCGATGTAGGAAGCTGGCAACTTGTACCCGAGCGCACGCTCGGCGTGAGCGATCTTCTCGAGCGTGAGCGGATCATCTGTGTACTCGCGAGCGTAGTACTCGTTGTCGTCCCAGAAGCTTGACAGGTCGAGGTCGGCGAAAACAGTTTGCATTGGGATCGCGAGGGAGTGTGTTTAGCGGGCTAACGTTCGAGTTAAGCCGCCCGCGGAGGCAGGCAGCGTAAGCCTGGGCTGAGATGATGCACCAAGTGCCTCAGCCTAGGCTTACGCTGCCTGCCGTAGCGGGTCGGCTTGAACGAGGGGTTAGGCCTCACTGGTGGTGCACTAGAAGTACTTCGATACGTCTGTATTCGCAATGGTTCTTGCCAGGGAGGCCGGCGACACACCATGGGCATTGGCAAGGTTCGGATCAGACCCCACAGCAAGCAGTGCCCGGATTACCTCTCCTGAACCTGCGTATGCGAAAACGGCACGGAAGAGCGGGGTGTTGCCGTGCTCGTCTTGCCTGTCGATGCTGGCGCCTCGCTCCAGAAGCGCTAGGACAGCAGGTGCTCCGTTGCTCTGTGCGGCAAAGTGCAGCGCAGTCCAACCGCTGTTGTCCGTGGCGTCAATCTCGGCGCCGGCCGCCAGAAGACTCTCTATGGCGACGCGGTCACCGGCCTGGGCCGCATAGTGCAGTTTGGTGCGCCCCATGCGGTCTGCTTCGCTGCGGCTTGATGAAGGACGTGGTGCTCGCGACATTGCGAATGTGAGGCCTAACGCTGCGTTGAGCGGCCTGCGGCCGACAGTGATCGGTTCATTCAAAGCACCTCCCCGCAGGTCCGCTCGAACGTACAGTTGGATTGCATGCTAGGGACCCACACCAGGGAACCCGAACCCGAAAGCCATTACTAGTCCAACGCCGAGAGCACCCCAAAGAACATCTACTGAGAGCTGTCCAAGCGCCGCGAAAGTGGCCAGCATAACGACAGAGACCGCTATGCCAATGGCTGACGAGACGAAGAGCGTTTGAGGTCTGCCGGGACGGAGTAGTTTGACGGCGACCGGAACGGAGCCCTTACCCAAGACGAATCCGAGCGATCCGCCGAGCAGGAACCCGAGAACGGCGAGGAGGAAAGGCGCGGCACCACTATAGCCTGCCCAATTGAACAGTAGCCCACAGGAGATTGCTCCCGTAAATGCGCCCGCCTGGCTCGACAGCGCGACAAGCTGGGATTCGTTCGGACCAGTGGGAGCGCCGCTGTCCACAATCATGCAATCCAACGCCGCGTTAAGCGGCCGCGGGCCGATAACGTATCAGAAAACATCGAAACCTCTCCCCGCGGTCCGCTTGAACGCATAGTTAGATTTGCCCAGCGAGGCGCTCAAACTCTTCACCAAGATCGTCGAGCATCTCAAAGAAGCCCTCCGGCTCGAAAGCATGGACACCCTCCCACTCAACACCCGGGTCCTCAATGGGATAGCGATACACCATGCTTGGGTCCTTCTCCTTGAGCCGCAACCTACTCGCCTCTTCCTCACCCAGGCCTGGATAGTCGCTCACAAACGGCTGACTGAACGCAAGCTCTGGCTCCGGTACAACCTGCGTGTAACGCTCGATGAGCCACTCGAAATTGTGGCTTCGGAGCTTGGCGGTCGGATCGCGCTTTAAGACAGCGCCCTTCAGAAAGAGCTCAACGGAATGCGCCGCCAGCATCATTGCGACGTTGGCGTTGGGCCACGTCAACTCCTGCTCGTGACCGATCATTCGCGTGCAGAAGTCCATGGCCGCTTGCCGATAGGCCTCAGCGAACTCGAAGTATCGCTCGTGAGCAGGGCGGCCCTTCTGGTTGGAGTTCGACGCATACTTCATGGCAAATCTAACTACTATTAGACGGAAACCGTCGTGATAACGCCGCCGCATAATCTGGAGCCGTGCGTGCGGGCCTGAGAAAGTTCCTACGTCAATCAGAGTCTTATGCCGACTGTTCCGCCTATCACGTCGGCCTAATCTGGCGGCCTTTGATGGGGCTGGGGGCAGGGCGATGGGATCGTCGCATCGGCAGGATGCGCAGGCAAGTGCGGCGCCGCGGTTGA
>JBKCVA010000069.1:0-32025 GCA_046318115.1 Lysobacterales bacterium | reverse complement strand
CAGATCGAGTCCATGCGCGAGGCCGGACGCCTCGCCGCGGAGGTGCTCGACATCATTGCCCCGCACGTCAAGCCCGGCGTCAGCACCGAAGAGCTCGACCGCATCTGCAACGAGCACATCGTCCGAGTGCAGGGGACCATCCCCGCCAACGTCGGCTACCGCGGCTTTCCCAAGACCATCTGCACTTCGGTCAACAACGTCATCTGCCACGGCATTCCCAGCCCCGCCAAGGTGCTGAAGGACGGCGACATCATCAATATCGACGTCACCGTCATCAAGGACGGCTGGCACGGCGACACCAGCCGGATGTACTTCGTCGGTGAGCCTTCGGTGCTGGCCAAGCGACTGGTCGATGTCACCTTCGAGGCCATGTGGCGCGGCATCCGCACCGTTCGGCCCGGGGCTACTCTGGGCGATGTCGGTCACGCCATCCAGACCTTTGTCGAGGCCGAGCGTTTCTCGGTTGTGCGCGAGTACTGCGGGCACGGTATCGGACAGATCTACCATGAGGATCCGCAGGTGCTTCATTACGGCGTGCCTGGCACGGGCCTGGTGCTCAGGCCCGGCATGACATTCACCATCGAGCCGATGGTCAATGCCGGTGCTCGCCACACCCGGCTGATGCCCGACGGTTGGACTGTGGTCACCAAGGACCGCTCGCTGTCCGCGCAATGGGAGCACATGATTGCGGTCACCGAGACCGGCTTCGACGTGCTGACCCTGGGCGACAAGGGGCGCGTGCCGAAGTGAGCGTGCCGGGCGCCCTGGCCGGAATCGACGCCCGCCTTGCGGCAGCGGTCGAGGATGCCGCATGGCAGGCTCTGGTCAAGGCCGAGCTCGCAGCCGGCGATGCGCGCCGCGCCGCGGCCTTTGACGATGGCGCCGACATCGATGGCCTGTTGTCGGATCGCAGCCAGCAGGTCGATGCCGTGCTGCGCGATGCCTTCCGCCGTGACTTCGAGGCGACCGAAGGCTCGGCCTTGCTGGCGACGGGTGGCTTCGGTCGCGCCGAGCTGTTCCCGCATTCCGATGTCGACATCCTGCTTCTGTGCGAAGCGCCGATCGATGGAGTTCGCCAGCCTCTCATCGAACGCTTCCTCACGCGACTCTGGGACGCTGGGATTGCGCCGGGGCATGCGGTTCGCTCAGTGGACGAGTGCATCGAAGAGGGGCGGAAGGACGCCACGATCGCCACCGCATTGCTGGAGCTGCGTCCCATCTGCGGCGATCCAAAGCCCGGACAGCGGCTGGCGCGCGCAGTGCGCAGCGAAGGCTTCTGGACGCCCGATGCCTTCTTCGAGGCCAAGCGCGCCGAGCAGCGCGCCCGCCACGCCCGCTACAACGACACGGCATACAACCTCGAACCCAACCTGAAGGAAGGCCCTGGCGGCCTTCGCGACCTGCACACGCTGTCGTGGATGGCGCAGCGCATCTACGGCGTGCGTGAGGTCTCCGAGTTGAAGCCGCTCGGCGCGATCGGCGGCGATGAGCTGGTCGCGTTCGAACGCGAGCGGCGAGCGCTCTCACATCTGCGCTTCGGCCTTCATCTGGTCGCAGGCCGGCGCGAGGAGCGCCTGCTCTTCGACTTCCAGCGACCGCTGGCGGCCCGCCTTGGCTTCAAGGATCAGGCTGCCGACAACCTCGCGGTCGAGCAGCTGATGCAGGGCTATTTCCGCAGCGCCGCAGTAGTGCTTCGATTGAACGGCCGGCTGCTGCAGCGCTTCGAGGAGTCGCTCACCGGCGAGCCCGGCATCGAGCCGCTCGACGAGGACTTCGCGGTCGGCGCCGGCTACCTGCGCCTGCTCGATGCCAAGGCTTTCCAGCGCCAGCCGCTGAAGGTGATGGAGCTGTTCCGAGTGTGGGCAGGCAATCCATCGATCCGCGGCCTGCATTCAAGCACAGCGCGGGCGCTGGGCGAGGCTCTGCCGCTGATCGACGAGGGCTTTCGCGAGCGGGCGGAGTCGCGCACCGCCTTCATGCGGCTGCTGCGCGGGCCGCAACCGGTGGTGACCCTGACCCGCATGTGGCAGCTGGGCGTGCTTGCGCGCTACCTGCCGGCCTTCGGCAACGTGTCGGGGCGCATGCAGTACGACCTGTTCCATGTCTACACGGTCGACCAGCACACGCTGACCGTGCTCAAGAACATCGAGAGCTTCGCTTCCGAGGACTCCAAGCAGCGCTTCGCGCTGGCGCATGAGCTGTGGCCACGGCTGCGCAAGCCCGAGTTGCTGCTGTTGGGTGCTCTGTTCCACGACATCGCGAAGGGGCGCGGCGGCGATCACTCCAAGCTGGGCGCCGACGATGCCATCGAGTTCTGTCTGGCGCACGGTCTGTCCACCGCGGACGCCGATCTCGTCGCCTGGCTGGTGCGCGAGCATCTGACCATGTCGGTGACCGCCCAGCGTCAGGACATCTCCGACCCCGAGGTCATCGCCCGTTTCGCCGGCATCGTCGGCGAGCGCGAGCGGCTCGATTACCTGTACCTGCTGACCGTTGCCGATATCGCCGGCACCAGCCCGAAGCTTTGGAACGCCTGGAAGGATCGGCTGCTGGCCGACCTGCACGGCGCCACCCGATTCGCGTTGCGGCGCGGACTGGAGAATCGCGTCTACGCCGACGAGCGCATCGAGGAGACGCGCGCGGCGGCGCACGAACGCCTGGCGGATGCCGGCATCGAGGCTACCGAGATCGATCGCGTCTGGGCCGGCTTTCCGCGCGAGAGCTTCCTGCGCTACAGCCCCGAGCAGATCGCCTGGCAGACCCGCGGTATTGCCCAGGCCGGCGAGTCCGACCTGCCGCTGGTGCTGGTGCGTCCGCACTCGCGTTCGGGAGCGCTCGAAGTCTTCGTCTATTCGCCAGACCGCGATGGTTTGTTCGCGGTGGCCGCGGCCACGCTGGACCGGCTGGGCTTGTCGGTGGCAGAAGCCCGCATCGTCACCTCCACCACGGGCTTCAGCCTCGACACTTTCCAGGTGCTGGATGCCGGCATGGACTTCGTGTCCCCAGAGCGCCGCGCCGCCACGGTGGCGGCGACTCTGCGCGAAGCGCTGGCGCAGATGCCGGACGAGACCAGTCCGCCGAACCGGATGATTCCGCGCCAGCTGCGGCACTTCCGCATTCCGGTGCAGATCGAGTTCAGTCAGGACACCACCCACGACCGCACCCGCATGATGCTGGTCTGCACCGACCGCCCCGGCCTGCTGGCGCGGGCTGCCGCCGTGCTGCGTGCGCACCGCATCCGCCTGCACGACGCACGCATCGCAACCTTCGGCGAGCGCGCCGAAGACTTCTTCCTGATCAGCGACGAGGCCAACCGCGCCATCGTCGAAGACGTCCGGCTGGAGGCGCTGCGCGCGGCCCTGGTCGAGGCGCTTACGGACAGCACCGACAAGGATTCGCCGAATGCACGACAGCCTGCCCGCGCTTGAATTGAAGCCTCTCATTGAAAGCGCCTTCGAGCGCCGCGCCAGCCTCACCGTCGAGGAAATCGACGGCAGCACGCGCCCCGCCGTCGAACGCGTGCTGGCCGAACTCGAAGCGGGTCGCCTCCGCGTGGCTGAACCGGTCGCCGGTGGCTGGCAGATCAACGAGTGGATCAAGAAGGCCGTGCTGCTGTCCTTTCGCTGCAGCGGCAATCGCCTCATGCCCGAGCCTGCGCATGATCCCGCCGGCAGCCTGCTGCAGGCCTGGGACAAGGTGCCGCTGCGCAGCATCGAGACGGGAGACAGCAACTGGGCAGCCGAACAGGGCGTGCGCGTGGTGCCCGGTGCGGTGGTCCGCCGTGGCGCCTACCTCGGCCGTGACGTCGTGCTGATGCCGAGCTTCGTCAACATCGGCGCCTACGTCGGCGACGGTTGCATGATCGACACTTGGGCCACGGTCGGCAGCTGTGCGCAGATCGGTCGCGGCGTGCATATCAGCGGTGGCGCCGGCATCGGCGGCGTGCTGGAGCCCCTGCAGGCTTCGCCAACCATCATCGAGGACGACTGCTTCATCGGGGCGCGCTCGGAAGTGGTGGAGGGCGTGATCGTCGAGCGCGGCTCGGTGATCGGCATGGGCGTCTTCATCGGCCAGAGCACCCGCATATACAACCGCGCCACCGGCGAGATCAGCTACGGCCGCGTGCCGGCCGGCAGCGTCGTTGTCTCGGGCTCGCTGCCGGCCAAGGACGGCAGCCACTCGCTGTACTGCGCGGTCATCGTGAAGCAGGTCGACGAGAGGACGCGAGCGAAGACGAGTATCAATGAGCTTCTGAGGTCCGGCGAGTAGCGCTGCGCGCGGGATTCGGGATTGGGGATTGGCCGACGGTCGACCCGTACCCGAGCTGTTCTTGTCCATGCTTCGTCGCGCGGCATCAAAGCCGCCTCTACGCAATCTCGCGACACCGTGGCTGGTTCAATCCCCAATCCCCAATCCCCAATCCCCGCTCCCAAATGCCCACCCTCTACGGTCTCGACAAGTGCAGCACCTGCGACAAGGCCCGTGCCTGGTTGGACGCCCACGGCGTCGCGCACACCTTCGTGGACTACCGCGACAACCCGATCGATCCCAAGCTGCTCAAAGCCTGGGCGAAAACGTTGACCTGGGAAAAGCTCGTCAATCGCGCGAGCTACACCTGGCGCGATCTGCCTGGCGAGCGCAAGCAGCCGGCGAGCGACGACGAGTGGCTGGCGCTCATCAAGGAGTTCCCGGCGCTGGTCAAGCGCCCGGTCGTAGTCAGTGACGATGGCGTATCGGTGGGCTTCACCGAGAAGCAGTTCGGCCAGCGCTTCGGCGACTGAGGTCCGAGCATGGACGTCGTCGAGCTCAGCTGTGAACTGATCCGGCGCCCATCGGTGACGCCGGCGGATGCCGGCTGCCAGGCGCTGATCGCGCAGCGGCTGTCGGCGGCAGGCTTCCGGATCGAGCATCTCCGATTCGGCGAGGTCGACAATCTCTGGGCCACGCTGGGGGAGGAAGGCCCGACGCTGGCCTTTCTCGGCCATACCGACGTGGTCCCGCCGGGTCCGGCAGATCAGTGGACCAGCCCACCCTTCGAGCCGATGCTGACAGCGGACGGCCTCCTGCGCGGCCGCGGGGCAGCCGATATGAAGGGCAGCGTCGCGGCCTTCGTGCTGGCTCTGGAAGACCTCGCCGCCCGCCGTGATTGGCGAGGCAGGGTGGGCCTTCTGCTGACGTCCGACGAGGAGGGTGATGCGATTGACGGCGTGCGCCGCGTGGCCGAGTTGTTCGCCGTGCGCGGCGAGCGCATCGATTACTGTCTGGTCGGTGAGCCCTCGTCCTCCCAGCGCCTAGGCGACGTGGTGCGCATCGGTCGTCGTGGTTCGCTCACCTGCAACGCCACCGTGCTCGGCGTGCAGGGGCACGTGGCCTACCCGGAGAAAGCGGTCAATCCGATCCACCGCGCCCTGCCGGTGCTGGCCGAGCTCTGCGCGCGGGACTGGGACGGTGATCCCTGGCCGGACTTCCCGGCCACCAGCTTCCAGATCGCCAACTTCAAGGCCGGCACCGGCGCCAGCAATGTCATTCCGGGCACGGCCGAGGTGCAGTTCAACCTGCGCTACTCGCCGCGCTGGACCGCCGAGGCCCTGATCCATGAGATCGAGGCGGCCTTTGCCGCACACCAGGTGCGCGCGGGCTTTCGCTGGCATCGCTCGGGCGAGCCTTTCCACACCGGCGAGGGCCGGCTGCGCGCGGCGGTTCGCGAAACGCTGGCGCACGAGCTCGGGATCCAGCCGGACGAGAACACCGGGGGCGGCACGTCCGACGGCCGCTTTATCGCTCCGCTTGGCGCCGAAGTCGTCGAGCTCGGCCCCTTGAACGCTAGCATCCACAAGGTCGACGAGGCCGTGCGTCTGGAAGACCTGCGCGCCCTGCCTGCGGTGTACACGGGCATTGCGAGACGCTGCCTTCCGGGGTGAGTCGGTTGCTCCGAAGGCGGAAACGAAAACGGGGCCGCTGGGCCCCGTTTTCGCTTCTGAGTTCGCTGCAGGTCGTCAGATGCCTTCGAAGCCCATCTTGGACGCAGCTGCGCCCGCGTAGGTACCCTTCAGGTGGCCGAGCATCCCGAGGATTTCGCGGTGGATCTCCGTGAGCCCGACATGCGGCATGTCGCGGGTCTCGTGGTAGACCACGGCGAGCCACAGCGCGATGCCGCGGAGCTTGAGCTGGGCGACGCTACTGCGCGCCTTGCCGAAGGCCTGGGTAGCGGCATCGCTCCAGGGTTGGTAGCGGTGCACGTCCTGCGCGCCATACAGATGCGGCACAGGTGCGCGCGCCGCGTTCTGGATCTCACCCATGGTCAGCGTGGCGACAGCCGACCGTGTGCTGGGAGACAGCGACTCCACAATCGTCCGCATCTCGCGCAGCTGGCGTCGCAGGGTCATGTAGCGGAGCGTGGACAGCAGGCGGATCAGGAAACTCATGGCGACTCCAGCAGCGACAGCGGGGCGGGCAACGGGTCCAGGTTCGGACGCCGAAGAATTATGGCCTGCAAGTCGGGGCAAGACCGACAGGCTGCGTCACAAAATGACAAGGTGGGTGCCAAAGATGTCAGGCAATGCCTGATCTCGAGCTGGCGGCCCCCGTGGAATGTGATCCCTCACGGCCGCAATGTCAGCAAGTGTATCGTGGCGCCAGGGAGAAAGTCGCTGGGATGACCGGCAGACCAGTCGTCGTGGCCCGCCCTCCAGAAAGGCGAGAGCGGGTGGCCGCTCTGGCCGGCCGGCATGTGGAAGATACCTTCCCCCTCCCGGCCGGGAGAAACCACCATGCGTTGGCTGGCGCCGAAAGCCGGACCCTGCACGCGTGGCAGGTGGTTGTCTCCGGGGAGCGGCTCGCTCGGCATGCACAGCAGGCTGCGAGCGGGCCCCAGCGCCCCGGCCAGTGGATGGCAGATCGCGCTGACGTTGCGTTCGCCCCAGGTGCGCTGCCCGAAGTCCTGGCCCTGAGCTGCCCAATCGGCTGCCAGCGCGAGCGCCGCCGCGCGCTTGAGTTCGGCCGGTGTTGGCCAGCTTGGCGGCAGGGCGTCGGCAGGTAGGGCGAGGTAGGCCTGCAGTAACGCTTCGAGCTGCGAGAGCTTGGGTTCGACGAAGCTCTCACCCAGCGCGACCCGCGCAGGCGCGAACAGCTGCTCACTGAAGGACTCCACCAGCAAGCCCCGGAAGCCACGCGCGGCGCGGTAGCTGACCGAATCGATGCTGGCCCGTTCGGGGCGCTCTCGTGTCGCTGCTTCAAGGTCTGCGAGTGCCGGCATCGTCCCCGCCACCTCCAGTTCGGCCCGCAGCCGCTGCCACCAGGCGTCAAGGAACAGTGCTCGGTCGTCAAGCTGGATCGCCAGCAGGTCTGCCTCTTCAAATCGTTCTTTGGCGAGTAGCTGGTCGCGGATCTGCGCCTGCCGCGCGCCCAGGTCGTAGCCACCATCACCGACGATGCGCAACGCCACGAGATCGACCGCGCGGGAGTTGGCGGTCCACAGGCGATGATTGCCAGGATCCAGCAGACTCGGTACCGCCTCGGGCGGCAGCCAGTCTTCCGCCCAGTCGCAGCCATCCAGCGGGCGCAGGGGCAGCAGCGGATCGCAGTCGCCCAGGCGCTGCGGAATGCGGCCCATCAGCGTCCAGCCGATACGCCCGCCGCGGTCGCCCGCCACGAAGTTCTGTACCGGCGTGCCGCTGCGTTGGGCAACCGCGAGCGCCTCTTCCACATCGTTGGCGTGAAGCAGCCCGGCCATGCCAAGGTCGATGGCGCCTTCGCGATGCGCCGTCCAGCGCAGCGCAAGTTCGCTGCCATCCGGTGCCGTGGCGAGCAACGGCCCCCAGCGGGTCTCGCGCACCTTGAGGATTTCCGGCTCTCCTCCGCGCACCGTGAGCACTTCCCGGTGCAGCGTGAGCGCCTCTTCGCCTTCAGGTGTCCGGTAGCGGGTGCGGCCTTCATCGCTGAAGTCGACCCGCACCCAGTCGTGCCAGTCGCCATAGCTGTTGGTGAAGCCCCACGCGACGTGGCCGCTGCTGCCGACGATGATCGCCGGCACGCCGGGCAGACTGACGCCCGTGGCATCGACGTTGCCATCGGGCGCTTGCGCGTCCGGATAGACCAGCCGCACCCGGAACCACACGCCCGGGGCGCGCAGGCCGAGGTGCATGTCGTCGGCGACCAGGGCCCGCCCGTCCGCCGTGAGTGCGCCCGCGACGGCGAAGTTGTTGCTGCCGGGGCTCGCCAATTCAGGGGCTGCGAGTCTCGATATCCCGACGGCGTCAGAGGGCGCCTCCCGCGGTTCAGCAGGCTCTGCAGAGGCGGCGTCGCCCTCCAGTGCAGCCAACAGGGCCTGAGGGCTGATCGGCGGCATGGCTTCGCCAAACAGTGGCGCATCATGGCTGCTGCCGGGGGCCGCCAAGAGATCCACGAGTGCGCCAGGCCGATGCGCGCGGAGCTGCATCAGGCCCAGTTCGCGGCGGTTCTGCGAGTCCTGCAGGTCGAAGAACATGGCAAGACCCGCGAGCAGGCTGTCCTCCTCGCGCCAGGGATCGGGCTCGGTGCGCAGCAGCCAGTAGGCCCAAGGGCGGCTGCCCAGGGCCGCAAGCCCGGCATTGACGCCCGCCACGTAGGCTTGAAGCTGTTCGCGCTGATCCGCCGGGCCACGCTGCAGCTCCGCGCGCACCCGTGAGCGCAGCCGATGGACTCGGTGGGCGCGGTCACGAGGCAGCGCAATTTCGCCGAACAGCGCGGCAAGTTCGCCTGCAGCGCTTCGGCGCGCCAGATCCATCTCGAAGTAGCGCTCCTGGGCGTGGATGAAGCCGAGAGCGCGCAGGGCGTCATTCCGACTGGCCGCACGCACGGTGACCACACCGATCGCATCGCGCTCGACCTGCACCGGAGCGGAGAGACCTTCGACGCGACTGTCGCCTTCCAGTTGCGGCAGGCTGGCTCGCAGCAGTGCCCAAGCGCCGATGAATGCGAATGCCAACAGCAGGGTCAGCAGCCCGAACGCGCGCACTGCACGACGCAGCAGGCGAGGGCGGTGAGGTTGAGGCGACATGGGATGCAGGGTCCATGGGTGTCCAGTAACCGATGGTAGCGACTGCAGGCCGCCGCCGGGTTCGCAGCGCCGGAGGCTGCCGGTCGTCCCGACGCATGCGCCCTTCATCAGCCCCGCGGGCCCGCATCACCGTGACGGCATGCGAGGCCCCGGGTGGTCAAGCTCTCCGGCGAGGTTCCTGGGGGGCATCAGCTTTGTCCGGCCCGCGCGACGCTTCGTGCGTGAAACCAGGGCATCCACATCGCGAAGGCTTCACGTCTCGCAGCTTGTCGATGAGGCGATATCCGTTTAATGTATCAACACGCTATTACAAGAGCTTGCCGTGAAGCGACGCATCGCCAGCCCCGAGCCTTCGCCACTTCTCAGCCCGCGCCCGCGCAAGCCCGCGCCTGTGGTGCTGCCCGCGGCCAATCCGGTGCTCGCGCTGTGCGAGGCGCTGGCCAAGCTGCGCGACCCGGCCGAGATCGCGGCCTTTCTCGATGATCTCTGCACACCTGCCGAGCTGGAGGCCCTGGCCGATCGCTGGCGCGTGGTGCCGCTGCTGCTGGCGGGGCGGACCTACCGCGATATCCACGATCTGACCGGCGTCAGCGTCACCACGGTCGGTCGCGTGGCGCGCTGCCTCACCCACGGCGCCGGTGGCTACCGTGCTGCCGCACGCCATCTGAAGCTGCACGATCCCTCCGGCATCGCTGCGGCCAAACGCTGATTCCGCTGCATTCCCCTCCCTGCTTCGAGCATCCCCCGTGAAGAATCGTGACCGTCTGCGTATCGCCGCGCAGAAGAATGGACGCCTGTCCGACCCCGCCCGCGAGCTGATGGCGCGCTCCGGCCTCAGCTTTCGCGAAAGCCGCGACCGCCTGTTCTGTTTCGGCGAATCGCAGCCGGTCGATCTGCTGCTGGTGCGCGACGACGACATCCCCGGCCTGATCGCCGAAGGCACCTGCGACTACGGCATCGTCGGCCGCAACGTGCTCGACGAGCAGGCGCTGGATCGCGCCGCCCGCGGCCTGCCGCCGGCTTTCAAGGAAGTCCGCGCGCTCGGCTTCGGCCGCTGCCGGCTGTCGATCGCGCTGCCGCAGGACATGGCCTGGAATGGCCCGCAGAGCCTTGCCGGTCTGCGCATCGCCACCAGCTATCCGGCTCTGCTCGAGGACTGGCTGAAGCGCCACAACGTGCGCGCCGAGATCGTGATTCTGTCCGGCTCGGTCGAGATCGCGCCGCGTCTTGGCAAGGCCGAGGCGATCTGCGACCTCGTCTCGACCGGCGGCACGCTCGCCGCCAACCAGCTGCGCGAAGCCGTGGTGATCCACGAGAGCGAGGCCGTTTTGGCCGGCCCGGCCGAGCCGCTGATGGACGAACGTGGCGACATCGCCACCCAGCTGCTGCGTCGCTTGGACGGCGTGCTGCAGGTCCGCGATGCGCGCCTGCTGATGCTGGAGACCGAGCGCTCGATGCTCGACGAGGTGCTGCGCCTGCTGCCCAGCGAGGAGCGCCCCACGATCATGAGCCTGGACGGCCAGCCTCAGGGCGTGAGCGTGCAGGCGATCTGCCAGGGCAGCCTGTCCTGGCAGCAACTTGAAGACCTGAAAAAAGCCGGTGCGCGCCGACTGCTGGTGCTGCCGGTGGAGCAGATGCTGACATGAGCACCACCACCGAGAAGACCGCCGCCGAACGTACGACCGGCGAGCGCCCCGTGCCCTTCGCCGCGCGCGAGCTGCGGGTGCTGGACTGGAACCGCATCGACGACGCCCAGCGCCGCATGACTCTGCGCCGCCCTGCCCAAGGCGCGCGCGCCGTGCTGGCGGACAACGTCGAGCGCATCCTCAGCCAGGTGCGCGCCGATGGCGACAGCACTCTGCGCGCGTTGACGCGCCGCTTCGACGGCTGTGAGCTGGGCAGTTTCCGCGTCACCGAGGACGAGTTCGCAGCGGCCGAGTCGCAGGTGTCACCCGCGCTCAAACAGGCCATCGCCAATGCCATCGAGCGCCTCGTCAAGTTCCACGAGGTCGGCGCGCCGCGCGGCTATGCGCTGGAAACCGCGCCCGGTCTGAACTGCGAGCGCGTGATCCGCCCGATCGAGCGCGTCGGACTCTACGTGCCGGCGGGCAGCGCGCCGCTGCCCTCGACTGCGATCATGCTTGGCGTGCCCGCGCGCATCGCCGGCTGCAGCGAAGTGGTGCTGTGCACGCCGCCCAAGCCCGACGGCAGCGTCGACGCGACCGTGCTGGTCGCCGCGCGCCTCTGCGGCATCAGCACCGTGTTCAAGCTGGGTGGGGCGCAGGCTGTTGCCGCCATGGCCTATGGCACCGAATCGGTGCCGAAGTGCGACAAGATCTTTGGCCCCGGCAATGCCTACGTCACCGAGGCCAAACTGCAGGTGGCGAACGATCCGGATGGTGCGGCCATCGACATGCCGGCCGGCCCTTCCGAGGTGCTGGTCATCGCCGATGCCACCGCCTCGCCGGAATTCATCGCCTCTGATCTCTTGAGCCAGGCCGAGCACGGCCCGGACTCGCAGGTGCTGCTGATCTCCGACTCGCAGGCGCTGCTCGAATCCGTGGCTGTCGAACTCGAGAAGCAGACCGCCGAGCTGCCGCGTCGCGAGATCCTCGCCAAGGCCCTGACCCACGCCCGCCTGATCCTGAGCCGGGACATCGCGCAGGCCATCGAGATCAGCAACCGCTATGCCCCTGAACACCTGATCCTCCAAGTCGAGCAGCCGCGGCAGTGGTTGGAGCACGTGCGCAGCGCCGGCTCGATCTTCCTTGGCGCGCTGGCGCCCGAAGCCCTGGGCGACTACTGCAGCGGCACCAACCACGTGTTGCCGACCTATGGCGCCGCGCGCGCCTACAGCGGCGTGTCGGTGGCGAGCTTCGTCAAGCTGATCACGGTGCAGGAGGTCAGCGCCGACGGTCTCAACATCGCCGGCCCCGACGCCGCCGAGATGGCGCGCGCCGAAGGCCTGATCGCCCACGAGCGCGCAGTCACGCGACGGCTCGCCGCGATCGCGGAGGGCAGGGCATGAGCGCGCTGCTGGATCTGGTTCGCCCGGACCTGCGCGGCTTCGGTGGCTATTCGTCCGCACGCAAGGAAGCCAGCGGCGGCCGCGTGTTCTTGAATGCCAACGAGTCGCCGTGGGCGCCGGAGATTGCCGGCGGAGAGGGCTTGAACCGCTATCCCGAGCCGCAGCCCGAGGCCCTGGTCGACGCGCTCGCAGGTCTGTACGGCGTCAAGGCTGACGAACTGCTGGTCGGCCGCGGCAGCGACGAGCCCATCGATCTCCTGGTGCGCGCGCTCTGCCGCGCCGGCGAGGACGCAGTGCTGATCTGTCCGCCGACCTTCGGCATGTATGCCGTTGCGGCACGCGTGCAGAACGCGCAGCTGGTCGAGGTGCCGCTCACCGCCACCGGCGATGCCGCTCGGCCCTTCGCGCTGGAGGCCGACGCGGTGATCGCCGCGGCGCTGAATCACCCGGTCAAGCTGGTCTTCCTGTGCTCGCCCAACAACCCGACCGGACAGGCGCTGCCGGTCGAGACCATCGAGCGCATTGCATCAGCCCTCGAAGGCCGCGCCGTGGTGATCGTCGACGAGGCCTACGGCGAGTTCATGCAGCAGGCTTCCGCCACGGCTTTGCGCGAGCGCTTTCCGCAGCTGGCGGTGCTGCGCACGCTGTCGAAGGCGCATGCACTGGCCGGCGCGCGCATCGGCAGCCTGATCGCCGCGCCCGAGCTGATCCGCGTGCTGCGCGCGATCATGGCGCCGTACCCGATCTCGGCCCCTTGCGCGCGTGCGGCGCTGGCGGCGCTTCAGCCTGAGGTGCTGGCGAAGACGCAGGTCCACGTCGCCGAGCTGATCGCCGGCCGCGAGGCACTGCGTGCGCAGCTCGCGGCGACGCCCGGCGTGCGCGGCGTGTATCCGTCCGATGCCAATTTCCTGGTGGTGCGCTGCGCGGATCCTGCCGCGGCCTATCGGCGCGCCCTGGCTGCGGGCGTGGTGCTGCGCGAGGTCAGCCGCTATCCGCTGCTGGGCGACTGCCTGCGCGTTTCGATCGGAACGCCCGAGGAAAACCTCGCGGCCTTGGCCGTGTTCGCCAACACCACTCAGGAGGCCGCGGCATGACGCGCATCCTCTTCGTCGACCGCGACGGCACGATGATCGAAGAACCCGCCGACTATCAGATCGACAGCTACGCCAAGCTGCGGCTGGTCGAAGGTGTGATCCCGGCCATGCTGAAGCTGAAGGCTGCCGGCTTCGAGTTCGTGATCGTGTCGAACCAGGACGGCCTGGGCACCGAGGCCTATCCGCAGGCGAGTTTCCAGGCCCCGCACGATCTGATGATGCAGATCTTCGAATCGCAGGGGATCACCTTCCGCGAGGTGTTGATCGACACCAGCTTCCCGCAGGACAACGCGCCCACGCGCAAGCCTCGGCTGGGTCTGGTGATGCACTACCTGCGCGATCGCAGCATCGATCTCGCCGGCAGCGCCATGGTCGGCGACCGCGACACCGATATCGAGTTCGCCGACAACCTCGGTGTGCGCGGCTTCCGCTTGAAGGTGACCGCCGGTGCCAAGGCCACGCCCGGCAAGGGCCCCGAGTACACCTGGGCCGAGATCGTCCATCTGCTGGCCGACGCCCCGCGTCAGGCCAGCGTCGAGCGCGTCACCAAGGAAACGAAAATCGAGGTGCACGTCGATCTGGATCGCCCGGCCGAGCCGGTCGCGCTCACCGGCCTCGGCTACTTCGATCACATGCTGGAGCAGCTCGGCAAGCACGGCGGTTTTGCGCTCAAGCTGAAGTGCGCGGGCGACCTGCATATCGACGAGCACCACACGGTCGAGGACAGCGCGCTGGCGCTGGGTCAGGCCTTGAAACAGGCGCTCGGCGACAAGCGCGGCATCGGCCGCTACGCCTGGGCGGCGGAAGGCGAGCAGGGCGCCGCTGAAGCGAAGCCCGCGGCGCTGGATCTGGTGATTCCGATGGACGAGACGCTCGTCCGCGCCTCGCTGGATCTCAGCGGCCGGCCCTATTTCGTGTTCGACGGGAGCTTCCCCCGCGAGCGCGTGGGCGAGCTGCCCACCGAACTGGTGCCGCATTTCTTCCGCTCGCTCTGCGAGACCGCCGGCCTGAACCTGCACCTGTCGGTGCGCGGCGACAACGCCCATCACATGGTCGAGGCCAGCTTCAAGGCGGTGGCGCGCGCCCTGCGCGCGGCGATCAAGCGCGAGGGCTTCGACCTGCCCAGCACCAAGGGGACGCTCTGATGCGGCTGGCGGTCATCGATTCCGGCGTCGCCAACATCGGCTCGGTCTGCTACGCGCTGGAGCGGCTCGGCGTGCAGGCCACCCTGGTGCGCAGCGCCGACGAACTTGCTCAGGCCGAACGCGCCCTGCTGCCCGGCGTCGGTGCGGCGGGTGCCGCGATGGCGCGGCTGCGCGAGCTGCAGCTGATCGACGCAATTCGCGCTTTTCCGCGCCCGCTGTTCGGCATCTGTCTCGGCATGCAGCTGCTGTTCGAGCGCAGCGCCGAAGGCGATGTGGAAGGCCTGGGTCTCATTCCTGCGCAGGTGCGGAAGCTGAAGGAGTTCCCCGGCGTGCGCGTGCCGCACATGGGTTGGAACCGTCTGCATCGTGAGCGTGATTCCGCCCTGCTCAAGGACATCAGCGAAGGCGCGCAAGCCTACTTCGTGCACAGCTATGCCGCGCCGGTGGGTGACTACACGCTGGTGTCGAGCACGCACGGCGAGGGCTTCAGCGCCATCGTCCGCCGCGGCAACGTCGCTGGCGCGCAGTTCCATCCCGAGCGCTCGGCGGCGGTGGGCGCGCAGCTGCTCAAGAACTTCATGGAGTGGGACGGCCAATGACCGGCTTTGTCGCAATTCCCGCCATCGACGTCCGCGACGGACGCGTGGTGCGGCTCAAACAGGGCGACTACGCCCAGGAAACCCGCTACGCCGCCGATCCGCTGCAGCTGGCGCTGGACTACGCCAGCGCCGGCGCCGAGTGGCTGCATCTGGTGGATCTGGATGCCGCCAAGGCGGGCGGCTACACGCTGGCGCCGCTGGTGAAAGCGCTGCGCGCGCGGAGCGGCCTGCGCATCCAGAGCGGCGGCGGCGTGCGCAGCATCGAGGACGTGAACGCGCTGCTGGCGGCGGGCGTCGATCGCGTGGTCATCGGCTCGGTGGCAGTGAAGTCGCCGGATGTGGTGCTGCGCTGGCTGGATCAGTTTGGCGCCAGCCAGCTCTGCGTGGCGCTCGACACGCGCCGCGACGCTGAGGGCGTGTGGCGGCTGCCGGTGCACGGCTGGACCGAGAGCGCGGGCGAGGAGCTGTTTGTACTGCTGGAGCGCTACCGCGCCGCCGGTCTGCGCCACGTGCTGTGCACGGACATCGCCCGTGACGGCATGCTGAGCGGGCCCAATCTCGAGCTCTACCGCGATGTCGTCCGGCGAGCGCCCGAAATCGCTCTGATCGCATCGGGCGGGGTGTCTTCGCTGGACGATATTCGCGGCGCGCGCGATGCGGGCGCTGCCGGTGTGGTGCTCGGCAAGGCACTGCTGGATGGCCGCTTCACCGTCGAGGAGGCGCTGGCATGTTGAGCCGCCGATTGATTCCGTGTCTCGACGTGCGCGACGGCCACGTGGTCAAGGGCGTGCGCTTCCGCGATCACGTGGTGATGGGTGCGATCGAGGAGCTCGCCGAGCGCTATCGCGACGCCGGCGCCGACGAGCTGGTGTTCTACGACATCACCGCAAGCCCCGAAGGCCGCAGCGTCGACCGCGCTTGGGTCGAGCGCGTAGCGCGCTTGATCGACATCCCCTTCTGCGTGGCCGGCGGCATCCGCTCGGTCGAAGATGCGCGCGCCATCCTGTTCGCCGGCGCCGACAAGGTGTCAGTGAACTCGCCGGCGCTGGAGCGCCCCGAGCTGATCGACGAACTGGCCGAAGCCTTTGGTGTGCAGTGTGTGGTGGTCGGTATCGACAGCCTGCGCGACGAAGACGGCGAGTGGCGCGTGCGCCAGTACACCGGCGACCCCAGCAAGACCCGCGCGCTCAGCCGCCGTACGCTCGACTGGGTGGTCGAGGCGCAGCAGCGCGGCGCAGGCGAGATCGTATTGAACTGCATGGGCACCGACGGCGTGCGCGCCGGCTATGACATCGAACAGCTGCGCGCCGTGCGCGCACTCTGCCGCGTGCCGCTGGTGGCCAGCGGCGGTGCCGGCGCGCCCGAGCACTTCGCCGAGGTGTTCGAGCAGGCCGATGTGGATGCGGCGCTCGCCGCCAGCGTCTTCCACTCCGGCGCGATCGCCATTCCAGAACTCAAGTCCACGCTCAAGCAGCGCGGCATCGAGGTGCGTGATGTCTGACGACGTGGTGGTCAGCCCCGAGACCCTGGATCGACTGGCCTGGGGCAAGCAGGACGGTCTGCTGCCGGCGGTGGTGCAGGATGCCGACACCCTGCGCGTGCTGATGCTGGGCTACATGAATCGCGAAGCCCTGGAGATGACCCTGGCCTGCCGCCACGTGACCTTCTTCAGCCGCAGCAAGGGTCGGCTATGGACCAAGGGCGAGCGCAGCGGCCATGTGCTCAAGCTGGTCAGCATCGAGACCGACTGCGATGCCGACACGCTGTTGATCCAGGCGCATCCGCACGGCCCCACCTGCCACCTGCAGCGCACCAGCTGCTTTCCCGACGCCCCGGGCAGCTTCCTGGGCGACCTCGATGCGCTGATCGCCCAGCGCGAGCGCGAGCGTCCCGTGGGCAGCTACACCACCAAGCTGTTCGAGGGCGGCATCCGCCGCATCGCGCAGAAGGTCGGCGAGGAGGGCGTGGAAACCGCCCTGGCCGCGGTGGCGCAGGAAGACGCCGACCTGCTCGGCGAGAGCGCGGACCTGATCTACCACCTGCTCGTGCTGCTGCGCGCGCGCGGGCTGTCGCTGGGCGAGCTCGAGAAGCTGCTGCGCCAACGGCATGCGAAGGCGCCGAAGCCGGTGGGGTGAAGCGGTCGCGCGCGCGTGCGACCCGGGCTGATGCCGCGCAGTTTGAGGGCTTGGGGGGGGGCTTGCTGCGCCCGCCTGCCGGATCGAGCGTGTGCGGCGCGCAGTGGGCCCGGGCAGACCCTAGGAAGCTGGGGCAGCGCTCAGCAGGCTCTCGGTGCGCTTGAAGGTCAGCACCAGCACATCCCGCCACGCCGGCGCGCTGGGATCCAGCGGCTCAACTGCGGTGACGCCATGCAGGACGCGCTGGTCGTCGACCAGGGCGATGTCCAGCGGTTCGGTCAGGGTGAAGGCACCGAGCTGCGCGCTGTCACTTGCATGGATGGTGGTGGTGCCTTCGCGGATGTTGTGGCGGTCGATCAGCGCCACCAGCACGAAGTCCACGCCATCGCGATGCACGCCTTCCGGCGTCGGCTGGCCGGGCTGGCCGGGCAGCGCTTCGATGCGGAACTGGTGCGCCTCGATCTGCCAGCGCTCGACCGCCGGTGCGAGCTGTGCGAAGAGGCCGTGCGCGAACTCCGCGAGCGCGCGGAAGGGCGCGCTTTGCGCCACCTCCGGCAGGATCGGCTGGAACCAGCGCTCGATGCCGCCGTTCAAGCGGTTGTAGTGCAGGGCCTGAAAGTGCGGGGCATCCGGCAGTCGCTCGATGCCGCGGCTGCGGCTGGCGGCGAACACGGCATGGCGTCGCCGGCGATAGCGCCCGCCGTCAGCCATGTGTGCATCCACGCCCAATGCCTGCCAACTCTCGGCAAAGGCCTGCCACTCGGTTTCGATGCCCGCGCCCAGCGCCTTCAGTGCCTGAGCGCGGGGCAGGAAGCAGAAGCCCGCGGCCGCGAGGATGTCAGCGGTGCGTGGTATTTCGTCGATCGGATGGAGATGCTGTGCGTGCATGCTTGCAAGCTTATCTGCTGAGAAGTGAAGCCCGCTGCGATCCATCCGCTTGCTACGGAATGCCATGTCGTTTGATCCGCAGGAATCATCCTGGTTGCCGATCAGCAGGCGATCCGGATCGCCTGGGCTGGGCTTGTGTCGGTCTGGCGCTGCGGGCACAGTCCGTACACCTCCCATTCTCCGCTTCAAGAGGTCTCGGATGCGCGCACTGCTTCTGACGCTGGGTCTTCTGCTGGATATCGCGGGGGGCGTGCTGGTCTCCGGCCTCGTCCAGATCGAAGGCAAGAACGAAGTGCTGCGGGTCGGAGACAAGGCGCTGGAGATCGGCGACGGTGGCATCCGTGTCGCCGATCGAGGCGAGCAGGGCAAGACCCTGGGCTTTGTGCTGCTCGGCGTCGGCACCGTGCTGCTGCTGGCCGGCGCGCTGCGCAAGCGCTGAGCCGCCGCCACAGCGTAGGGCCTGACGACGAGGCCGCTGCGCCGGGCCGCGCCGTGCCGTGAGACGGTACAGCGGCGCGATCCAGGATGTCCTGGCGGGCCCTGCTCAGGCCTGGGCCAAGGACGAAGAACTCAGCGCAGTGCCGCGTGCAGGGCGCGCTCCGCACAACGCCCGGTCGGAGTGGGTCAGACCTTCCCTGTGGCGAGCTGTCTCAAAGCTCGCCTTCCAGCACGCCCGCGCGACGCAAGCTCTCGATCACCGCATCGGCGGCGGCTTCCGGGGACAGTTGATCGGCCTGCAGATCCAGCTCCGGTGCTTCCGGTCGTTCGTAGGCTGAATCGATGCCGGTGAAGTTGCGCAGCTCGCCGCGTCGGGCCTTGGCGTACAGGCCCTTGACGTCGCGCGACTCGGCCACCTCCAGCGGCGTATCGACGAAGACTTCGAAGAACTCTCCCGCGGGCAGCAGCCCGCGGGCGAAGGCGCGCTCGCTGCGGAAGGGCGAGATGAAGGACACCAGGCAGATCAGGCCCGCATCGGCCATGAGCCTGGCCACCTCGGCGACGCGGCGGATGTTCTCGACGCGGTCGGCATCGGTGAAGCCGAGGTCCTTGTTGAGGCCGTGGCGCACGTTGTCGCCATCGAGCAGATAGGTGTGCTTGCCCAGCGCATGCAGCTGCTTCTCGACCAGATTGGCGATCGTCGATTTGCCCGCGCCCGAGAGACCCGTGAACCACAGCACCGCCGGTTTCTGGCCCTTCTGGCCGGCACGCTTGGCGCGGCTGATGTCCAGCGCCTGCCAGTGCAGATTGGAGGCCCGGCGCAGGGCGTGGCGCACCATCACCGCACCGACGGTCTGGTGGCTGAGCGTGTCGATCAGGATGCCGCCGCCCAAGCCCGGATTGTCGGCATAGGCCTCGAAGGGCAGGGCGCGATCCAGCGCCAGATTGACCCGGCCGATCTCATTCACCGAGAGGGTGCGCGCGGCCAGATGCTCCAGCGTTTCGACGTTGAGCCGGTACTTCGGTGTGGCCGGCGTCGCCAGCGCGCTGGCGGTGCCGAGCTGCAGGCGATACGGCCGCCCCGGCAGCATGGGCTGCTCGCCCAGCCAGACGATATCGACCTCGAACTGGTCGCTGGCTTCCACGGGACTGCTGGCTGCGGAGAACACATCGCCACGGCTGGAGTCGATCTCATCCTCCAGCGCCAGCACGATCGACTGGCCGGGATGCGCGACGTCCAGCGCCTGATCGCCGAGCCACAGCCCGCGCACTTTCGAGGTCTGGCCCGAGGGCACGCTGCGCAGGCTGTCGCCGACCCGCAGCACGCCACCCTGCAGCTGACCGGCGAAGCCGCGGAAGTCGGCATCCGGCCGCACCACCCAGCTCACCGGCAGGCGCGCCGCATGACGCGGGCGCGGCGGGGCGGAGGCCAATTCGGCAGCCATCGCCTCCAGGTGCTCCAGCAGGGCTGGGCCGGCATACCAGGGCATGCGCGAACTGCGCTGCACCAGATTGTCGCCATCGATCGCGCACAGTGGGATGGGCTGCACGTGCTCCAGGCCCACGCGCGCGGCAAAGTCGGCGAAGCGCTCGACGATCCGCTCGAAGACCTCGGCGTCGAAGCCGATGCGGTCCATCTTGTTCACCGCCAGCACCACGCGCTGGATGCCCAGCAGGGCGGCGATGCAGGCGTGCCGCAGGGTCTGCGGCAGCAGGCCCTGGCGGGCGTCCACCAGCAGCACCGCAAGCTCGCAGTGGCTGGCGGCGGTCACCATGTTGCGGGTGTACTCGGCGTGGCCGGGCGAATCGGCGACGATGAAGGCCGTGCGCGTCGTGCCGAAGTAGCGCCAGGCCACATCGATGGTGATGCCCTGTTCGCGCTCGGCCGAGAGGCCATCCAGCAGCAGGGCGTAGTCGACCTGTTCGCCGCGGGTGCCATGGCGGCGCGAGAGCAGCTCAAGGTTGGCGAGCTGGTCGTCGGGCACGCTGTCGGTCTCGAACAGCAGGCGGCCGATCAGGGTGCTTTTGCCGTCATCGACGCTGCCACAGGTCAGCAGGCGCAGGTGCGGCCGGTGTTCGGGCGCGGGCAGGGCGATGGCGGCGGTCTCGTGCAGTGGAAGGTCTGGGTTCTGGGGCAGGGCGTTCATCAGAAATAGCCCTCCTGCTTCTTGCGCTCCATCGATCCCGCGCCGTCGCCGTCGATCAGGCGGCCCTGGCGTTCCGATGCGCGTGAGGCAGCCATCTCGGCCAGCACGGCCGGCAGATCGGCGGCTTCGCTTTCGATCGCGCCGGTCAGCGGATAGCAGCCGAGGGTGCGGAAGCGCACGCTCAAGAGCTGCGGCTGCTCGCCGGCTTCGAGCGGCAGGCGTTCGTCGTCGACCATGATCCAGGTGCCCGAACGTCGCACCACCGGACGCGGCTTGGCGAAGTACAGCGGCACCACCTCAATGTTCTCGCGCTCGATGTAGCGCCAGATGTCGGCCTCGGTCCAGTTCGACATGGGGAACACGCGAAAGGTCTCGCCCGGCCCGTGGCGCAGATTGAACTGCTGCCACAGCTCCGGCCGCTGACGCTTGGGCTCCCAGCGGTGTCCCGGGCTGCGGTGGCTGGCGATGCGCTCCTTGGCGCGCGAGGCTTCCTCGTCGCGACGCGCGCCGCCGAAGGCGACGTCGAAGCCGTGGGCGTCCAGCGCCTGGCGCAGGGCCTGGGTCTTCATGACGTCGGTGTGCACGGCGCTGCCGTGGCTGATCGGGTTGACGCCGGCCGCCTTGCCCTCGGGGTTGGTGTGGACGATCAGGTCGAGCCCGAGGCGCGCGGCCAGCGCATCGCGGAAGGCGATCATCTCGCGGAACTTCCAGCCGGTGTCGATATGCAGCAGTGGGAAAGGCAGGCGACCCGGCGCGAAGGCCTTGCGCGCCAGATGCAGCAGCACGCTGCTGTCCTTGCCAATGGAGTAGAGCAGCACCGGCTTGCGCGCGGTCGCGGCGGCCTCGCGGAAGATGTGCAGGCTTTCGGCTTCCAGCCGATCGAGATGGGTCAGCGACATGAGAGCTAGGGCAAGGGGACTGGCGCGCAGAGTAGCCGAGTGAGTCATCGCCCACCCAGCCCGATTGGTGGCAGGCATAGTCGCAAAAGCTCACAAGCGACCCCGGCACCGCTACACTGCGCCCCGCCGCCCGGATGGCGAAACCGGTAGACGCAGCAGACTTAAAATCTGCTATCCGCAAGGGTGTGCGGGTTCGAGTCCCGCTCCGGGCACACAGGTCGACACAGGTCGGCTGCGCCGCGCCAAGCCAATCGCTCGCGCCCATTCGTGCAAACGACCCATAGGGTGGATCTCGACCCACCGATGCTCGACACCCGCCTCGGTCCGCCAGGATGGTTGCAGGATTGGGGTCGCGTCGCTCCGCAGGAGCGGTCGAGCGTCGCGGGCGGCGGGCGGATACGCAGCCCCGCGTCGAGAGGGAGGTCGCGGTGGGTCAAGCCCACCCTGTGTTCGAACCAGGTCCAGGTGGGTCGACACCCACCCCACGTTGTCGAGGTGAACGTCCGTGCCCATGAACTGTGTCCGCTTGGAGTTCGAACCCGTGGCCTCGCTCGGCGCCGTGCCCGAGGGCAGCTTTGCCTTGAGCGCGGGCGATGGCTTCGAGGGCGATGTCTACGCCCACTTCCACGGGCTGACGTCGATGGAGTTCGAGGAGGAAAGCCTGGCCGAGCTCGAGCATGCGGCAGCCAATCTGCGTCCCGGCCAGGTGCTGGCGATCCGCCACCGCTGAGCGCCGAGCGGGCATGATGGCGGCCCGCGTTCTTTGAGCCCGCTGCCCATGCCCCTTCGCTATACGGCCTGGCTGGCCTGCATCGCTGCCGTTCCGCTCTTTGCCGGGCTTGCGCTCAGCCTTGGCAGCGCCTGGTGGTGGCCGTGCGCCGTGGCCGCGGCCCTGAGCCTGCTGGGCCTGCGTGATTTTCTGCAGGCGCCGCGGGCGCTGCTGCGCAACTACCCGCTGCTGGCGCATGTGCGCTATCTCGTGGAAGCGATCCGGCCGGAGATCCGCCAGTACCTGCTGGAAGGCGACGAAGAGCAGACCCCGTTCTCGCGGGCGCAGCGCTCGATCGTCTACCAGCGCGCCAAGAACACGCTCGACAAGCGCCCTTTCGGCACCCAGCTCGACGTCTATCGGACCCAGTACGAGTGGATCAACCACAGCCTGCAGCCGGTCGATCTACCCGACCACGACTTCCGCATCCGCATCGGCGGGCCGGACTGCAGCCAGCCCTACTCGGCGAGCGTCTTCAATATCTCCGCGATGAGCTTCGGCTCGCTGTCGGCCGCGGCCATCCGTGCGCTGAACTCAGGGGCCAAGCGCGGCGGCTTCTATCACGACACCGGCGAGGGCTCGATCTCGCGCTACCACCGCGAGCACGGTGGCGACCTGGTGTGGGAGATCGGTTCGGGCTACTTCGGCTGCCGCAACCACGACGGCAGCTTCAGCGAAGAGCGCTTTGTCGAGAACGCCAGCGACCCGCGGGTGCGGATGATCGAGCTGAAGCTTAGCCAGGGCGCGAAGCCGGGGCAGGGCGGCATCCTTCCCGGAGCGAAGGTGACGCCCGAGATCGCGGAAGCGCGCGGCGTGCCGGTCGGCACCGACTGCATCTCCCCGGCGCGCCACAGCGCTTTCGATTCACCGATCGGGCTGCTGAAGTTCATCGCTCGCCTGCGCGAACTGTCAGGCGGCAAACCGACGGGCTTCAAGCTGGCGATTGGCCACCCTTGGGAATGGTTCGCCATCGCGCGCGCCATGCAGGCCACCGGCATCACGCCCGACTTCATCGTGGTGGACGGCGGCGAGGGCGGTACCGGCGCCGCGCCGCTGGAGTTCACCGACCATGTCGGCGCGCCGCTGACCGAGGCCCTGATCCTCGTCCACAACACCCTGGTGGGCCTCAATCTGCGCGGGCGCATCAAGATCGGCGCGGCCGGCAAGATCATCACCGCCTTCGACATGGCGCGCACGCTGGCGATCGGTGCGGACTGGTGCAATTCGGCGCGCGGCTTCATGTTCGCGCTGGGCTGCATCCAGTCGCAGAGCTGTCACACCGACAAGTGCCCAACCGGCGTCGCCACCCAGGACCCGTCCCGTCAGCGTGCGCTGGTGGTGCCGGACAAGGCCGAGCGGGTCTACCACTTCCATCGCAACACGCTGAAGGCCCTGCGCGATCTGCTGGCGGCGGCGGGGCTGCAGCACCCGGATCAACTGGGGCCCGAGCACATCATCCGCCGCGTTTCGGGCAACGAGATCCGCTCGCTCGCCAAGCTGCATTTCTTCGTCAAGCCGGGCGAGCTGCTGGAGGGCACGCCGCGGCATCCCGTGTTTGAACTGTTCTGGCCGCACGCGCGCGCCGACACGTTTGCCGCCCCTGCCGCCGTCAGAGCCTACGAAAAGCCGACCGCGTAAGGCCGCGGCGGGGCGCTGTGAGGCCTGCCATGACGGCGTCGTCGCCATTGCCTATGATGCGGGGCCATGAGCGCGACCCAGCCCCTCTCGATCCTGTTTGCCGATGTCAGCGGCAGCACCCGGCTGTTCGAGACCCTGGGCGATGTCGAGGCCCGGCGGATCATTGCCAGCGTGCTGGAAGCGCTGACGCGGATTGCGGCCGCGCACGGCGGGCGTCTGGTCAAGACCATCGGCGACGAAATCATGTGCACCTTCCCGGCCGCGGTGCAGGCGGCGCTGGCGGCCTGCGACATGCAGCGCCGGGTCAGCACCGATCCTGAGTTCACCGCAGAGAAGCTGGGCATCCGCATTGGCTTCCATCACGGGGAAGCCCTGCTCGAAAACGGCGATGTCTACGGCGATGCGGTCAACGTGGCGGCGCGCATGGCGGCGCTGGCCAAGCGCGAGCAGATCGTCACCACGGCCGGCACCGTCAAGGACCTCACCATCGTCGGTGGCATCCGCTCGCGGGCCCTGGGGCGCGCACGGGTGGCCGGCAAGCTCCTGCCGATCGAGATCGTCGACCTGATCTGGCAGGACGACACCTCGAACCTCACCACCATCCAGCGCGCGATCAAGGTCGACGACACCACCCAGGCGGGCGCGCGCCTGACCCTGCGCCACCGCGGCCGCGTGATCGAGCTGCGCGAGGACGCGCCGCCTTTCAGCATGGGCCGTGACCCCGGCTGCGGGCTGTCGATCGAAGCCGAGTGGGTCAGCCGCAACCATGCCAGCCTCGAGTGCCGGCGCGGCCTGTGGGTGCTGACCGACCGCAGCACCAACGGCAGCTTCGTGCGGATCGGCGATGAGGACGAGCTGCGCGTGCACCGCAACGATCTGCCGCTGCGCCGCAGCGGCTGCATCAGCCTGGGGCAGAGCATCGCCGCGGCCAGCTCGGATCTGCTGGTGTTCGAAGTCGGCTGAAGGCAGCGGCGCTGAGGTGATGGATGGCACAGGGACTGAACCCCGACGACCGTAAGGCTCTTGTGCTGGCCGCACTCGTCGCCTGGCTGTTCACGGCGATGGTCGGTGCCATTGCGGCGGTATCCGTCATCGCGCCGGACGGTAGGAGCGAGGCGCCGCAGGCCGCTGGCCTGTATTCCGCGTTGGCAGCACCACTTTTCGTTCTGCTCTTCGTGTTTGCGGTGATGCGTTGGCGATGCCTGCGTCCGTTCGAGCGGGCGCTCGCCCTTTCTCCTCCGTGGATCGTCGGCATCGCCCTCGCGGTGCTCTCGCGTGCGGGAAGCGCTTGAGAGGCGTGCAGGCCCCGGACGGGCTGACAGTACATCCACCGCCTGCGCGCAAGGGGCTCGTTCAGACGGGTGACTGCAAGCGCTCCGACACGCGCCTGACGCGCGGCTGTCATCACCGGCGATCAGCGTAGGCGACATCCCCGCAGTGGAGCCCGCCATGCGTTCCCAGCCGCAGCTGTTGATGTGCGATCCCCGGCACTTCGAAGTGCGCTACTGCATCAATCCGTGGATGCAGGCCGGGCTGGGGCGGGTCGATCCGGCGCGGGCGCGGCGGCAGTGGCAGGCCCTGCATCGGGCCTTGAGCCGGCACGCCGAGGTGAGCCTGCTGCCGGCGGCGCCGGGTCTCGCGGACCAGGTGTTCACGGCCAACGCGGCCCTGATCCATGGCCGGCGCGCGGTGCCGGCGCGCTTTCGTCATCCCGAACGCCAGCCCGAGCAGCCGCTGTTGGAGCGCTGGCTGCGCAGCGCCGGCTTCGAGCTGCAGCCGCCGCCCACGGGGCTGTGTTTCGAGGGCGCGGGCGATGCGCTGTTCGAGTGCGGTGCGCCGAGGCTGTGGCTGGGCGCGATGCGCTCGGATGCCCGCGTCGCGCCGTGGCTGGCAAGCACCCTGGGCGTCCACGTCGAGCCGCTGCGCCTGATCGACCCGCGCTTCTATCACCTCGATACATGCTTCTGCCCGCTGCCGCGCGGCGGCTTGCTGTGGTTTCCGCCGGCGTTCGACGAGGAGTCGCGTCTGCGCATCGCAGCGGCGTTTCCGGCCGAGCGTCGGGTGGCCGTGGTCGAGAGTGAGGCTGCACGCTTCGCCTGCAACGTGGTCTGCCTCGACGACACCGTGTTCGGCGATGGCATCGGTGATGCCACCGAGGCGCGACTCGCGCACCTCGGGCTAGATGTGGTGCGGGTGCAGCTGGACGAGTTCCAGAAGTCCGGCGGCTCGGCCAGATGCCTCACGCTGCGGCTCGATGTGCCGGCCGGTGCGGGCCCGGTTGCAACCCGCCGTCAGGGACGCGTCGCCAGCCAGTCCAGCGCGCCGTCTGCGGCGCGCACGCCGCTGGCGAAGCAGGCGGTCAGCAGGTAGCCGCCGGTCGGCGCTTCCCAGTCCAGCATCTCGCCGGCGCAGAACACGCCGGGCAGGTCGCGCAGCATCAGGCGCGCATCCAGCGCCTCGCGGCGCACGCCGCCCGCGCTGCTGATCGCTTCATCCAGCGGGCGCGTCGCGGCGAGCTGCAGGGGCAAGGCCTTCAGCGCGGGGAGCAGAACCTCCGCATCGGCCATTGCCGATTTCGGCAGGCGCTCGTAGACGAGCGCCAGGCGGGCGCCATCCAGGCCAAGGCGCTTGCGCAGCTTCGAGCCGGTGCTTTCGCCGCTGCGGGCGCGCTGCCAGGCGCTGCGCAGCTGCTCGAGCGAGCGCTCCGGGAACAGGTCAAGCCACAGCTCGGCGCGGCCCTCGCGCTCGATCTGGCCGCGCAGGTCGGCCGACAGCGCGTAGATCAGGCTGCCCTCGATGCCGTGTTCGGTGAGCACGAACTCGCCCTGGCGGCGCTGGCGTTGGCCCGCGGCGTCGATCCATTCGGCCGCCACGGGCTTAACCGGCAGACCCGCGCAGCGGGCAGCGAAGTCCGCCGACCAGTCGCATTCGAAGCCGCAGTTGCTGGGCGCGAGATCGCGCACGTCGACGCCGCGCGCGCGCAGCAGCTCCACCCAGGCGCCATCGCTGCCGAGCTTGGCCCAGGAGCCGCCGCCCAGCGCCAGCACCACGGCGTCAGCCATCACTTCGACCGTGCCTGCGGCGGTGTCGAAGTGCAGGCGCGTGGCCTCGATCGCGATCAGTCGATGCTGCACATGGAAGCGCACGCCCTGTTCGCGCAGCCGCCGCACCCAGCCGCGCAGCAAGGGCGCGGCCTTCAAATCACTCGGGAAGACCCGGCCCGAGCTGCCGACAAAGGTGTCGACGCCGAGCCCGCGCGCCCACTCGCGCAGCGCGTTGGCGTCGAAACGTTCAAGCCAAGGCTGCACCCAGGGGGCGGCCTCGCGATAGCGCGCAACGAAGGGCGCGAAGGCTTCCGAATGGGTAAGGTTCAGGCCGCCCTTGCCGGCGATCAGGATCTTGCGGCCGACCGAGCCCATGCGCTCGTACAGATCGACCTCGGCACCGGCGGCGCGCAGGCGTTCGGCGGCGATCAGCCCGGCGGGGCCGCCGCCGACCACGGCCACGCGTGCGCTGCGTCGCTCACTCATCCTGCGCGGTCCGAGGCATCAAGCCGCTGCGACAGGCGCGCGATCTCGGCGCGCAGCGCGCGCACTTCCTCGACCAGGGGCTCCTCGCCCTTGGCCACGGCTTCCTCGACCACGCGCTCGCGGTCGGCGTCGATCTCCGCCTGCATGGCCGACACGACCACGCCGATGAACAGGTTCAGGGCGGTGAAGCTGGTGGCGAGGATGAAGGGGATGAAGAACAGCCAGGAGTAGGGGTAAACCTCCATCACCGGCCGCACGATGCCCATCGACCAGCTTTCCAGCGTCATCACCTGGAACAGCGTGTAGAACGAAGCGGCCACGCTGCCGAACCACTCGGGGAAGGCCTCGCCGAACAGCTTGGTCGACATCACCGCGCCGACGTAGAAGATCAGCACCAGCAGCATCACGATCGAAGCCATGCCGGGCAGGGCGCCGAGCAGAGCACCGACCACACGCTTCAAGGAAGGCACGATGGTGATCAGCCGCAGCACGCGCAGGATGCGCAGCGCGCGCAGCACCGACAGCGGCCCGGAGGCTGGAAGCAGGGCAATGGCCACGACCACGAAATCGAATACGTTCCAGGGATCGCGGAAGAAGCGCAGCCCGCGCACATAGAGCTTGGCGGCGATCTCGATGCAGAAGATCGACAGCGCGATCTTGTCCAGCACAAGTAGCCACTCGCCAAAGCGCGCCATCACCCGCGCGTCGGTCTCCAGCCCCAGCGTCACCGCGTTGATCAGAATCACAGCCAGCACGAAGCGTTCGGTGAAGGGGTGGGCAAGCGCGCGTTCGAGCAGGGCCTTCATGGCGGGGGGCAGTGTCTGGGAGGGGAGCGCATTCTAGGGCTGCGCTGCGCGCTGCGCGCGCGGGATTGGGGATTCGGGATTCGGGATTCGGGATTCGGGATTCGGGATTCGGGATTCGGGATTCGACCGAAGGTCGATGCGTCCGTGTAGGCCTCTGCGTGAGGGACTTTTACCGCCTCGCCTCAGGCTGAAGTGGACCCCAGCGCAAAAGCTCGCGGGGCCTCCCCACGAATCCCGAATCCCCAATCCCGAATCCCGGCTCTTTCAGACATCAAACTGCTCGCCCGCCTGCGGCACCCGAACGTCGCAGCCGTACTGCTCGGCGAGCCGTTGCCGCAGACCCTCGCGCGCCTCGTCTTCGCCGTGCACCAGCAGCACGCGCGGGTGCCGGGGAATCTGTCCGTACCACTGGCTGAGACCGTTCTGATCGGCGTGGGCCGAAAGGCCGCCGATGGTGTGGCGACGCGCCTTGACGCGGATGCGCTCACCGAAGATGTCGACGTAGTCGGCGCCGTCGACCAGTCGGCGGCCGAGCGTGCCGCGGGCCTGGTAGCCGACGAAGACGATGTGCGCGTTCTCGCGCCACAGGTTGTGGCGCAGGTGGTGGCGGATGCGGCCGCCGTTGCACATGCCGCTGCCAGCGATGATCACGCAGCCGCTGGCCCGCTGGTTCAGCGCCTGCGAGTCCTGCATGCTGCTGACGAGGCGCAGGTTGGGCAGGCCGAAGGGATTGCCGCTGCCGTTCCACGCGGCGCGCGCCGGCGAATCGAGCAGCGCCTTGTGACGCGCGTAAGCCTCGGTGACCTTCAGCGCCATCGGTGAGTCGAGATACACCTGCCAGCGGTCGAGATGCCAGCGCTCGTAGTTCTCGGCCATCCAGTACAGCAGCTCCTGGCTGCGGCCAACCGCGAAGGCAGGGATCAGCACGTTGCCGCGCTCGTGCGCGGCGATGTCGAAGACTTCGCCCAGCTCGTCGATGGTGGCGTCGCGCGAGCGATGCAGGCGGTCGCCATAGGTGCTTTCCAGCAGCACCAGGTCGGCCTTCGGTACGGGCGCAGGGTCGCGCATGATCGGGGTGCCGCGCGGGCCGATGTCGCCCGAGAACACCAGGGTGCGCGGACCGTTCGGCGTCTCTCCGCTCAGGCTGACGGACGCCGAACCGAGGATGTGGCCGGCGTCGCGCAGGGTCAGGGTCAGGCCTGGCAGGATCTCGGTGGGCTCGTCGTAGTCCAGTGCGCGCAGCAGGCGCAGGGCATCGGCGACATCGCCCAGCGAGTATAGGGGCTCGGCGTCGGGCTCTTCGCCGGCGCGCAGCTTGCGGCGGTTGTCGCGTTCGGCATCGGCGGCGGCAAGGCTGGCCGAGTCTTCCAGCATGATCCGCGCAAGATCTGCGGTAGCGCGGTGGGTGTAGACAGGGCCGGAGTAGCCTCGTTTCACCAGCAATGGCAGGCGCCCGAGGTGATCGATGTGGGCGTGGCTGATGACCACCGCATCCAGCTTGCGCAGATCGAAGGGAAACGCATCACTGTTGCGGTGCGCTTCCTCATGCCCGCCCTGGATCATGCCGATGTCCAGGAGCACCTGTTTACGGCCGAACTCGAGAAGGTGACAGGAGCCTGTGACTTCGCCGGCGGCGCCATGGATGGTGATGCGCATATCAACCCCAGGACATGGAAAGCCCATCGATCATAGCCTCAGCGTCGCGGGCTACGGGTGCTGGGCCGCTACACTGTGCGCCCCCCGAGGTTCCTCCAGGTTGCCCCAGATGCTCCGCTCGACGCTTCGCCTGCTGTCCTGTACCGCCTTTGCCCTGTGCGCTGTTCCGCTGGTTCACGCAGACAGCGCACTCGATGCCCGCCATCGCGATGCCGCCACCGCGGCCTGCATGGATTTCTACCAGCATGCGAACGGTGGCTGGCTGGCCTCCACGCCGGTGCCGACCGGTCAGGCCAGCATCGGCTACACCGACGAGATCCGCGCACTGATCGGAGAGCAGCAGCGTGCGCTGCTCCAGGGGTTCGCGAACGCGCCGGCCAACGCTTTGGACTCCAGCATCGCCCGCCTGTACGCGCTGGGCATGGACAGTGCCACGATCGACGCTCTGGGCGTGGGCCCGGCTGCTGGCTTTCTGCAGCGCATCGATGCCCTCAAGAAGCCACGTGAACTACCGGCGCTGATCTCCGAACTCCACGGCTGGGGTGCGCCGATTCTCTTCGCGTTCTCGGTCGCACCGGATCTTGACCGCCCCGAGCGCCTGATCGCCTATGCGAACCAGGGCGGCCTCGGGCTGCCGGATCGCGACTACTACCTGCGCGAGGATGCACCCGCCTTGGAGCTTCGCGAGGCCTATCGCACCTACGTCGAGCGCCTGCTGGTCCTTGCCGGTCGCGCCGATGCGGCAGCCGAGTCGCAGCGCGTGCTGGCGATGGAAACCGAACTGGCGCGCGCCTCGCTGTCGCTGGAGCAGCTGCGGGATCCCCGCAACAGCTACCGGATAACGCGGGTCCGCGAGCTTGATCGCGCGCAGCTCGAGCTGCGCTGGCGCGATTATCTGAAAGCGCAGGGCCTGCGCAAGCTCGACGAAGTGTCGCTGGCTCACGCCAGCTTCTTCTCGGCGTTGAACTCGCGCCTCACTACGCAGCCGTTGGGAGACTGGCAGGCCTACCTGCGCTTCCATGTGCTGCACGCGGCTGCGCCCTATCTCGGTCAGCCTTTCGTCGAAGCCCACGACCGCCTGTTCGTTGAGACGCTGGCGGGACAGGCGGCGCCGAGCCGCGAAGCGCGGGTGCTGAGCTTCCTGCAGGCGAGCCTCGGCGAGGCCTTGGGCCAGCGCTATTCGCGCACGCACTTCGATGCGCCGCGCCGTGAGGCGGCGCTTGCGCTGGCGGAAGGCCTGCGCGCCCAACTGCGCGCACTCGTCGAGGGCTCGACCTGGCTGCAGGCGGAAGGCCGGCAAGCGCTGCTGGCCGACATCGACCGCCTGAGCTTTGCGCTGGGAGGCCCCGCCGAAACGGAGTGGGAGGGCTTCGAGCTTGAGGCAAACAACTGGCCTGAGGCCGTTCTGGCCGTGAGCCGAGCCCGCCATCAGCGCGCCTTGGCCGCGCTGGGCAAGGCGCCACGCGCTGCCTGGCCGGTGTCGGCGTCGAGCCTGCAGGTCAGCTATCAGGCGTCCACGCACACGCTGTATGTGCCGGCCGCGGCGCTGCAGTCGCCGCTGTTCGATCCCGCTGGCGATGTCGCCCTGAATCACGGCGTGGCCGGCGCGCTGATCGCGCGCGGGCTTATGGGGGTGTTCGATGCTGCGTCAGGTGCACGCCGCGGGCTGTTGAGCGATGCCGACCGCGCTGTCTATGCCGAGCGCTCACGCGGACTGGTCAGCCAGTACTCGGCCTTCAGCGCGCTGGGCACGCTCAAGGTCGACGGCGCTGCCACCTGGAACGAGAACGTGCTCGATCTCGGCGCGCTGCAGCTCGCCTACACGGCGTTTCTGGCTGCCGGCGGCGAGCGCGGCGAGAGCCGCGACGGGCTCACGCCCGCGCAGCGCTTCTTCCATGGCTGGGCGCGGCTGATCCGCCGCAACTACCAGGACGAGACCCTGCGTCTGCTGCTGGCCGCCGACACCCGCGCGCCCGCGCGCTTCCGCGTCAACGGTCCGCTGCCGCATCTGTCGTCCTTCCAGGCCGCGTTCAGCTGCAAGGACGGCCAGCCCATGCACCTGCCGGAGCCGGCGCGGGCGCGGACGTTCTGAAGCTGGGATTGGGGATTAGGGATTGGGGATTGGGGATTGGGGATTGGGGATTGGGGATTCGGGATTCGGGATTCGGGATTCGGGATTCGACCGAAGGTTGACACGCCGCGTGGCCTTGCTGCCC
>JBKCVA010000068.1:0-11771 GCA_046318115.1 Lysobacterales bacterium | reverse complement strand
AGAATGTTGGCCTCGTCGTCGTTGGTGAGCGCGCAGTAGACGTCGGTCTGGTCGATGTTCTCCTCGCGCAGCAGGTCTTCATCGGCGCAGTCGCCGACCAGCACGATGGAGTTGACCAGGTCTTCGGCGATCTTCTTGGCGCGATCCTTCGAGCGCTCCAGCACCTTGACGCTGAAGCGGCCCTCCAGCGCCTTGGCGAGGTTGCGGCCGATATTGCCGCCGCCGGCGATGAAGACGCGCTTGGCCGGTCGGTCGACGCGGCGCAGCTCGCTCATCACCGTGGTGATGTTCTTGCGGTCGGCGAGAAAGAACACCTCGTCATCGACGTGGATGACCGTGGCCGCGGTGGGCACGATCGGTTTGCCCTTGCGGAAGATGGCGGCGACTCGCGCATCCACACCGGGCGGCAGATGGTCGCGCAGCTCGCGGATCTCATGTCCCACCAGCTTGCCCTGCTGCACCGCGCGCACCGCCACCAGCTGAGCGCGACCGTCGGCGAAATCCAGCACCTGCAGCGCACCCGGAAACTCGATCAGGCGCTGCACGTGGTGGTAGACCTGCGCCTCCGGGCTGATCGCCACATCCACCGAGGAGCGGTCGCGGCGGATGAACTCGGCGGCGCCGAGGTAGTCGCTTTCGCGCAGGCGAGCGATGCGGGTGGGGGTGCGGAACAGCAGGTCGCAGACGCGACAGGCCACCAGGTTCACTTCATCGCTGCTGGTGACCGCGACCACCAGGTCGGCGTCTTCGGCGCCGGCGTGGCTCAACACCCGCGGCAGGCTGGCGTGGCCCTCAACGGTGCGGATGTCCAGGCGCTCGGCCAGTTCGCGCAGCCGCGCAGCGTCGTTGTCGACGACCGTGATGTCGTTGTTCTCGGTCGACAGCGCTGCGGCGACGGATGAGCCGACCTGGCCCGCCCCGAGGATCAGAATCTTCATGTGTGCCTCATCCCCCTGATGGGCGGAACCTGTCCGTAGCGCGATCCATCGCGGACAGCAGGCGCGAATGATCGCATGGCGCCGCGCTGTCGATGTCTGTCGAGGAGCCGCGTGACCCTGGCCCCCGATTTCCAGTAGCACCCTTCGAAATCGCAGTTCGCCGAAGGGACGGATCCGAATGCTGCGAGCGCACATTGTCGCGCCGGCAGCCGTGGCCTTGGCAAGTCCCCGCTCAGGAGATCGGCTTCACCCGGCCGTACCAAGCCTCGATCTCGCCTATCCGCGCGTCCGCGCCGAATGGCTCCAGCGCATACGCCTGACGCGGCGGCGGGGTTTCCAGCAGCGGTCGCAGGGCTGCCACCAACGCGCTCGCATCGCCGATCGGCAGCAGTGGGCGCGCAATCACCTCGGACAGATGGCGCGCACCCTCGGTGGCGCTGGCGATGACCGGCAGGCCACTGCGCATGGCCTCCAGCAGCACCAGGCCAAAGGCGTCGTAGCGGGACGTGCTGACGAACACATCGAAGGCCGACAGCCAGTCGGAAGGCCACTCGACGAAGCCGGGCATCAGCACCTCGGTCGGGGCGGAGGCGCGCAGGGCTTTCCAAGCGCCGCCGGCACCGACCAGGGCCAGGCGTGCGCGGGCGGGCTCGGGTGCGAGCTGGCGCCAGGCATCGAGCAGCACGTCCATGCCCTTGCCCTTTTCGGCGCGGCCGAGCGTACCGACCAGCAGGGTGTTCGCCTCCAGGCCCAGCTCGGCGCGCAGCCGTGCGCGGACACCCGCGTCGAACCCCGGCGCCAAGGTCCAGTTGTCGATCTGCGCGCTGCGCCCGCGCAGGGCCTCGGGAATCGCCGGCAGCTGCCAGGGCGCGATCGCGATGAGGCCATCGAGATCGGCGTGCTGCTGCGGCTTGTAGCGGAGGTGCAGGGTGGCGACCCGGCGCATGCCGGGCACGCGCAGGCCCCGCAGGGCGCGGCAGCCTCCGCTCAGGTGCGCGTGGGCGACATCCGGCCGCTGCTGCTTCAGCCAGCGCCGCACCCGCCAACGTGACAGCCACTCGCCGCAGTCGACCACCTGCACCTTGGGCGAAAGCCGGTGCGCGATCGCATCGGCGCGCTGCTCGAAGGCGCAGTGGCGCAGCAGCACCGTCACCTCGTGGCGTTCGGCCTGTGCGTTGGCCAGTTCCACCGCATAGCGTTCGCTGCCGGCGAAGCGGCGGGTCAAAAGCAGGTGGGCGATGCGCATCAGCCGTCCTTGCCCGGGCGCAGCTCGATACCGAGATCGCGCAGCTTGCGGTAGAGGTGCGTGCGCTCCATGCCGACGGCCTTCGCGAGCTTGCCGACGCTGCCCTCACACTGCTCCAGCCAGTGCAGCAGGTAGGCGCGCTCGAACTGGTCGCGGGCATCGCGCAGCGGCTGCGAGAAATCCGCGCGGAAGCCGCCTTCCTCGGCGGCCGTTGCCGTGGCTGCCGCCGCCGCCGCGGGACGCCGACCGAGCGCGGATTCCACCTCGCTGGCGTCGATCTGCGCCTCACCGCCCAACACCAGCAGGCGCTGCACCAAGGCGCGCAGCTCGCGCAGGTTGCCGGGCCAGCTGTGTGCCGCCAGACGCGCCGCCGCGGCGTCGCTGAAGCGGCGCGGCGGCAGGCGGTCGCGGCTGACAAAGTGCTCGGCCAGGGCCTGCGCCTGCGCCAGCACGTCGGCGCCGCGCTCGCGCAGCGGCGGCACCCGCAGCGGCAGCACGTTGAGCTGGTAGTAGAGATCCTCGCGCAGTCGCTGTGCGCCGAGTTCGGCCTCAAGATCGCGGCTGCTGGCGGCGATCACCCGCGCGCGCAGCGGCACCGGCTGACGGCCGCCGACGCGCAGCAGCTCGCGGCGCTCCAGCACGCTGGACAGACGCAGCTGCAGCTCGGGGCCGAGTTCGGTCAGCTCGTCGAGATACAGCGTGCCGCCCTCAGCGCGCTCAATCAGGCCGGGCACGCTGCCGCTCTCGCCCTCCGAGCCGAACAGCGTCGCTGCGGCGGCCTCGTCGGCGATCGCGGCGCCAGCGACGGTGACGAAGGGCTGGCCGGCGCGCGCGGAGTGCTCGTGCATCCAGCGAGCGAGCCCCTCCTTGCCGGTGCCGGCTTCGCCGAGCAGCAGCACCGGGGCATCGACGCCCGCCAGCCGTTCGAGCTGGGCGCGCAGGCGCTGCATCGCCGGCGATTCGCCCAGCGGTGCAACCGGCGGGCTGAGCTGGCGTCGCAGCGCCTGGTTGTCGGCGCGCAGACGCTGCGCTTCGAGCGCGCGCTCCAGCGTGATCAGCAGCTTGGCCAGGGTCACCGGCTTCTCGATGAAGTCGTAGGCGCCGAGCCGCGTGGCTTCGACCGCGGTTTCGATGGTGCCGTGGCCCGACATCATCACCACCGGCGTGTCGTCGCCCGCGGTCTTCCATTCGCGCAGCAGGGCGATGCCGTCGGTGCCGGGCATCCAGATGTCGAGCAGCACGGCGTCGAAGCGGCCTTCGCCGCGGGCCGCGCGGGCGGCCTCGGCGTGCTCGGCGGTGGTGACCGCATAGCCTTCGTCCTCCAGCACTTCGCACAGCAGCTGACGGATATCGGGCTCGTCGTCGACCACGAGCAGGCGGGCATTCGGCATGGGGGGTTCCTGCAGGGCGTTGCCCGTGTTCGAGGCGGACGCGAAGCCTGCAAGGATAGCGGCAGCTGGGCTGCGACGTGAGGCGCTCTGGCGCCGGCCTGTCGAGGCTCAGCCCAGCACGCGCAGACTCAGCACGCCGCGCCAGCGCTCACCCGGCGCCAGCCGGACCGGCTCGACGATCGTGCCGGGCTCGACGCACAGAAAGCGGTCGCTGGCCTCGCCGCCGAGATCGGCGAGCGCCTCCGCGCCTGCGCGGCCGGGATTCCAGATCACCCAGTCGCGGAAGCCCTCGGCCTCGACCGCCAGGGTTGCTTCGCCGTCGTGCAGGCGCAGGGCGGGCGCGGGGCCGCGATAGATCCGGTCCAGTGGAGGCGAGGGCACCAGCGGGTCATCGCCCGACGCCCAATGCCAGTCGCCGTGTTCCTCGAAACCGCAGCCGGCCAGTCCGCGCACGCGCGTCTGGCCGAGCGCGCAGGCGAGGTAGCTGTGCAGGGCGCAGCTGAACTCGAAGGGGCTGGCATCGCGGCTGTCGACCGTCAGCGCCAGCGCCAGTGCGCCCGCCGACAGGCTGGCTTCCAGGCGCAGGGCGAAGCGGTGCGGCCACAGCGCGAGCGTCGCCTCGGAATCGGTGAGCTCAAGCAGCAGCCGCTCGTTTGTACGCTCGCGCAGCTGCCAGGTCTGCGTGCGCGCGAAGCCGTGCCGCACATACGGCCCGCGCGCGTTGAACTGCGGAAAGATCACCGGCACGCCGCCGCGGATGGCAGCGCTGCCGTCGAGCACCGCGCGCGGGCTCAGGAACAGGCGCTCGCGCCCCTGCGCGCGCCAGCGCAGCAGCTGGCCGCCGAACAGGCTGAACTCGGCGATGTCATCGCCATGCTGGAGGGTCACGATCGGCATGCGTGGGATGCGTAGGAAGGTCCGCGTGCAGCCTGCCAGAACTGCGAGAGCGCGCGCAGCCCCTGGCTGCGCGCGCATGCGTCTGGCGTGTCCGCATCACCCAACACGCCGCGTCGGAGCCTGATCCGCGAGCGCGGCGAGCTGGCGCCGACCGCGCTTACAGCTGGGTCAGGCCGACCAGCCGGCGCAGCAGTTTGCGGATGGCCGCCGGCAGGCGCTCGGCCGGAATCGCCTGGCCGTCGATGCTGACGCTGCCGCCGAACTCGGGGCCGTCGCCCTCACGGGTGACGGTGAGGTCGTTGATCTCCAGCACCCGCGGCGTGCTGCTGGTGGCCCCGGCAGCCGGGGTCAGCGTGAGCCGGCCGCTCAGCACGCTTTCGGTGTCGCGGCCTTCGCGGCTGAACTCGCGGCGCAGGCTGCCGCTGATGCGACCGCCGTCCTCGCGCGGCTGGAAGTTGGAGAAGGTGGCGTCGGTGCTGCGGCTGGCGTCGGCCGCGCCGAGCTCGCCGGTGGTCACCGCGACCATCTGGCCGCCGCGGCCGTCGGCGAGGGTGGTTTCCTTGTTGAGGGTCAGGGCCTGTCCCGACTGGGCGAAGGCGAACAGGGCAAGGGCGGCGAGGCTGCTGCGAAGGTTCATCGGGGGTCTCCTGTGGGGGCGCAATGGGAGCAGGCCGCTGCGGGCCTGCCCGCGCTTCAACGCACGGATGCCGGCCGCGTTGACAGCGCCCCGAGCCAGAGCGCGATCAGCGCGAACAGCAGCACCGACAGGAAGCTCGAATACACCGCGTAGTGGGTGTTCAGCGGAAACAGCAGGGTCAGCAATGCGAGGCTCGCCGGCCAGGCCTGCGCGCGCGCGGCCGCGGTCGCCGCGCGCAGGGCGCGCAGGGCGAAGCCCAGCGCGGCCAGCCAGCAGAGCAGTCCGAGCGTGCCGGTCTCGCTCAGGATCTCCAGCACGATCTGATGGGCGTGAAAGGCCCCCTGCTCGCCACGCTCGCCTTGGAACACGAAGCGGTCGTCGGCCGCCGCGTGATCCGGATACGCATACCGATAGGCGCGCACGCCGACGCCGTTGACGGGATGCGCCTCGATCATCGACAGCGCTGCGCGCCAGATCGGCAGGCGGAAGGACAGCGCATGGTCCAGAGCTTCGGAGTCGCCACCGAGGGCTGCGGCACTGCGCTCGATACGCTCGGCGAAGCGCTGCGAGCTGTGATGCAGGACCAGGCCTGCGCCCAGCAGCAGCGCGCAGGCGATCGCCAGCGCACCCAGCCGCTGGGACAGGCGCGGCAGCGCGAACCACAGCAGAAGCGCGAGTACGCCGGCATAGCTGAGCCAGGCCGCGCGGGCGCCGGCCAGCCCGATCACCACCGCCAGTGCCAGCGCCGACAGCGCGAAGCCGCGCCAGCCGAAGCGCTGACGCGCCGCCACCAGCAGCAGCGGCGACAGCGCCGCCATCACCGCGCCGAGCTTCAGATCGTCGTCACCGAAGATGCCGCTCAGCCGATCGACGCGGTTGGCGCCGCCCAGCGAGACGCCGGCCACGGCCTGTATCAGCGCGTCCACGGTCCATATCGCCACCAGCAGGGCCAGGCCGCGCAGAGCGAAGGCGGCAGCGCCCGGCTGCGACAGCCCGCGCTGGGCATACAGCAGCGCTGGGAGGAAGCGCAGGTCCACCGCGACCTCCGTCCAGCTCTTGGCTGGCGCAATCGAATCGACAGCCGAGAACAGCTGCGGCAGCCAGTAGCCCAGGAAGAGCAGGGCGGCCAGGCGCTGCAGCGGCTCAGCGCCCGTGCGGAACAGGCCGGGCACCTGCTTCGCGCCAAGCACGGCCATCACCAGCAGGGGCAGCTCGTAGCTGCGCGAGAACGGCAGCAACGCGAATACCGCGAGCAGCCACAGCGCTGGCGCCTGCGCGCGCGCCGCCGCGAAATGCGCGCGCAGTGCCTCGCTCATCCGCGCGCGGCCGCGAGTTCGGCGTAGAGATCCAGCGTGGCCTGCTGCATGTCGGCGAGGCGGTAGCCCTCGAAGGGCGAAACCGGCACCGGCGAGGCCAGCAGGCGCTGCGCGGCGTCGAGCAGGGCCGCGCCATCCGCCAAGGGCACCGCGCCGGCCGGATACAGCTCGCGCAGCAGTTCGCCGACACCGCCGTGCTCGAAGCCCAGCACCGGCACGCCCATGTGCAGAGCCTCGATCACCGTGCGGCCGAAGGCCTCGGGCTTGCTGGAGAGCTGCAGCACCAGATCGCTGATCGCGTAGACATCGGCCACGTCGGCGCGCGGCGGAGTGATCGCCAAGCGGTCCTCGACGCCGGCCGCACGCGCCTGTGCGCGCAGCCCGGCCAGATAGCGCTGGCGACCGGCTTCGTCGGCGCCGAGCAGCAGCAGGCGCGCATCGACGCCGCGTGCCACCAGGCCGGCCAGCAGCGCGATCGCCTGCGCATGGCCTTTGAGCCGCGTGCCGCGGCCGGGCAGGGTCAGCAAATGGCCGCCGGCCAGCTGCGGATGGCTGCGGTAGAAGTCCTCGCGCCAGGCCGGCGTGGGCTCATGCCCCGGCGGGAAGGCAGCAGGCTCGATCCCGCGCGGGATCACCACATAGCGCTCGTCCGGCACCTGCGGGTAGTGCCCACGCAGATACTCGCGCACCGTGCGCGACACGCAGATCACGCGGTCACCGCGGGACATGATCGCGCTGTAGCGGCCGGGCGAGTTCAGACCGTGGGCGGTCGTGACGAAGATCGGCCGCGGCCGCAGGCCGATCATCGCTGCGAGCGCCATCCACGCCGGCAGGCGCGAGCGCGCGTGCACGATGTCGGGCTTGACCTCGCGGATCAGCCAGCGCAGCGCGAAGATCCGCGCCGGCGTGGCCAGCGATTTGGCACCGATCTTCAGCTCGACGTGACTGCTGCGCTCCTTCTCCAGCTGCGCCACCAGCCTGCCGCCCCCGCTGACCACCCAGGAGCGATGCCCGGCCGCGACCAGGGCGCGGCCGATTTCCAGGGTCGAGCGCTCGACGCCGCCCGCGTCCAGTCGCGGCAGCAGCTGCAGCACGGTCAGGCGCTTCGGGCCCGCGGGCTCTTCGATGGGCTCGTCGGGCAGGGCCTGCCCGGGGTCGGCTTCAAGCATGGGTCAGGGTTCGCGCTCGGGCGTGCGGGAGAGGATGGGGCGCCGAAGGGCCGAGATCGCGCGCCACCGCCGGCGCGGGGGCTCACAGATTGGCCTGAGCGGGGTGCCGAGTCTCGTGCCGGCCAGCGTCGCGGCGTGCACGCAGGGCCGGCGCAGCACTGCACGTTCCTTGACCTGTGAACCGCGAGAGTGCGACCCGAAGCCTCAGGCCTTCAGTACGTAGTGGGCGCCGCAGTAGGGGCAGACCGCCTCGCCCTTGGCTTCCACCGGCAGGTAGACCTTCGGGTGCGAGTTCCACAGCGACATGCCGGGCATCGGGCAGGACAGCGGCAGATCCGCCTGCGTCACCTCGTAGCGGTTCTGGGCGTTGGCGGGGATCACGCGGTCGGCGGCGTTGGCGGGCATGGTGGTGGGACGCGATGGGGCGAGGCTGCGGATTCTAGCGCGGTGACGAGCACATGCCCCGCCGCCCGGACCCTCCAACCCACCGCGCGCGCCTGGCGTGACCGGTCTTGTCGCCAGCGCAGCCCCGCGCCCCCGCCGAGGGGCTTGGCGAGGCAGGAGGATGCATCGCGCCCGCGCTCCGCTCAGTCGGCGGCGAGCGCGCCCAGCCGCACGGCCTGTTCGCGGACGATCGCGACTCGGCGCTGGCCGTTGACGACGCCGCCCAGCGAGCCACGGTCGCTGCTCAGCGCAGTGAACGCCTCGAACTGGGCGTCGCGCCAGGCCATCCAAGCGCGCTGCGCGGCCTTGACCTCGGTGAGCATCTCTTCCGACAGGCCGGCGGTCAGCCGCTTGTAGTGCAGGTTGAGCTGCAGATCCCAGCGCCCCATGGCTTCGCTGAGGCACTCGTGCATGCCGAGCGTGCTGTCCTTGAGCTGCAGGCAGGCTTCGGTCGCAAGGGCAATCGGGTGCTGGTCGCCGAGATCATCGACCACCGGCAGGCGCGGGCCGCCCTCTGGCAGCGCCAGCACCGTGCCCAGCGCGCTATCGAAGCCGAGCCGCAGTTCGCTGCCCGGGGGCAGCCCGTGCACGGCCTCCCAATCGCCTTCGCCATAGAGGACCGTGAGTTCGCTGCCGTCAGCCAGCGCGATCAGGTTGGGATCGTGCTGCTCCTGGAACACGAGCTTGCGTTCGCCGGCGAGTTCTTCGGCATGGGCGCTGGCGGAGAGCATCGCGGTGAGCAGCAACACCTTGAACGTCTGCATGGACGGACTCGATAGGGGGGATTGCCCTTGAGACTAGCGCATGCGTGCCGCTGACCCCTAAGCAGACCGACACGGATGACACCGGTGTTCGCCGTGCCCCGGTAGGTGACGGGCGCCGGCTTGCTGCGGTGAAGCCAGGCCGGCAAGGGGGATCGCAGTCCCAGCCGATGATTCAAACCTCGACGTTTTCATGCTCACATCACGCGCCGAGAGGCGCAGGCGTCGTGCCTGCCGACGAGTCCATGCCATGCGAAAACCCGCCAGCAAGCAGCCCATCGATCTCAAGCGCATTCTCGGCGTCGTGCTCGGCATCGCAGCCCTTGCCTGGTGGACGCTTGACCGGGCCGAGTACTTCATCTCGCGCAGCATCCTCGTCGCCTATGGCGACTTCGAGACGACTTTCCGCGGTGCCTGGTTCGAGTGGGATGGCGACCTGTACGCCAAAGACTTCCGCATCGTCGACGAGGAGACCGGCGAAGCCGTGCTCCGCGCCAAGTACGTGGTTGCCGAAACCCCGGGCTGGTTCTGGGTGCTGCGCAACCTGATCTTCCAGAAGCGCCAACATCGCATCAAGGTGGATCGCATCCACCTGGAGCTGCTCGACGTGGAGGCACATGCCGATCTCGGCGATCCCAGCCTCGGTGATCTCGGCCCCTTCAGCGCCGATGTGGCCTCCCCTTGGGACGCGGAGGGCTGCAGCGATCTGCTGTCCTTCGGACGTTTCCAGCTGGCGGACCTTGGCCTCAGCCCTGGACCGGCCAGGCTGATGTTCGACTACCAGATCAGCGGCCGTGATCTCGACGCGCAGATCCTGCTGGAGGTGCCCGGCGTGTCGCAGGTACGGGTGACGCGCAAGGAGGAAATGCTCGGCGGCAGCAACGCCCTGGTGCTGGATTACCTCGCCACGCAGATCCACTCCGAGCGGATCGAAATCGAGGACCTGGGGTTCATCACCGCGCGCAACCAGCAGTGCGCGAAGGCTGCGGGTATCGACGAGGCGACCTTCGTTCAGCGCCACGTGCAGTCCCTGCAACGCATCTTTGCCCACTACGGTCTGTCGGTGGACGCCGGGTCGACCGCCCTGTATCGCGAGTTCGCCGCCCGTGGCGGCACCCTCGCCGCGGAAGTGCGCTATGCGCCGCCGCTCGATTCCGGGGAGTTCTACGATCTACGCCAGTCGATGGACGTGCTGCCACGCCTCAACTTCAGCTTGGAACGCGCGGGCCGGAGCGTGCCCGTGCAGCTTGGGCAGGTGCGCGAACGCCCCCTCGATGGTTTCGATAGCGCGCTCTCCACGTGGCGGCTCATCGAGCGCGAAGAGGAGGCGCTGGCCCGGGCCGACGGTCAGGGCGGCAATCGACCGTTGGCGAGCCTCGGCGGCAGCGGTGGCCCCCGCTCCGGGCGCAGCGTGCAGCCCACGCGTTCCACCGCGGCGGCGTCCGCGAGGCCGGCCGCGTCCTCAGAGCCGCTGACGTCAGCCGATTCGCGGGATGCGGTGGCCAGTTCGCGCTCCGCCGCGGCCGTGGACGGGGCAGCCGATGCCGAATGGCAGCCCGAGTACCGTGATCCCAGCGCCCTGCAGTGGGATGAGTTGAAGCCGCTGGTGGGCGAGCAGCTGCGCGTGTTCACGCGGCACAGCGGCGGGCGTGTGGTCGAGCTGATCGAGCACCGTGGCAGCGAACTGCGCGTGCGCGCTGCCTTGGGCGGGGGCAGCGCCGAGTACACGATCCAGCGCGAAGCCTTCCAGTTCGCGCGCAGGATCTGAAGGCGCGAGAGGGCGCCGGCCCAGCCTTGGGAAGCGCCGAGGACGTGCCCCGGAACCACCCGCCGATAGCCGAAGCCGGAGCATCCAGGTGCCGGGTGTGGGCGGGCGGATCCAGAGTCCAGGCCCGACACGGGGAGCTTACGTTGTGACCCACTTCTTCCGTAGCAGGTGGCGGCTGCGGACTTGAGTAGGGCGAAGTCGGGCGGGGTAGATGTGCCGAGGCCCGAAGCGCGCCGCTCAGCCCGGCTGCGCAGGCAGACGCACCATCCGATGCATCAGATGCTCCAGCGTGGCCACCAGATCACCGCCGCAGCGGCCCATGTGCACGGGCGAGGTCTGGATGATGGCGCTGCGCTGCGCCGTGAGCCAATGGAAGCGCGTGCGCAACGGCAGCAGGCCGATCGGCGCCGCGGCTTCACCGCCGCGGCAGATCGCCGGGATGGCCTCCAGATGCCGGCAGACCAGTTCCATGTCGATGGCCGGGTCGAGCGCGCGCAGACGCGCCGCGTCCACCTCGATCCGCGCCTGCAGAAACCCGGCAGCCTCGCAGGACAGGATCACGCCGACATTGATGAACTCCTCGCGCTCCACCCGCGGCACCACACGGATCACTGCGTAGTCGTAGAGCTCATGCGCGCGCACGGATCGCCTCCTGCACGAAGCCCTGGCGCTCGGCCAGCCGGCGGCTCAAGTAGTCCACGTAGGCCGCGCGCTGGGTGCGCGGATCGCCGAAGTCCTGCGGGCCCTGCAGCCACTCGGCAGGCACCTGTGCCACGATCTCGGCGATTGCATCGCCCTGCAGGCGCTGCGCCATGTCCGCGTCGACCTCCGCGATGGCGGACGCCCCGCGCAGCAGCACGTGGTCGCGAATCAAGGGGAAGGGCTTGCCAGCCTGCGCGGTGTCGCCATCCCAGCCGTGATGGAAGTACAGCGCCGCGCCGTGATCGATCAGGAACAGCCGGCGGTGCCAGACCATCAGGTTCGGATTGCGCGCCGTGCGGTCGAGGTTGTGGATGTAGGCATCGAACCAGACGATGCGCGAGGCGAGCTCCGCATCGGGCTGCTCGGCGACCGGATCGAAGTTGATCGCGCCGGGCAGATAGTCCATGCCCAGGTTGAGCCCGGCGCTGGCGCGAATCAGATCCTGGATCTCCGGATCGGCCTCGGTGCGCGCCAGCTCCGCGTCCAGATCCATCAGCACGAT
>JBKCVA010000067.1:0-15516 GCA_046318115.1 Lysobacterales bacterium | reverse complement strand
GGCATTCGCGCGATACAGGCTGCGCCGCAGCGCCAGCGAGGGCGCGAACGCGGCATCGAAGTCCAGCAGTGCCTGCAGCGCATCGCCCTGCCCCAGCGGCTGCGCCGGCTGCGCGAGTACGCGACCCAGCAGGGGCATCAGATGCACCGTGCTGCGGCTGGATTCGATGCGCAGACCGAGCCGGGCCCACAGATTCTGCACGGTGTGGTTGCCGGCCTGGGTGGCGATGCGGAAGCGGGTACAGCCGCTGTCGCGGTAGTGCGCCAGACTGGCTTCGATCAGGCCGCGATACAGGCCGCGCCCGGCATGCGCCGGATGCACGCCGTGCAGCACGCCGGTGGCGGTACCGCCGTCGTCGTGCTGGCTGCAGGACAGCGCGGCGATGCCCTCCTCCGCGCGCACCACCCAGCACAGGCGCTGCGGATGACCGATGTGCGACAGCGCCCATTCGACATAGCCATCGAGCGCGAGGCGCGAGTCCAGCAGCGGGTTCGCGGTGTAGTGGTTGGGGTAACGCCGGAACACCTGCTGCACGAGGGCTGCAATCGCCGGCGCGTCGTCCGGTCCGGCCACGTCGAGCTGCAGACCCGCAGGCATCGTCACCGCGCACTCGGCCAGCGCGATCGACCAGGTCATCAAGGTGTCCGTCTGCTGCGGCTCAAGCCCCAGCGGACGCAAGGCCTCGATGCTGCGCTCGCGCCCACAGGGCAGGCGCAGCACGATCCAGTCCCAGCCGCCGGCCAGCACTTCAGCCTGCAGCGTCGCCGCGTCGATGTCGTCCGCTTCCACGCGGCCCGCCTTGAGGCCGAAGCGACGGCCTTCGATGACTGACTCGATGATCATGGGCGCGGCGGCTCCACGGCATTGAGTCGCTCGGCGACCAGATAATGCGGACGCCGCTTGGCCTCGCCGAAGATCCGCCCGACGTAGAGCCCAACCACGCCCAGGCAGGCGATGCTGACCCCACCGACCAGCCAGATCGAAGCGACGATGCTGGTAAAGCCGGCAACCGCGATGTCGCCGGACAGGTAGCGATAGACGCTGGCCGCCACGAACAGGAAGGCGACCAGCGAGAACATGAGGCCGATCCGCACCACCAGCCGCAGCGGCCGGTCCGAGAAGCTCATGATCGCGTCCAGCGCCAGCCGCAGCGCCTTTGCGAGGCTGTAGCCGCTGCGTCCGGAGTCGCGCTCGGCGTGCTGCACCGGCAGCGTGGTCTGCGCGAAGCCAACCCAGCGCACCAGCAGCGGAAAGAAGCGCCCCTGTTCCGGCAGGCTGAGGATCGCGTCGACCAGCGCGCGGCTGTAGACGCCGAAGTTCGCGGTCTCGGGGTTGTAGCGCTCACCGGTCAGATACGACAGCGTCGCGTAGAAGGAACGCGAGGCCATGCGCTTGAACCAGTCGTCGCGCCGCTGCTTGCGCTCGGCGACCACGGCATCGAAGCCCTGCTTCGCGCGCGCCAGCAGGTCGGGAATGAGCTCCGGCGGATCCTGCAGATCGCAGTCCATCACCACCACCCAGTCGCCGCGCGCCTCGGCCAGCCCGGCCGAGATCGCCGGGTGCTGGCCGAAGTTGCGACTGAAGCGCAATGCGCGTACGCGCGGCTCGACCGCGGCGACCTCGACGATGCGCTCCCACGAGGCATCCGGGCTGGCATCGCAGACCAGGATCAGCTCGCAGTCATGGCCGGTCGACTCGACCGCCGCGATCACCCGCTCGCTGAGGCGTTCGATGCAGCCGGCGCAGCCATAGACCGGCGACACCACTGAGACCAGCGAGGCGGACGCGCGCTTCATGCAGCCCCCCCAGGAGCTGTCGCCGCTGGCGCCGCTGGGCGGCCGCGCAGCGCCACCAGCGCCACGGCGAGTCCGATGAACAGCGGCGGCATGGGATGCAGGTAACGGAACGACACGATGTGCGCGAACAGCAGCTGGCTGGCCACCAGCCCCAGGGCAAGCGTGCCTGCCACGAGCAGCGCCGCGCGCCTCTGCGGTTCAGACCAGGCACGCCATAGCGCCCACAGCGCCAGCGGCGCCAGCAGAAACAGCTGCAGGGTCAACCACCAGCGGCTGTGTTCGAACAGCCCGGCGACAAGGCCCGGTTGTGCAAACAGCCCGTCGGCCCGATAGCGCAGGCGCTCTTCGATCACCGCCAGCATGTCGGCATTCGGCGGCGCGTCGCCCAGGTCGCTGCTCATGCGCGCCAGCGCGATCTCGTCGTCGAAGTAGTCGGCGAAGGTCGAAGCGCCCAGCCGGAACAGGCCCAGTGGATCCGACTGCAAAGCGCGCACCGAGATCTTGCGCGCCACCCGCTGCGCGTCCTCCACCGGCATGCGCGCCTGCAGGCGACCGAACAGGCCATCGGGCAACCAGATCTGCGCTTCGCGGGCTCGCGGATCGTGTAGGGGCGGCCCCAGCTCGTCCAGCAGGGCGGGATCGACACCCGCGCGCGCCAGGTGTTCGGGGCGCACCAGCGGAGCCACCAGGCCCAGGCGCATCTGACCCTGGGCACCGATGTAGTCGGGATCGGCGCCGGTGAGATCGCCGTAGGTCTGCTTGTAGGCCGAATGGCTGAGCGCGGTCAGCAGCATGACAGCGGCAAGATGCAGGCCGGTCCGAAGCACCGCCAGCAGCGGGCGCCCGCGGTCGAGCCGCGCATGGTTGTGCAGGGCGCACAGAAGCGGCGCGCAGGCACTGAGGCCCAGCACCACCGGCAGCAGGCTCATCCGCATCGACACCGCGCCCAGCCCGCACAGCACCAGCAGCGGCAGCCAGCGCAACTGCGCCGAGCGCACATAGGCGACGGTCGCCCACATGCAGGCGATCAGCAGGAAGCCGCCGGCCGCCTTGGCCATCATCATGCGTTCGTAGAACAGCTGCGAGGGCTCGATCGCCAGCAGCAGGGCGCCGCCGGCGGCCCACGCAAACGGCAGGGCCACGCCGCGCCGCAGGAGCTGGAACAGCATCAGGCAGCTGGCCGCACCCAGCAGGGTCTGCAGCAGAACCAGACTGTGCGCGGACTGCGCCCACAGGGCCAGGCGCACGAGTTCGGGGTAGGTGAAGCTGCGGTCCGGCGGCACCCAGTCGCTCAAGGCTGCATGCAGATAGCTGGCCGAATCGCCCATGAAGAAGCGCAGGTTGGGGTCCAGCGCCAGCAGCAGCAGCTTGACCAGCAGCACTGCGCCCAGCACCTGCAGGGCCTCGCGCGTGGGCGATGGAATCCCCGCCTCAGGGGCGCGATGCGAAAGCGACATGCTTGGCTCCGAAGAAGTTGGCGAACAGTCCCGCGATCGATCCCGCAGCGACTGCCAGCGCCGGCCAGCGGGCCGCCGTCGCCGACAGCCAGACGAGCAGCGCATAGACCGCGAGATTCAGGCCAAGGCCGATCAGCTGGGTGCCGACATAACGCAGCCATTCGGCAACCAGCCCCGCGCTCGCGACCACGCGGAAAGTGATGCTGCGATTGAACAGCCAGGTCGCAGTCACCGCCACCGGGAACGACAGCGCGCGCGCCGACCACGGGTCCAGCCCAGCCAGGCTGACCCAGGCCTGGGTCATCCCGGCATCCAGCAGGAAGGCGAGGCCGCCGCTGACGCAGAACAGTGCGAACTGGCGCATGGGCTCAGAGCGTTGCCGGATGCCGCAGGTAGGCCAGCATCTTCAGCTCGCGGCGACCGCGCGTCACCGTATCGAGGATGAGGCCCGCGAAGCCCGACAGGGCTGCGAGGATCATCAGGCCGGTGGACAGGATCGCCGTGGGGAAGCGCGGCACAAGACCGGTGCGCACGAACTCCAGGATCACCGGAATGCCGAAGCCGATGCCGGCCGCGAACAGCAACAGCGCGATGCCGCCGAAGAAGGCCAGCGGGCGCTCGGCGCTGAACAAGCGCAGCATCGTCTTCAAGATGCGGAAGCCGTCCTTGTAGGTGCTGAGCTTGCTGAAGCTGCCTTCGGGGCGCTCCTTGTAGGGCGTCTCCACTTCGCCCACCGACATCTTCAGCTCCAGCGCATGCACGGTCAGCTCGGTTTCGATGTCGAAGCCGGCGGTGAGCACGGGAAAGCTCTTGGCGAAACGCCGGGAAAACACGCGATAGCCGGAAAGGATGTCCTGGCAGGGACGACCGAACAGCCGACTCAGGAAGCCCGTCAGCATGCGATTGCCCCAGACGTGACCGGCGCGGTAGGCAGCCTCCGCCTCGTGCCGGCGCACCGCCACCACCATGTCGTGACGCCCCTCGCGCAGGCAGTCGATCAGCGCCGGCGCGCTGGCGGCATGGTAGGTATCGTCGCCGTCCACCATCACGTAGACATCAGCGTCGATATCGGCGAACAGCCGCCGCACCACATGGCCCTTGCCCTGCAGGCCGACGTGCTGGACATGGGCACCGTGGGCGCGTGCGATCGCGGCGGTGTCGTCCTTCGAGTTGTTGTCGAACACGCAGATCTGCGCGTCCGGAAGCGCGGCGCGAAAATCGGCGATGACCTTGGCCACGGTGACAGCTTCGTTGTAGCAGGGAACGAGGACGGCGATGCGCGGCGCAGGGTTCATGGCGGTAGACCGGTGCTTGGAGCAGCAGAAAGAAACGACTTCAGTGGATCCCACGGACTTGCGGACAGCGCTCGCCTCGGCGATCGGGATCAGTGGGCCGCACGCGGCTGCGGGCAACCTGATGCCCGCGACCTGTGCGGATGCCCTCGACGAGACCTCACCGGAGGCACCCACCGGCATGCGAGCACGCATCGGCTGCTGCGGGTTGCGCCCCGCGCTGGGCTACGGGCAGCCCCCGCTGCCGGCGATCCTGCTGCCGATCTCAGCGACCGAACAGCGCCGCCATCCGCGCCTCGTCCGGCTGCAGCACCACGCCGCGCTCGGTGACGATGGCGTCGATCAGGCTGGCAGGCGTGACGTCGAACACCGGGTTCCAGGCCTTCACGCCCTCGGCCACCGTGCGCACGCCGGCATAGCCCAGCAGCTCGTCGGGGCTGCGCTCCTCGATCTCGATCAGGGCGCCGCTGGCGGTCGCCATGTCCACGGTCGAGGACGGCGCCACCACCATGAACTTCAGACCGTGATAGCGGGCCGCGATCGCCAGCTGGTAGGTGCCGATCTTGTTGGCGACATCGCCGTTGGCGGTGATGCGGTCGGCGCCAACGATCACCCACTGGACCTGGCCGGTGCGCATCAAGTGCGAGGCGGCGGCATCGGCTATCAGGGTCGCGGGAATGCCATCCTCCAGCAACTCCCAGACGGTCAGACGCGCGCCCTGCAGCCAGGGCCGGGTTTCGCCCGCAAACACGCGCTGCACGCGGCCTTCGGCGACGCCGGCGCGGATCACGCCCAGTGCGGTCCCGAAGCCGGCCGTGGCAAGCGAGCCGGTGTTGCAGTGGGTCAGCACGCCCGAACCCGGAGCGATGAGTTCGGCGCCAAGCCGCCCCATGTGCCGGTTGGCGGCGAGGTCTTCCGTTTCGATGGCCGCAGCCTCTGCGGCGATGCGCTCGCGCCAGTCGCTGCCGCTGCCGACGAGCGCTGCACGCATTCGGCGCAGCGCCCAGGCCAGGTTCACCGCAGTCGGGCGCGAGGCATCGAGCTCGGCCATTGCCGGCGCCAACGACTCGGCTGCCTGCGCGCCGCTGGCCGCCTGAACGTCGCGTGCCGCCAGCACGACGCCCCAGGCGGCAGCGATGCCGATGGCAGGCGCGCCACGCACGGTCAGGGCATGGATGGCCTGCGCCACCTCGCTGCTGCTGCGGCACAACACACGCTCCTGACGCTGGGGCAGCAGACGCTGGTCCAGAAGGTCCAGAGCCTCGCCGGTCCAGCGCACGGCGCGCACGCGGTCGTAACGGTCGTAGTCCATCGATTCGGCTCGCACCCGCCAGAACAAAGCGCATAGGGTACTTGACGCAGTGCGGAACCAACACCGCGGCGACTGTGGCGTGTTTGTAATGCGCCGCCGGCCGAGCCCCAGCCCCGCGGCGCGTCGTCGAGACAGGCGGCCTTTATGCCCCGATTCCTGCTGGCGACATCCCTAGCGCGCGGGCGCGCACGCCTATCAAGCGCGGCCCGACACCCGGGTCGGACGTCGGCGCGGCCGCTGCTATGCTCCCGCGCATGACAAGCCCCCGAACCGCACGCCGCGCCGGCGCCCGCCACACACCGCCGGTCAAGCCCGCCACGTCAAGGAAGCGCAAGGACGCCGCGCCCAGCGCGTCGTCCTTGGCCCAAGCGGAATCCGCGCCCGAGCCCACCAACGGCAAGCCGAAGAAGCGCGCGCCAGCGAAGGCCGGAGCGTCCGCCGGCACGCGCGCCAAGTCCGCCGGAAAGGCTGCTGCCAAGGCGTCGACCACCACGCGAACGCGGTCGGCGCGGGGCGGTGCTGAGAGCCGGCGCCCGCGCACTGCCGCCCAGCGCGAAGCCAGCTTCGATGCACTCGTCCGCGGCGCCTGCCTCAAGGCTGGCACCGCCGCAGCTATCTCGAGCATCACCGGGCGCGTGCCCCTGCTCGGCCGTTTGGCCCCGACCGTGCTGGGCCCCTTGGCTGAAACCGTGGCCCTGGCCCAGGTGCAGAAGCAGATGGTGGTGGAGATCGTGGAGCTGTACGAAGTAGCGCTGTCCGAGCCTGAAATGCGCGGTGTGGTGCTGCTGGCCACTGCCACCAACATCGGTGCACAGCAGCTCTCAAAGCGCAGCATGGACGCGATCCTGAAGCAGTTCGGCGAGGGCCTCATCGGCACGGTTGCCGCACGCGTGCTGCCAATGGCGACAATCCTTGCGGAAATCACGGCGGCCGTGGCCAGCACCTACACCGTTGCGAAGCGGGCCCAGGCCCTGTGCAGGCTGCCGGGCACCGGCGCCGGCAACCTCGCCGATCTGCTGCGTGGGCTGTCGGGGATTGATCAGCAGCGCCTGCTGAGCTGGAGCGGCGAAGCTTTCAGGCTCGCACTGGTGCCCTTCCGCAGCGTGCTGGGACTGCTGTGGAAGTGAGAGCCGGGAGTGGGGATTCCCAGAAACGGGCCGCGGGTCCGACAGGGTCAGCGGGGGGGAGGGCGCGCCCCAGGGCCGCAGCATGTGCAGCGGTCGCAGGACGTTTAACAGTGTTGGTCCGTCTTCGTTTGTCCGCCTTCTGGCTTGAGCCCCCGACGGGCCGCTTCTAACGAATCCCATTCCCGGCCCTTGCGCACAGCGCTCGGGCGTTCGTCGGCTCGCGCGGCAGTGCCGCGCAAACGAGCCGCCTCCCCCAATTCCCGATCCCTCAGGGCCGGTGGAAGGCGCCACCCCTGTATAGTCCCGGCCCTTGCGGCACACCCTCGCCGCCTGTCCAACACGAGACACGCCCATGAGCCAGATCCCCGCCGCGCCGCGGCGCTCCGCCATCGACGTCTTCCTCAATGTGGTCGAGCGTGCCGGCAACCTGCTGCCGCACCCGGCCACGCTGTTCTTCCTGCTGACCGTGCTGGTGGTGCTGCTCAGCGCCCTCGCGGCGCAGTTCGATATCGGCGTTGCCCATCCCAAGACCGGCGAGCTGGTCTCACCGGTGAATCTGTTCAGCGCCGAGGGCCTTCAGCGGATCATGGGCAACCTGGTCACCAACTTCACCAGCTTCGCGCCGCTGGGTACCGTACTGGTGGCCTTGATCGGCATTGGCGTGGCCGAGCACTCGGGCCTGATCGGCGCCTGCCTGCGCATCGTGGTGCTGAACGCCCCGCGCTTCCTGCTGACGCCAATCGTGGTGTTCGCCGGCGTCATGTCGAACATGGCGAGCGAGATCGGCTACGTGCTGCTGGTGCCGCTGGCCGGCCTGCTCTACGTGGCCGCCGGCCGCCATCCCATTCTTGGCATCGCCGCCGCGTTCGCGGGCGTCTCCGGCGGCTACTCGGCGAACCTGCTGCTGGGCACCATCGATCCGCTGCTCTCGGGTCTCTCGGAAGAGGCCGCGCGCATCGTCGATCCGAGCTACACGGTGAGCCCGGCAGCCAACATGTACTTCATGCAGGCCTCGACTCCGCTGATCACTCTGCTGGGTTGGTGGGTCACCGAGAAGATCGTGGCGCGCCGCTTCCCGGACGGCAGCTATGGCAAGGGCGACGAGAAAATCGAGGGAATCACTGCGGCAGAGAAGCGCGGCCTGCTGTTCGCAGGCATCGCCACAGTCCTGTTGACCGCGCTGCTGCTGCTGGCCACCGTGCCCGCCAACGGCGTGCTGCGCATCGCCGGCGAAACCGACACTCTGAAGGCCCTTGCGCCCTTCCTCAGCGCCATCGTCGCGCTGATCTTCGTGGCTGGCGCGGTCATCGGCATCGCCTACGGCGTCGGCGCCGGCACCATCAAGAGTGATACCGATGTCGTCAACGGCATGAGCAAGTCCATGCAGACGCTGGGCTCCTACCTCGTGCTGGTGTTCTTCGCCGCGCAGTTCGTGGCCCTGTTCAACTGGACCAACCTCGGCCTGATCTTCGCCGTCGAAGGCGCGGAGTTTCTGAAGACACTGGGCCTGCCGAAGATCCCGCTGCTGCTCGGCTTCATCCTGCTGACCGCCACCGTGAACCTCGCCATGGGCTCGGCCTCGGCCAAGTGGGCGCTGATGGCGCCGGTGTTCGTGCCCATGTTCATGCTGCTGGGCTATTCGCCCGAAGTGACCCAGACGGCCTATCGCGTAGGCGACTCGGTGACCAACATCATCAGCCCGATGATGAGCTACTTCGCCATCGTCATCGCCTTCCTGCAGCGCTATGAGCCCAAGGCCGGCATCGGCACAGTCATCGCGACGATGATGCCTTACTCATTCGTTTTCCTGCTCGGCTGGGCGTGTCTGTTCGCCCTCTGGATCGCGCTCGGCCTGCCGCTGGGCCCGGGCGCGTCGCTGCAGTACCTGCCCGGCGTCGAAGCCGGCTGACGGCAGTGCCCCCGCGTGCAGGTGGCCTGACCACCTGCACGTACGCGAACGTGGTCAGGCAAGTCAAACTGCGCGCTTTCTGATCGAACGGAACCGTGCATGCGTCTGCCCCGCCCCACCCTGCTGCGCTCGTCCCTGCTTGCGCTTGCGCTGGCCGCCGCGCTGCCGATCGCGGCCAATGCCGCCGATCCTGTGCCCGTGCATCCGGTCGTACAGGTTTTCGGGCAGTTCGACGCCAACCCGGCGATCCCCCACCCGGACACCCTGCTGGGCTTTCCGCTGGGGCAGAAGGCCGCCAGCCCTGAGCAGATCCACGCGGCCCTGCAGCAGTGGGCGCAGACGTCCGATCGCATCCGCGTCATCGAGTACGCGCGCAGCCATCAGGGCCGCCCGCTGTCGGTGGCGATCGTGTCCAGCCCCGCCAACCTCGCGCGACTCGACGAGATCCAGAACGCGCTCGACGAACTTGCCGACCCGCGCCGCACCTCGGCCGCCCGCGCCAGCGAGATCCTGCGCGATGCACCAGCCGTGGCCTACGTGGGCCACAGCATCCATGGCAACGAACACAGCGGCGGCGACGCCGCGCTCGGTCTGATCTACGGCCTGATCGCCTCGAACGATCCCGCCCATACCGCGCGCCTCGACGACACGATCCTCCTTGTCGACCCGCTGATGAACCCCGACGGCCGCGCGCGCGCCATCGCCGACCTTCAGGGCTTCCGCGGTGCTGCCCCCGGCTTTGACGGCCAGTCGATGTCGCGCGGCACCAGCTGGCCCTTCGGCCGGGGCAATCACTACGTGTTCGACATGAACCGCGACTGGATCTTCGCGACCCAGCCGGAGACGCAAGGCCGCCTCGAATTCCTCAAGCGCTGGCACCCTGTGGTGTTCATCGACGCCCACGAAATGGGTTCGGACGACACCTTCCTGTTCTCGCCGGCGCGTGCACCGACGAACCCGCACCTGTCGCCGCGCTTCATGCAGTTCGCCGCCGAGTTCGGCCGGGAGCAGGCGCAGGCCTTCGACCAGCGCGGCTGGGTCTACTACTCGGGCGAGTGGAACGAGGGCTGGTACCCGGGCTATTCGGATGCCTGGGGCGGCCTGCGCGGCGCGGTCAACATCCTCTATGAACAGGCCCGCGTGGCCGACTACGGCGTGCGCCAGGCCAATGGCGAGGTGCAGTTCCATGCCGACGGCGTGGCGCGTCAGCTGGCCAGCGCGATCGCCAACATCGACTCGATGCGTACGCGTCGCGCCGATCTGCTGAAGGCCTTCTGGGACGACCGCATTACCCTCACCGGCGCGCGCGGCGACTACGCGAACGGCGTCTACGCCATCGACGTCAGCCAGCACCCGGCGCGCGGCGAGCACTTGCTGCGCGTGCTGCAGATGCAGGGCGTCGAAGCGCAGCGACTGTCCCGCGCATGGACGGTCGAAGCGGAGGGGTTCGGCGGCCACAAGACGCGCACCGAAGTGCCGTCCGGCAGTCTCCTGGTGTCGACCCGGCAGCCGCTGGGGCGGCTCGCCGCGACTCTGATGGAATTCGACCCGCGCATCGATCGCGAGTCACTCAAGAAGGAGCGCGAGGCGCTGATGCGCAGCGGCGAAGGCACGATCTACGACATCACCGCCTGGAGCCTGCCGATGTTCTACGGCCTGCCGGCCTGGCGTATCGAGGGCGGCCTGCCGCAGCTGGCCGAGGCCGCGAGTTCGGCAACCCACCAGACGGTACCGCCGGCCGACTCTGCTGTCGGTTGGGCGCTGTCTGGACATGACGATGCCGCCCTACCCATTGCCGCGAAACTGCTGGCCGCCGGCATCCGCCCGCGCGTCGCCCGCAAGGACCTGCGCTTCGACGGCCGCGACTACCCGCGCGGCAGCCTGGTCGTGACCCGCTACGACCACCCGCAGCTCGATTCCCAGCGCCTGCGCGAAGCGCTCGCTGCGGCTGCGAAGGGCGCACCGCAGGGCTTCGCGGCCCTGCGCAGCGGCGAAGGCCCCGGCGATCTGCCCGATCTCGGCGGCGGCGAGTTCGCCCTGCTGCAGCCCGGTGCGGTCGCCGTGCTGGGCAAGGGCGCGGTCAACCCGCACACCTTCGGCGCGGTCTGGCACTACCTTGAGCACAGCCTGGGCATGAATCCCAGCCTGCTCGACGAAAGCGCCGTCGCCCGCATGGACCTGCGCGCCTACCGCGTCATCGTGCTGCCCGAACGCTGGGGCGGCAGTCTGCCCAAGGAAGTCCACGACGCTCTCAAGCCGTGGGTGGAAGCTGGCGGCACCCTCATCGCACTCGGCAATGCCTCGACCGCGCTGGCCCGCGAAGAGGGCCTGTCGGCCGCACGCGGCCTGCCCGACGCGCTGAAGGAGTTGAAGCCCTACCGCGACCAGCTTGCCCGCGAGTGGCTGGCGCATTCGGCGCGTACCGACCTGGACGTCGACCCCTACGCCCGCGGCGCGGCCAGCGGCCGCAGCGGCGCCTTCAGCCTGGACCCTGACGCCGAGAGTCTCGATGGTGACGCACTGACGGAGCGCGACAGCTTCCAGCAGGTGTTCATGCCGGTCGGCAGCTTCGTGGCGACGCGCTGCGATGACACCCACTGGCTGAGCTTCGGCTGCCGCGATTCGCTGCCGGTGCTGGTCGACTCCAGCACGCCGCTGATGGCTTCGGGTGGCGTCGAAGCGCCGTATCGCCACGGCGTGTGGCGCGCGGATTCCGGCAAGAAAGCGGGCGAGCACTGGACCGCTTACGGTTGGGCCGGCCTGCCACCGGGCCTGACGCTTGAGCTGCGCCTGGGCGGCCTGCTCTGGCCGGAAGCGCAGGAGCGCATCGCCAACACCGCCTGGGTGACACGCGAATCGAAGGGCGCCGGCCAGATCATCCTGTTCGCCACCAACCCGACATTCCGTGGCGCCAGCCTCGGCATGCAGCGGGTGCTCGGAAACGCCGTGGTCTATGGCCCCGGCTTCGGCACCCGCACGGCGGTACCTGTGCACTGACCCGCGTTTGAGCGAACGTGGCGGATCCGACGGCGCCCGCGGATTGCGGGCGCTGTCTTTTGCGAGCTCGGATTGTGCGGCTTGGGCGGGGTTGCGCGAAGCGCGCGCTCTCAGCGCTGGAGCCAAACCCAGAACGATCCAAGCGCCTGCTATGCAACTGCCCGCGATCACGCACACGCCCAAGGGCCGGCGACAAGACCCGTGCTCACGCCGCGGGCATCTTGCGCACTCTCTCCGGCCCAACCTCGCTGCGCAGTGCAAGCGGAGAGGGCAGGATGCCATCTGCACCCCGGCCCATCGCACGCCCTCGCGCGCTCGTGCCTTCGCCCGGGCGTCGAAACGGCCTGCCGCCTGTTCTTTCGCCGCGAAAGACGGCGAGTCCGCAGGTGCATGTGATGCGAACAGAGCGACGACTGCACGAGACGCGCCCATCGCTGGCGCGCGTCTGGAACCCCTGACACCGAGCGCGCCCATCGCCCCGCCCCATCCTGCACACTCTCGCGATGATCTCCCGCCCCTTTCTGTTCGCCGCCGCTGCGTTTTGGCTGCTGTTCGGTCTTGTCGCCGGCATCCAGGTGTGGATCAGCATGATCACGCACGGGCACAGCATCGCTCTGCTGCTGGGCTTCCATGTGGCGGTGTGGATCGTGTGGCTGGCGCCGACGGTGGGCATCGTGTGGCTGGCCCGGCGCTTTCCGATGTCGCCGCCACGTGTCCTGCCCTTTGGGGTGCATTTTCTGGCGGCCACGGTCATCGGGCTGCTGCATGCGCTGTACTCGCTGGGCCTGATGTTGTGGCTGCAGCCCTACGACGCCATGACCGCGTCGGCCGCCGACATCCAGCTGGAGCAGGCCCTGCTGACGCCGCTGCTGCTGGAGTGGATCCTCTATCTGCTGGTGCTGGGCGCGGTGCTGGCCCTGGACTACAGCCGGCGCTCGCGCGAGCAGGCGGCCGAGGCCGAGGAGCTGCGCCGCTCGCTGGTGGATGCGCGGCTGCATGCGCTGGAGCTGCAGCTTCGGCCGCACTTCCTGTTCAACACGCTCAACGCCATCACCGGCCTGGTGCGCACGGGACGCGGCGATGAGGCCATCAGCGTGGTCGCCGGCCTCGGCGATCTGCTGCGCTATTCGCTGGACCACGCCGGCCGCCAGCGCGTGCGGCTGGGCGAAGAGGTCGAGATGCTCACCCGCTATCTGGAGATCCATAAGGCGCGGTTTCCGGATCGCATGACGTTCGCGGTGTCGGTGGATGCGCCGCTCACCCAGGCCGCCGTGCCGACCCTGATCCTGCAGCCGCTGGTGGAGAACGCCGTACGCCACGGCGTGGAGCGCTTGAGCGGCGCGCACCGCATCGAGGTGCAGGCGCGGCGGATCGACGACCGCCTGCAGCTGCAGGTGGCCAACCGCGGCGTACTCGCCTCACCCGTGAGCGAGGGCATCGGGCTGCGCAACACGCGTGAGCGGCTGCGTGCTCTGTACGGCGAGCGCGCGGACTTCTCGCTGACGCAGGCCGGCGATCAGGTGATCGCGGTGGTGGAGCTGCCCCTTGAGGCCTTCGCATGAACACGGCAGCCGTGACGCTGTTGAAGGTACTGCTGGTCGATGACGAGCCCCTGGCGCGCGAGAACCTGCGTGTGCTGCTCGCGGCCGACGCTGAGGTCAAGGTGGTCGGCGAGTGCGCCGGCACCGAGGCCGTGGCGGCGGTCGCGCGTCTGCGGCCGGACATTCTGTTTCTCGATGTGCAGATGCCCGAGCTGGACGGTTTCGCCCTGCTCGATCTGATCGGGCCCGAGGCGGTGCCAGCCGTGGTCTTCGTCACCGCCTTCGATCGCTATGCGCTGCAGGCCTTCGATGCACAGGCTCTGGACTATCTGCTCAAGCCGTTCACCGACGCGCGCTTCCATGCGGCGCTGGGGCGCGCCAAGGCGCGCGTGCAGGCGCAGCGGCAGTCGGCGATGACTCATGCCGGCCTGGTCCAGCAGCAGCCCCGCCATCGCTGGCGCTTCCTGGTCCCCGGCCGCGACAAGAGCGTGGTGGTGGAGGCCGCCGAGATCGACTGCGTGCGCGCAGCCGACTACTACGTCGAGCTGCAGTGCGGCAGCGTCAGGCATCTGCTGCGCGAGAGCCTGGACGAGATGGAGCGGCAGCTCGACCCCGAGCAGTTCGTGCGCGTGCACCGCGGTGCGATCGTCAACCTCGCGCGCGTGCGCGAGGTGCATCCACTGTTCCGCGGCGGCTGCGAGCTCAAGCTGGTCGACGGCACGGTGGTGAAGCTGAGCCGCGACCGCCGCGCCGAATTCGAAGCGCGCTTCGCGGTGCTGGGTGTGCGGCGCTAGCAACTTGTTGAAAGACTCCCTTCCCGGGAGCTCTTCAAGTCGGCGGCCGGGCACAGGTCCGTACCGCGTCACAACACAGCAATCGCTTACGCGCTTGCTTCGTCGTCCCGGCCATCCCTGGCCGGTCTGGCAGGCTGTCTTTCCACAGCGTGCTGACGCGGCTTCCGCGAGGACCGCTTCCGTTCGCCTCACCCACCCGGCGCAATGGCAGCGCGCAGCGCCTGCCGTGAATCACTGGCGAGTGCATCGCAGACTGTTTCCACGCGCTGAGCGCGACGACTGCCGCCGGATCGAACCGCTTCGCTGCCGCAGGCAAACGGTTCGCCGCACCCGGAGGCCGTTCGGCTGCCCGCGCCTTGGCGGGCGGCGGCGAGCCGCACAGGCTTCCACGACCGCCCCGCCGTGAAGGCCCCCAACCGTGCGTCAACTCCTGCTGCAACAGTCGCGGATCCTTCCGCTCGCCGCCCTGCTGCTCTCCATCCTCATCGGGTTCAGCGCGCCCGGCTATTCCTCGCTGAGCCAGCACGTCAGCGAACTGCAGCTGCTGGACCATCCGGTGGCCGCGCTGATGCGGGTGGCCCCCGTGGTCTGTGGGCTGTCGATCCTGCTGTTCGGTTTTGGCGCCTGGCTGATCGAGACCGCAGGCTTCACGTTCACCGCGCTGACCTCCGCGGCGGTGGCGGCCAACTTCATCTCGGCCGGCATCTGGGTCACCGGCAGTCCGCTGCACGGGCTGTACGGCGTCGGCTTCTTCATTCCCCTGGTGCCGGCCTGCTTCGCGGCGGAGTCGGGGATGGGCCCGGGCGTGCGCCGTGTCTGTCTCACCGTCGCAGTGCTCAGCATGGGCTACCTGTGGCTGAACCTCTCCGGCCTGGACCCGCTGCGCGGCCTCAGCCAGCGCCTCGCCATCGTGCTCATCCTGGGCTGGTACGCGTATGCCAGCCACCAGCTGCTGAAGGTCCACCGCAGCAATGACCCGGCGACCGGCCGCGCCGGCGACGGTGCGCCGCCCGATGCGCTGATGCGCTGATGCATTCCCGTCTGCCGAAGCCCGCCTTGGGCCTGTTGTGTTCAAGCACGGATCTCTGCTGCCCAGCCCACTGGACCGCTGCGTCCGCGGTCAGCCACATTCAAGGTTCCCTACCTCAATGACTCGCCTGTTCTGGCTGCTCCTGCTCGCCGGCACCTCCACCGCCAATGCCATCGTCATCCGCGACGATGTGCCTGATGCGCAGTACCGCATCGCCGCCACCGACTTCCCTGCCCTCGTCGACCTGCCCATGGAAGCCCA
>JBKCVA010000066.1:0-5162 GCA_046318115.1 Lysobacterales bacterium | reverse complement strand
CTGGCTCACGGAGCAGCCGATCGAATCGACGCTGGACCTGCGCGAGCGCTTCGACCGCGTGCGCCGCGATCCGGACTGCGCGGACTGCCGCGCGGCCCTGGCTTCGAGCCTGTGGCAGCGGATCGCGCCACCGCCGCAGGGGCCGCGTTCGCGGGCCGGGCTTGATGCTGCGGGCGAGGCCTGGCTGCGCGCGCTGGAGGCCGCCCGATGAGTCTGCCGTCGAACTTCATCGCGCTCGCCCTGCTCGCTGTTGGCGTGATCGCCGCCGTGCGCCTGCTGTGGAAGCGCCCGCAGCGTTGGCCCTGGCGCCTGCTGCTGCAGAGCTTTGCCCTGCTGCTGCTGTTCTTCGTGTTGAACCCGCCGCCGCAGCCGCTGCCGCAGGCCGGCACGCTGACCATGCTCGGCGCCGGCTGGCACGACGCGTACACCCATAGGGTGGGTCTTGACCCACCGGAGCTCCACGCTCGCCTCGGTGCGAGGAACAGCGACGCCTCCGCCCACGATTCCCGCGATCTGAACGCTGTCCCGGCAACGTCCGGCGTCTCGGGAGGCAGCGGAGACATCGAATCAGCGCCCGCAGCGGAGGCGCGGCGCGATGTCGAGGCCACGGTGGGTCAAGACCCACCCGATGCGTCGAACCCGGCCGCAGGCGCGATGGACGCGGGCCTTGCGGGCCGTGCGTCGACAGCCAGCGCCGCGCTCGGCCCGCCCGCCGCGATCGTTGCCCTGCCTGAAGCCGAAGAACCGCTACCACAGGGCGTGCAGCGCGCGCCGGATCTGGCGACCGCGCTGCGGATGCGGCCCGAGTTCTCCGCGCTGCGGCTGTTCGGGCGTGGCCTGTGGCTGCGCGACCTGGAGGCCGCGCGCGGTCGCGTTCTGCAGTTCATTGCGGCGCCGCTGCCGCGCGGCTTCGTCGAAGTCGAGCACGCGCAGCAGGTGAATCTGGGCGCGAACATAGAGGTGGACCTGCGCTGGAACGGCGCACTGCCCGCCCGCGTGCAGCTGCTGGATGCGGCGGGCGAAGTGTTGGCGGAGAAGGTCTTCGACGGGGAGGCAGCGCTGAGCTCCGCGACCCAGGCGGCGCCTGCATTCGCGCCGACAGGGCGATCCGCCGCTGCGCCTTCCTCCGCCCTTGAAGTGCAATCCACTGGCGCGCCTGCGCCACGTACAGCGGGCGCCGCAGTGCTCGATGCCGCCGAGAACGGCACGGCGGCAAGGCCGGGTGATGCGGCGGGCAGCGACGTCGCGGCTGCAGAGTCCAGTGCTCGCGACGGGGCACCCGCGAGCGTGCAGGCTTCCGAAGCGAGCGCGGTGGACGCCGACTCGGCGCAGGCCCGGGGAGCAGCGCTGTCCCAGCGCGACCCAGGTGCAGTGTCTTTGGCGCGAGAGGGCAGGGTCTACCTTCGTGCAGCTGCGCGCGCGACGGGCGCACTGCCGCTGCGCCTGCGCGCACTCGATGGCGACGAGCGGACGCTGGATGCCTACGACTTCCGCGTCGAAGTCACGCCGCCACGCGCCCCAAAGGTGCTGCTGCTCGCCGCCGCGCCCGGGCCGGAGACGCGCGCGCTGCGGCGCTGGGCGGTGGATGCGGGGCTCGACTTCGACAGCCGCATCCAGTTCGCGCCGGGCCTGGTGCAGGGCGGCCGCGCGCTGGCGCCCAGCGCCGAGGAGCTTGCCGCGCTGGATCTGCTGATCCTCGAAGAGCGCGCCTGGGCAGCGCTGGGCGCGGGCGGCCGCGCTGCGGTGCTGGCCGGAGTGGAGAACGGCCTCGGCCTGCTGCTGCGCCTCACGGCACTGCCGAATCCGGGCCTGCTCGCCGAGCTGCGCGAGGCCGGCTTCGCCATCGAACGCCATGCTGGCGAGACCAGCGCACAGGCGCGCGTCGCCGATGCACCGACGCGCCTGCGTCAGCTGCCGATCCGGGTGCTGTCGACGCAGGCCGTGCCGGCGGTGCTTTCCAGTGAGGGTGAGCCGCTGGCGCTGTGGCGCGCGCGCGGTCTGGGGCGCATGGGCTTGCTGTGGCTGACCGACAGCTATCGCCTGCAGGCGGCGGGCCATGCCGAGGCCTATACAGGCCTGTGGAGCCGGCTGACCAGCGATCTCGCGCGGGCACCGGAAGCAGCAGCGCCTGGGCCGATGCTGCGCCTGCCGCGCGGGCAGACCCAGGCCTGGGCAGGCGAGCGCATCGAACTCTGCAGTCTGCGCGGGGCGCTGTCGCTGCTTGCGCCTGACGGCGCCCGGCTCACGCTGGCGGCGCCGGATGCGCAGGGCTGCGTCGCCACCTTCCCGGGACTGCCGGGTCCCTACCGTCTGGCCGATGGCGAGTCGACCGCGCTGGAAATCGAGATGCGCGATCCCGCGCAGGAAACCGCCCTGCACGCGGCAGATCTGCTCGCGCGCACCTTGGCAGTCGTGTCCACGCGCGCGGCTGGCGAGGACAGCAGCGGTCCTCAGTACGTCGCCGGCGACTTCCGGCCCTGGCTGCTGGCCCTGCTCGCCGTGCTGGCGCTGCTGTGGTGGCTGGAGCGGCCGCGGTCGCCGTGAGCGCTTGATGCGGGAAGCGAGGCGGGGGGCTTCCGGAAGCCTGATGCGACCGCTCGCGCGCTCGGCGCGCGCCTGTCTTCGCGCGCGCTTCGTAGACACGCTCTCAGGTCAAGCCTCTGCGGCTCGCGCTTCGTGCCAACCCTGCGGGTCGCGAGCAAGCTCGCTCCTGCAAACAGCTCGGCTTCGCTCCCAAGCATGGCTGGGCTTCGGTCCTGCAAGCAGCGGGCCTGCACGGTACGCCCCGCGGAGCGCAAGCACTCTGTTTCTTGATCGTCAGCTGCCGCCTTTTGTAGGAGCGAGCTTGCAGGCGACCGCAGCCTTCGTCCCGCAACAGGCTCTGGATCGCGGGCAGCGGGTGCGCGCTCAACGCGCCGGACGCGGCGGTGCGGTCAGCTCCTGCACATCGAGAAAGCCGTCGCCATCGACATCCTGCAGTTCGAAGCGCGCATCGATGCGCGCGTGGTGCTCGTCCAGCGTCAGCGCCTGACCGCGGCGGAAACTCGTGCCCGGGGGCAGTTCATGCGGCTGCAGCACGCCATCGCCGTTGACGTCCATCGCGCGGAAGCCGCGGCCCATCCAGGCGCGGTACTCGGCCCCGCTGACTTTGCCATCACCGTCGAAATCGACACGCGCCAGCTGTTCGGCGGGCGCGTTCGGAAACGCCCACGCGAGGGCGGGCGAACAGAGCAGGAGGAGGGTCAGGGCGCGCATCGCCGCATGATAGGGCGAGGCGCGCGCTGGACCGGTAGCCACGTCCGCAGGGTTCAGGCGCGCGCCGGCTGCAGGCTGTAGCCCTTCAGGCGCTGGGCGAACTGCTGGAGCGCCGCATTGCCCGACTGTTCGGCCTCATGGCACCACTGGCGCAGGGCCTCCAGCGTCGCTTCCGAGCCCTGGCTGGTGCGCTCGAACACCGCGCGCAGGCGTCGGCGGTAGTCGTAGACCGCCGCCAGCTGCGGGTGCTCGGCGATCCAGCTGTCGAGCTTCTGCTGCTGCTCGGGCTTGAGCCAGCGGCCGTGATCCTTCAGCGCGCGGCGCAGCCGGCCCGGCAGCGCCTTCAGATTGGCCTGCGCGCCGGCCATGTCGGCCTTCAGATGCGGGGCGACAACGATGCGGAAGTAGTCGGTCATCACTTGGAAGCGATGCGCCAGCACCGCGCGGACGGTGTCGCTGTCGGGCATCTGGAGGTTCGGGCGGATGTCGAGCTTCGGCGCAACCCGCAGGATCTTCGCCAGGCCCAGCGCCGACAGCATGCGCAGCGCCACCCAGCCGATGTCGAACTCGAAGCGGCGCAGGGCGAAGCGCGCCGAACTCGGGAACGCGTGGTGGTTGTTGTGCAGCTCCTCGCCCGCGATGATCAGGCCCCAGGGGCTGATATTGGTCGCGCGGTCGTCGGTCTCGAAGTTGCGATAGCCCCACCAGTGGCCAAGGCCGTTGATCACGCCCGCGGCCAGCACCGGGATCACCAGCATCTGCAGCGCCCAGACGGTGATGCCTATGACGCCGAACACGCCGATGTTGAGGAACAGCAGCAGGCTGGGGCCAAGGCCCGGAAAGCGCGAGTAGACATGGCGCTCGACCCAGTCGGTCGGCGTGCCGTGGCCGAACTGTGCGTGGATCGTGCGATCCTTGCGCGCGCTCTGGTACAGGGTGACGCCGTGGAACAGCACCTTGTTGATGCCCAGCACCTGCGGGCTGTGCGGGTCTTCGGCGGTCTCGCAGCGGGCGTGGTGCTTGCGATGGATGGCGACCCAGTCCTGGGTGACCATGGCGGTGGTGAACCACAGCCAGAAGCGCATCGGATGGCTGATCAGCGGGTGCAGGTCCACCGCGCGATGGGCCTGGCAGCGGTGCAGATAGATCGTCACCGACATCAGGGTGAAATGCGCCATCACGAGGAAGGCGCCCAGCACCAGCCACCATGCGTTGCCGAACAGGCCGCCCGTGGCCCAGCTGAAGAATGCGTTGTCCATGAAGCCCTGCGTTTCCGTGTCATGAGTGAACAGATGTTAGCAGCGTACCTCGACTCTTCCTTCACGACTGTCGGCACATCCCCGACCCATGCCTGAGCTGCCTGAAGTCGAAACCACCCGCCGCGGCATCGAGCCGCATCTCGTCCAGCGGCGCATCGCGCGGGCGCTGTTGCGTCGACCCGATTTGCGCTGGCCGATCCCGCCCGAGATCACGCAGGAGTTGCCCGGGCAATGCATCGAAGCGGTCGAGCGTCGCGCGAAGTACCTGATCCTGCGCGCAGAAACCGGCGACGCCATCCTGCATCTGGGCATGTCCGGCAGCCTGCGCGTGCTGCCGGCAGGCGTGCCCGTGCGTGCGCATGACCACGTGGACCTCGAACTCGACGACGGCCAGCTGCTGCGCTTCAACGACCCGCGCCGTTTCGGTGCGCTGCTGTGGCAGGCGCGTGGGCAGACCCATCCGCTGCTGGCCGGGCTCGGGCCCGAGCCGCTGTCGGCCGAGTTCTCCGGTGAACACCTGTTCCGTCTGAGCCGCGGGCGCGCAGCACCGGTCAAGACCTTCCTGATGGATCAGGCGATCGTGGTCGGCGTCGGCAACATCTACGCCGCCGAGAGCCTGTTCCGCGCCGGCATCGACCCGCGCCGCGC
>JBKCVA010000065.1:0-7774 GCA_046318115.1 Lysobacterales bacterium | reverse complement strand
GATCCAGGTGATGTACGCCTCGCTGGCCCTCATCGCGGTTGGTGTGGGCTTCCTCAAGCCGAACATCTCGACCATCGTCGGCCGCCTCTACGCCGAGCAGGACCCGCGCCGCGAGTCAGGCTTCACCATCTTCTACATGGGTATCAACGTGGGCGCGTGGATCTCGTCGCTCGTAGTCGCATGGGTGGGTGAAGTCATCGGCTGGGGCTATGGTTTTGCCCTCGCCGGGGTGATGATGGCGCTCGGCCTTGTGCAGTTCATGCTGGGTCAGAAGCATCTACGCGGGCTGGCAGAGCCCTCGAATCCGGAGCACCTTGCTGCTCCAGCATTCGCCGGGCTGTCGCGCGAATGGTTGATCTATCTCGCGAGCCTTGTCGGCACCGTAGCGGTCTGGCAAGTGCTGCAGACACGCCTCGACTTCAGCTGGCTCGGCGCCGTCTTCGAAGGTCACGTGGTCACGCTCACTGAAGTTGTTGCAGTGGTGCTGGCGACGGGGCTTCTCGCCTGGTTCTGCCGGTTTCTGTTTTCTGGTGTCACGCCTCTGGAACGCGGCCGGATGATCACCCTCATGGTGCTGATCGCGATTAGCGCCCTGTTCTGGGGACTCTACGAACTGAGCTACGGCCCCTGGATCGCTTTTGCCGAACGCACAAGTGATCTGCGGGCACTGGGCTTTGAGTGGCAAGCCAGCCAGACCACCAACTTTGGTGCGGCATTCGTGATTCTCTTCAGCCCGATCTTTGCGTGGCTTTGGCCACGGCTTGACAAGCGCAACTTGAATCCCGGCCTCGCGGTCAAGTTCGGCCTGGCACTCATCCTGGTCGGCCTCGCCATGGGGCTGCTTCAGATCGGCGCAGAGAGTGGCGACCGTGGGCAACTAGTGAGCTTGTGGTGGATCATCGGCGCCTATGCGGTCATGGTGCTCGGCGAGATGCTGCTATCGCCTATTGGCCTGTCAGCCGTCACAACGCTATCGGTTCCGCGCGTGGTGGGCATGATGATGGGTGCGTGGTTTCTTGCATCGGCCTTCGGCGAAATGATCGCCGGGCGCTTCGGCACCTGGGCCTCGATCGCGCCGGAGGCCGACGGCAGCTTCGATGTGCCCAAGGCGCTCACGACCTACGGCGAGTTCTTCGGCCAGATGATGTGGATCGGCATCGCCGCCGGCGTGTTCATGCTGCTGCTGTCGCCGCTGTTGAACCGCCTGACCCGTCCGCGCTGAGCCCGGCGGCGCCCCCCCCTGCTGCAAGGCCTCTGTGCGGCTTGAAGCCTGCGAGCCGCACCGAGGCGCGGATGCACGCGCGAAACCGTGAGGCTCCCGCGGCCTGCCGGCCGCGGGAGCCCTCTCCGGGCACCGCGGCGCAACGGCCAGGCGCTCAGAACCTCCGCCGGAACCGCCACCACGAGAACCCGCCCAAGACCAGGGGCGGCACGAGGTTGGCCAGCCAGATCGGCTGGTGGTAGACCTCGGCGAGATTGACGCTGAGCCGCTGCAGCAGGAAATAGCCGAGGCCGAAGGCGATGCCGAGGAACAGGCGCTTGCCGAAACCGCCCGAGCGCAGGCTGCCGAAGGCGAAGGGCATGACCGCGAGGCAGAGCACCAGGGCGTTCAGCGGATAGAACACCCGCGCCCACCAGGCGGTGATGAAGGGGCCGGCGTCCAGCTCGTTGCGGGTCAGGTAGTCGATGCTGTGGCCGAGGTCGCTGAGCGCCAGATAGCGCGGCCGGGTGATGCTGAAGTCGAGGATCTCCGGACTGAGCGCCGAATCCCAGCGCTCGCGGGCCTTCTCCTCGACCTCGGCGTGGCGTTCGAAGAAGCGCGTGCGGCGGACCTCGATCAGGTCCCAACTGTTGCCGAGGTGCTCGGCGCGCGCGGCCAGCGCGATCGCGGTGAGGCGACCTTCGGCGTCGAACTCGAACAGACGGACCTCTTCCAGCACCACCTTGGACAGGCTGCCCTCGCCCTGCACCGAGCCGCGCCGGGCGTTCAGGAACAGATCGCCCTCGCGCGCCCACAGGCCAGAGCCGCTGGCCAGCGAGACATCCTTGGACTTGGCCTGCACGGCCAAAGCCTGGGCGGCGCGATCGCCCCAGGGGCCCAAGGTTTCGCCCGAGATCACCATCAGCCCGGTCAGCATCAGCACCAGGGCCCCGGCGGCGGCGGCGATGCGCCAGCGCGGCAGCCCGGCCGCCCGCAGTGCGGTGAGTTCCGACGTCGCCGCCAGGCTGCCCAGGCCCAGCACGCAGCCGATCAAGGCGGCCGTCGGAAAGAGCTCGTAGGCGCGGCGCGGAAGGGTGAGGGCGACGTAAAGGAAGGCGGTGTCGAGTGCGTAGTCGCCCTCGCCGATCTCATCCAGTTCGCCGACCAGGGCCGCCATGGCGTCGAAGCCCAGCAGCACGCCCCAGGTCAGCAGCAGCGCGCCCAGCACCTGGGTGACGATCAGCCAGTCGGCGCGGTTGATCCAGCCCCTCATGGCGCCCCCGTCGCGCGCAGGCGCGGGAGGTTGGCCCGCGACTGCCGGCGCAGCAGTCCGATGGCGATCACCGCCACTGCGGCATGCACCCACCACAGGCCCAGCCAGCCCGGCAGCGTGCCATCGGCGATCAGGGCGCGGCCGATGCCCAGCGCGTTCAGGTAGACCACATAGCCCAGCAGGGCAATCAACAGGCCGCCGTAGCGCGCCCCCCGCGGCGGTGTGCGCGCCAGCGGCAGGGCCAGCAGCACCAGCAGAAGGGCCGCGATCGGCGCGGCCAGACGCCAGTGCAGCTCGGCCTTGCTGGCCGCGTCCTCGGCCGCCAGCAGCACCGGCAGGCTGCGCTGCGACTCGGGACGCCCCACCTCCGCGCGCTCGCTGTCGGGCACCCGGATATCGTTGCGGGCGAAACGCATCATGCGGAAGTCGAGCGCCTGGGGATCGCCCTCGACGCGGAAGCCATCGGTCAGCGAGAGATAGCGCTCATCGCCTTGGGCTTCGAGGAAAAGCTCGCCCGAGCGCGCGGTGACCACGTCGAGCCGACCCTCGCGTTCGCTGGCCACGAACAGGCGCTGGAACTCGCTGCCGTCCTCGCTCATGTCCGAGAGGTAGATCACCGCACTGCGTCCGGGCAGCTCGACGAAGCGACCAGGTTCGAGGCCGATGACCAGCAGGCTCTTGTTGGCCTCCTCGATCATCCGCGCGGCCGCGCGCTGCGCCAGCGGCGACAGCCACAGGGAGGTCAGTCCGACGAGCAAGGCCACCGGGAGAGCCAGGGCCAGGATGGCGCGCTTCAGATCAGCGATGCCGAGGCCGACCGAGGCCAGCACCGACATCTCGCTGTCGCGGTAAAGACGTCCCAAGCCCAGCATCACCCCGAGGAACAGCGAGAGCGGCAGCAGCAGGGGCAGGATATCGACCGAGCGCAGGCCGACTTGCGACAGCAGCAGGGCGGCGGGCACCTTGCCGCGCGCGATCTTGCTGAGCAGGTCGGCGAACAGACCGCTGAAGCTCACCATCAGCAGCACCAGCGTGGCCGCAAAGAACGCCCCCGCCAGCTCGCGCCAGACATAGCGGTCGATGCGGCGGATCACGCGCTCCAGCTCCAGCAGTGCGCGGCGCGGCGAGCGATGGGAGCGTGCATGGATTCCAAGGGCGTCGTTCGAAGATCGCGGCGCCGGCGCGGCGACGGCAGTTCGTGAAGGCGGGGCAACGGTGGGCTCGGGGCGGGCTGGTAGAATCGCGGGTTTTCCGCTCCCCGCTGACCCGCCGCTGCTGCCCAGCAGGCGGGCCGCGACGCGGGGCGCGGCAGTATCCACCGATCGCGATTTACAGGAAAGCCATGGCACTCAAGCTGAACCTCGTCCAGACCCACCCCGCCGAGGCGGATGTCGACACGCTCATCCTCGGTGTTTTCGAGGACGCCGGCCTGAGCGCCCCGGCCAAGGCCGTGGATGAACGCAGTGGCGGCCAGCTCTCCGCCTGGCTGTCGGCGGGCGACATGAGCGGCAAGCCGGGCCGCAGCGTGCTGCTGCGCGGGGTCGCCGGCAGCCGCGCCAGCCGGGTGCTGTGTGTGGGCTTGGGGGATGCGGCCAAGTTTGATGCCGGCCGCTACCAGAAGGCCGTCGGCGATGCGATCAAGGCGCTGGCCGGCAGCCCGGCGCGGCAGGTCCTGCTGACACTGAGTGCGCTTGAGATCTCGGGCCGCGACGGCGGCTGGGCGGTGCGTCAGGCAGCGGTCGCTGCCGACCACGCCAGCTACCGCTACACCGCGACCAAGAAATCGAACAGCGAGGGCGGTATCGAAGGCCTCGCCCTGCTGGGCGAGCCCGCCCACGCCGCGCAGCTGCAGCGCGCCCAGGCCATCGCCGAAGGCGTGCGCCTGTGCCGCGAGCTGGGCAACCTGCCGCCCAACATCTGCACCCCGGCCTATCTGGCCGAAGCCGCGCGCGGCATTGCCGCCAACCATGACAAGGTCAGCGTCGAAGTGCTGGAGCGCGAACAGATGCAGGCGCTGGGCATGGGCAGCCTGCTCGGCGTCGCTGCGGGTTCCGGTAACCCGCCGCGCCTGATCGTGCTGAAGTACGCCGGCGGCGCCAATGACCAGCGCCCGTACGCGCTGGTGGGCAAGGCCATCACCTTCGACACCGGCGGCATCAGCCTGAAGCCCGGCCCCGGCATGGAGGAGATGAAGTTCGACATGTGCGGCGGCGCGTCCGTCATCGGCACCTTCCTGTCAGTGGTCAAGCTCGGCCTGCCGATCAACCTCGTGGTGGTGGTGCCGGCGGTCGAAAACATGCCGGACGCCCACGCCTACCGCCCCTCCGATGTGCTGACCTCGATGTCGGGCAAGACCATCGAAGTGCTGAACACCGATGCCGAAGGCCGTCTGATCCTGTGCGATGCGCTGACCTACGCGCAGAAGTACGAGCCGCAGACCATCGTGGACGTGGCGACCCTGACCGGTGCCTGCGTGATCGCGCTCGGCAAGTTCCCGCACGGCCTGATGACCAAGCATGACGATCTGGCGAACGAGCTGCTGGCTGCCGGCGAGCGGGTCCACGATCGCGCCTGGCGCCTGCCGCTGTGGGATGACTACCAGCCCCTGCTCGATTCCGGCTTCGCCGACATGGCCAACATCGGCGGCAAGTGGGCCGGCGCCATCACCGCCGGCTGTTTCCTCGCCCGCTTCACCGAAGGCCAGCGCTGGGCCCACCTCGACATCGCCGGCACCGCCTGGGACGAAGGCCGCAAGGGCCTCGCCACCGGACGACCGGTGCCGCTGCTGGTGGAGTGGCTGAGCTCCAAGGCTTGAGAGCCGGGATTTGGGATTGGGGATTAGGGATTGGTTTTTTCGTGCCGGGCGCCGAGCGCCCGGCGCTTGCTATCAGCAGCCCGCAGAGTTTCCCGCTTCGAGAGCTTCCAGCTACGCACTCCGCTCGACCCCAAGCGCGCATCCCGGCGACACGACCGCTCTACGAATCCCGAATCCCCAATCCCGAATCCCGGCTTCTCGACCAATCCCCAATCCCTACTCCCCAATCCCCGCTCCCAAATGCGCGCCGACTTCTACCTGATCGCCAAACCGCGCTTCCTTGAGGAGCCGCTGAAGCTCGTCTGCGAGCTGACCAAGCGCGGCTACGGCGCGGGGCAGCCGATGCTGATCCTTGCACGCAGCGGGGAGCAGGCCGAAGAGATCGACCAGCTGCTGTGGGAGTTCGACGAGGACGCCTACATCCCGCACCAGGTCGCGGGCATGGACGAGGACGACGACATCACCCCGGTGCTGATCGTGCCGCCCGGCGTCGACACGCCCTCGCGTCCGCTGGTGCTGAACCTGCGCGACGAAGTCGCGCCGCCGCCCTTCGAACGCGTGTTGGAGGTGGTGCCTGCTGATCCGGCGGCACGCGAGCCGCTGCGCGCGCGCTGGAGCCAGTACAAAGCGCTGGGCTACGCGCTGAACAAGCACGACATGTAGGGCAGAGCGTCCTCGGGCTCCTCGCTGAACGGGCGCAGCGTCGCACCGGTCGCGCCAGGGGCACGCGAACCTCAGTCGCAGCTCAAGCCCGGCAGCGGGGTGAGCTGGATCAACTGCAACTGCTGACGCCCGTCGCGACCATCGAGCACCGCCTCGGCGCGCCGGCAATCGAGGAAGCGCAGGTCCAGTCGTCCCCAGGGCGGGCGGCGGATATCGGCCGGGTTGAAACCGCCGAAGCGCCCACCCTCCACGGACAGCAGAGGAATGCTGAAGACCTCTCCATAGCGCGGCTGCTTGACGGTGTTGCCGACCAGGAACAGGTTGCTGCCGTCGTTGCGGTGACCGTAGAAGGTCACCACGATGACATCGCCCTGCAGCACGGACAGGGTGAAGCCCTGACCCGAGCTGGCAGGCTCATACCAGTTGCCGCTCAGTGCGCGGACGTCGCGGATGGCACCGGGCGCCAGCGAATCGAGCCAGGCCTGGATGTCGGCGATGTCGGCCGCGGTCAGTTGGCTCTGCAGGAAACGCATCGGCGAGATGGCCTCGAGTGCGGTGCGCACCCCATTCGGCACACCGATCGCCTGGCGCGGACGATCGAGGCGCGGATCGAGGTCGTGGCATTGACCGCAAACCTCGCGATAGCGCTGCTGCCCGCGCTGCGGATCGGGCGCGATGTTCTGCGCCATGGCCTCAACACCCAGCCCCATCAGCACGGCCAGCGACAGCACGATTCGCGCAATCCGAACAGTCATGGCGACACCTCGTTGAACCCCGTCGCCGGAGTCTGCGCAATCCGTATTGCACGCCCGTGGCAGCACTGCAGTCCGCCTGCAACAGGCCTTGGCTAGGCTTGGTCGTACCGTTTTCGAGGAGCCAGGCATGTCCAGCGCTCGATTCAAGGCCCGCCCCCCCGTGCAGGCGCTGGCGCGCGCCGCGAGCCTCGCGCTGGGGCTTGCGATGGCCCCCGCCGCATCGGCGCAGTTGATCAACGACAGCCGCGAGCAGGTGGCCTTCGATTCGCCCGAGGGCTGGGCCATGGCCTGGGTGACATCGAGCTCCCTGATGACCGGTTTCGGCGGCCCGCCGGCGGGGGGCCCGGGCCGCACGTACATGAGCGTCGAACTCGGCAGCATCCCGCACCTGAGCAAGGCGCAGCAGCGGGTGGGCTTCGGCGGGCTGAAGGATGAGGATCTGAACAAATCACCGGCGTTCGGGCGCCTGCGCTTGGGTCTCACCCTGCCCGCGCGCTGGCATGCCGAGCTGGGCTGGACGCCGCCGCTGCGCATCGACGGCGCGCGCGCGCGCGATCTGTTTGCACTGGCGGTGGGGCGCTCACTCATCGAGCGCGAGCGCTGGCAGTGGAATCTGCGCCTGCACGGCCAGCACGGCCAGGTGGAAGGTGACATCACCTGCCCGCGTGCGCTCGCCGGCAACCCCGACCGCAACATCAACCGCTACGGCTGCGTCGAAGCCTCGAGCGACCGCATCGCCATGCGCTACTACGCCCTAGAATCGAACCTCATCTGGGGCCCCGCCGGCGGTCTGCGTGGACATGCCAGCCTGGGCTTGGCGCGGTTCGAGCCGGTCGTGCAGGTGCAGGCGCGCTCGGCCAATCTCATCAGTCGCCCCCGACTCAGCAGCAGCGGCGAGGCGCCCTACGTCGCGCTCGGCCTGTCCAGGCCGCTCTCAGGCCGCTGGGAGGCGGCGCTGGAGGCTCTCTACGTGCCCCTGCAGGTCGAGCGCCGCGATCGAGCAGGCGAAAACGACCCCTATTGGAGCCTGCGGCTGCAGCTGCGCTACCGCAGCGCTGACTGAGCGC
>JBKCVA010000064.1:0-53003 GCA_046318115.1 Lysobacterales bacterium | reverse complement strand
CGCCGCTGGCAGCAGGGCGCCGAAACTCAGGATCGCCAGCCGGCGACCGCGACGGCGCAGGTCGGCGCGGCCGATCGGCAGGGTGTCGAGGCTGGGCTGCACCGCCACGCCCGGGCCGGTGCCGCGCGGGTAGCGCACGGCCGCCGGACCTTCGTGCCTGAAGCCGGTGCTCAGCATCTGCCGGCACTCGTTCTCATCCGACGGCGCCATCACCAGCATGTTGGGGATGCAGCGCAGATAGGACAGGTCGAACGTTCCAGCATGAGTCGCGCCGTCCGGGCCGACCACGCCGGCGCGGTCGATGGCGAACAGCACGTCGAGGTCCTGCAGGGCGACGTCGTGGATCAGCTGGTCGTAAGCGCGCTGCAGGAAGGTCGAGTAGATCGCGACCACCGGCTTCGCGCCTTCGCAGGCCATGCCGGCCGCCAGGGTCACCGCGTGCTGCTCGGCGATCGCCACGTCGAAATAGCGGGCGGGGTATTCCTTGCTGAAACGCACCAGGCCCGAGCCCTCGCGCATCGCCGGGGTGATGCCCATCAGCTGCGGCTCGGCGGCCGCCATGTCGCAGAGCCAGTCCGAGAACACGTCGGTGTAGGTGGGCTTCTTGGCGCCGCCCTTGGCCACAAGGCCCTTGTCCGGATCGAAGGGGCCAACCGCGTGGTAGCCGATCTGGTCGCCCTCGGCGAGTTCGTAGCCCTTGCCCTTGGTGGTGATGACGTGCAGCAGCTGCGGGCCGTCGAGGGTCTTCAGCGTGTTCAGCGCGCCGACCAGCTGGCCGAGGTCGTGGCCGTCGATGGGCCCGGTGTAGTGGAAGCCCATCTCCTCGAACAGGGTGGAGGGTACGAACATGCCCTTCCAGTGCTCCTCCCAGCGCCGCACGAAGCGCGCCGCGGGGTTGCTGCGCTTGGAGCCCAGCAGCTTCTTGCCGCCTTCGCGCATCGCGTTGAGGGTGCGGCTGGCGGTGATGCGGCCGAACATCTTGGTCATGCCGCCGACGTTCTCGGAGATCGACATCCGGTTGTCGTTCAGGATGACCAGCAGGTTCGGCGGCGGCTCCATGCCGCCGGCGTGGTTGAGCGCCTCATAGGCCATACCGGCCGTCATCGCGCCATCGCCGATGATGGCCACCACCTTGCGTGGATCGCCCTTCGCCTGGCAGGCGATGGCCATGCCGAGCGCGGCCGAGATCGAGGTCGAGCTGTGGCCGACGCCGAAGGTGTCGTAGGCGCTTTCCTCGCGCTTCGGGAACGGGGCCACGCCATCCTTCTGCTTGACCGTGTGGATCGTGTCGCGACGGCCAGTCAGGATCTTGTGCGGGTAGCACTGGTGGCCCACGTCCCAGACCAGGCGGTCGTCGGGCGTGTTGAAGGCCCAGTGCAGGGCGACCGTGAGCTCGACCACGCCGAGCCCGGCGCCGAAGTGGCCACCGCTCTTGCCGACGGATTCGATCAGGTAGGCGCGCAGTTCGGCGGCGGCCTGGGGCAGCTGGTCTTCGGAAAGCTCACGCAGCTGCGCGGGCGCGTCGATGCGCGCCAGCAGGGGATAGCGATTGGGGTCGATCATCCGCGAATTGTCCGGCCTCGCGGAGGGGAGGGCAACAGCAGCGCGCCCTGAAGGGCGCGCGGGATTCGGGATTCGGGATTGGTGATTCGAGAGAAGCGGGGTTGCGGTGTGCTCGCGTTCAGCCTGGGGTGACAAGCGCACCCTGCCGGACAGCGGCGCGTCGGGGAGTCAAAGGACGTCGGGGTGGCGCCATGGGCCGGAAAACCCCGATCCCCGATGCCGGCGCTTCAGCTCCGCAAGCCGCGCAGCCGGTCCAGCAGCCCCGTCCGTGCGGTTTCAGCTGCAGCGCTGGCCTGCACCTGTTCGGGTTCAGCGAAACCGGTGGCGAGGTAGGCGTTCAGCAGGTCGCAGACTTCCTCGCGCGCGGCGCCGGAGGACGCGGCGATCTCGTCGACCGTGGCCGGGGCCTTCATCATCACCGTGGCGATACGGAAGTGCTTGGGGAACTCGCGCTCGATCTGCGGCCACTTGCCCAGTTTGAAGCGGGTGGCTGGATCGAAACCGATCAACTGGCCTTCGCCGGCATACAGGGCGGACAACCAGAGCAGGCGCTGGATTGGCTGGCGACCGCCCAGTTCCTTTTCGAGCTCGGACATCCGGGCCGCGGGTACGGCCTTGATCGCATGGGCCGCGATGGGAGCGGACAGATAGTCAACGTAGGGCTTGAGCGACGCGCCGCCCAGATACGTCCGCGTGGCCGGATCGATCACCAGCGGCGGCGCAGGGCTGCGCTCGATGATCACAGGCTGGGAAAGCATGCCCGGCTGCAGATGCTCGAACAGGCTGCGATCGCGGGGCGGCGTATCGGCCTTGGGCGCCTCGAAGGCAGCCGGGGCTGCGCTTGCTGGTGCGACGCTGGGGGAGGGCGGTTGCGGTGCGGGCACAGGCGTCCCGACCGGGGGCGCCTTCGTCTCCGCGCGTGGGGACGGAGGCATGGGGGCGGGCGCGGGTTTGCTCTGCGCGTCCGTGCGTTTGGCGCCGCTGGCCACGCGGGTCAGAAGATCGACCAGAGCGTCTTCCTGCACGGGGCTGCTCAGACGATGGTCGGCATCCACCCGGCTTCCGGCGGTAATGGCGATGAGCACCTTGCCGGAATTCTGCGCTTGCATCAGACCCATCTGGCCGTAGATCGAGTCGGCATCGATGATCAAAGCATCGGCATCGGCTTCCGGCACGAGGCTGGCGTCGGACGCGGCGCGACGCACGGCTGCGTTGAACAACTCGCTGAAGCTCGCTTCGTCCGACCGGCTGAAGCCGGACAGACCGAACTTGCGGATCTGGGCCATGATTTCCCCCCCTGGCGTACGGCGTTGGCTGGGCCGCACGGGAATACGGTGTGGTTCTTCTCGTTCTGGTGAGCAGTCGCGCCCGGGTCACACGGGTGTCGGTGCAAGCCGGCATCGTTGTCCGGCGACGCGTCCTCAAGCAGCCGCGCAGTGTTGATGAAAGCGCTGCGAGCGTCAATTCATCGGCGGATTTGCACTGCGCTTCGGCAGGTGGCTACGCAGGAACTCCATTTGGTCGGCGAGGATGTTGCGGTTCGACAGGATCAGGTGCTCGACCCAGCTTGGACGGTAGGGAACCGCCAGCAGGGGCATGCGGGCTTCCTGGGGGGTCCGGTTGCCCTTGCGCAGATTGCAGGCGACACAGGCGGAGACCACATTGGTCCAAACGTCGCGACCGCCCCGCGAGGTGGGCACCACATGATCGCGGGTCAGCTCATGGCGGTTGAAGCGCCCGCCGCAGTAAAGACACAGGTGCCGGTCACGGGCGAACAGTGCACCGTTGTTGAGGGCTGGCGAGGGGTCGATTGCGGCGGGCCGGGCGTGCCCGCGGGCTGCGACGATCGGGTGCAATTCGATGACGCTCTGGCGACCCTTCGCTCGGCTGAAGCCACCGTGGACGACAGCACAGGGCTGGCCAAGGGTCCAGGCGACGGCCTCGCGAACATAGAGGCAAACGGCATCCTGCCAGCTCATCCAATCCAGGATGCGGCCATGCGCATCCAGCGACAGGACTCGGGTGCATTCAAGGGCGTGAAGCTGGGCTGCCGCTCGCTGCATGCTGCGCTCCTTCCGAACTTCAGGGACGACGCGGCCTCGCCAAGGCGAGGCCGGGCCATAGCCGGAAGTTCGGGCGTCGCTCGAAGCCGCAGATGCAGCGACGCTCGCTCAGCAAGCCATGCGCAATGCCAAGGCCCGGGCACGCGCGAGGTGGCTGGAGCATATCGGTTTTGCGTTGCCGTTGGGTGAGCGCACCTGCGCCCTGGGTCGTCGGCGATTCAGTCCGGGGTTCTCGACTTCAGAGCGGCTTCGCCATGCGCAGCAGCTCGATCCCGAAACCGACGCCCTCGTAGAGTTCGCGCGCTCGCGCGTTGCCGGGGAAGACCGCAAGCGTCAGGCGTTCGCAGCGATGCTCGCGGGCGAAGCCTTCGGCGTAGCCGATCATCGCGCGACCGATGCCCTGGCCGTCCGCGCCCTTGGCGACGGCGATGTCCGAAATGTGGCAGTTGAGGTGGCCGGTGAAGAAGTCGGTCACGGTCTGCAGGTGCAGGAAGCCCAGGCGCTTGCCGCTCCCGGCGTCTTCGGCCACGAACAGAAAGGAACCTGGGGGCTGGTTCTCCAGATGTTTGACCAGGTCGCGGCGGATGCCTTCCGAGACCACGTTCTTCTTGCGCCACTTGGGCAGCTCGAAATCGACGAGGCGTTCGACCAGCCCAAGGATGAACTCGTCGTCGTCGGCTTCGGCGGAACGGATCAGAAGCTCGGTGTCACCGGCCTGGATGTGCATTGGTTCGCGTGCAAACGTGCAGTGGAGGGGACACTGTTTTACCCCGTCTGCCGGAGCGGGGGAAGGGCGGGCCGGTGGCTGCCGACCCGCTCTGTGCCTCAGGCGATCGCGAACAGCGTCTCGTCAAGCGCCATCAAACTGTCGCTGCCGGCGCGGATGGTGGCCGCATGGCTCACGGTGCGCGGCAGCAGGCGCTTGAAGAAAAAGCGTGCGGTCTCGCGTTTGGCGCTGCGGAAATCGTCCGCATGGCCGTTGGCGTCGGCGGCCGCCACCGCGCGCGCCGACCAGTACGCGAGGGTGACGTAGCCCGAGTAGAACAGGTAGTCGACCGCCGCCGCTCCCAGCTCCTCGGGATTCTTCTGCACGCGCTGTGCGATGTCCATCGTCAACTGCTGCCAGTCTTGGGCGGCCTGCGCGAGCGGGGCGATGAACTCGGCCAGCTCCGGCTTGCCGCTATTGGCGCTGCAGAAGTCGACGATCATGCCGAGGAACAGCTTGAAGCCTGCCCCCTGCTGCTGGATTACCTTGCGGCCGAGCAGGTCGAGGGCCTGGATCTGGGTTGTACCCTCGTAGATGGTGGTGATGCGGGCGTCGCGGGCGAGCTGCTCCATGCCCCATTCGCGCACGTAGCCATGACCTCCGAAGCATTGCAGCGCGTGATAGGTGCATTCCACGGAAGCTTCGGTCAGAACGCCCTTGACGATCGGAGTGAGGAAGCTGAGCAGAGCGTCGGCCTCGGCGCGAGCCTCGGGCGTCTGCGCCTTGTCGACCAGATCGACGAGGCTGGCAGCGTGCAGCGCCAGCGCCCGCCCGCTCTCGGCGAAGGTCTTGCAGGTCAGCAGCATGCGGCGGATGTCCGGATGCACGATCAGCGGATCGGCCGGCTTCTCCGGGCGCTTAGGGCCCGACAGCGAACGCATCTGCAGACGGTCGCGCGAGTAGGCCAGGGCGTTCTGGTAGGCGCGATCGATCAGGCCGAGGCCCTGGATGCCAACTGCGAGACGCGCCGAGTTCATCATGGTGAACATCGCATTGAGGCCCTTGTTGGGCTGGCCGATCAGCCAGCCTTGAGCGCCGTCGAAATTCATCACGCAGGTGGCCGAGCCGTGGATGCCCATCTTGTGCTCGATGCTGCCGCAGCGCACTGCGTTGCGCTCGCCGACGGTGCCGTCTTTTGCCACCTTGAACTTGGGCACGATGAACAGCGAGATGCCCTTGGTGCCGGCGGGTGCGTCCGGCAGGCGCGCCAGCACCAGATGCACGATGTTGTCGGTGAGATCGTGCTCGCCGCCGGTGATGAAGATCTTGGTGCCGGTCACCGCGTAGCTGCCGTCGGCTCCCGGTTCGGCGCGCGTTTTCAGCAGGGCCAGGTCCGAGCCACAGTGGGGCTCGGTGAGGCACATGGTGCCGGTCCAGCGGCCTTCGACGATGGGCTTGAGAAAGACCTCCTGCTGCCAGGCTTCCCCGTGGTGTTTGAGTGCTTCTGTCGCGCCGTGCGAGAGCAGAGGGTAGTTGCCCCAGCTCAGGTTGGCGGCATCGAGCATTTCCTTGAACGCCGCCCCGACCAGCTCAGGCAGACCCTGGCCGCCGAATTCCTCGGGCGCAGTCAGCCCGCTCCAGCCACCTTCAACGAACTGGGCGTAGGCCTCCCGGAAGCCCTTGGGCGTGCGCACCGCACCGCTGTCTTTGTCATGCGTGCAGCCCTCGGCGTCGCCACTCATGTTGAGCGGCGCAAGAACCTGCTCGGCGAAGCGTGCGGCCTCGTCAAGCACCGCATCGACCAGCTCGCGGTTGAAGTTCTCGCCGCCCGGCAGTTTGGCTGCGTGGGCCTCGAAACCAACCAGTTCATGCAGAGCGAAGCGCAGGTCGCGGACAGGAGCGCGGTAGCTGTTCATGGGGAAGTCTCGCAGTGTCGTTGTGGGTCAGCGCAACACGCCTTCGAGCCCCGGCATCGGGGTGAGCGCGCTGTCGAATTCGAAGCGATCGCGGCGGTTGCCGGGGTCGCTGGTGGTCAGGTGGCCGTCAAGCCGGTAACCAAGCCCGCGCCGACTGCCGAGCGCGCTGCGCACAGCTTCGACAGCGCTCGCCGAGGCCTGCAGCTCGATCCTGATGATTTCGGCGCTGCTGGCGGGAATCGTGTCGGCGATCACCTGGTCGATGCGTGCAGCGGGATCACCGCTCACGAAAAGCTCGGCTTCAATGCGATCGAAGTGCATCGCCACTGTGCTGAAGTTCTGCACGCGCAGCTGCAGCTCCCAGCGTCCGTCCGCGAGCACGCGCAACTCCTGAACGCTCGCGCTGGGCGGAAAAATGCGTTTTTTGGGTCCGCCGCTGGCGCAGGCACCGATCAGCCCGGCGACCATGGCCAAGAGCATCCAACGAACGGCAAGGGCGAAGGCGTCGTGAGGGGAGGGCAGCATGTCCGTGCTCCGGCGTACGGTGGGGGAGGATAACAGCCCGAGTCGCAGCGGCTGCGTCAAGCTGCAGGTAGGTAAAGCAGGCGAATGCCCGCGGCGCGCTCAGAGCAGGTCCAGCTGCCAGTGGTCGCCGCGCACGCGCAGCACGCTGCCCTGTTCGTACCAGTCGCCCAACACATAGCGGCGGGCACCACCGGGCAGCGCATGCACCGCCGGGCGGTGGGTGTGGCCGTGGATCATGCGCTGCACGCCGTAGAGGGCCAGCATCTCGTCGACCGCATCGGGCTGGGCGTCGGTGGCGTCGGAGTCAAGCGAGGCCTGGTAGCGCTGGCTTTCGCCGCGGGCCTGCGCGGCAAAGGCCTCGCGTTCAGCGCGCGACCGGGCAAGGAAAGCCGCCTGCCACTCCGGTTTCCGGCATTCGGTGCGGAAGCGCTGGTAGGCGAGGTCGGCCGTGCACAACAGGTCCCCGTGCAGCAGCAGGGTGGGCTCACCATCCAGGGCCACCACACACGGGTCGGGGAGCAGCTGAAGGCTCGCGCTGCGGGCATAGCCTGCGCCCAGCAGGAAATCGCGATTGCCGCGCATGAAGGCGAGGCGCGTGCCTGCGCGAGCGCAGGCCGAGAGCGCCCGTGCCACCTCGACGCCCAACTCGCCGGGTGCGTCGTCGCCGATCCAGGCCTCGAACAGGTCGCCAAGAATGTAGAGCGCCTCGGCCTGGGGGGCTTCATCGCGCAGGAAGCGAAGAAACAGTTCGGTGATCTGCGGACGCGTCGCATCCAGATGCAGGTCGGAGATGAAGAGATGGCTCACGCCGGCCTCGGTCAGCGGTTGGGGGGCAGGGAGCGAACGGGCCCGGCGTGGTGCCGGGCCCGAAGGTGGACTCAGAGCGTGTGAAAAAACTCGCACGCCCTAGCGAGGGCGCCTCTGGGCGTTCGTGGCAAAGCGCGGTGCGCAAACTCAAGGAGGTTTTGGCGAGCCAAACAGCCATGGAATTCGCGTGGCGCGCTGCCGCCACGGGCGGCCGGAGGTGGCCGAGGCGGATGCTTTCTTCGCATGCTCTCAGCCGGCGGCGGGCGCCTCGGCGACGATCTCGGCGCTCTCGATCAGCACCGGCTCCAGCGGCACGTCGCGCGGCAGTGGACCCTGGCCGCCGGTCGGGATGGCGATGATCTTGTCGACCACCTCCATGCCCTCGATGACCTTGCCGAAGACCGCATAGCCCCACAGGCCGTCCTGTTCGGAGACGAAGTCGAGGCGCTGGTTGTCGACCACATTGATGAAGAACTGCGCAGTCGCGGAGTGCGGATCGTTCGTGCGCGCCATCGCGACCGTACCGCGCAGGTTGGACAGACCGTTGTTGGCTTCGTTTGGAATGGCCGCGCGCGTCGGCTTCAGCTGCAGGTCGGCGGTGAAGCCGCCGCCCTGGGCCATGAACCCCGGAATGACGCGGTGAAACACGGTGCCTGCGTAGAAGCCGTCACGCACGTACTGCAGGAAGTTTTCCGCAGACTTCGGCGCCTTGACCGGATCCAGTTCGATCACGATACGGCCAAGATTGGTGTTGAGTGCCACGCGCGGAGCGGGGGCCGCGGTCTGCTCTGTCGCGGGGGCGGGCGCGGGCGCAGCGGCTGGGGCCGGGCTGGGCGCGGTCTCCTGCGCGAAGCTGGAGAAAGGCAGGAAGGCGAGCGTCAGGGCAAGGCTGCGAAGCATGGCGGTTCCTCTTGGGTGCGAAGGGAATCAATGGACGGTGATGCGAGCGGTCGCAGGGACCGACGCCGACCCTGCGGCCGGGTTCGGCATTGTAGGCAGCAAGCGAAGCGAACCGCGCACCGGTGAGGCGGCGGACTGCGCCGGAGGTTCCGGACGGCACTGCTACAATCCGCGGCCGTTTTCGCCGCTCGGCCCCGCCATGACCTGTCGCACCCGCTTCGCCCCCAGTCCCACCGGCTATCTGCACATCGGCGGCGCCCGTACCGCGCTGTACTGCTGGCTGGCCGCGCGCCACGAGAGCGGGCAGTTCGTGCTGCGCATCGAGGACACCGACCGTGAGCGCAGCACCCAGGAGGCCGTAGACGCCATCCTCGACGGCATGCGCTGGCTGGGCCTGGACGCCGACGAGGGCCCGATCTTTCAGACCCACCGTTTGGAGCGCTACCGCCAGGTGGCCTCCGAGCTGGTGCAGGCGGGCAAGGCCTACTACGCCTATGAGACGCGCGAGGAGATCGACGCCATGCGCGCTGCCGCCACCGAGCGCGGCGAGAAGCCCCGCTATGACGGCCGCTCGCGCGAGCTGAACCTGCCGCGTCGCGATGACCCCAACCGGGTCATCCGTCTCAAGAACCCGCTGGCCGGCAGCGTGGTCTTCGACGACCGCGTAAAGGGCCGCATCGAGTGGTCGAACACCGAGCTGGATGACCTGGTCCTGATCCGCTCGGACGACTACCCGACCTACAATTTCGCGGTGGTCATCGACGACCTCGACATGGGCATCACCGATGTCATCCGCGGCGATGACCACGTCAACAACACACCGCGCCAGATCAATCTGTACGAGGCGCTGGGCGCGGTGGTGCCGCGTTTCTCCCACCTGCCGATGATCCTGGGCGCCGACGGCGCCAAGCTCAGCAAGCGCCACGGCGCGGTCAGCGTGATGCAGTACCGCGACGACGGCTACCTGCCGCATGCGCTGCTGAACTACATCGTGCGCCTCGGCTGGAGTCACGGTGACCAGGAAATCTTCTCGATCGAGGAGATGATCCGCCTGTTCCGCATCGACGACGTCAACCGTGCGGCCTCGCGCTTCGACTTCGACAAGCTGGCCTGGCTGAACCAGCATTACCTGAAGACCGACGACCCGGCGGAGGTCGCCAAGCACCTGCACTGGCATCTGGAGCAGGCCGGCTACGATCTCGCCTCGGGGCCGAATCCGGCCGACGTGGTCGTCGCCCTGCGCGATCGCGTCAAGACGCTGAAGGAAATGGCCGAGCGCGCCGCGCTCTGGTACCGGCCGATCCAGATCTGGGACGAGGCTGCCGTCGAGAAGCATCTGAAGCCTGCGGCGGCGGTGCTGCGCGAGGCCCATGCCCGCTTCGCCGCGCTGGCCGAGTGGAGCCCCGCGGCCGTGCACGGCGCGCTGGAGGCCACCGCTGCCGCGCTGGAGCTTGGCATGGGCAAGGTCGCCCAGCCGCTGCGTGTTGCGACCACCGGCGGCACGGTGTCGCCGTCGATCGAGCATACGGTCTATCTGGCCGGTCGCGGCGGCGCCCTGAGGCGACTCGAAGACGCTCTCGCGCGCATCGGCTGAGTCCGTCACCGGCGTGCCGGAGGTCACGGGGGGCGGTGCTATGATCCTCGCCCATGTCGCACTCGCACGCGCCCGGCCTGCAGTCCTGCAGCCACCCCGAAAGTCACGTCCATGACGCCGCGGCCTACCTCGCCGAAGTGGCCGCGGTCTGCCGCGAGCGCGGCCTGCGCCTGACCCATCTGCGCGAGCAGGTGTTGCGGCTGATCGCCGAGGCGGACAAACCGGTCAAGGCCTATGCCCTTCTGGAGCAGATGCGCGATGAGCGCGGCCCGGTGGCGCCGCCCACCGTGTACCGCGCGCTCGATTTCCTGCTTGAGAACGGCTTCATCCACAAGCTGGAGTCGATCAACGCCTTCGTCGGCTGCCATCATCCACGCCAGCAGCATTCGGTGCCTTTCCTGATCTGCAAGCGCTGCCTGGCCACCGTGGAGCTGGAAGACGAGGCGGTGACCCGTCTGCTGCTGCAGCAGGCGCGCGCGCTCGGCTTCGAGCCGCATGCGCAGACCCTTGAGGTACACGGACTGTGCGCCAATTGCGGGGGCGCGGATGCGGCGAGGTGAGACGGCGTCCGCTGCGAGTCGCGGACTTGCTGCGCGTGCGCGAAAGTGCTGCGCGCTGCTGCTCGCGCTGAGCGCCGGCCTGGGCCATGCGGTCGAACCTCCCCAGTCGCAGCCCGAGCCGCCGCTTGAATTGGGGCCATGGCCCGATCCCGTGGCCGCCGACCCGCCGCAAGGCGGCGAGACCCTGCCGCTGCCCTCGCTCGATCAGGACGCTCGGGCGCAGACAGAGGCGCTGCCTGAACCTCCGGCGGCCGCGCCCTCGCTTGACAGTGCTGTCGTGGCGTCGACCGCGGCCGCGGCGGCCGCCACACCGGGAGATCCTGAGTTCGTCGGTCCGCCCATGCCGGTGCCGCTGTATGGCGAGGCAGGCGGTCGCGTGGAAGCGATGGAGTCCGCACCGTCAGGCGCTCCCGACGTGCCGTCCCGCGCTGTCGCGCTGGATTCCGCCACCCAGCTGCGCTTGGCCTATGACTGGCCCGGGCAAGCGGACGCGGGCCCGCCGGCGATCGAACCCGCCGGCGACCCGGAAAGTCGTGACTTTGTGGGCCCGCGGCTGCTGCGCCCCTTCAGCCTGCTGGGGGCGGAGGTCGCTCCCGGCACGCGCACGCGTCTGTACTGGAACGCCAGTCAGACCTATGCCGGTGGCGACATGCGCACGCCGGTCGATGTGGTCCATGGTGATCGCGAGGGACCGGTGCTTTGCCTCACGGCCGCGGTGCACGGCGACGAGTTGAATGGCGTCGAGGTGGTGCGACGGGTCATGTCGCAGGTCGCCCCCAGCCCGCTGGCAGGCACTGTGGTCGGCGTGCCGGTGGTCAACCTGTTCGGCTTCAGCCGCAATTCGCGCTACCTGCCGGACCGCCGCGACCTCAACCGGTTCTTCCCCGGCAGCCCGACCGGTAGCATCGCCTCGCGTATCGCTTACAGCTTCTTCGACCAGGTGGCGCGTCATTGCGATGCGCTGGTCGACATGCACACCGGCAGCTTCGACCGCATCAACCTGCCGCAGGTGCGTGCCGACTTGCGCATCCCGCACGTGCTCGAATTCACCCGTGGCTTTGGTGCCACGCCGGTGCTCTACAGCGGTGGCTCGCGCGGAATGCTGCGTGTGGCCGCGACGCAGGCCGGCATACCTGCCGTCACCTTCGAGGTGGGTGGCCCCGGCGAGCTCGAACCGCGCGAGATCGAGGCTGGCGTGCAGGCCATACTCACCCTGCTGCACAAGCTCGGCATGGTGCGCGACAGCCCCGAATGGCTGGAGCCACAGGCGATTTTCTACGAGTCGCGCTGGGTGCGCGCCAACCGCGGCGGCATGCTGATCAGCGATGTCGCGCTCGGCGACCGGGTGCAGCGCGGCCAGCGCATCGGTGTCATTGTCGATCCGCTGGAGAACACCGAGACTGACATCGTCGCCAGCGTTTCCGGGCGGGTCATCGGCATGGCCCTCAATCAGGTGGTGCTGCCTGGCTACGCGATCTTTCACCTCGGTGAGGAAACCAGCGAGACCGGGGCGGTAAACCAAGCCGCAACCGGCCAGGCGGTCCTTCCGTACGAGGAAGATGCCGGCCGCCCGCCCGCCACCGGGGACGCGCCGCTGGATCCTCTCGACGACGTAAGGGTCGGCGTCGACCTCGAAGGTGCGGAGGAACCGCCTGCGGAAGACGGGGGCGCCCGCGGCGGCGAGTCTGCCGAGAGATACGAGTAGGCCGTCCTGGGCGGTATCAGACCTCCACGCGCGGTTCTTCGCCCGGCCTCGCGAACAGATAGCCGCGGGCGCGGATAGTCTTGATCAGGCGTGGTTGGGTGGGGTCGTCCCCGATGCGCGCGCGCAGCTGCGAGACCAGCAGGTCGATGCCGCGGTTCTGGCCGTCGTAGTCGATGCCGCGCAGGCCGCTGAACAGCTCCTGCCGTGACAGCACCACGCCGGCGTGCTTCAGGAATAGCCTCAGCAGGCCGAACTGCGCCTCGGTGAGGTCGATCGGCTCGCCGTGCACGCGCACCTCGTGTGCGCCTTCGTCGAGCGTGATCCCGCTGACGCTGAGCACCGCAGGCGCAGGCGCAGGCGCGGAGGCGGGCAACGCTGCCGGTGGGGTAATGCCGGCTCCGACCTCCCGTCGAAGCAGGGCGCGCACCCGCGCCAGCAGCACCCGCGGCTCGACCGGTTTGCGCACGTAGTCGTCGGCGCCCAGTTCCAGACCCAGCACCTGGTCGATGCTGTCTTCGCGTGCGGTCAGCATCAGCAGACGACCGTGGTAGTGCGGTCGGACCTGCCTGCAGATACCGAAACCGTCCTCGCCCGGCAACATGAGATCAAGGATCACCAGCGCATAGGGCTCGCCAAGAATGCGCTGTACCGCTGCGCGTCCATTCGGTTCGAGGTCGACCCGATATCCCTGTGCGCCCAGATATTCCTGCAGCAGGCTGCCGAGCTCGGGGTCGTCTTCGACGACAAGCAGTCGCGGGGTGTCGGTGTCTGCGGATTCGCTTCTCAACGGTTCCATTCGATGCCGATGTCGATGCTGGTGCGGTCAAGGGAGGTTTCGATGCCGCCGATCGCCGACAGCTGGCGCCGCAGTCGGAGCTGCAGGCTCCAGCGGGCGTCGAGGTGGTAGCGGTAGCGGGCTTCGAAGCTGCGATAGATCAACCGGTCCACGCCCACCGCCACCGGCGTTGGGACGTCCCCGACGGGCGACTCGAACTCTGGCAGGTAGGCAAAGGGCGGCTGGCCTGCGCCGCCGTAGCGGTAGCGGCTGTCGTCGAGGAGCAAGGACCACTCCTGACGCGCGCTGGTGCGCCCCGCGTGCAGAGTCGCGCGCTCGAGATCGCGCGACTGTACGGGATTGCGCGCGGACTCTTCCCGGTACTCGAGATCCAGTGCCACCCACCATTGGACTTCACGGCCGAACAGCAGGTGGCTGCGGAGACTGCCGGCCCAGTGGTCGGCGTTCAGGCCCTTGAAGTCGTCCCTGTCATAGCGACGCCAGGCCCGTTCCAGACCGAGACGCATGGACAGCGGGTCGTGACTCAGCCCCGCCGCCAGCTCGAGGCTGCCGTCGCTGAGCAGAGCATCGCCGGCGCGACGCAGATGACGCACGCCGGGTGCCAGCGACATGCCGAACAGGCCGCTTGGCCGCCATTCGACACCGCCACGCAAGCGCAGGTCCTGCAGGTCGAACTCTCTCGCGCGCGCGTAGTGCCGCAGGTTGAGATCGGCGTCGAAGCGACTGTTGAAGCGGCCGACGCCGACGCTGCGCAGGCGCAAGCGGCCGCCAGCCTCGGCATAGTCGTCGGGACGTCCGCCGACCGTTCCGATCGTCGTGCTGGTGCCTTCACGTCGGGCATCGAAGTCGGCGAAGCTCGCAACGTTGTCGTCGTGCCCCAATGCGGCGCGCAGACCGAAGCGGGCGGTTGAACGCGAGGTCAAACGGTAGCGGGCCTCATCACGCAGAGCCTGCAGGTTGGCGCGGACATTTCTTGGCAGCTCAAGCGCCAGCAGGCTGTCGACTTCGTCGATGCTCTCCTGCATGCGGTGCAGCCGGTACAGGCTGAGCGCCCGTTCGGCACGCGCGCGCAGGCGCTGAGGATGCGCGGTGATCAGGGCATCGAGATGCCGCAAGGCGGCCTGCTCGCCCTCGCGGGCACGGGCGTCGAGCGCCGCCTGCAGACAGAGATCCGGGTCGGTGCAATCGGGAGCTGCGAATGCCGCAGCCTCGGACTGCGGCAGGAAGCAGACCGCCGCGAGTGCGAACAGCAGCGCAGCAGGCTGCAGCGGGCGTGAGTGCGGGGGGCGGGCTCGGCCGCGCTCAGTTACCGGCATCGGGCTTGGGCGGCGGCGGAAGTTCGATCCGGCCGCTGTCCCAGGCATTCAGATCGATGTCGCCACGGCCGGCGGTGCCGGAAGTGGAGTCGCCTCTCGCGGCGGCATCGATCGGTTCGGGGGTGGGGGCGCGTTCGCGCTGAGCCAGGGCCAGCAGCGGGTCGCGCCCGGCGCGACGAGGCGCGCGGTTCCAGATGCCCCAGTCCTCGGCAGCGGGCTTGGCAGCCACTGTCGCGACCGCCGCGGCCTTGTCGGGCGGGGCTTCGCGGGCAATGGCTGCGGGTTCTGCGGCTTGGGCGGAAGCCAAGGCCGGGCAGGTCAGGACAGCCAGCAGCGCGGTCGGGAGGATCTTCATAGCGCGCGAGTGTAGCTGTTCATGGATGTGCAGGCGAGGGGGGCATGCCGGCCGTTCCCCAGGGCAACACCAGCTCGAAGCGGGCGCCGCCCAGCCGGGCAACGCCGCAGGCGATGCCGCCGCCGTGGCGCTCGGCGATCCGACGGACGATCGCGAGGCCCAACCCGTAGCCGCCGGAGGTCTTGCTGCGGCTCTCGTCCAGCCGCGAGAACGGTTCGAAGATCCGTTCGCGCTGGCTTTCGGGTACGCCCGGGCCATCGTCCTCGATGGCGATGGTTACGCCGCTGCCGGCTTCGCGCAGCTCGATCTCGACCCGCGAGCGTGCATGCCGGAGCGCGTTGCCCAGCAGATTCTGGACAGCGCGTCGCAGCAGCGCGCGGTCGGCCGCGAGGGCCCGGCCCGGCGCCGGGAGGTCCGCAGACAGCTCGATGTCACGCGCCAGTACGCGCTGGTCATGCAGCACCGCGCGCAACTCTTGGGCGACATCCACGGGCTGGGAGGCGAGCGCGATTCCGCCTTCATCGAGTCGCGAGTAGGTGATCGCCGCATCGATCAGGCTTTCCAGTTCATCCAGATCTCGGCGGATGCCGGCGATGCGTTCCTGCTGCGAGGCATCGGCCTGGAGCAGTTCCAGACGCAGGCGTACCCGCGCGACCGGCGTGCGCAGGTCGTGCGAGATGCCCTGCACCAGCTCCTGTTGCGATCGCAGCAGGCTGCGGATGCGCCCGGCCATGCGGTGGGTGGTCTGGGCCAGGCGGCCGATGGCGTCGGTGGAGGCAGGGCCGAGCTCGCCGAGTTCGAAGTCTGAGGTGCCAAAGCGCGCCAGCGCGTGATCGATGTGCTGCAGGCGACGCTCCAGTGTGCGGATCGCCCACAGGGCGACGCCGGAGAACGCCAGTGCGGCCGCCACGATCAGCGCCACCACATTGGCGGCGGGCAGCGGACCGAGGCTCGGCACAGGGCCGACGGCAAGGACGTCGCCACGCTCGCCATAGGGCGCGAAGAACCGCGTGCTGGGTCGGCCGCCGTCTCGCCATTCGATTTGCATCACCACCTCGCCAGCGGCGATGCGTTCGCGCTGGCGTGGGTCGAGTTCGGCTTCATTGAGCCCGAGGTGGCGCAGCGGGTAGGGCAGGCGATCGGCGATCCTCTGCAGGGCCTCGCGCTGCTCGCCGGCCGGCAGGCGGCCCAGCTCGTTGAGCAGGAGGAAGGTGGTGGCACGCCACTGCTGTTCGGTCCAGTTCTGAAACAGCAGGACCAGCTGCTCGTTGTCGCTGCCGGGCAGCGCAAGGCGGGCGCGGTACTGCTGTTCGCCCATCCGTTCGACCACCAGTTCCCGCGGCGGCTGCGGCGTGGTCTCCACCCTCAGTTCGGAGGTCAGCAGGCGCGCGGCGATATCAATCCAGCGCTGCCGTTCTTCTCCGGCGTGGCGCGCGACGCCTTCCGCCATGAGCTGCATCGGTGCCGACAACACAGCCTCGCGATAGCGCGCGGCGCGCTGCGCTTCGAGCAGACTCAAGCTGGCCACCACGCCGCCGGCGATCAGCAGCATGGCCAGAATCAGGGCCACGTAGAGGCGGACGAACAGGCTGGACACGGCGTGTCGGGAAGGGCTTCGATGCGATATCAGGCAGACGCGCACGCTAGCACGGCGCGGCGGGCGCGGAGCCGCGCACTACAAACCCTCTACAAACTGCGCACAGTGCCGCAGCGGCCCCGGGGCTGTCCTACGCAAGCCCCACAGTCAGGGGACTGAAACCGCGCTGCGCGCGTGGTTTTCTCATGACTAGAAGCCCTGTGACGGCGTCTTTGAAGGAATTCCCGCCATGTCGTTTTCCGCGCGTGCACTCGTGCCGTTCGCCGTGCTGGCACTGACGATTGCGGCGTTGGCGAGCGCGATGCAGCCAGAAAACACCCCCGGCCATAGCGCTCCTGCCGAATCGGGTGAACTCAGCGCCCGCGGTCTATGGGCGGATGCCCGCGGCAACACCGTGCTGGTCAGCGAGCGGCTGGCCGCGGAGGACGGCCTGCGTCCCCCCGAAGTGGAGCTCAGGTTTTTCGACGCGCAGGGACATACCGCCTGGATCTTGAGTCTTGGCGAAGGCGCGGTCACCGCACTGGTGGATGACCGCGAGCTGCTCTATCTCGCCCTGGGACGTGGGGGCGAGTTCGAGGGCCAAGAAGCGCGCACCCAGCTGCTGGCGGTGGCGATGGACAGTGGACAGATCCGCTGGCGCGTGGAGATCGTCGGTGAGGTGACGGATCTGCTCGCAGACGGCGTCGGTGGGCTGCGCGCCCGCAGCGTGCGCGTCGGCCCCGACGCGCAGGCTGGTGAACACCTGCTGAGCCTGCGCGGAGGAGTGTTGCTTTGGGAGGTGCCCTTGCGCGACTAGCTCCGCCGCCCGTCGGCGGAACGTGCAGATGGGGGGCGCCCGCGCAACGTCCGACGCGCGGGGTCTTGATCATCCATTGAGGAGGTTTCGGATGCTGGTTCTCTGCTTCGCCTTCCTGCTGCTGGCAGGCGGTGCCTTCTGGCTGACCGGGGTGCATCCCGCGCGCAACGTACTGCGACTGCGCCGCACCCTGGTGTCGTTCTTCCTGCTTCTTGGAGTGCTGAGCCTCGCCCTGCAGATCGCGCTGCAGGCCCCGGTTGAACCGAGGGGGTTCTCCTCGGCTCAGGGAATGACTGCAGGGGCCCGTTGAGGCATCCGTCACGTCCGCTGCGCCTTTGCGTCCCGCTGCGACGCTCAAGGCGAGTCCAGCCCAGCTTGTTCTACGTGTTGCTACGAACTTGGCTTTCCATCCCGCGGTGACTTGAAGCGCCGCGCTGACTTTCCTTTGCTTTCGCAGACTTTCACGCGCGCCAGGGAAGGCGCGCGCTCCAGCGGGTTGCCGAGCCTCGCCGTCGAGACTCGCGTTCGCGGGGTACAACGGCGAGGGATACGTCGATACGCGCTCCCGATCGCCGCTGGGCGTCACCCGCCGCCGCCCCTCCATGGCCGGCAGCGGGCAGGTCGGTGTCGCCCGAGTGAGCGTCGCGACTCAGAAGAAGACCCGTACGCCGAACTGCAGATTGCGGCCCGGCAGTGGCGCGTCTTCCTTCAGTACCGAGGTGTGCATGCGTGCCTCGCGATCACCGAGGTTGTTGCCACGCAGGAACACTTCCCAGCCAAGGTTCTGTACGTCCCAGTGGTAGGCAACGCTGGCGTTCAACAGGCTGAAGCCCGCGGTCGGTTCTTCGAAATCGGCGACAGCGTTCTGTGTCGCGTAGCGCTGGGTGTCGATGCTGGCGCGCCAACCCGCGAGCGACCAGTCCAGCGCCAGTCCGGTACGGTCGGGAGCGATGCGAGGCAGCGCGCCGCCCGCGTCGAGCGTCGCGTTCACCGCATCGCCGAAGAGACGCAGGCGCCAGTCGCCGCTGGCATTTTCGAACATGGCCCATTCCAATTCGCCCTCAACGCCGCGGAACGTGGCGTCGCCTTGCGACCACTGCAGCACCGGAAGGTCGTCCTCGATTTCTCCGGTGTTGGCCTGATAGATGAAGTCATCGATGCGGTTGCGGAACACGGCCAGCTTGCCGCTGAGCGGGCCTGCATGCAGGTGCAGTCCCACTTCGAACTGGCGGGCGGTCTCGCTGTTGAGCGTGGCGTCTCCGATCTCATAGGCATTGGTCGCGAGATGGGGGCCATCCGAGAACAGCTCTTCGGCGTTCGGGGCGCGTTCGGCGCGGTCGAACCCGGCGCTGAAATGCAAGGCTTCGTTGAGCCGGAAGAGCGCGCCGGCCGAGGCGCTGAGCCCCGAGAAGCTGCGTCGTGCGTGGCCGTCGGCTTCGATCCTGACGCGATCCGCGCGCAGGCCCCACTCGAACTTCCAGCGCTGCAGGTCCCGCTCTTCGATGAGGAAGATTCCGATGTCGCGTGACAGTGAGGGTGGCACGAAGGCCTCTTCGCCCAGCGCGCTGAAGTCGCGTCGTGACGCCTGCACTCCGAGCGCGCCTCGCCAGCCGGCGATCGGCGCGTGCACAAGATCGGCGCGCGCTTCGACCGCATCGTTGTCGAAGCGGGTGCCGATCTCATCGCCCTCGAGTTCGAAGTGGCGGTAGTTGTTGGCGCCGACCCGGAGGTTCACGGACTCGATGCCATCGAAGGGCGCGACCAGGCCACCCTTCAGATCCCAGCGCGTCTGGCCGAGGTCGATGCGTACGTCTTCCTCTTCCTCACCCTCGGCTTTGGCGCTTCCGTGCGCGTGGTCAGCGTCCTCTTCGTGTGCGTGATGCGCATGGCCGGGAACACCGTATACGGACTCGAAGCGGCTGAGCGCCAGTCCAATGAATCCCCGCTCACCGATGTAGCTCGCGCCCGCAGCGCCGCCTCGCGTGTCGACGGCACTGTTCGGCAGCAGCCCAAAGGGGTTCTCCTCGTCTTCATGCCCGTGGTCGTCGTGCTCTTCGTGCTCGTGCTCGTGCTCGTCGTCGTGCTCAAGCTCTGCGTAGCCCGGGATTTCATAGTCGGCGGTGTCGCGACGAAAACCGTCGAGATGCCAGGCGATGCGTCCCTGTGCGCCGTCCAGGCGGAACATGCCGCTGCGTTCATCTGCAGCAGTGCCGGCCCGCAGTTCAGCGCGTCCGCTGACCGCAGCATCCGGCAGTACGGTGGGAACTCGACCGTCGACGACATTGACGGCGCCGCCGATCGCGCCCGGTCCGTACAGCAGGGTGGCAGGGCCCTTGAGGACTTCGATCTGCTCGGCGAGGAAGGGGTCGATACTGACGGCATGGTCCACGCTGGTCGTCGAGGCATCGAGGCTGCCAATGCCTTCATTCAATACCTGCACGCGCGCCCCTTCCTGGCCGCGAATGATGGGACGTCCGACGCCCGTGCCAAAGAACGAGGTCTGCACACCCAACACACTGGACAGCGTCTCGCCCAACGTACCGCCGCGGCGGTCGTCCAGTGCCTCACCGGCGAGGATCTCGACCGGCTGCACGACGTTTTCTGAATTCGAACGCAGCGGACTCGCCATGACGATCAGTTCATCGAGCTGCTTCGCGCGCTCCAGGTCGTGAGGCGCGTTGCCGGTGTTCTGTGCCGGCGCGAGTCCGGGCAGGAGAATGGCGATGGCGAGGCTGAGCGGATGACGCAGCATAGGGGCTCCGTTGTTATAACGTTGCTTTTTGAGGGCAAAAGAAAGGACGCCGCAGCGTCCTCGGGGTTCTATCCAGATGTTATAGTATCACGGTGAGTGCGCGGGCAAGGTTTCCAGCGCCTCCACTACGGAGTGCTTATGTCTACCCCCAGCGCTTGCCTTGAATCCTCGCTCGTCTCGGGCCGGCCTTTGTCCAGCTCCGGATCTGCCGCAGCGCTCGGAGAGCGTGCCGATCGCGTGGGCGCCATCGCATCGACAGTGTGCGCCGTGCATTGCGCCTCATGGCCTTTCCTGTTCGCTTTGCTGCCCAGTCTGGGATCGACTCTGCTGGCCTCGGAATGGCTTGAGCGCGGCTTCGTGGTGTTCGCCACTCTGCTCGTTATCGCCAGCCTCGCGTACGGGTTCAAGCGCCATCGGCGGGCCTCAGCAGCCGTGTTTGCGGCGCCCGGACTGGGCTTGATCTGGTTTGGCAGCTTCGGTCCCTGGCACCATGATCTGGTGCCCCACGCCGTGCTCATGACGCTGGGTGGTGCGCTGATCGCAGCGGCCCACGTTCGAAATCTGCGGATGCGGCGGGCGCTGCACGTTCACGATTCGGCCTGCCGTCACGATTGAGTCACTGGCGCATGCCGCGGCGGACCGCGGCTTCAGAAACGGGCGCCGCCAGCTCAGCGCGTGCGTGGTACCCACGCCCAGAGCATTCGGCACGCGATGGGCGCTTCGCCGCTTTCATCCGTCACGAGCACCGGCACCAGCAGCTCGCCTTTGGGCGCGGCTTCGATCTGCGCGATTTGAGCGGGATCGAGTCGGGAGCTCGCTGTAAGCGCGCCCTGGGTGCGGCGCAGGAAGTCGACCTGCAGGCTCTTGATCAGCGGGAGCCGATCATCGGGCAGATGCCAGCCCAGGCAGAAGCCGCTGGCCGTTTCGGCGAGCAGGGCCATCGCAGCGGCATGCACGCCGCCGATGTGGTTCTGGACGTGCCGGCGGTTGGCAATGCTCAGGATCACGGCTTCGCCATCGACCCGCTCGAAGTGGATTCCGGCGGTTCCCACCAAGGGCACCGCGCGGCCCAATACGCGGTCACGCAGCCAGGGGCGAACAAAGGCAGGAAGGCGGTCAAGCTGGCGGAGTCGGCGGGCGAGGCGGCTTTCGGTCATGGTCTTTGAAGTCAATGGGGCGCGATTCGGCATGATGCCCGCTTGGCAGTCGCTGCAGCGCAGACGCATGTGGGAACGCCCTTGGTTTGCGCAGCCGGCCTGAGGTGGTAGGCTACGCGGCTTTCCGAAGCGACCCGCTTTAACACAGTTCCGAGGAGCACATCATGGGCAAGGGCGATACCCGCACCCGCAAGGGCAAGATCTACAACGGCAGCTACGGCAACGCCCGTCCGCATGGCAGCAAGGCAACCGCGAAGTCGGTCGTTCCGGCTGCGCCGGTGGCTCCGGCCAAGAAGGCCCCGGCCCGCAAGAAGGCCTGAGCCTCACGCTGCGGCCTTTTGGCCCCCGCAGGCACACCGAACACCCCGCCCTATGCGGGGTGTTCGCGTTTGGGGGGCGAAAGAAAGCGATTACCGGGAGGCCCGTCTTGGCCGGCGCGGCAGTCAGCCGGCCGTTGCGCGCATGAAGTCCTCGATCAGCGGACAGAACCGTTCGAAATCGACGAGGAAGGCATCGTGGCCCTGTGGAGAGGGCAGGCTGGCGAAGTGCACGTCGGCGCCACCACGGCGGAGGCCTTCCGCAATCTGCGCCTGTTGTTCAATCGGGAACAGGATGTCGGTCTCGACGCCGATCACCAGCGCTTGCTGCAGGCGGATGCGCGCCAGCCCGCGCAGAACGTCGCCCTCTCCGTACTCGGCGCAGTCGAACCAGTCCATCGAGCGCGACAGGTACAGGTAGCAGTTGGGGTCGAACTGGCGGATGAAGCGCCGCGCATGGCCCTCGAGATAGCTCTCGACCTGGAACTCGTGGCCGAAGGGATCGTCCTCGCGCAGCTCGCTGTCCAGCCGCACGCGGCCGAAGCGGCCGTGCCACTCGATCGCCGAACGGTAGGTCAGTACGCCCAGCTTTCGGGCGATCCGCATGCCGCTCTCGGGGTAGGCCGAATCGCTGTAGTCGCCACCGTTCCACAGCGGGTCGAGGCGGATCGCCTCGCGCTGCAGCGAGCGCACCGCGATCGAGAAGGGCAGGGCGTGGGCGGCGCCGCAGACATTCAGCATGCGTCGCGCTGCCAGCGGGTGCTGCAGAAGGAAGGCCAGCGCGGTCATCCCGCCCATCGAGCAGCCGACCACCGTGTCGAGCTGCTCGATGCCGAGGCCGCGCACGACGGCATAGGCCGCGCGCGCGCCGTCCTCGACTGACAGCTCGGGGAAAGACAGCCGCCACGCCTTGCCTGTGGCCGGATTGACCGAGGCCGGCCCGCTGCTGCCGCGGCAGCTGCCGAGAGAATTCACGCAGATCACGAACCAGCGGCGCGTATCGATCGGCTTGCCGGGGCCGATCATGGCCTCCCACCAGCCAGACTCGGGATCATCCGGATGGCCGGCGGCATGCGCGCTGGGCGAGAGCCCGGTGAGGATCAGCACGGCATTGCTGCGCTCGGCGTTGAGCGTACCCCAGGTCTCGTAGGCCAGACGGCCGCCATCGAGGCAGCCGCCGCGCTTCATCGGAAACGGTGAGGGCAGGTCGAACCAGCGGGTGGCGGGCGGAATGAACTCGGTCACGGCACGACGCGGTCGATGACGACGCGGGCGCGGCCAGCGCTCACCGGCAGCGGCTCGCTCAGGCCCTCAAGATCGCCGCTCTGGGGGGTGGCGTTGCCGCTGGTCGAGATTCGCGCTCCGACTACCACTTCCGGGAACGTGCCTAGATTCATGCCCTCGATCATGCCCATGCTCTGGTCCAGCACCAGCGTGGTCGGCAGCGATGCGGCGGAAAGTCGCTGGATCGCCAGCGGTGCGCGGGGGCCTTCGGGTGCTCGGGCAAACACGAAGAGCACGGCGTCCGGCGCCAGCCGGGCGACGAGTTCTTCGGCCAATTCGACCCGGACTTCGATACGTGCGCCGGCCGCGGCGCCGCCGCTGGGCTCAGAGGCAGGTGCGCTCGCTGGCGTCGATGGCACGCTTGCCTCGGGCAGCGGCGCCAATCCTGCCTGCTGGCGGGCGTCGTTGATCTGGCGGGCAAGCGCAGGGCGCGCGGGTGCGTCGTCCGGCATCTGCGCAAGGATCGGCTCCCACAGTTTCGCCGCGTCGGCCGGGCGTCCGTCCTGTACGGCAGCGATGCCCAGGAGCCAACCGGCGCGAGCGTTACTCGGTTCGCGCGCGTAGGCCTGCTGGAGCAGTTCCAGCGACTCGCCCTCAAAGCGCCGGCTAGGGGTTGCCAGGGCCTTGGCCTCGGCGTAGTCGATCTGCACCTCCACGTTGTCCGCTGCAAGCGCATAGGCTTTGGCCATCGCAGCTTCGGCGGCGGCGAAATCCTCCTGCGCGCGACGGCTGCGGCCCAGCAGCACCCAGCCCTCGACATCGTTGGGCTCGGCTGCGAGGCGGGCCTCGAGCGCGGCGATCGCTTCTTCCATGGTCGTGGGTGCCGGTGGTGCGGCGTGCGCCGCAGGATCGAGGGCTTCCGGAGAGCCGACCTGCAGGTACAGTCCGAAGCCCAGCGCGGGCACCAGGACGCCCATGGCCATGACGACCCCGACGGGCGTGCGCTGGGGAGCAGGCTCGACGGGAAGCGATTGCAGGCGCTCGCGCAGCTCGTCCTCGCCAAGGGCGCCGGCGGCAGCCGCCGCGCGCAGCGCGCGCCGCTTGTCCGCGTGTTCGTCGAGCACGGGGGGCTTCAACAGGGGGCGCAGCACGAAGGCCAGCGCAGCGATGCCAAGCACCGCGGCCAGAATCCAGAACATCGGGTTTACCACTCCTCGTCGGTGGTGGAGTCGCGCGCTGGCGCGGCGTTCTTGAGGCCCGCGCTGCGGCGGCGGACGATGATCACGAGTGCGATGGCGCCGCCCAGCAGGACACCCGCCGGTGCGAGCCAAAGCGCCCAGTTCGCGCCCTCCAACGGCGGCCGGTACAGCACGAAGTCGGTGTAGCGCGCGGCCAGGTGGTCCTTGATCTCCTGGTCGCTCTTGCCCTCGCGCATCAGGTTGAACACCTCGCGTCGGAGGTCCTGCGCAATCATCGCGTTGGAGTCCGCCAGCGACTGGTTCTGGCACATCACGCAGCGCAACTCGGCGGCGAGTTTGCGAAAGCGATCCTGCTCCGCCTGGTCGCGGAAGGGCAGGGGATCAATGGCCAGTGCCGAGAGGCTGATCAGCAGGCCCAGTACGGCAGCGAACAAGCGGCTCATGGGCCGACCCCGCCAGCGCCGTCAAGCCTCGGCAGGATCTCGCGCTCGATGTCCGCCCAGGTGATGGGGCCGATGTGCTTGTACAGAACGGTGCCGTCCGCGCCGATCAGGAAGCTTTCGGGAGCGCCATAGACGCCGTAGTCAATGGCGGTGCGGCCTTCGAAGTCGACCACGATCAGCGCATAGGGGTCGCCGAACTGGCTGAGCCAGCGCAGCGCGTCCTCGCGCTCGTCTTTCCAGTTGAATCCCACCACTGGCAGCTTTCCGCTGCGGGCGAGGCGTTCGATCACCGGATGCTCGTCACGGCAGCCCGGGCACCAGCTGCCGAACACGTTGAGCAGGTAGGGCCGACCGAGCAGTTCTTGGCTGCGGACGAGCCGGTCCGGTTCGTGCAGGCTGGGCAGCTCGAAGGCCGGTGCCGCCTTGCCGATCAGCGGCGAGGGAATCGCGTTGGGATCGCGAATGGCCGACAGCCAGATGCCGGCGCCGAGCAGCGCGGCCAACATCAGGAACACGATCAGCGGCAGCAGGCGCTGGATCATGCGCGGGCTCCGAGCGCTTCCGGGGTGGTGCTCGCCGGCGCAGCCAAGGGGTCGGTGGCGGGGACGCGACGGAAGCGCCGGTCGAAGGCCACCACGAAACCTGCGATCGTCATCAGCAGGGCGCCGAACCAGATCCAGCGGATGAAGGGCTTGACGTAAACACGGACCGACCAGGCCTGTCCATCGCCGAGCGGCTCGCCGAGCGCGACGTACAGGTCGCGGGTGACACCAGGGTCGATGCCGGCCTCGGTCATGATCTGACCGCCGCTCTTGTAGGCGCGCTTCTCGGGGTGCAGCGTGGCAATCCGGCGGTCATCGACGTAGATGTGGACGGTGCCGCGGTCGGCATCGAAATTCGGGCCCTCGCGATGGGCCACGCCCTCGAACTCGAAGCGGAAGCCGCGCAGTTCGGTCGATTCTCCGGGCTTGAGCGCGAGGTCGCGCTCGATGCTGGTGCTTTCGACCAGCAGCACGCCGGCGACGAACACGCCGACGCCGAAGTGGGCGAGCAGCATGCCGCTCATCTCCGCGGTGAAACGTCGTCCGGCTGGCGCCGACTGCCAGCGCTTCCAGGCGTAGAGCGCGGTGCCGGCCATCACCCAGGTGGCGCCGGCCACGCCCGCCCAGGTCTTGAGGGTGCCATCTTCGATGCTGAAGAAGGCCAGCGCAGTCACCAGCACGGTCAGCGAGAACGCCAGCTTGACGAGAGGAGCGAAACGGCTCCACTGCTCCTGCTGCCAGCGCGCGAAGGGGCCGAAGGGCATGAGCAGCACCACCGGTACCATCAGCGCCGTGAACAGCAGGCTGAAGTAGGGCGGGCCCACCGACATCTTGCCGAGGTTCAGGGCATCGGCCAGCAGCGGATAGAGCGTGCCGATCAGCACCATCGCGGTGGATGCGCTGAACAGCAGGTTGTTGACCAGCAGCAGAGTGTCGCGCGACAGCGGGGCGGCCGGCTTGCCGCGCTCGATGCCGCCGGCGCGGAGCGCGTACAGCAGCAACGAGCCGCCGACCACGACCAGCAGGAAGATCAGGATGAACACGCCGCGCTCTGGATCGGAGGCGAAGGCGTGCACCGAGGTCAGCACGCCCGAGCGCACCAGGAAGGTGCCGAGCAGGGACAGCGAGAACGCGGCGATGGCCAGCAGCAGGGTCCAGCCGGCGAAGCTGCCGCGTTTCTCGGTGACCGCCTGCGAATGGATCAATGCTGTGCCCACCAGCCAGGGCATGAAGCTGGCGTTCTCGACCGGGTCCCAGAACCACCAGCCGCCCCAGCCCAGTTCGTAGTAGGCCCACCAGCTGCCGAGTCCGATGCCTAGCGTGAGGAAGGCCCAGGCGACATTCGTCCACGGCCGGCTCCAGCGCACCCACTGCGCGTCCATCTTGCCGCCCAGAAGGGCCGCGATGGCGAACGCGAAGGCCACCGCGAAGCCGACGTAGCCGGCGTAGAGCATGGGCGGGTGGAAGATCAGGCCCGGGTCCTGCAGCAGCGGGTTGAGGTCGCGACCCTCGGGCGGCGCCGGCAGCAGGCGGTCAAAGGGGTTCGACGTGAGAATCGTGAACAGCAGGAAGCCGACGCTGACCCAGCCCATCACCGCCAGCACCCGCGCCACCACATGCAGGGGAAGGCTGCGCGAGAAGGCTGCCACCGCCACTGTCCACATCGCGAGGATCAGCACCCACAGCAGCAGCGAGCCTTCGTGCGCGCCCCACACGGCCGAGATCCGGTACATCATCGGCAGCAGGGTGTTGCTGTTGTTGGCGACGTAGGCGACCGAGAAATCCTGCTGGATGAAGGCCGCAGTCAGGATCAGGTAGCTCAGCAGCAGGAAGGCGAACTGCCCGTACGCGGTCGAGCGCGCCAGCGCCATCAACCCGGCGTGGCCGCGCCAGGCGCCGTACAGGGGCAGGGAGGACTGCACCAGGGCCAGCACCAGGGCCAACACCAGCGCGAAGTTGCCAAGTTCAGGGGTCATGGCATCGATCTCGGGCGCGGCACAGGCCGCATCAGTAGCCGCTCTTGCTGTCGGCAGGTGGGCTGGCGGGCGCGGCGTCTGCCGCCTCAACGGCGTCACCGCCCGCGCGCAGGGCTTCCGCTTCCTGCTTGAGCTTTTCGGCGCGGGCGATGCGCGCCTGGGTCATCTTGTCGGCGACTTCCGCCGGCATGTAGGTCTCGTCATGCTTGGCCAGCACCTGGGTGGCGACGAACACGCCCTCCTCGATCCGACCTTTCGCGATGACGCTCTGGCCCTCGCGGAACAGGTCGGGCAGCACGCCCCGGTAGACCACTGGAAAGTCGGCCTCGCGGTCGGTGACCTTGAAGCGGTACTCGACCTCGCGCGTGGCCTCGACGCGGCCGCTCTCGATGCTTTCCTCCAGCACGACGCCGCCAAGCCGGAACACGCCGGACTCGGGGGCTTCGCCGGCCATCACCTCGGTCGGAGAATGCAGGTAGTTCAGGTTTTCCTGCAGCGCCAGGGCGATCAGACTGCCGGCCACCAGGCCGGAGCCCAGGATCAGGCTGGCAACAATCAGGCGACGCTTGCGCACGGGATTCATGTGGGCTCCTCAGGGAATCGGATGCTCGTTCGTGGTTGACGTGCGGGCCGCGTCGCGACGGGTGCGCAGGACGATCTCGCGCCGCAGGCGGCGCAGGCGCCACGCCGGCTGCACGAGGTCCCAGAGCAGGAAAGCGAAAAAGATGGCGAAGCAGCTCCACACGAAGGCGCTGTACTCGCCCATGTCCAGCCAGCCGCTCATGCAGCACCTCCCAGTGCACGTCGCACCCAGTCCTTGCCGCGCTCAGCCTCAGCGATGGCGACGCGGGTGCGAGCCAGCAGCGAGGCCATGAACCACAACTTTGTACCGAAGGCCAGCGCGATCAGCGGCGCGATCATGCTCGGGTCCATGCTCGACTTGCCGAACAGGCGGATGGTCGCGCCTTGATGCAGGGTGTTCCACCAGTCCACCGAGAAATGCACGATCGGCACGTTCACGAAGCCGATCAACGCGAGGAAGCTGGCCGCACGGGCAGCGGCGCGCCGATCCTCGATGGCCGCGTACAGACCCATCACGCCGAGATACAGGAACAGCAGGACCAGTTCGGAGGTCAGGCGCGCATCCCAGGTCCACCAGGTGCCCCACATCGGCTTGCCCCAGATCGCTCCGGTCAACAGGGTGATGGCTGTGAACGCCGCGCCGATGGGTGCGCAGTTCATCGCCAGCTGCTCGGACAGCTTGATGCGCCAGACCAGGGCGATGAAGGCGTTGACCGCCATCACGCCATAGATGAACAGGCTCATCCAGGCCGCCGGCACGTGCACGAAGATGATCCGGAAGGTGTCGCCCTGCTGATAGTCGGCCGGGACCTCGTACAGACCTGCCCAGCAGCCCCACAGAATCATCGGGATGGCGATGCCGTACAGCCACGGCAGACAGCGCCCGGCGAAGGCGTAGAAATTGGGCGGCGAGCCCATCGTGTGGAACCAGAGCAGGACAGGGTTCATGTCATCGCGATCCGGAGCGCGGTGGCCGTGGCCAGCGGCGCGAGAATGGTCAAGAGAGCCAGGCCTGCGCCCAGCAGGAGCAAGGCGCCGGCGTAGGGCAAGCCCTGCGCGGCGGCCGCCACGCAGCCCGCCCCAAGGATGAGGATGGGCACATACAGAGGCAGCGCCAATAAGGCCAGCAGCATACCCGAGCGCCGCATGCCGACAGTCAAGGCGACGATTATGCCGCCGACCAGACTGAGCAGCGGCGTTCCCAGCAGCAGCGACATCATCAGCACCGGCAGCAGCTCGTGCGGCAGGTAGAGCAACTCGGCCAGCAACGGCGTGGCCAGCAGCAGCGGCACGGAGGTGGTCAGCCAGTGCACCAGAACCTTGCCGAACAGCATCAGGGCCAGCGGCTGCGGGGCCAGCAGCAGCATCTCGAGGCTGCCGTCCTCGAGATCGCCGCGGAACAGGGTGTCCAGCGACAACAAGCCCGAGAGCAGCAGTGCCACCCAGACCACGCCGGGTGCGATGAGTGCCAGGGTGGACTTCTCGGGGCCGATCGCCAGCGGGAAGAGGGTGGCGACCAGCAGGGCGAACAGCACCGGATTCAAGGCGTCGCCGCGGCGCCGCCAGACCAGCAGCAGGTCGCGGCGGATGAGCGCGCCGAAAGCGGTCAGGGCGGAGGAATCAGCCATGCGCGGCCTCCATGGCGTCGTTCGCCGGCAGCGGATCGAGGCTGAGGGTGCGGGTACGCACCGCGCCGGTGGCGTAGGCACCGTGGCTGGTGATCAGCGCCGCGCCACCGCGCCCCAGGTGGTGCGCCACGAGTCGATTGACCAGGTCGATACCCTCGAGGTCGAGGTTGGCGTAGGGCTCGTCCAGCAACCACAGCCGCGCCGGCACCAGCAGCAGCCGCGCCAGCGCGAGGCGCTTCTTCTGGCCCGCCGAAAGCTGGCGCGCCGGGCTGTCCTCGAATCCGGCGAGTCCGACCGCTGCCAGCGCGGTCACTGGCGAAATGCCTGGCCGCTGACCAAACAGGCCGCGTGCGAAGCGCAGGTTCTCCTCGGCAGTGAGCTCTCCCTTGTGGCCGAGCAGATGGCCGAGCAGGGCGCAGCTGCGCGCTACCGCTTCGCGGTTGGCCGGCAGGCCGTCGATACTGACCTCGCCGGACTGTGCCGGCAGCAGGCCGGCCAGCACGCGCAGCAGGGTGGTCTTGCCGCGGCCGTTGGCGCCATGGACGAGCACCGCCTCGCCGGCGTCGACATGGAAATCGAGCGGTCCGAAGATCGGGTCGTCGTTGCGGGCGAAGGCCAGCTGGCGAACCTTCAGCAGCGGCGGCGCGCGCTCAGGCTCGATGTCTGTGGGCAGGGGGGCGTTCATCTCGGCGCGCATGCTACCGGCGGTGGCAGGGGGCGTCGATGCGCCCGATCAAGTCCGGTTGTCAGGCTGCGGCTGCCCCCCGGGGCGCCTTGGCTCGACCGGGTGGCGCTCGCACAGGCGGCATGCGCTTGATTCGATTGCGTAATCTGCGCCGCCGTTCGATTCCGGGGCGGTTCTGCGGGTCGGCTACATTCGCGCTACAGATCCACACTTTCGCTTTTTCTTCCGCTAGTTACACTGCGACGGCAGCCCACGCCGATCCAGAAGGCGCGCTCGACGCGCCCCCGGCCACCCCCGCCCAGAACGATGCCGCGTCCATGCCTGTACTTCGCCCTTTCCTGCTGTCGAGCCTGCTGGCGCTGTCACTGACGCCGATGGAGCGCGCCGTCGCCGCGCCGGCCGATGGCGGCCAGGTGCAGCGCTATATCGTCCACCTGCAGTCGCCGCCCACGGCGCTGTTCGAGGGGTTCGCCGGGTCGGCCGATCCGCGCAAGCGGGCGCTCGCCGCCACCCATCCCGCCACGGCGGGCACAGCGCGCCTCGACATCGGGCGTGCCGAGGTCAAGGCTTACCGCAGCTTCCTGGCGGACGAACGCGCCGCCTTCGCGACTGCCGCCGCATCGTCCTTGGGGCGCGAACTGAAGCCGCTGGCGACCCTCGACCTGGTGCTCAACGCGATGGTGCTGGAGTTGTCGCCGATCGAGGCGGAGCGTCTGGCCGCGCTGCCCGGAGTCGGTCGGGTCGAGCCCGATTTCGTGCGCCGGCCGATGGGCGATGCGGGCCCCGCGTGGGTGGGCGCCCCCGCCGTCTGGTCGGGTGCTGCCGGGGCGCCCACGCGCGGCTCTGGAGTGCTGGTCGGCGTCATCGACACGGGCTTGAATGCTTCGCACCCCTCCTTTGCCGGGCGGGGGCCGGTCGACGGGCATGTACACACGTTCGCCCGCAGCGTGTCTGCTTCGCTCTGCGCCAGCGCGAGCAGCCCGCCCTGCAACGGCAAGCTGGTGGTGCTCCGCGATCTTTCCACCGGCAGCAGCAGCAAGGAGCCGGACAACGGCCTCGACGTCGACGGTCACGGCTCGCATGTGGCGGGTACGGCGGTGGGCAATGTGCTGCGTGCCGAGGTGAACGTCGCTGGCAACAACATCGAGCGCGAACTCTCGGGCGTGGCACCGCATGCTCACCTCGCTTCGTACAAGGCCTGCGAGGTGGAAGCGAAATGCGTGGGCAGCTGGCTGATTGCGGCGATCAATGCCGCAGTGGCGGACGGCGTCGATGTCCTCAACTACTCCATCGGAGGCACGCCGCGCGATCCGTGGACCAGCAGCGACGCGCTGGCCCTGCTGGCGGCGCGCGAGGCCGGTGTGGTCCCGGTGGTGGCGGCGGGCAACGACGGCCCGGGCCTTGGCACGGTGTCATCGCCCGGCAACGCGCCCTGGGTCATCAGCGTCGCCAACATCAGCCATGACCGCAGCATTGGCAGCCGGCTGCTTGATTTCAGCGGCGGTGATGCGCCCGCGCCGGGTGGTGGCAGCCTGTTGGGTGCCGGCGCGACAGCGGGCTACGGCCCGGCGCGGGTCGTGTTCCCGACGGATTTCCCCGGCTGCGGTCGCGGGGACGGGCTGGGTCTGGACAGCACCAGCCAGCCCGATGGCAGCAGCAATCCGTGGTCGGGCAACCCTAATCGCTTCAATGGCGAGATCGTGGTGTGTCTCCGCGGCACCCAGGCGCGTATCGCCAAGAGCGACAACGTCCGCCGGGCTGGCGGCGGCGGCATGATCCTGCTCAACACCTTGGGCGACGCCGAAAGCGTCGCCGCGGACGCCCATTCGCTGCCGTCGACACATCTGGGCTATCGCGCGGGCGAGCAGCTGAGGGCCTGGGTGCTCGCCGGCGGTCAGCGCGCGCGAATCGAAGGCGCCAGGCTGATCCAAGACGCCAGCCTTGGCAACCGGCTGTCCGCCAGCAGCGGACGCGGCCCGGTGGAGTTCGGCGGCGTCATGCTGCCTTCGATCGCGGCGCCCGGAACGAGCGTTCTTTCCGCCGCCGGCACGGGGACGGGCGTGCGCACGCTCAGCGGCACCTCGATGGCCGCCCCGCATGTCGCGGGTGCCGCAGCCTTGCTGCGCGCGCTGAAGCCCGACTGGCGGGCCGACCAGATCCAGTCGGCGCTGATGCTGACAGCGCGCGCCGGGATCGTTTCCGAGAACGCGGTCACGCCGGCAAGGCGCATCGACGTGGGCGCAGGCGGCCTCGATGTGGCCGCCGCAGCGCGGGCCGGACTGGTGCTGGAAACCTCCGGCGCCGAGTTCCGACAGGCGCGACCGTCCCTGGGTGGACAGCCGCGCCAGCTCAACCTGCCTGGACTGCTGCACGAGCGCTGCCTTGGCACCTGCGTGCTGTCGCGCAGCCTGCGCGATGTCGCGGGCGGTGGGATCTGGCGCGCCAGCGTGCAACTCTCCGGAGGCAGTGCCCGAGTGGTTCCGGAGACCTTCCAACTTGCCTCGGGCGCCAGCCAACGTCTTGAGGTGTCGATCGATCTGACACGCGGCGCGGACATCGGCCGGTGGCTGGATGGCGAGGTCAAGCTGACCCGGCTGGACGCCGCCGGCGAGTTGCGCTTGCCCTTGAGTGTGTTCGCGGATCCAGGCGAGTTGCCGCAGCGGCTGGATCTGGGCGCGGTCGCGGACGCCGGACTGAGGGTGCTGGAATTCTCCGGACTCGCCGCGCTGGAGGCCCTGCACGTGGAGGCCGGTGCGTTCGCTCCGGTCGTGGTCGAGCGCCGCCTCCTGAGTTCCAGCGCCAGCGCGGACAACGCCTACGCCTTCCCGCAGACCGCGGCTTTCTACCGGATGCTGGATCTGCCTGCGGCGACGACCGCGTCGCCCCGCCGCTTCCGCTTGAGTGCGGAGGCTTTGGCCGCGGCTGGAAGCACCCTCGGGCTGTACGCCGGCATCGACTATGACGACAACGGTCGCCCGGACCCGTTGGAGCAGCTGTGCGTCGCCAAGGGCGCTGTGCCGCGCTGCGAGCTGGACCTCGCGCAGACTGGCAGTGTCAACAGGATCTGGGTGATGGCGCGCCATGAGTCGGGCGCGGGACGCGCCGATGCTCAGGTCGAGCTGCGTGCGGCCCTGCTGGATCCGCAGCCCTCGGGACGGGCCGAGGTGGCGGCCTCCGCGCCTGCCGTGGTGCCGGCGGGCAGCGCGTTCCCGCTGCGCCTGTCCTGGAATGATCCCGGCTTTCAGCCCGAAGAGCGCCGCGCGTTCCTGCTGACGCTGCGCTCGCGCGCGGGTGCCGAGCCGTTTGCGCGCATTCCGGTCAGCCTGCTGCGCGATGCGTCCCTGCCTGCCCCGCGACCGCTGATCGAAGGACAGGATGTCGGCCTGAGGCTGGCGCCGGGTGAGTCGCGGACGGCGTTTTTCATCGATATCCCTGGCCAGTCGCGGCGCGTGGTGCTGCGAGCCGACGGCGGCGACGTGCGCATCGACGTTGCGCGTGACCCTGCGCCGACCATGCCGCGCGCGGTGCCCCCCTCATCGCTCTCGCCGGCCCTGAACGGCGTGGTGGGCAATTCGGTGTCGACCGATGTGCCTCCGTGGCTGCTCACGCCGGGGCGACTCTGGGTCATCGTCCGCAACGTCGGCACCGAGCCGGCGCAGACCTCGATCAGCTTGCGGCTGGATCCCCAACAGCAGGTCCTGCCGCGGTTTGGTGCCTGGTACAACCCTCAGCGGAGCGGCTCCGGCCTGTTTCTGTACGGCATCGGTTCGAGCTGGGGCTTCGTCTGGTACAGCTATCTGGAGGATGGTACCCCCACCTGGTACATCGGCTCGGCGGCAGCTCCGACGGACGCAGACAGCGCCTGGAGCGCGCCGGTGCTCCGCATGAGCTGGAGTGGAGGGGTGGCCCGTCCGACGCAGGTCGGGCGACTGGTCATTGCGCCCACGGGCCAGGACCGGATGCAGCTCGGCTTCGAACTGGAAGGTCAATTCGGCAGCGAGCCACTGCAGTGGATCGGCAGCGAAGTCTGTGCGGCCGCACAGGGCCAGAGCCTCGACCTGGATGGTCTCTGGTACGACGTCTCGAATTCGGGCTTCGGCTACAGCCTCGACATATCGCCTGACGCCGAGGTCGTGGCCAGCTTCCTCTACGACGGTCGTGGCTGGCCGCGCTGGGTGCTGGGCTCGGGGCGGCCGTTTGGCGCTTGGCCGATCGACATGCTGCAGTTCCGCGGAACCTGTCCGCTTTGCGACTACAGCGCCGCACAGGCGCAGCGTGCAGGGACCTTGCAGGTCGTCTACGCCAACGGTCAGCCGCAGCGCTTGGATACCGCCGTCGATTTCGTCGCGCCCCTGTCCGGCAGCTGGGTCCGCAGCCATCCCATGAATCGTCTGTCCAGCAGTCTCGGCTGTCCGCCCTGACACGCGCGGACGGGCGCTGCGGTCAGGCCTCACGCTCCCGATGCCATCGTTCGTCGGCGATTCGGCTACCCTTGCGCGCCCGTTTGACGCCGCCCGCGAGAGCACGATGCAGATCGAGACCAAGCTGCCCAAGGTGGGCACCACCATCTTCACCGTGATGTCGCAGCTTGCGGCGCAGCACGGCGCGGTCAACCTCGGCCAGGGCTTCCCGGATTTCGAGACGCCGGCCTTTCTGCAGGACGCCCTCGTGCGCGCCATGCGCGCCGGCCGCAACCAGTACGCCCCGATGCACGGCGTGGCGCCGCTGCGCGAACAGATCGCGGCGAAGACGCTGGCGTTGTATGGCGCGAAAATCGACGCCGAGCGGGAAGTCACGGTCACCAGCGGCGCCACCGAGGCGATCTTCGCCGCCATCCACGCAGCAGTGCGGCCGGGTGAGGAGGTGATCCTGCTGGACCCCTGCTACGACTGCTACGAACCGGCGGTGGATCTGGCCGGCGGCATCGCCGTGCACATCCCGCTGAACCCCGGCGACTTCGGCGTCGATTGGCAGCGGGTGCGCGAGGCGGTGACGGCGAAGACCCGGATGATCCTGGTCAACTCGCCGCACAACCCCTCGGGCGCGGTGTTCGCCCAGGCCGATCTCGATGCGCTTGCCGACATCGTCCGCGATACCGGCATCTTCGTGCTGTCTGACGAGGTCTACGAACACATCGTGTTCGACGGCGCCCCGCACATGAGCGTGCTGCGTCACCCCGAGCTCGCTGCGCGCAGCTTCGTGGTGTCGAGTTTCGGCAAGACCTATCACTGCACGGGCTGGAAGCTCGGCTACGCGGTGGCGCCGGCGGCAATGACGGTCGAGTTCCGCAAGGTCCACCAGTACCTGACCTTCTGCAGTTTCGCGCCGGCCCAGTGGGCGCTGGCCGAGATGCTGGAACAGCATCCCGAGCATCATCTGGAGCTTCCGGACTTCTACCAGGGCAAGCGCGACGCCTTCCGCGCCCAGCTCGCTGCGACGCGCTTCCGCTGCCTGCCGGTGCCTGGCGGCTACTTCCAATTGGTCGACTACTCGGCGATCTCGGACATGGGCGACCTCGAATTCTGTCGCTGGCTGACCGTCGAGAAAGGCGTCACGGCGATTCCGCTGTCTCCGTTCTACGCCGAGGCACCTGCGGGCCAGCGGGTGATCCGGCTGTGCTTCGCGAAGACCGAGGCCACCATGGCCGCGGCGGTTGAACGTCTGGTCAAGGTATGAGCGCATGAGCACGCCCACGGCCCCCGGCCACGACTTGCGCGTCTCATTGGTGCAGGCCGCCACGGTCTGGCACGACGCTGCCGCCAACCGCGCGCTGTATGGCGATCTGGTGCGGCCTCTGGCCGGCCAGACCGATCTGGTCGTGCTGCCCGAGACCTTCACCTCGGGCTTCTCCAACGAGGCCATCGGCGAGGCCGAAACCATGGACGGGCCCAGCGTGGCCTGGCTGCGCGCGCTGGCCGCCGAAGTCGGTGCCGCAGTCACCGGCTCGATGGTCATCCGCGAAGGCGACAAGGTGTTCAACCGCCTGCTGTTCGTTACCCCCGATGGTGCGTTGGCGCAGTACGACAAGCGCCATCTGTTCCGGATGGCCGGCGAGCACGAGCGCTATGCCGCTGGCGGTCCCAAGCAGGTTGTCGAGTGGCGTGGCTGGCGGATCTGCCTGCAGGTCTGCTACGACCTGCGCTTTCCGGTGTTCGCCCGCAACGTGTTCGACGAGGTCGCGCAGCGCTTCGACTACGACCTGATCCTGTGGGTCGCCAACTGGCCGGCCGCCCGTCGCTACGCCTGGCAGACCCTTTTGCGGGCCCGCGCCATCGAGAACCTGGCCTGCGTGGTCGGCGTGAACCGCGTGGGCGTGGATGGCAACGCCCTCAGCTATGCGGGCGACAGCGTGGCGCTGGACCCGCTGGGGCAGCCGCTGGTGGAACTGGGCGCAGTGCCCCAGGTGGTCACCACGCGTTTCGATGCCGAGGGCCTGCGCGCCCATCGCCAGCGCTTTCCGGCTCAACTGGACGCCGACCGCTTCCAGATCCTCTGAGCGCATGCGAGAACCATCGGCCGCCTCTGGCCGCCGGTGGCGGCAACGTGCTACGCGAATGCCGCCGTCACCAGCTCGCCAACCTGCCCTGAATCCACGTCCCGCGCTTTGCCACTCTCGCCGAGATACGCCCTCGCTGTGGCCTCTGTCTTGTCACAGGCTCTGAGCCTCGACAGCGCCTGAACGGGGCCGACCTCGACGGCGGCCCGATGGCGCGTTTCTGCTCCCTGTCACGTTAGTGCTGTCTGAGTCCGCGGCGAAAGCGTAGGCTTTCGCGCGGGGGTTTCAGGCGTGACGTCCGGTATCGGGCGCCACTCAGGGTTCAACAGGGAGGAAACGCAATGATGAAGTCGATGATGGCCTGCGTTCTCGCGGTGGCGGCGCTGGTGGGTGTACAGCCGGTGCAGGCGCAGCGCGGTGAGCGCATCACGGTGGCGGTGGACGAGTTCAAGAACGAGTCCGGCGCCGGCTGGTGGCGCGGCGGCGTGGGCTGGGAGCTGTCGGGCATGCTGTCGAACGAGCTGGTCGCCACCCGCGCCTTCAGCGTCGTCGAGCGCTCGCGCCTGGAGTCGGTCCTGCAGGAGCAGAACCTGGCCGCGTCCGGCCGCATGGCGCCGGGGCAAGGGGCCCGCATCGGCCAGCTCACCGGTGCCCAGTACCTGATCATGGGCACGGTCACCAGCTACGAAGAGGACACCTCCAGCACGGGCGGCGGCATCAGCTTCCGCGGTGTCTCGCTGGGCGGCAAGTCAAGCAAGGCTTACGTGGCTGTCGATCTGCGCGTGGTCAACACCGAGACGGGTGAGATCGAGTTCGTGCGCACCATCGAGGGCGAGGCGAAGAGCGGCGGCATGAGCGTCGGCCTGTACCGCGGGGGCTTCGGCGGCGCACTGGAGAGCGAGAACAACACGCCCGCGGGCAAGGCGATCCGCGCGGCCCTGGTGATGATCACGGACTACCTCGAGTGCGTGATGGTCAAGCAGGATCGCTGCATGCGCGAGTTCGACGCCGCTGACGACCGCCGTCGCGAGCGCACGCGGGACTCGCTCAGCATCGATTGAGCGCGCGTCTCCGCTGCGAACCTGCACACGCCCCGGTCTCCCGGGGCGTGTGCGTTTGGGACCGGGTGAGCGCTCTGCGCTGACGGCGCGCGGCGGGCTCCCAGTCTGAGCAGCCCCACGGCCACGGCGCTGTGGCAGGATCGCAGCGCCGCAGACCGCGGCCTGCTCTGGCGCCACGTCGATGACCGCTACGCCCCTGTGGAGTGCAACGCCGCATCCCGGCTTCTACATCAACTCGGTGGCCATCAGCGCCGATGGCGGGCGCATCGTCGCCGGCACCTTCTTCCATGACTACGGCAGCACGACGGCAGACGCACATGGCGGCGAGCGCAAGCTCGCTCCGCGCATGGCGGCAGGCCTGCGTAAACCCGCACAGTACGTGGATTCTGCAGCGTCCGCCGACCAGTACGGACGCTTTGGCACGTATGTCTGGGATCGTGAGGGCAAGCCCCTGCTGGCCCAGGAGTTCGAGGGCTGGCAGGGCGTGTGCTGGGTTGCCATGGACGGCCGGGGTGCGATCGTCGCCAGCACCGGTTGGCGCAGCGGCAGCCCCGACTATGCCGGCTTCATCTCGGCGTTTGCCGTGGAGACCGGGGCCAGCCTTCTGCAGTTCGCGCTTCCCGGCCGCGGTAACGTGGTGAGTCTGGATCCCAACGCGCGCTTGCTGCTGGCGGGCGCTGACCAGGGCTATCTCTTCGCACGCGATCCGAACGGCGATTTCGTCGACACGCCGGCGACCCTTCCGCTGTCGGATGCCAGCGATACCGTGCTGGTGGCGGCGCTGTCAGCCGATGCCGGCCGCGGCCTCCTGGCCAGCTATCACGGCGAGGTGCTGCTGTTCGACATCGACGCCGGCGTGCCCGCAACGCCGGTGCGCTGGCAGGTGCCGGGTTCCGCGTATCTGCATTTCGCTGCGCTGTCTGCCGATGGCGCCTGGGCCTTTGCTGGCGCCAACACCGGCGAGCTCTACGCCCTCGACGTCAATGCCCTGCTCGCCGGAACCACACGCGACCCGAGCTGGAGCGCATCGATCCCCGGCGGCGCCACCACCATTTATGGGGTCGCCTGCAGCGCCGACGGCGCTCGGGTCGCCGCGGCGGGCAATCTGCCCTCCGGGGGCGGCAGCGTTTCGACCTTTGCCAACCAGCAGACACGCGGCGAGCTGCTGTGGACGGCCGCGACCCTGCATTCGCCGAACTCGGTGAGTTTCGATGCTGACGGGCAGTGGCTGGGTCTGGCAGACGGTCACCCGGATGGCAGCCCGGGCGCGTTCTATCTGTTCGATGGCGGCACCGGCAGCCTGGCGTGGAGCTATGGCACCAGCAGCATGAGTTGGCCGATTCAGGTGTCGGGTGACGGCAGCACGGTGGCGGCCGGCAGCGATGACGGCAGCGTCTACCTGTTCGCGGGCGGTGCGTGAGTACGGAGGCGAACGACGCAGCCACGGGGGCGAGTGATGCTGCGATGGAGGCCCCGACGCAGGCCGTCAGCCAATGGGTGCGCCTGCGCCGTGCCCGCGACATCGACTTGGCGGACCCTGCCCAGCGACGCTTCGGCGACTTCGAGCTGATCGAAAGGCTCGGCGCGGGCGGCATGGGCGTCGTCTATCGCGTCCGCCAGCTGAGCCTGGAGCGCGAAGTCGCGCTGAAACTCGTCGGCGTCGACTCCGCTTCGGGTGAGGCCTGGATCAGCGCGTTCCGCAGCGAGGCCCGTCACGCCGGGCGATTGCAGCATCCGAACATCGTGCCGGTGTACGAAATCGGCAGCGTCGATCACCTGTACTACCTGTCGATGGGTCTCGTTTCGGGCCCCACGCTGCAGGCCTGGGCGCAGGCGCAACCGCAGGCGGACCCTCGCGAAATCGCCCGGCTGCTGCGGCGGATCGCCGAGGCGATCGAGTACGCGCACGGCGTTGGCGTGCTGCACCTCGATCTGAAACCCGGCAACGTGCTGTTGGATGCCCGCGGCGAGCCGCAGGTGAGCGACTTCGGCCTGGCCCAGCGCCTCGGTACGGAGGCGCGCTCGCAGGCTGTCGGCACGCCGGGTTACATGGCGCCTGAGCAGGCAGAGGATGGCCTGGCCCTGTCGCCTGCCACCGACGTCTGGGGGCTGGGCGCCGTGCTCTACCGACTGCTGTGCGGCCGTGCCCCGGTGCTCGTCGAGCACGGACAGGTCGCGTCATGGCGTGTGGCCGATCCGCGGGATCTGTGTTCGGGTCTTCCGGCGGATCTGGTGGCCATCTGCCTGCGCTGCCTGCGGGTGGAGGCAGCGCAGCGCTACCAGAGCGCGCGCGAACTCGCCGATGACCTGCAGCGCTATCTGGATGGGCGTCCCGTCAGCGTGCGTCGGCAGGGCGCGGCGGAACGCTTGCGCGGTTGGGCGCGGCGTGAGCCGCGTACCGCCGCGCTGGCGCTGGGGCTTCTGCTGACCCTGCTGCTCGGCCTCGCCGCCAGTACCCAGCTGTGGCTGCGCGCGGAGGCCAACCGCATGCAGGCACAGAGCACCCTCTGGCAGGCGCGGCGTGCCTCGCTGCTGGATGCCGCAGCGCGCGGCGATCCGCTGCAGGCCTTGCCTGCCCTGGTCGACAACATCGCCGAGGCCGAGGCCGCTGGGCGTGTCGACGAGGCCCATATCGATCGGCTCCGCCTGTCTTTGCTGATGCAGCAGTCGCCACGTGCGATCGCGGTCTGGCCTCAGGGGGACGAGGGCAGGGCGCTGGCTTTCGCCCAGCAGGGTGCGCTGCTGCTGGCGGGACTGCGTGGCGGCGAACTGCGCGCCCTGCGGGTCAAGGACGGCAGCCTGCTGTGGTCGCAGCGACCGCCGTTCCCGCCGACGCCGTGGGGGCCCAGCTACGTCGGGCGCATCCAGCCGACCGTGGATGGCTTGCACGCATTGCTGTATCCGAGCGGCAGTTCGGGGGTCGTGCGGCCCGACACCAGCGCCATGCAGCGCGTAGACCTGCGCAGCGGAGCGCTGTTGCCTGCGCCCGCTGCCTTCGTTGGATTCGAGGCGGCCAGCTACAGCGTCGATGGTGGAAGGGCGCTACTGCGCGCCGACGATGGCGCCGTGCAGCTGTGGCAGGTCGATCCCTGGCAGCCTATGGGAACCCGCTTCGACGGTGCCGGCGCGCGCCACTGTCTGCCGCTGCCCGCCAGCACGCATGTGGCTTGTGCGCGCGGAGGCTTCACCGAAGTCGAACTGCTGGACGCGACCGACGGTCGCAGCGTGCAGCGCGTGCGCTTCGACGACGGTGCCGAACTGCTGAGTTGGGGCAGCGACGCCGCCGGGCGCTGGCTGGCGCTCGGCAGCAGCGCCGGCGCGCTTCGCCTGCTGGATCTGCAAACCCTGCAGCAGACCGAATTCGGCGAAGCGGGCGAGGGCGGCGTGGTTGACCTGGGCTTCGCGGGTGCGCGGCTCGCGGTGGTCTACGCCAAGGGCAGCGTGCGCCTGTTGAACCTCGCCAGGGGCGCCTGGGCCAGCCCGCGTCTGCGCGCGGGCGGTGGCAGCCTCGACGCCGCGCGCATCGACTCCGAAGGTCGTTGGCTGCTCGGCAACGACGGCCGCATTGCCGTGTGGTCGCTGGCCGATTCCGAAGGGCTGCTGCAGCCGCGGGCGCAGACTCTGCTGCGGCATGCCGGAGCCGTCATCGGCTTCCAGGCCTTCGCGCTGCAACCGGAGCAGGGCCTGGTTGCCAGTCAGGGCAGCGGCGGTGAACTGACGCTCTGGCGACTGCCGTTCGCCGAGGAAGGCATCGGGCCAGGGCCGCTGCAGCCGGGCGACGCCAGCGCGGCGGCCGCGACCGACGACGCTGCGGTCGCCGCCCTGGCCGCGCTCGCCCGCCAGCAGCCCGGCGCCATCGCCTATCGCCTGGAGTTCGCGGCCCGCGGCCGCCGAGCCGTGCTGGCCGAAGGCGCCTCGCTTTGGATCGCAGACGATGCAGCCCTGCCGCGGCTCCGCGAGCTCTCGTTGCCGTCCAGCGCGCAGTATCTGCTCACGGCGCCCGCCGCAGAGCGCGCCCTGGTGGGATGGATCGAAAGCGAGGGTGCGCTGCGTCTGCGCTGGCGACTGCTCGACACCGCCCGCGCGGAGTGGCTGGGAGTCGGCTTCAGCACCGAGGGCCAGCCCGCCGGTCTGCGGCTGTCGGACGCCGGTGAGCGCGTGCTGCTCTGGCAGGGGCGGCTTCTGCAGGACATCGATACCGTCGGCGACGGCACAGTTCGCGCGCTGCAGCTGGACGGCGAACCGGTGCTGCGGATCAACGATGCGACCTTCGACGCCAACGGGGAACTCGTGCTGGCAACTCAGGCGCGCAGTGTGGTCCAGGGGGCGACCATCGAGCGATGGCAGCTGCAGTCGGGGCGTTGGCGTCGCATCGACCGCATCGATACGCCCTATGGCCACGTGCGGGTTCTGCCGGGCCCGCATGGCGTGGTCGGCCATGGGCCCCGCCCCGCGCTGTACGCCAACGGCCGCGGCATCGAACTGGGCAGCTTCGGGGCGGAGTTCAGCGAACATGCCGCCCTGTCGCCGGAGGGGCGCATCGTCGCGCTCGGGGGGCGAGGCCGACTGCTGCTGGTGGATCTGCTCGCGCGGCAGGCGGTGTTGCCGCCGCTGGCCCTGCCGCTCGATGCGGACGACGCGCTGGCGAATCTTGCGTTCGACGCCGAAGGTGATGCGCTGGAGCTGCGCAGCCACTACGGGCGGCGTCAGCGGATCGATCTGCGTGCTGATGAGAGGCCGTTGTACCCGCTGCACCTCGAGGCTGCCGACTTTGCGCCAGATCCGACCTCGCCACTGATGGGGGGGCGAGCGGAGGATCCTGAGCTGCGGCGCGCTCGTGATCCTGGGCCGCCTGTGCGCGACGGGGACGCAGACAGATCCGCGGCGGCGCCGCTCGGATGGACCAACGTTTCCGCCGGCCGTCGTTTCCAGGGCAGTCGCGGCGGGCTCGGCATCACCGACAGTGCGGCCTGGCCTCGGGGACGCATGCGACTGCGTGGCATCGACTATGTCTTGGGCGATGCCCTGCAGCTGGCGCCGGAAGGCGAGGCCTTGGGCGCAGCGCAGTTCCCCTCGGTCTCGCCGGTGCTGCCGGTGCCGAGAAGTGGCCAGCTTTTCCATCTGCTGTTGACCCAGCAGGGAGCGCACGCTGCCGAGATCGAAGTGGAGTGGGTGGCCACAGACGAAAGCCTCGTCGCCCGGACCCGTGTGACGGTGCCCGCCGCCGCCGATCCCTCCGGCGCCGGCGGCTTGGATGCGCCGGTGGCGCTGCTGGTGAGGACGGCCGAGTCCAGGCAGCGCGGTGGTGGCAGCCCCGTGCTGCGAGTGTTCGCGGTGGCGATCAAGCCACCGGAACGCGCTGCGCCTGTGGCCGGCTTGCGCTTGCGGGCTCTGGATTCAGCGCCTTTGCTGCTCGGTCTGGAGGCGCCCGAACCGCCCTGAGTACCGCTGCGCGGACCGGGCCTTCTACATGGGTGAGATGTCAAGACCGGTTCACGCCTGCCTCACCCCGCCCGTGGTCAATTCACGTCCGTGAAAACGACCCCCGGAGCACGGCCATGAAGTCACGCGAAGAATCCCAAGGCTTGATCCTCCTGATCGAGGACAACCGCAACATTTCGGAAATGGTGGGCGAGTATCTGGAGCGCAAAGGCTTCGGCGTCGACTACGCGAGTGACGGCGCCGACGGCCTGCGCCTCGCCGTCGTGAACAGTTACGACGTCATCGTGCTCGACCTGATGCTGCCGCGCATCGACGGCCTCGAAGTCTGTCGCCGCCTGCGTCAGGAGGCCAAGAAGTCGACGCCCGTGCTGATGCTGACCGCGCGCGACACTCTGGACGACAAGGTGCGCGGCCTGGAAGCCGGCGGTGACGACTATCTGGTGAAGCCGTTCGCCATCCAGGAGTTGGAGGCGCGTGTCCGCGCCCTGATCCGCCGCGACCGCCGCCAGGTCAGCGCGGAAGTGCTCAAGGTGGGTGACCTGGTGCTCGACACCGCCACCCTGCGACTGACCCGCGCGGGCCGCGACCTGCAGCTGTCGCCGATCGGCCTCAAGCTGCTCACCATCCTGATGCGCGAGTCGCCCCGTGTGGTCAGCCGCCGCGACATCGAGCGCGAGATCTGGGGCGACGCGCTGCCCGATTCCGATACGCTGCGCAGCCATCTCTACAACCTGCGCAAAGTGATCGACAAGCCCTTCGAGAAGCAGCTGCTGCACACCATCCACAGCGCGGGCTACCGTTTGGCCGAACTGGAGACCGAACCGGCGCAGCGGGTGGGGTGATCGAGAGCCGGGATTCGGGATTGTGGATTGGGGATTCGGAAAAGCGCGTGGACGCCTTCAGCGTCAGCACGCTGAGGCGAGACTCCGCTGATCTTTGCAAGACTCCTGGCCGGCACCGCCGAGGCACGGGCCCCGCGCATCGCGCGGGGCCCGTGCGCTTTTTTGGCCAGGAAAGACCTTGGCAATCGCCGCCGTCTGTATCGTCGTCGGTGAGCGGTGCCGCCGCTTCACGCTCGCATCCAAAGCCCAGAGGCATGCTCCGCTTGCCTGCAGCGGGACCGCCGCGGGCTGCGAATCCCCAATCCCCAATCCCCAATCCCCAATCCCGAATCCCAGCCAAGAAAATGCGCATCTCCACCGGCCTGCGCCGCAAGATCTGGGCGGCTTTCATCCTCCAGATCGCCGCCATCAGCTGCGCCACCGTGCTGGGCGTGTACGGCGCCTCAGCCGTGCTGAAGGATGTGCTGATCCAGCGCGCGCTGACCGACGAGGCCGCGCACTTCCGCGAGCGCTTGGCCCGCGATCCGACCGCAACGCCACCTGACACCTACAACATGCAGGGCTACCTGCTGCCCCCGGGGGGCAGTGAGGCCGGTCTGCCTGAAAACCTGCGCGGCCTCATGCCCGGCTATTACAGCCTGCCGGCAGAGCGTGGCGGTTCGCTCGTGCTGGTGCAGGAGGGCGAGGGCGGCACCCTGCTGCTGGTGTTCGACGCCGAACAGGTCAATGCGCTCGCGTTCTTCTTCGGCGCGGTGCCGCTGGTGCTGGTGCTGGTGGTGATCTACATCATCGCCTGGGCGACCTACCGGATCTCGCGCCGCGCGGTCTCACCGGTGATCTGGCTCGCCGGCGTGGTCCAGCACTGGGATCCCAAGAAGCCGAACCTGGAGGCGCTCTCGCCCGAGCAGCTGCCGCTGGATGTGGAGGGCGAGGTGCTGGTGCTGGCCCAGGCCCTGCACGAGTACGCCTCGCGCATCGATGCCTTTGTGCAGCGCGAGCGCGACTTCACCCGCGATGCGAGCCACGAGCTGCGCAGCCCGCTGACGGTGATCCGGATCGCCTGCGACATGCTAGGCGCGGAGGACGATCTGCAGCCCTACGTCAAGCGCCAGATCAAGCGCATCCTCGGCTCGGCGCGCGATATGGAGGGCTTGATCGAATCCTTCCTGATCCTCGCCCGCGAAGGCGATGCGGACCTGCCGGAAGAGGACTTCGTCATCAACGAAGTGGTGTCGGACGAGGTCGAGAAGGTGCGCCCGCTGCTGGGCGAAAAGCCCGTCGAGCTGCGGGTGGAGGAACATGCGGCGTTCTCGCTGCACGGCAGCCCGCGGGTGCTGCGGGTGATCCTGTCGAACCTCATCCGCAACGCCTGCGCCTATACCGATCGCGGCAGTGTGGTGGTGCACATCCATGCCGACCACGTCTGCGTGCAGGACACCGGCTGCGGCATGACGCCCGAAGAGCTCGAACGCGCCTTCGACCCCTTCTTCCGTGGCGGCATGCGCAAGGAAGGCGGACAGGGCGTGGGGCTGACCATCGTGCGTCGCCTCTCGACCCGCTTTGGCTGGCCGGTCACTCTGGAAAGTGAAGCGGGCACTGGTACCTGCGCACGCGTGCGCTTCCCCGCGGTGTCGGATGCGCGCGCAGCGGGGGCGGTCGAGTCGGTCTGAGCGCGTGTTTCGGCCGTCCCGAAGACGCGTGCGAAGCGGCGTGCAGCGATACTCCTGACGCGGCCTCGAGTTCGCCGGGCGAGGGTAACCCTGCCGCCCGTCCCCGTCGTCCGGCCGCTGGTCCGCCATCGCGCACGAACCCTTGATGGAGCCCGCACAGGGTCTTGAGCTGCGTGCAGGCGAGGTCGCGTGGTCTTGATGCGAGCTTCAGTTTCCCTGCAAAACAGATTGACGTTCCACTGGGTACAAGTTCGGCGCGCCGCAATTCCGGCGCGACCCTTTGGAGACCCTCATGAACACGATCAAGTGCACTTACGCTTCGCTCCTGCCCGCCGGGCTCGCCGGCTTCCTGATGTTCGCACCCGCCCTGGCCCTGGCGGATGCCCGCGTTCTGGTGGGGCACTTCGCGCCCTTCAGCGACAGCCTCGCTGCGACCGCCGTCGACGTGCGAATCAACGGCACCACCGCGCTTACCAACGTGCGCTATGGCGACTTCACCAGTTATATCGCGCTTCCCGCCGGCGCCTACACGCTTGAAGTGTTGCCGGCCGGCACCACCACGGTGGCGATCCGCGCGACTGTGACCCTGGCCGACAACACCGACTACACCGTGCTCGCCACCGGCGGCGCGAACGGCCAGCCGCTGGCGCTGCAGCCGCTGGTCGACGACAACCGGCCGCCGGCCGCGGGCAACCTGAAACTGCGCGTGATCCACGCCGCCCCCTTCGGCCCGGACGCAGCGTCCACCGCCGTGTCGATCCGCACCGATCGCGGCGCCGTGGTCGGCGGTCTCGCCAACGTGCCCTTCTTCGCGGCCAGCGGCTATCTGGAGATTCCCGCCGGCAACTACGACCTCAAGGTGGCTTCACCGGACGGCAGCCGCAACCTGATCGATCTTGCGCCCGTGGGCCTGCCGGCCGGCGCTGTGCTGTCGGTGCTGGCCACCGGTGATGGCGTCAATCAGCCGCTGGGCTTCACCGCGCTGCCACTCGGTGCGCTGCCCACGGAAGCGCCGGTCGATGTGTCGGTCAGCGGCCACTGGTTCACTCCGGAGTTCAGTGGCCAGGGCTTCGCGTTCACGCCCAAGCCCGATGAGAACCGCCTGCTGGGCAGCTGGTACGCCTTCGATGCGAACGGCAACAAGATCTGGTTCACCCTGGACAGCGCGGCGGCGGGCCTTGGCACGGCCGCGACCACGGGCGGCGGCTTCAACAATCGCAGCGCCGAACTGGCCGTGCTGAATACGACAGGCGGTCGCTTCCTGGCCGCGGATCGCGTGCAGACCAACCAGGTCGGGCGCGTGCGCGTGGACTTCGCCGATTGCCGCACCGCTGTCGCGGAGATCCGTCTGGATGGTAAGCCCGTGCGCAGTATCCCGCTCGTGAACCTGACCCCCTCCGGCATCTGTTCATTCTGAGGCGGCTGCGTTTACGGCTCTACAGATCACAGTGGCCTCTACAGCCCCAGCGCGAAGAGCAGCAGGCATAGCACAAGCCCCAGGCCGGGCACCACAACGGTGAGGGCAGCGACTGGACCATAGGCCGCGCGATGGGTTTCGCCGCAGATCGCGCGGATGGTCGTCACCACATAGCCGTTGTGCGGCAGGGAATCGAGCACGCCCGAGGAAATCGCCACTGAGCGATGCAGCTGCTCGGGGTTGACGCCCTGCGCGAGGAAGATCGGCGCGAGGATGGGCAGGGCGATCACCTGTCCACCCGAGGCCGAGCCGGTGATGGCAGCGACGATGCTCACCGCCACTGCGGCGCTGACCAGGCCACCGCCCGGCAGATGCGTCACCCAGTCGACGATCAGCAGGAAGGCTGGCGCGACCTTCGCCACCGCGCCGAAGCCCACCACCGCAGCGGTATTGCCGATCGCGATCAGCGCACCGGTGCTGCCTTCGGCGATCGCCTTGCCCGGATCGCGCCGCGAGTGGAAGCACAGGGCATAGACACCAATGCAACCAGCCAGCAGAGCCAGGATCAGGGCCGAGGTCTGCAGGCTGTCGTGAAAGACAAAGCTGACCACCAGCACCAGCGCCGGGCCCACCAGCGCCCGCCACACGGCCGGCAGAGTGATGTCCAGGGGCTGCGGGTCGTTCTCGCGGGCTTCGAAGCGCTCGCCGCGCAGCTTGGCGCGCTTCAGCATCCACACCAGCCAGGCGTAGCCAAGCCCGGCCATGAAGATGGCGGTGATCAGACTGGCCTGCCAGGCGGCCCAGGGCGTGGTGCCGAGGTACTGGATGGGAATCCAGTTCTGGATCTCGGGCGAACCCGCCGAGGTCATTGTGAAGGTCACCGAGCCGAAGGCCAGCGCGGCCGGAATGAAGCGCCGCGGCAGATCGGCCTCTCGGAACAGAGCGAGCGCGGTCGGGTAGACCGAGAACGCCACCACGAACAGGCTGACGCCGCCGTAGGTGAGGATGGCGCAGGCCACGACCACCGCCAGCGCCGCGCGCTGCGCGCCAATTCCGCTGACGATCCAGCGCGCCACACTGTCGGCGGCGCCGGTGTCCTCCATGAGCTTTCCGAAGATCGAGCCGAGCAGGAACATGAAGAACCAGCTCGCGATGAAGCTGGTGAAGCCCCCCATGTAGGCGGTCACCACGTTGGCTTGGCCTTCGCCGGCCAGCGGCGGCAGCAGCGCGATGTCCGAGGTGATCGCCACCAGCAGCGCGCACAGCGGCGTGGCGACGAACAGATTCATGCCGCGGATGGTCAGCAACATGAGGAGCAGCAGGGCGGTGACGAGCCCGATCAGGCTGAGCATGGAGGCGCACGCAGGGCGAAGGTCGACGGCAGCGAGTATTCGCAGCCCGGCATGCGCGCCGTCACTGTACGAAGGTACAAGTGCCGCCTCCCGGCCCCGCACCTAGGCTTGCGCAGCATCGGCAGCCTGCGCTCAACGCGCGGGCGCTGCATACCAAGACCGTTCCGGAGGGGATTCCACATGATGCGCAAGCCGCTCAGCTTCATCATCGGTGCACTGTTGGCTGCACCGTACGCCGTCCACGCGCAGCAGGCGCCCGCGCAGGGCGAGGAGGCGAAGGCGAATACGCTTGATGCCATCACCGTGTCGGCTCGCAAGCGCGAGGAGTCCCTGCAGGAAGTGCCGGTGGCGGTCACTGCCTTCACCGCCGACGGCCTCGACAAGCTCAACGTCGAGGACATCAGCGATCTCGACAGCTTCGTGCCCAACCTCACCGTCTACGCGGCGCGCGGCTCCTCCAGCACGCTGACCGCCTACATCCGTGCCGTCGGTCAGAGCGATCCGCTCTGGGGTGTCGATCCCGGCGTGGGGCTCTACCTTGATGACGTCTACATCGCGCGTCCGCAGGGTGCCCTGCTGGATGTTTTCGACGTCGAGCGCATCGAGGTGCTCCGCGGCCCGCAGGGCTCGCTGTATGGAAAGAACACCATCGGTGGCGCGATCAAGTACGTGTCCTCGGCCTTGGAGGAGGATTTCTACGGACGCGGCTCGGTCACCGTCGGCAGTTACAACCAGTTGGACACCAAGGCCAGCGTCAACCTGCCGCTCGGCGGCGGCTGGGCCTCGCGGCTGGCGGTGGCTTCGCTCTCGCGCGACGGCTACGGCGAAAACGTGCGCACCGGCCAGGAGGTGTCCGACAAGGAGATCCTTGCGGCACGCGCCACGCTCGGCTATCTCGGCTCGCCCGACTTCAGCGCCAGGTTCACCGTCGACTGGATGGACGACCAGAGCGGTGTGCGCGGCGCCCAGATGCTCGGCATCAACCGCTTCGCACCGACGGCCCTGCCGCTGGCGGACCGCTACGACGTGCGCAACGGCATGCCCAACGTCAATGACACCTCGATGAAGGGCGCCTCGGCGACCCTGAGCTGGAACCTCGGTGACGCATGGGTGCTGAAGTCGGTGACCGCCTATCGCGAGTCGGACACCGAGACCAACATCGATTTCGACACGCTTCCGAACACCATTGCCGACGTCAAGGCGTTCTACTCGGACGACCAGACCTCGCAGGAATTCCAGCTCAACTATGACGCGGCCGGCGCCGTGCGCGGCGTCGCCGGTCTCTACTGGTTCACCGGCTCGGCCGGTGGCCAGGTACTGAACAATTTCTTCGGCCTGTCTTTCGGCGACACCCAGGGCGTGGTCGACACCGACAGCGTGGCGGTCTACGGCGAGTTCACCTGGGACTTCGCCGAGCGCTGGGCGCTGACCGTGGGCGGCCGCTACACCGATGAGAAGAAGACCGCCGACGTCTACAACATCGGCTATACCGATGCCACCTTCACCCGCCCCAACGGTGTGGTCGCGGCCGACTTCGAGGATTCGGTCAGCTTCCAGAACTTCTCGCCCAAGCTGTCGCTGGATTTCAAGCTGAGCGATGAAGTGCTGCTGTACGCGCTGGCGAGCCGGGGCTTCAAGTCGGGAGGCTTCAACATCCGCGCCCAAGCCACCGCGGTGCCGCGCTCGCGATTGCCCTTCGACGACGAGACGGTGACCACCTTCGAGGTGGGTGCCAAGAACGCGTTCCTCGACAACCGCCTGTTCGTCAACCTCGCCTACTTCAACAGCGACTACAGGGACATCCAGCTGTCGGTGTTCACCGCCGTGCCGGGCAGCAATCCGCCGATCTTCTTCGGCGACTTCGCCAACGCCGGCGAGGGCACCGTCAAGGGCGTCGAGCTCGAATACCAGGCGCTGCTGACGCAGAACTTCAGCCTGCAGGGCAACTTCGCGTGGCTCGATGCGAAGTACGACGAGTTCATCACCAACAACGTCAACGTGGCCGCCAACCAGCGCTTCACCAACGCACCCGAGCGCTCGATGGCGATCAGCGCCCTCCATTCGCTTCCGCTGGCCAGCGGCGGCAACCTGTCGACCCGGCTGAGCTACAGCTACCAGAGCGAGGTCTACCCGACCACCGACCTGTCCGAAGCCATCAAGCAGCCTGGCTACGGCCTGGTGTCCGCGGGTGTGATCTGGCAGACCTCCGGTGCCTGGCGCTTCGCGCTGGAAGGCGCCAACCTCGCCGACAAGGCGTACCGGACCACCGGCTACAACATTCCGGCGCTCGGCATCCTGACCGGCTTCTATGGTGCGCCCCGCACCTACAGCCTGACCGCGACCTACGATTTCTGATCGCGCCTCAGGCCTGACGACCGGGGCGCGATGTCCGACCCCGTCCGGTTTCCAAGCGGCTCCCCCGCGTCCGGCCGGCGCCTCCCACGAGGCCCGGCCGATTTTTTTGAGGTGCCCTGTCATGAAGAACGTCCCCGTCATGCTTCCCCGAATTGCGCTGTCGGCCTGCCTGCTCGCGACGTTGGCCGCCTGCAGCAGCCGGGCGGAGACGCCGCCCTTGCCTGCGCTGCGCATCGATGCCGAGCGCGTCGCCGTGGCGGGGCTGTCCTCCGGGGCCTACATGGCGGCGCAGGTGCACCTCGCGTACTCCGACCGCATCCACGGCGCAGCACTCATCGCTGGTGGCCCCTACGGCTGCGCGCAGGCCGACCTCAACACGGCGCTCGGGCCCTGTATGCAGGCGCAGCCGGCAGCGCCCGACGGCGTGGCACTCGCCGAGCGCGTGCGCGAGCGTGCGGCGGCCGGTGCGCTGGCGTCGCTGCAGGGGCTGGACGGCGATCGCGTGCTGGTGCTGCATGGACGCGAAGATCGCAAGGTCGCGCCAGCGGTGGGCGCCGCCGCCGCCGATCTTTATCGCGCCTTGCAGCAGGACGTGCCGACCCTGGTCGTGGAGGAGCGGCTCGACGGCGCCTTCGGTCACCTGCTGCCGCTGGCGGGCGAGGGCGATGAATGCCTCGACCCGCCCGCGCCCTACATTGGCCGCTGTGGGCTCGATGCGCCGGGCCTCATGTTCGAGCAGCTGTTCGGTGCGGCGCCGCGTCCGGCGAAAGAACCGGCGGGCCAGCTGCGCAGCTTCAGCCAGAGCGCGCTGAACGGCGACGGCCCCGACCCGATCCTCGCCGACAGCGGCTACCTCTACGTGCCGCCGCAGTGCGAGAGCGAAAGCTGCGGTCTGCTGCTGGCCTTCCACGGCTGCCAGCAGAACGCCGACAAAGTCGGCGAGGCCTTCGTGCGGGAGGGCGGCTTCAACCGCTGGGCCGATGCCTACGGGGTGGTCGTACTCTATCCGCAGACCCGCGCGAGCTTCGCGCCTCTGAATCCGAACGCATGCTGGGACTGGTGGGGCTACACCGGCGAGCACTACGACACCCGCGAGGGCGCGCAGCTGCGCTGGGTGGCGCGTGCGCTCGATGCGCTCGGAGTCTGAGTCGGGCTGAGCGCGGATGAGCGAGGCCCTGCTGCTCGGCGCTGGCCTGCTCTGGCTGGGCCTGCTGTTCGGCGCCGCCGTGCTGGGCGAACGCCGGCCCGCGCTCTTCGAGCGCCAGTGGTCCTGGATCTACGGCCTTTCGCTGGCGGTGTACTGCACCAGCTGGACCTTCTACGGCACCGTCACCCAGGCCGCGCGCTCCGGCTGGTGGCTGCCGCCGACCTTCATCGGCACGATGCTGCTCTACGCCCTGGGCATTGCTCTGCTCATGAAGCTGGTCAAGCTCGCCCAGGCGCATCGCGCGACTTCGCTGGCCGACTTCATCGCGACACGGCTCGGCAAGAGTTCCGCCCTCGCTGCCGTCGTGACCTTGATCGCCGTGCTCGGCGTGCTGCCCTACATCGCGCTGCAGCTCAAGGCGGTAGCGATGAGCTTCGGACTGCTCACCCGCGGCAGTGCACTGGATACGCCGGCCTGGCAGGACAGCGCGCTCTACGTGGCCCTGGCGATGGGCCTGTTCGCCATCCTGTTCGGCGCGCGCAGCGCCAGCGCCACCGAGCACAACCGCGGCCTAGTGCTGGCGATGGCGGTGGAGTCGCTGCTGAAACTCGCAGCCATGCTGCTGCTGGGCGTGTACGTCTCGGCGAACTTCGACATCAGCACGCCGCCGACGCCTGTGGCCGACGGCGCCAGCGGCTTCCCCGCGCTCATCGCGCTGGGCGTGCTCGCCATGTTCACCCTGCCGCACCAGTTCCATGTCGGCGTGGTCGAGTGTCGCGAGCAGCAGCATCTGCACACCGCGCGCTGGCTGTTTCCGCTGTACATGCTGCTGATCGCCCTGCCGGTGCTGCCGATCGCCGCCGCCGGCTCGGCCGTGCTGGCGCCGCTTGGCGTGCCCTCGGATCTCTACGTGCTGGCGCTGCCTTTGTCTGGCGGCGACAGCGGCATGGCCCTGCTGGCGTTCCTGGGTGGGCTGTCGGCGGCCACCGGCATGGTGATCCTGTCGACCCTGGCGCTCAGCCTGATGATCGGCAACCACTGGCTGGCGCCGCTGCTGCTGCGCGGCAGCTGGAGCCAGCGCGCCGGCGGCAACCTGCGCGGCAGCGTGCTGTTGCAGCGGCGCCTGATCATCCTGGCCGTGGTGCTGCTGGCCTGGCTGTACAGCCGCGCCATCGCCGGCTCCGAAGCGCTGGCCGACATCGGCGCGCTGAGCTTCTCGGCGGTTGCCACGCTGGCGCCGGCGCTGGGCTTCGCGATCTGGCGGCCGCAGACGCCGCCGCGCGCAGTGCTGGCCGGGCTGCTCGCCGGCTTTGCGCTGTGGTGCTGGCTGCTGCTGCTGCCCAGCCTGCTGGAGGGCTTCGGTGGCCCGGTCGACTGGCTGCGCTCGGGCCCGCTTGCGCCTGACGTTTTCCTCGGGCTCGAAGGCTGGAGCCGCACCACCCGTGCGCTGGTGCTCAGCCTGCTGCTGGCCATCGCCCTGACCTGGGCGCTGGCGCTGCGCGCGCGCGGCGACGCGC
>JBKCVA010000063.1:0-88024 GCA_046318115.1 Lysobacterales bacterium | reverse complement strand
CCGTCGAGGCCAAGTTCGGCCAGCTTCGCGCGCAGCGCTTCGCCAAGCTCCGGGCCGAGCTGTGCATCCACCCGGTAATCGCTGCGCCAGCCGAAGTGGCGCTGCAGAACCGCGGCCACTTCCTCCGGCACCGGGTTCTCGACCAGCCAGGCGGCGAAGCGGTGCGACGCCTCTGCCTGGTAGGCCAGCGGCACCTCGTTGAGGGCGAACAGCAGGCGCGGCAGCGCATCGATCAGCGCGGCATCGCCTTGCTGCGTCCAGAACTGGTGCAGAGAGGCCAGCAGAGGCGCGGGCTCGACGATCTCGATTGGCGCGGGCTCCTGTGCCGGCTCGCTGTCGGGAATCGGGACAGGCGCGGCATCGCTGCGCGTCTCGCCCAGTCCGTCGCTGGTTTGGGCAGCGGGCGCGGCGGCGTGAGGCATGGACCCGGGCTGGAGCGCGGGCTCGACGGGAGCCGATGGGATGCGCGCCAGCTCGATCGTCGCGGCCCCGCGGCGGACGGTATCGGCCTCGTCGTCGACATCGGGCGCAGGCGCTTCAACCGACTCGGAGGCGATCGAGGCCTGCGGATCCGGATCGAGCGGCTGCGACTGTCGCCACTCCACCCATCCCAAGGCCCACTCGTAGCACTCACGCACGCGCTGGTAGCCCTCGGGGTCGCTGTCCGGGCGATGCTGTTTCAGGGCGCGGGCGTAGGCCTGCTTGATGGCGCGGGCGTCTTCGGTCGGCTCGATGCCGAGCACCTGCCAGGGGTTCACAGCCGCAGGCTCACAGGCGGAAGCCGCGGTCGACGCTGTCCAGCAGCTCGGCGAAGCGCAGCCGTGCGGCAGCGATTTCGTCTGCATCCTGGCGGTCGAGGATGTGCTGGAACTGGTACAGCCAGTCCTGCAGCTGGGCGCGCTCGGCGCCGAGGTGGTCTTCGTACAGGCGCTTGGCGCGCTCGATCAGGTAGCGGTTCTCCTGCTGCTCGCGCGGATGCACCTTGAGCGCGTCCAGCGCCTTCAGGATGCGCGCCTGCTCGGCCGGATCGAGCGCGCCCGCCTGCTGCTGCAGAACGACTTGGCGCTGACGGCCACCTTCCAACTCATGGGCATCGACCACCAGCAGGCCACTGGCGTCGTAGGAGAAGCGCACGTCGATCTGCGCCTGCCCGGCCGGCAGCGGTGGCACGTCCAGGCTGACGTGGCCAAGCTTCAGGTTCTCGCTACCGATCGGCGATTCGCCCTGGCAGATGTCGAAGTTCACCACCGTTTGCCGGTTCTGCACCGTGACGTAGCGGCTCACCCGCGAGACCGGCACCGGCGTGTTGCGCTCGATGATCGGCGAGAAGCGGTCGCCTTCGATGATCACGCCCAGCGAGAACGGCATGACATCGGTCAGCACGATCTCTTCCAGCGCCGCATCGCGCGCCAAGAGGCCCGCCTGCACGGCCGCGCCGCGAGCAATGATTTCGTCGGGATTGATGCTGCGCAAAGGCAGGCGCTGGAACAATCGCGCCACCGCCTGGCGAACCAGGGGCATGCGGCTGGCGCCGCCCACCAGCACCACTTCGTCGAGCTGGTCCGGCCGCAGGCGCGCGTCGCCAAGCGCGCGCTCGATCGGCCTGCGCAGGCGCGCCAGCAGCTCGGCGCTGGCCTGCTCGAACTCGTCGCGGCTCAGCTCGATCGAGATCGCTTCACCCGCGCAGACCAGGCGGACGTCGCTGCGCGGCTGGTCGGTGAGTTCGCGCTTGGCCTGCTCGGCCGCCTGCCACAGCGCACCCGAGCGCAGCATCGCCTCGACCGCGGCGCGCTGCGGCGGCGGCGCCTTCGACACCAGCAACTGCTGCAGGGCGCGCCCGAAATCCTCGCCGCCGAGACGCGTGTCGCCCGCGCTGGCGCGCACCTGCACCACGCCCTCGAAGTATTCGAGCACCGACACGTCAAAGGTGCCGCCGCCCAGATCGAAAACCAGGAAGGTGCTGTGCTCCGGGCGCTCCTGGATGCCGTAGGCGAGGCCGGCGGCGGTCGGCTCGTTGAGGAGCCGGATCGACTTGAGACCGGCCAGCTCGGCGGCAGTCTGGGTGGCGCGCCGCTGGGCCTGGTTGAAGTAGGCCGGCACGGTGATCACCGCGCTCTCGAAGGGCTGCCCGGCGTGCGCCTCGGCGTCCTGTCTGAGTGCGCGCAGCACCAGCGCGGACAGCTCTTCGGGGCGGAACTCGCGGCCCCGCAGACGCAGGCGCTGATCGGTGCCCATCCAGCGCTTGAAGGCGACGGCGGTGTCCTGCGGCGCCGTCGCCAGCCGCTCGCGCGCAGCCAGGCCGACGAGGGTGTGACCGGCCTCATCCACGCTCACCGCCGAGGGCGTGAGGACATGGCCAAGGCTGTTGCGGATGAGCTCCACGCCGCCGTCACGATAGAGCGCAGCCAAGCTGTGGGTGGTGCCAAGATCGATGCCAAGCTGCATGTTCAGTTCAAGCGCGGAAGCAAAGAGCGCGCATCTTACCGAGCCGCCAGCGAGGGTGGTCTGGTCCGTCGCCGCGTTCAGCCGCCGTCGGCGATGCGCCAGAGATAGAGCGCCGCCAGGCTGCGCCATGGGGCCCAGGCTTCGCCGCGCTCGGCCAAGGCACGCCGCCCGGGCGCAGCGTCGAGGCCGTCGAGCCACTGCGCGCCACGGCGGATGCCAAGATCATCGAGCGGCAGGACATCGGGTCGGCCCAGCCGGAAGATCAGCAGCATCTCCACGGTCCAACGCCCGACCCCGCGCACCGCGCTGAGCTGTTCGACGATGGCCTCGCTGTCCATGCGCGCGAGCCGCGGCGCGTCCGCCACCTCGCCGGCTTCGGCGCGCGCGCAGAGGTCGCGCAGGGCGCGCGCCTTGGCGGCGGAGACGCCGCAGGCGCGCAGGCGCGCATCGTCGATGCGCTGGAGCGTGTCGGCGTGGAGACGGTCGGCGGAGATCGCCGCCTCCACCCGTCCGACGATGGTGGCGGCAGCCTTGCCCGAGAGCTGCTGGTGAAGGATGGCGCGCGCCAGCACGTCGACCGTATCGAAGGGCTCGGCCCAGCGCGCGCCGATATCGAGCGGCCCGATCCGGCGCATGGCGGCGGCCAGACGCGGGTCGCGGCGGGCCAGCGCGCGGCGCGCGGCCTGCAGATCGAAGCCGCGCGGCGGCGCGGCCGCGGAGCTCACAGGCGGCACTCGACGGTACGCCGTGCGCCGCTGCCGGTCTGCTTCAGGTCCAACTGCAGACGCGCGCGCCCACGGCAGCCGCTGGGCAGACGGCAGGTGACACGGCCCGTATGGGCGGACGCTGGCGGTGGCAGAGGCTGAGGGGTGGCGCCGTCGAGCACCCACATCGCAGCGATCCGCCAGCCGGGCGGCAGGGCGAACTCCACCAGCATCGAACGGGACTCGGGGTCACCGGGAAATTCGCAGGGCGAGGTGGATGCGTCCATGCCAAGGTCGTAGGCAAGCCGTGTGGGCGCCTCGACCTCGGTCGCGTCGTACGGCGGAGGCGCAGACGGCAGGACCGGCGCCCTCGCGGCGGCGGCGTGCATCAGCGCGCGCAGGGCGTTGTCGGCTTCGAGCGCAGCGATCAGATGCGGGCGCGTCAGCAGATAGGTCTCGAAGGCCGCCTGCGCCGCTTCGTCCAGTTCACGGTCGAGGTAGCGGTCCAGCCAGATCTGTTCCAGCCATGGGGCCAGTGGCGTCGCGGGATCGGTCAGGCTCATGGCGTCGGTGGTGCCGGCAGGCAGCGGGGCTGTGCGTGTAGAGGCCATGCTGACGCAGCTGTCGCAGCGCGGGCGCGCGGGTGCGCGGATCTGTGATGGATTCCGCGCGTTCGTCCGCCCGGCTGAGAGCACCTGGAAATCTCAGACGCCGTCGCGAGGGCGCCTCTGGGCGTCCGCGGCGAAGCGCGGGGCGTGAATCCAAGGAAGTCCGTCGAGCCCGCAAGCGCAGAATTCGGGTGGCGCGCTGCCGCCGCGGGCAGCCAGCGACGGCCGCAACGGACGGAGGGTTCTCACAGGCTCTCAGTCCGCGAGGTCAAGCTGCGCGGATTCGATCAGGGCGCGCAGGCGTTCGCGGGCGCGATGGAGCACGCGTCGGAAGTGGGGCTCGTCGATGCCCAGCTCGGCGCACAGGGCATCGCGCTCGCGCTCTTCAAGGTAGAAGCCCTGCAGCACCGCCCGGTCACGCGCCACCGGCAGAGCCTCGATCCACTGCACCAGGGCTCGCTCGAGCTGCTCCCGGTACACGGACTCGGCCGGCCCGGGCCCCGCCCAGGCCAGCGCGGCCAGGCGCTCCTCCTCGCAGGGCTCAGCACGCAGGCTGCGCCGACGGTACTCGGCGCGGGTGGCATGGGCGATGGTGGCCCGCACATAGGCGGGCAGAGCGTCGGGGTCCTTGAGGGCACCCTGCCGCAGACGCCTCAGTACGGTCATCAGCACGTCCTGGACGATGTCGTCCACCACCGGGTCCCCCGGCCGGCAGGCGCGTACCACCAAGGCGCGGACACCCCTCGCGTAGCGCTCGAGGAATGCCTGCTCCGCCTCTCGGTGTCCAGCGGCGATGGCGAGGACCATGGGATCGCCGAGGCCGCGTTCTCGGGGGAACTGGGTGGGATGTATGTCCAAGCAGGCGTCCTCGCTCGACCTGCCCTCGAACATGCATCGCGACCGGCGACCGGACAAGCCGTCGAAGTATGAAAAGCTCTGAAATGTGCGGTTGGCGCGCACAGGTGTACCCACTTCAGCCCGCCGGAGGCTGCGACACCCTGCACCACTGGGCCGCGTGAGCGCACCGCCTTGCCACCGGCGCTGCTTGGGATCTGCCCGGAGCTGCGCCGATCAGCGCGTCAGAAACCGCACCAGCCGATCGGCCAGACCGCGGTAGGGCGGCTTGAACAGGGCCATGCCCGACCAGCGCGCCTGCCGGAACACCGGCTTCTCCTTGCTGAAGGTGCGGAAGCCGGCTTCACCGTGGTAGCTGCCCATGCCGCTGGGGCCGATGCCGCCGAAGGGCAGGTTGTTCTGGGCGAACTGCAGCACGGTGTCGTTTATCGCCACCGAGCCGGCGATGGTGTGCTCCAGCAGGTGCTCGATGCGCCGCGATTCGTGGTCGAACAGGTACAGGGCCAGCGGGCGGTCGCGGCGCTTGACGTAGTCGATGGCTTCGCTGAATTCGCGGTAGGGAATGATCGGCAGCAGCGGGCCGAAGATCTCCTCCTGCATCAGCCGGCAGTCCTCGGGCGCGTCCAGCACCAGGGTGGGCGCGATCAGGCGCTGGCTGTCGGCCAGCTCCGGCTCGACCTCGATCAGGGACTCGACGCGCGCGCCGCGGGCGCGGGCCTCTTCGCGCCAGTCGACCAGGCGCTGGTACTGCGCGCGGTTGATGATGCGGGTGTAGTCCGGGCCCATGCTGATGTCCGGATAGCGCGAGCGCGCCTCGGCCTTCAGCGCCGCCACCAGCGGCTCAACCTGGTCCTGCGGCACCAGCAGGTAGTCGGGCGCGATGCAGGTCTGGCCGGCATTGATGAACTTGCCCGAGGCAATCCGCGCGGCGGCGCGTTCGATCGGATAGCCCGGCGCCAGGATCACCGGCGACTTGCCGCCCAGCTCCAGCGTCACCGGGGTCAGGTTCGGCGCGGCGGCGGCCATCACCTTGCGGCCGACCGCGGTCGAACCGGTGAAGAACAGATGGTCGAAGGGCAGTCCGGCAAACGCCGCGGCGATCTCGGCGCCGCCCAGCGCGATCTCCACGCGATTGCGCGGATAGATCGAGCGCAGCAGGTCGAACAGGGCCTGGCTGGTGCGCGGCGTGTGCTCGCTGGGCTTCAAATACACCGCATTGCCGGCGGCCAAGGCGGTCGCCAGCGGCACCAGGGCCAGGTTGACCGGATAGTTCCAGGGCGAAATCACGCCCACCACGCCCAGCGCCTGGTAGCGCACTTCGGCGGTGGCCGGCCAGAACAGCGGGCTGATCCAGCGCCTTCGCGGGCGCATCCACTTCTTCAGGTTGCCGATCAGGTGGTCGATCTCGGACAGCACGGTCATACCGTCGGAGACCAGGCTCTCGTGGCGGCTGCGGCAGCCGAAGTCGGCGTCCATGGCGCGCACGAGTTCCGGCAGGTTGAGCTTGACCGCGGCGCGCAGGTCATACAGATCCTCGCGGCGCTCCGCGTAGGAGCGCGGCGCGCGTTCGGCCTGGGCGCGCAGCACGGCGAGGCGCTGCGGCAGTTCTTCGAGCGGGGTGCTGGGCAGGTCCATACGGCCGAGTGTAGTGCAGCGCGGGGCGTCGGCAAGGCGCTTGCTACACTCCGCGCCCATGAGCACAGCCCCCTACTCTCCCTTGCGCGCCTTCCAGGGCCGCAGCCCCAAGCTCGGCCAGCGCGTCTGGGTCGACCCGATGTCGGCGGTGATCGGCGACGTCGAGATCGGCGATGACAGCTCGATCTGGCCGGGCGTGGTGATCCGCGCCGACGTCAACTACATCCGCATCGGCGCGCGCACCTCGATCCAGGACGGCACCGTGGTGCACGTCACCCACGATGGCCCTTACACCCGCGAGAACGGCTGGCCGACGCTGATCGGCAGCGACGTCACCGTCGGCCATGCGGTGGTGCTGCACGGCTGCACCATCGAGGATCGCAGCCTGATCGGCATGCACGCCAGCGTGATGGACGGCGCGGTGGTGAAAACCCACGGCTTCGTCGGCGCCGGTGCGCTGATCGCGCCGGGCAAGGTGGTCGGTGAAGGCGAGCTGTGGCTGGGCAACCCCGGCCGCCTGGTGCGCCGGCTGTCCGACCGCGAGATCGAGAACCTGATGTACTCCGCCGGCCACTACGTGCGCCTGAAGGACAAGTACCTCAATCCACCCGCGTGATCCGGCCGGCCTGAAGCGGCCGCGCCCCTGCCGAGAGAACGACCCCGCATGAAACTGCGCAGCGACAGCTTCGAACAGGGCCAGCCGATTCCCGCCGAGTTCGCCTTCGGCCAGCCCGGCCTGGACAGCCCCTGCATCCTCTCGGCGAACCGCAACCCGCACCTCGCCTGGAGCGAGGTGCCCCAAGGCACGCGCAGCTTCGCGCTGATCTGCGTCGACCCCGACGTGCCGTCCAGGCCCGACGACGTCAACCAGGCCGGGCGCGAAGTGCCGGCCGACCTGCCGCGCGTCGACTTCGTGCATTGGCTGCTGGCCAACCTTCCCGCCGAGGCTCGCGAGATCGCCGCCGGCAGCTTCAGCGAGGGCGTCACCGCGCGCGGCAAGCAGACTCCGTCCGGCCCCAGCGGCAGCGTGCAGGGCAAGAACGACTACACCGGCTGGTTCGCCGGTGATGCCGACATGGGCGGTGACTACCTCGGCTACGACGGCCCCTGCCCGCCCTTCAACGACGCTCTGCTGCACCGCTATTTCTTCCGGCTGTTCGCGCTGAACGTCGAACACCTCCCGCTGCCGGCGAAATTCACGATGGCCGACCTGCATCGCGCCATGCAGGGCCATGTGCTGGCCGAGGCCGTGCACTACGGCAGCTACACCCTGAACCCCCGGCTGCGCTGAGCGCTCGCGCGCAGGCCCCGCATGGACCTGCAGGCGAGCTATTGGCTGGGCATCGGCTGGGCGCTGTACCTCAGCGCGCTGTCCGTGTGGATCGTGCTTCAGAAGCGGCCGCCGGTCAGTACGCTCGCCTGGATCCTGACCCTCGCCGCGCTGCCGGTGCTGGGCTTCGTCATCTACCACTGGCTGGGGCCGGTGCGGATCCGCCGCCAGCAGCTCAAGCGCCGCCGCAGTCGCCGCCGGCTGGAGCGCGAGCCGCTGTCCGAATGCGATGTGCTGGCCGCACTGGCCAGCCCGCTGGAGCAGCGCCAGGCGCGGCTCGTCGAGCGCCTGACCCGGCTGGCACCGACCACCGCGCAGCGGATCGAGCTGCTGAGCGATGGCGCCGCCACCTTCGAGGCCCTGCTCGCTGCGCTGCAGGCGGCGCGCGAGCACATCCACCTCGAGTACTACATCGTCGAGCCCGACCGCACCGGGCAGGCCATCCGCGATGCGCTGGTCGCGGCGCGTGGGCGCGGCGTGGCGGTGCGCTTCCTGGTCGATGCGGTCGGCAGCGCGAATCTGTCGCGCGGTTTTCTGCGCCCGCTGCGCGAGGCCGGCGCCGAGGTGGAATTCTTCCATCCGTTCCGGCTGGCCACGCTGAAGCCCCTGCTCAACCTGCGCACCCATCGCAAGATCGCGATCATCGACGGCCGCATCGGCTTCACCGGCGGCATCAATCTGAGCGACACCCAGGACGAGCGCGTGCGCGCCGACGCCTACCGCGACCTGCACCTGCGCATCGAGGGCGCCGCGGTCAACGGCCTGCAGCAGGTGTTCGTCGAAGACTGGCTCTACGCCAGCCGGCGCCCGCTGCAGCAGCACGGCCTGTTCCCGCTGCTGCCGCCCGGCGAGATTCCTCTGCAGTGGCTGCCCTCGGGGCCCGACACCCCGCAGGAGCCGATCCATCGCGCGATGCTGCAGGCCATGGGCGACGCCGAGCGGCGGATCTGGCTGGTGACGCCCTACTTCGTGCCGCCCGAGCCCGCCCTGTACGCGCTGACCCGCGCCGCCCAGCGCGGCGTCGACGTGCGCGTGCTGGTGCCACGCCGCGCCGACACCCGCACCGTCACCTACGCCAGCCGCAGCTATTTCGACGAACTGCTGCGCGCCGGCGTGCGCGTGTTCGAGTACCCGCCGCGCATGCTGCACACCAAGGCCCTGCTGGTCGACGAGGCCCTGAGCACGCTGGGTAGCGCCAACTTCGACGCGCGCAGCTTCCGCCTCAACTTCGAGCTGTGTCTGAACCTCTATGGCGCGGCGCCGGCGCGGGCGCTCGAATCGGTGCTGCAGGAGGACTTCGCGCTGGCCGTCGAAGTGCGCCGACCGCGCCGGATCACCCGTCTGCAGAAGCTCGCGGAAGCCGGCGCGCGGCTGCTGTCGCCGCTGCTGTAGCGTTCGCCGCAGCGCCGGCCCCCGCGCACAGCACGTATTCGCCGAAGCCTGCGCCGTCCCAGACCGCCTCGACCCGGTACCCATGCCTTCGAAGCAGGGCCTGCAGGCGCTCGCGGCCGAGCCGCCAGCGGAAGGGTTCGCCCTGCCTGCGCAGCCAGCGTCGCGTGGGCGCATGCACGCGCGCGAAGCCATGGCCGCCGCCGACGGTCGGCTCCAGCGCGCTGAACCACAGCGCCGGCGGCAGCGGCAGCCGCGACAGCGCGCGCAGCAGTCGCAGCAGGCTGCGCGGCGACAGGTACATGAGCAGGCCTTCGGCGATCAGGGTCGAAGGCGCCTGCTGGCACAGTTCAATCAGCGTCGCCGAGTCCTCGGGCAGTGCCAGCGGCAGCGCCGGGGGCGTGTTCGCTGTCGCACCCGCGATCAAGGGCAGTCGCTGGCGCAAGGCCAGGCTGTCCGGATGATCGAACTCGATGACCGGCGTGCCCGGCGAACGGGCGCGATGCGCGCGCGCCAGACCATCGAATCCCACGCCCAGCCAGAGCAGGCGCGCAGCCGGCGGTGCGCACCTGAGCCGGCGCCACAGCCAGCGCTTGCGGCGCACGTGGTGCCGGGCCAGCCCGGGCAGCAGCAGGGCCTCAACGCGATCCAGCAGCCAGCGTCCGGCGGCGAACCGCGCCAGCCAGCGCAGCGCGCGCCAGCCGCCACCGGCCGCGTGCAGGGCTTCGCCAGCGAGTCGGATCGATGTCTCAGGCAGCCCGTGCTCGGCACCCATCCGCCACACCGAGAGCGCCACCAGCAGCGCGGTCGCGCTGGCTCGTCCGGCAATCATGTGGGGTCCAACCGCGCCGACAGCCGCCGATAGAAGTCGCTCTGCAGCACGCCCGCCGGATCGAGCGCACGTTTGGCCTCGCGCCAGCGATCGATCTGCGGATAGGCCGCGCGCAGCTGGTCCGCGCGCGCCGCCAGCGCGTAGGTGAGGTAGAAGCTGCCCTGCTCTGCCAGCGCCAGATCGATCAGGGTGCGCAGATGCTGCTGCAGACGCAGTCGCGCCTCCGCGCTGTGGCGGACATGCAGGTTGAAGACGACGCAGGCGAAGTCCTCGCGCGCCCAGGCCAGCGCGGTTTCGGCGTCACGCCGGATCAACCGCACCGTGCCGTAGATCAGGTCCATCGCCGCGCTGCGCGCTGCTTCGGCTGCGCTCGCGAGGAACGCCGGCAGTCGCGACAGGGGCACATACAGCTCGGTGATGACCTCGCTGCCGACGTGGCCCAGGCGCGCGTCGATGGCCTCGTGATAGCCGTCGACATAGACACCGAACTGGTGGTCGTCGCTGGCGTAGTGCTGTCCATCGGTCGCCAGATAGAAGGCGCTGTAGCGGCGGAAGGCCTCGCTCTTGTCGACGTGCGCAAGCCACAGCAGCTCGCGCCAGTGCTCAGGCGACAGGCTGCGCTGCGGCATCGGCGCATCCAGCGGCTGCGCACTCGGGTAGTAGCAGGCGAACACGCCGAGATCGAGAAAATCGTGGCTGTGCGGATCGATGGCGAACTGGAAGTCGCCGTACTCGGCGCCCGCTGCAATGGCATCGAGGAAGGCGCTCGGCAGGGCTTCGCGCCGCCGCAGGCACACGCGGCGCTGCAGACACTGCCGCGGCGACAGCCGCAGCTCGATCTCGGTCGCCACCCCGAACAGGCCATAGCCGCCCACCGCATGCGCGAGCAGCTCGGGTCGACGCTGTCGATCCACCTGCACGAGCTCGCCCGTGGGCAAGACCAGCTGCACGGCCTCGATGTCAGCGATCAGCGGCGCCATCCGCAGGCCACGCCCGTGGATGTTGGCGGCCAGCGAACCGCCGAGGCTGAAGTCATCGGCGTCGGTCTGCTTCTGGCGGATCGCCCAGCCGCATCCGTTGCGATCGCGCTGCGCGGCCAGAAAGCGCTGCAGCGCGGGCCAGCGGGTGCCGGCGGCGACTCGCACGCGACCGCCGGCCCCATCGAAGTCGAGCACGCCCTGCAGGGCGCGCGTATCCAGCAGTCCGCTGTTTTCGGCGAACTGCTGGCCGCCCATGGCGTGCTGGGCGCCGCAGACCGCCAGCGTCTGGCCGCGACGCAAGGCCCGCTGCACGGCTTCGGCCACCTCGTCGGCCGTGCGCGGTTCGATCAGGAAGCGGTGGCGCGTGGGGTTCAGCCGACTGTGGACGTCGTTGCGCTGCAGGCGGGGGGCGGCGTGCGGGGCGGGTTGCATGGGATTGGCTCGGCGAAGGGTCCGCTGGCGACGCTCCTGCGCAGCGGTAGCTCCAGGCAAGTCCTGTTGGCAAAGTAGCGTCTGACGCGACCCAAGGTGTTTGCTGACATGACTTCCACGCGTGCCGAAGCTGCGCCCTGCAATCCGCGCCCGCTGATCGACGCGCTCAAGCGCGCCCTGCGCCGTGAGGGCATCACCTACGCCCGGCTCGCCCCGCGGCTCGGTCTGACCGAGGCCAGCATCAAGCGACTGTTCTCGCAGGGACGCTTCTCGCTGCAGCAGGTGCTGCAGATCTGCGACGTGCTCGGCGTCGAGCTGTCCGAGTTGGCGCGCGGCAGCCACACGCGCGCAGAGGAGGCGCGTGAGCTGAGCCTGGCGCAGGAGCGCGCGCTGGCCGAAGAGCCGCGCCTGCTGCTGCTGTTCCATCTGCTGTGCTCAGGCTGGACGGCGGCGGCCCTGGGACGCGAGTTCGGCATCGACGGCAGTGAACGGACCCTGCTGCTGGCGCGGCTCGACCGCCTCGGCCTGATCGAGCTGCAGCCGCGCGACCGCGTGCGCTTGCGCGTGCCGCGCGACTTCCGCTGGCGCAGCCACGGGCCCGTGCGCCGCCGCTACGGCGCGCAGGTGCTGCAGGAGTTCATGCTCGACCGCTTCGGCGGCGAACGTTCGCTGCTGCGCTTCGAGGCACGCGAACTGAGCGAGGCCTCGATCCAGGTCCTCCGCCGCAAGCTGGAGCGGCTTGCGCTGGAGGTCGCCGAACTCGCCGAGCTGGACGCCGGGCTGCCGGAGTCGCGCAAGCGCAGCATGGGCGTGGCCGTGGCCATGCGTCCGTGGGTGTTTTCGCTGGCCGCTGCGCTCAAGGCGTCGGTGGCGAAGCCCGCGCGCTGAGGGCCTGCGGTCGCTGCGGTCGGCGCGCTCAGGCCCCGCGCCGGCGGCTCGATCCAAGCTTGCGGGTCAGCGTGTTGCGCCCCAGGCCCAGACGTTCGGCCGCCTGCTGGCGGTGGCCGCCGGTGACGGCCAGCGCGGCGTTCAACATCACTTGCTCAAAGCGCTCCAGCGCCTGCGGGTACAGCTCGGCCTGGCCCGAGCGCAGCGCACCCTCAGCCCATTGCCGCAGGCTCTCCTCCCAGCTGCCGCTGGCCGGCGCCTTGCTGCGTCCGCGCAAGCCGTCGGGCAGATCGGCCACCCGCACGACATCGCCGGGCGCCAACGCGGCCAGCCGCCAGCACAGGTTCTCCAGCTCACGCACATTGCCCGGCCAGTCGTGGGCGATCAGGGCATCGAGCGCGGCGCGGTCGAAGCGCTTGCTGCCGGTGCCGAGTTTGGCGACGGCATCGGCCAGAAAGCGCTGGGCCAGCGCGGGCACATCCTCGCGGCGCTGGCGCAGGGCCGGAATGTTCAGCCGCACCACATCCAGCCGGTGCAGCAGATCGGCGCGGAAGCGCCCTTGCTCGACCAGCGCATCCAGCGGTTGATGGGTGGCCGCGATCACCCGCACGTCGACGCGGATCAATTCGCGGCCGCCGATGCGGAAGAACTCGCCTTCTGCCAGCACGCGCAGAAGCCGGGTCTGCAGCGCCGCCGGCATGTCGCCGATTTCATCGAGAAACAGGGTGCCACCGTCGGCCTGCTCAAAGCGCCCGTGGTGGCGACGCGCAGCACCCGTGAATGCGCCGGGCTCGTGGCCGAACAGCTCGCTTTCCAGCAGCTCGGACGGAATTGCCGCGGTGTTCAGGGCAACGAAGGGCGCCTGCGCGCGCGGCGAGTGCCGATGCAGGGCACGCGCGACCAGCTCCTTGCCGGTGCCGGTCTCGCCGATGATCAGCACCGACAGCGGCGCCTGCGCCAGCTTGCCGATCGCGCGGAACAGCTCGCGCATCGCCGGCGCCTCGCCGACCAGATCGGGCGTGTCGCGCGCCGCGGGCGGCGGCGGCGCGGGTTCGGCCTCGTCCTGCTGCAGGGCGCGTCGGGCCATGGCCACGGCGGTATCGAGATCGAAGGGCTTGGATAGAAAATCGTGGGCGCCGCCGCGGAAGGCGCCGGCCGTCGACGCCACATCGGTGTAGGCGCTCATCACCACGATCGGCAGGTCCGGGTGGTCGGCCTTCAGCACGTTGAGCAGCTTGAGCCCGTCCATCTCGGGCATGCGCACGTCGGTGAACACGGCCGCCGGCGTCGACTTCGAGAGCGCGGCCAGGGCGGGGCCCGGGCCGTCGAATTCGCGCACCTCGAAGCCGGCGTCGCGCAGGCCTTCGGCGAGCACGAAGCGCACCGAGCGGTCATCGTCGATGACCCAGAGAGTCGAAGGCCTAGTTGCCATGGTGCAGATCCTCGCGGTGCTCATCGCGCACCGGCAGCAGCAGGGAGAAGACCGTGTGCCCCGGACGCGAGCGGAAGCTGAGCGCGCCGCCGTGCTCGCGCGCGACCTGCTGGGCCAGCGCGAGGCCGAGCCCCGAGCCTTCCGGCCGGCCCGACACCAAGGGCAGGAAGATGCGTTCGGCCAAAGACTCCGGCACGCCACGGCCGTTGTCTTCGACTTCGAGCTTCAGCGCGAGCCGGTAGCGCGATTCGCCGATCAGCACGCCGTGCTCGGCGCGTGAGCGCAGGCGCACGATCGAGGCGCCGCTCTGCAGGGCATTGCGAACGAGGTTCCACAGCGCCTGCGCCAGCCGGTCGGCGTCGGCCGGCAGCTCGGGCAGGCTGGGGTCGTAATCGCGCAGCAGCTGCACCGACCAGCCCGCCTCGGCCTCGGCGAGCAGGCGCACGCGCTCCAACACCGAGTGGACGTTGGTGGCGACCAGCTCACGCGGCGCGGTCGGCGTCAGCAGGCGTTCGACCAGGTCGGTGAGACGTGCCGTCTCGGTCAGGATGACCTCCACGTAGCGGCGGCTGTCGGCGTCCTCGATACGCCGGCCGAGCAGCTGGGCGGCCCCCTTCAGGCCGGCCAGAGGGTTGCGCACTTCGTGGGCCAGGCCCTTGAGCGCAGCATGCAGAGCCGCCGGCAGCACACTCGGGTCGGCGCCGGGAAAAGCATCCGCCGGGTGGAACTCGATCAGCAGGCCGCCCTCGGGCAGCTCGGGCGCGGGCTCGAAGGGGGTGAGGTAGACCTCGGCGAAGCGCTCATCGCCCTCGCGCTTCAAGCGCAGGTGTCGGCCGCGCAGCGAGGTCTGCTGCTGCAGCACCTCGGCAGTGGCCGCAAGCAGCTCGCCGTCGCCGCCGTCGATCAGGGTCAGGGGCTGGTCCAGCAGACGCCGGCGCGACAGGCCCAGCCAGGCGGAGCAGGCCGGATTGAGCTCACGGATGTGCTGCGATGCGTCGATCAGCAGCAGCGGGGTGGCCAACCTCTGGAAGGGCGCGAAGCGGCTGAGCATGGCGGATCCGAGGCGCGATTTGCGCCATCGTGGTGCAAAACCGGGGCGCTGGGAAGCCCGCCGACGCGGCAATGCAGCAGGCGAGGCTGCGGCCGCCAGGGTGAGCCGAGTTCATCACACTTGTCGCTGGCCTGTGACTTGCTTGCACAGGCGCATGCCCAGCGCCCCCCACCTTCATCGATGTGAAGTCGCTCTGCCCAGGTCTCGCGCCGCGCGGCCGGCTTCAGGCCGCGAAAGCGTCGCGGCTGAGGTTCTCCGGCGTGTCCTCGGTGCAGACCACGTCGTCCTCGATGCGGATGCCGCCGTAGGGCGCCAAGGCGTCCACCCGCGTCCAATCAATGTGACGCCCTGTGTCAGCCGCCCGCAGCCTGGCCAGCAGGCTCTCGATGAAGTACAGACCAGGCTCGATGGTGACCGCCATGCCGGGGCCCAGTACCCGGGTCAGGCGCAGGAAGGGGTGGCCTTCGGGGCGCTCGATGTGGCCGCCGTCCTCGCTGGCGGCGAAACCGGCAACGTCATGCACCTGCAGTCCGATCAGATGGCCCAGGCCGTGCGGGAAAAAGGTCGAGGTCAGCCCCAGCGCCAGCGCCTCGTCGAGGCTGCAGCGGATCACCCCGGCCTCGATCAGCAAGGCGCCGAGCTGACGGTGGCAGTCCAGATGCAGGTCGCGGTAGTCGCGGCCCGGACGCACACCGTCCACCAGCGCCCGTTGGACGCGATCCACGCCCGCCAGCAGCGCCGCGAAGTCGCCCTCATTCGCGCTGTAGGTGCGGGTGATGTCGGCGGCGTAGCCGCTGCAGCTGGCGCCAGCGTCGATCAGCAGGGAGCGGTGCTCGGCCGGCACGGCGGTCTCGCGGTGCTGGTAGTGCAGGATCGCGGCGTTCTCGTTGAGGCAGACGATGTTGCCGTAGGGCAGGTCGAGGTCGCTGTGCGCCGTGGCCGCCAGATAGGCCTGGTGCACGCCGTGCTCGGAGGCGCCGGCACGGAACGCCGCCTCGGCCGCGCGGTGGCCACGCACGGCACGCTGGCTGGCGATGCGCATCAATTCAAGTTCGTAGGGCGTCTTGTAGGCGCGATGGAAGTGCAGGTACTCGATCAGGGCCGCGGGGTTGTCGGGCAGGTAGTCACCGACGGCCGCCTCGGGCTCACCGACGATGGCGCAGCGCGCTGGCGGCGGCAGCAGGGCCGGAAGTTCGCCGGTGTCACGCAGGATCGATATAGTGCACTGCTCAGTCCAATAACCTGCCGGGTCCGCCGGCGGCTTGTGCCAGAAATCGTCCGGCTGGAAATAGAACAGATGCGGCGTGCGCCCCGGAGTGATCAACAGCCAGCAGTCGGGGTGCTCGTCCAAGGGCAACCAGGCCTTGAAGTGCGGGTTGACGCGGAACGGGTAGGGCCGATCGTCGAGGAACTCGTGGCGGGTGCTGCCAGCGGCGATCAGCAGGTGCTCGCGCCCGACCCGCGCCAGGGCGGCGGCCGTTCGCTGCATGAGGGTGTCGATATGGGCGCGATGCAGGGAGGCGAGATCGGCACTCATCGTGGCGTGGACCGTCAGTGGCAGGGGCGCCAAGCATACCGGCAGCCATGGCGCGCCCGAGGGGACGCCGAGTGACGCCTCCCCTGGCACACGCCGGCGTCCGGCGCCCACTCGTCGCCGGCCTGATCGCCCTGCTGGTGGGGCTCGGCCTCACGGCGCTGCTGGTCCGCGAGCATGCGCGCTTGCTGGGCGCACAACAGGAGGCCAGCCTCGGTTGGCTCGCCGAACGCAGCGCGACCGGGCTGCGCGCCCAGCTCGAGAACTGCGCGCTGCTGGTGCGCTCGCTGCAGGCCCTGTTCAACGCCAGCGGCAACGTCGAAGCGCACGAGTTCCAGCGCATGTATGAGGACCTGCAGCCGCGTCGCCTGTTTCCGGCACTGCGCTCGCTGGCCTATGCCCGCTACGAGCCGGGTCCGCCGATCCGCTATCCAACCGAGTACTACGCACCGCTGCTGGGCAACGAGCGCTTGGCCGGGCTCGATATCGCCACCCAGCCGGCGAACCTGCGTGCGCTGGAAGTCGCGCGCGACACCGATGATGCGGCCATTTCCGAGGTGTTCGACCTTGTCCAGCTCGGCGCCGACGGCAAGCCCCTGAAAGGTTTCATCCTGCGTCTGCCGATCTTCTCGCCGGGCCCGCGACCGCTGGATGTCGCCGAGCGCCGTGCGCGTTTCGTCGGCTCGCCGGCCGCCTCGTTCTCGATCAACGAGCTGCTGGCTCCGGTCCTGCCTGACGCCGATGAAGCCATCGCACTGCACGTTTTCGACATCAGCGGTAGTGCTCCAGAACTGCTGTACAGCAGTGGCGAGGCGGCGGCCGACGCGCGCGTCGAAGAGCGCTTCATCGACTTCGCAGGGCGGCGCTGGCGCTTGGAGATCGCGCCGCTGCCAGCGTTCTCCCAGTCGCTGCAGGTCATCCCTTTGGTCAGCGCGGGCTTCGGCATCATCGCGAGCCTGCTGCTCGGCGCGCTGTTCTTCAACGTCGCCCGCACGCGCGAGACCGCGCTCGGCCTCGCGGAGCAGATGAGCCAGCGCTTCCGCGAAAGCGAAGAACGTTTCCGCGCCCTGACGGAGCTGCTGCCGGCGGCGGTGCTGTTGGCCCGCGCCGATGACCGCGTGGTCTACCTGAACTTCGCCGGGCGCCAACTGCTGGGAGTAGATGGGGCCACCACCGAAGTCGCGCTGTCGAGCCTGTTCGAGGATCGCGAGCTGGGCGCACGCCTGCAGGCCGGCCAGGCTGCCAGCGTCGAGGGCCTCAGTGCCCGCGTGCTGAGACCCGATCAGGGCGGGTTCTGGGCCTCGGTCTCGCTGACCGACATCGTGCTCGAAGGCGAGCCGCATCACCTGGTGGTGATCCAGGACAGCACCGAGTCGCATGCCCTGACCGAACGCCTGCGCCACCAGGCCGCGCACGACGCGCTGACCGGCCTGCTGAATCGCGCCAGCTTCGAGCAGGCCCTGCGCGAGACCGCCCAGGCCGGCACCGTCCGGGCCCGCCAGGCGGCGCTGCTCTACCTCGATCTCGACCAGTTCAAGCTGATCAACGATACGGCCGGGCACGACGCCGGCGACCGCATGGTCAGCGAGCTGGCCAGCCTGCTGCTGGCCTGCGTCGAATCGACCGACGTGCTGGCACGGCTCGGCGGCGACGAGTTCGGCCTGCTGCTGCGTGGCGCCAACCGGCATCACGCGCTGGCGGTGGCCGAGAGCATCCGGCAGACGGTGCGCGGCCATCGCTTCGTGTTCGAGGGCAAGCAGCATTCGCTGACCGTGAGCATCGGCGTGGTCCTGCTCGATCAGGCCAGCTCGCGCGACACCCGCGAACTGCTGGCGCTGGCCGATACCGCCTGCTACATGGCCAAGGAGCAAGGTCGCAATCGCGTGCATCTGACCGCCTCGGACGACATCGAGGCGCGCCGCCGCCGCGACGAGATGGCCTGGATCAACCGTCTCAAGCAGGCGCTCGCCGAGAACCGCTTCGAGCTGCACTACCAGCGCATCGAGCCGCTCGGGGAAGGCGGTCAGGGCCATCTGGAATTGCTGCTGCGCCTGCGGGACGAGCACGGCCATCTGGTGCCACCGGCCGAATTCATCCCGGCCGCCGAGCGCTACGCGCTGATGCCCTCGATCGACCGCTGGGTACTGCAGAACGCGCTGGCGGCGATGCGCCGTGGGCGCGCGCCCGAGGCGGCACTGTGGGCCATCAATCTCTCGGCGCACACCCTGGAGGACGACAGCTTCGCCGACTTCGTCTGCAGCGAGCTCGGCAAGAGCGGCGTGCCAGCGGCGCGGCTGTGCTTCGAAGTCACCGAGACCGCGGCGCTGACCCACATGGAACGCGCAATGACCTTCATCCAGCGCATGCGCGCCCTGGGCTGCCGCTTTGCGCTGGACGACTTCGGATCGGGGATGTCCTCGTTCGGCTACCTGAAACAGCTGCCGGTGGACCTGGTGAAGATCGACGGCAGCTTCATCCGCGACATCGAGAGCGACCCCATGAGCCTGTCGATCGTGCAGGCCCTGACCGGCATCTGCCATCAGGCCCAGGTCAAGGTGGTTGCCGAGTTCGTCGAGAACATGAGCATCGCCGGCATCCTGCGCGGGCTTGGGGTCGACTACGCGCAGGGCTACGCCCTGCATCGACCGCAGTCGCTGGAGGACGCGCCGCGTCGCGAGACGCCGGCTGGCTGACGGGCCACGGCGCCAGCGCTAAACGCTGGCAGGATCCGCGTCGACGCCGGGATCAGTCGTAGTGCGAGCCCGGGGCTTCGACCCAGGCGTGCAGGTGGCTGGCGTCCTCGGGGCCGATGTCGATGAAGCGGAAGCCGGACCAGTACTGGCCCGGCACGTGGCTGGGCTCGGACCACAGCTGGTGCACGCCGATCTCCAGCGTGCGCGACTTCAGCGAGGTTCCGCCCAAGGTGAAGCGCAGCTGGTACAGCGCGTCCTCCACCAGCGGGGCGGAGGCCATCAGCATCATCCCGGTCTCCGAGAGGTTGCCGATCCGGCCGACGCTGAGTTCGGTCATGGTGTCGAAGACTTCGATGGCCTCGTGGGCCTGCTTGCGCTTGGCGCGACGGGACTCGTTCATGACGCGGCTCCTGCCGGGGCACGCTGGGCGAAGTTGCGCAGGGCCCCCATGATCGACTGCCACGCGCGATCGATGACCGTGCCCTCCTCGGCCATCACCACCTTGACCCGACCCGCATCCATCTCGCGGGCGAGCCACTCAAGGCTGTGTTCAGCGGCGCGCTGGCCACGATGGTTCACGAACAGCGCATTGCCGGTGACCGTGCTGAACCACGACATGCGCCGGCGCAGCGTGCCGCCCTCCGGGTTGGGGAATTCGAACCAGGTGCCGAAGGGCAGATGACGAATGCGATCGAACTGCGCGCGCTCACCTTCGCTGAGCGGAGCGGCGGCGGGGCTGGCGGACGTCGTCGGCTCGCTGCTGTCGGCGCTCTGGCCCAAGCGCACCCGCGACTTCAGCTTCATCGCCAGCTCGGTGCGTGTGTTGCCTTCACCCTGGGGCTCGGGCTCGTCCTCGCTGGCCAGCAGGCGAGAGGTGATCGCCGCGGCATCGGCATCGTGGTAGCCGACCTTGATCAAGGCCCGCTCGATGTCCTCGCGCAGTTGGTTCAGTACGGCCGGCGGCGCCGACTGGCCACCACCGATCTGGATCAGCTGCTCGGCGATGTCGAGCTGCTGCTGGTACAGGGGCGACTCCTCGCCGCCACGCAGCAGCGACAGCGCCAGCACGTCGGTCCACGCCTGCTGCAGCAGGGTCGCGAGGAAGCGCGGTACGCGCTTGCCCGCCAGGCGGTCGCTGATCGCCTGCTCCGCGCGGATCCGCGCGAGTTCGAGCTTTTCCTTGCCGCGCGCGGCCTCGACATGGCGGCGCTCGGCGACCTCGGCCTTGCGCGCCAGGGTCTGCATCTGCTGCTGCAGATCACCGACCAGGCTTTCGAAGACCGCCGAGTCGCCCATGTAGTCCTGGGTGGCCCGCTCGACAACGACGTTGATCTTCTCGAGCAGGGCGCGATCGGCCTCGTCGGCATCGAGAAGCCAGCTGGTGCCGGTCTCCGCGACCACATTCAGCATCTGCCGCGCGGGATGCTGCCGGCGGGTGAAGAACCCCTTGTCGGCGAGCGCCACCCGCAGCATCGGCACCTGCAGCTTGGTCAACAGGCTTGCGGCCGGACTCGACTGCTTGATGTCACGCAGGATGTGCTCGTAGAGCAGGTTCATCAGTTCGATGGTGTCCGACTCCTCGGCGCCCAGAGTCGGGCTCATGCCGGGCGGCGTCACCTGGCGCAGCTGCGCCAGCAGGTCCTGCTTGAGGTGGGAAAGCGAGCGCGGCGCCGGCTTGCCGTCCACCAGCACCGGCGCGGGCTCGCGGGTCTGCAACAGCGCCAGCACAGCCTGCACGTCGTCGCGGGTAGCGACATGGGCGTTCGGCGGCGGCTTGGCCTGGGCCCCGCCCAGCTTACCCAACAGGGCGCGGCGGCCCGCCAGAAGCTCGCGAAGCATGTCGAACATGCGGCCGTCGGCAGCGCCATCCGCCGCGCCGGCGCCCGCCGGGTCGACGGGTTCCGGGCTGGCCGTACCCGGCCAGGCGGTGTAGGGCCGGGGACCGCTGTAAGCCTGAGCGGGCGCAGGACCGAAACCGGCGCCAAGAGCGGGCTCCTCCGGGTCGCGGTAGGGCACGGTCTCGGGATTGAAGCCTGCCTCGGCGGCGGAAGTCCGCGGGGCCGGGGAGGCTGAGGTCGGCGGCATCGCTGAGCCCGGCCGCGCGAAGGCGGCGCCGCGGCCCTCGGCGGCACGCGCCTCGGCGGGCTTGGCGTCGGCAGGGCGCGGCTCGTACGGCTTGGCTTCGGGCGGCTTGGCTGCCGCGTCGCTGGCGCTGCGTGCCGCGGGCGCCTTGCGGTTGGGCGCGAAGCTGAGATGCGGCAGCACGCGCTCACGGGCGAGGAAGCTGTTGAGCGCCTCGTACAGCGAGCCGATCAGGCCCATGACCTGTCGCTCGAACTGCCGATAGATCAACAGCCGGTATTCGTTGTTCAGGTCGAGGGTGGCCACCGCGGTGCGCAGGAACGCGCAGAGCGCGCGCGGGCCCACCGGCAGCCGTTCCGCCTCGAAGGCAGGGCGTCCGGCCACCACGCCGAAACGCTGACCCAGCAGGAACAGGGGCAGGCTGTGGCGCACCTCGGCACGGCTGGCGATCTCGCCCAGCAGCATGTTCTGCTCGAGCTCGACATCCGCCACCAGGCTGAGCTCGCCGAAGGCCAAGCGGGCGTCGTTGCTGGCCAGCGGACTGCTCTCAGGCGGGTCCTTCAGGGTCGCCAGAGCACCTTCCAAGGCAATGAGGAAGCGCGGGACGACGTCGGCACGACCGCGCTTGATCTCACGCAGCGCCTCGAAGCAGGAGGCCTGGATGTCGCCGCTGCGGGCTTGATCGGCGAGCTTGAACAGCTGCTGCTCGGTTTCATCGAGGGTGAGCTTGAGGCCGCGCTCGAGCTCGTCGGAGCCGAACTTCAGCACGCCTTCCAGCAGTTGGCGCACGCGCCTCGGCAGGGCCCGCTGCGACAGCCGCACGCTGTGGCCGGCATCGACGGCCGGAAAGCTGGAGCTCAGCATCGCTGCGCCCCCCGGTCACGCGGGCAAGCTCGCGAGGAAGGCACTTGGGTGCGCAGGGGACCGCCGATCAATGAGTACATGCGCGGAAGGAATCCTTGGCCATCGCCGCCGTCGAGCAGGGTCGCACGAGCTGGTCGGTAGAGTTCGGGTGACGGGTCACTGGCTCGGGGCAGGCAAGAAATGTGCCGCAGCTCACAGACTGGACACGGCCAGGGCCCCGCTGCCGAGGCCTGCCAGCGGTGTCAGGCCTGGCGACTGTGCGTCAGATTGTGACCGAACGCGGAGCGCCGCAAGCGCCAAAAGGCGCGGTGGGGCTACTCTCCGGGCCCGGACGCGATCCCCGTGGGGTCGATCCGGCCAGCGCGAGCGCGACTGCCGCCCCTTGCGGAGCTTCGCCGGCTCGGGTCCCATCGCAGGTTCGCGTCCCAGTATCGGGTTTCCGTCATGCCTTCCAAACCGCCCCCCGGGTCCAGCACCGCCCAGCCCGCTGCCGTCCTGCACCGCCTGTACACCGCCAGCGAAGGCCTGTTGCGCCGCCTGCGGCCCTTTGCCCTGATCGGTTTGACCATGAGCCTCGTCCCGCTTGCCAGCTTCGCCGCGCAGCCGCTGACCCTGGAAGCCCTGACCGGCGATCAGCCGCTGTCCGGGCCCTCGCTGATGCAACCCAAGATCGCCCCCGACGGCGCCCGCGTGACCTTTCTCAAGAGCCGCGACGAGGACCGCTTCCGCCTGGATCTGTGGGAGTACCACATCGAATCCGGCGAGACCCGCCGCCTGGTCGATTCGCAGGCGCTGGTACCCAATGAAGTGCTGTCGGACGAAGAAAAGGCCCGCCGCGAGCGCCAACGCATCGTCGGCCTGACCGGCATCGTCGACTACCACTGGGCGCCGGACGGCCGCCGCCTGCTGTTCCCGCTCGGCGGCGAGCTCTACCTCTACGACCTCGGCGCCGAGCCCGGCCAGCAGGTGCGCAAGCTGACGAACGGGGAAGGCTTCGCCACCGATCCCAAGGTTTCGCCGAAGGGCGGCTACGTCAGCTTCATCCGCGGCCGCGACCTGTGGGTGATCGACCTCGCCGACGGCCGCAGCCATCGCCTGACCTCGGACGGCAGCGAGGTGATCGGCAACGGCGTCGCCGAGTTCGTCGCCGACGAGGAGATGGACCGCCACACCGGCTACTGGTGGGCACCGGACGACTCCGCCATTGCGTATACGCGCATCGACGAAACCCCGGTGCCGATCCGCGAACGCTTCGAGATCCACGCCGACACCAGCACCATCGTCCAGCAGCGCTATCCGGCCGCTGGCGAAGCCAATGTCGCCATCAGCCTGCACGTGGTCGATCTGACGTCTGCGCTCAGCGCACCCAAGGCCGTGCCCGGCCGCATCGAGACCACCGAGGGGCCGCGCACGGTGATGCTGCAGGACAGCATGCAGGCACCCGCGCACGCGGCCATCGACCTCGGCCCCGAACGCGACATCTACCTCACCCGCGTCAACTGGGCGACGCCGCGCCTGCTCAGCTTCCAGCGACAGTCGCGTGACCAGCGCCGGCTCGACCTGGTGCTGCACGACCTCGACAGCGGCCGCCAGCGCGTGCTGCTCACCGAGACCGCCGACACCTGGGTGCCGCTGCACCACAACCTGCGCTTCCTGAAAGACGGCCAGCGCTTCCTGTGGAGCAGCGAGCGCTCGGGCTTCGAGCACCTGTATCTGGGCGACCTGGCGAGCGGCGCGCTGACGCCGCTGACTCGCGGCGAGTGGACCGTCGAGGACGTGCTGGCCCTGGATGAAGACGCCGGCCTCGTCTACTTCAGCGGCACGCTCGACTCCGCGCTGGAGAAGCATGCCTACGCGCTGCCGCTCGGCGGCGGCGAGCCGAAGCGCCTGACCGCCGCTGGCGCCTGGCACGAGGTGAAGTTCGCCGACAACGCCAGCGTCTACGTCGACAGCTGGAACAGCCCGAGCACGCCGCCGCAGATGGAGCTGTATCGCGCCTCGGGCGAGCGCATCGCCGCGCTGATCGACAACGCGCTCGACGCCGACCATCCCTATGCGCCGTATCTGGCCGCGCACCTGCCGATGGAGTTCGGCAAGCTGATCGCCGCCGACGGCGAAACCGCGCTGCACTACAGCCTGATCAAGCCGGCCGGATTCGATCCCGACAAGCGCTACCCGGCGGTGGTGCTGGTCTACGGCGGCCCGGCGGCACAGACGGTCAAGCGCACCTGGCAGGTCGACTACAACCAGTACCTGGCCCAGCAGGGCTATGTGGTGTTCTCGCTGGACAACCGCGGCACGCCCCGGCGCGGTGCGGCTTTCGGCGGCGCGCTGTACGGCAAACAGGGCACGGTGGAAGTCGACGACCAGCGCCGCGGCGTTGCCTTCCTGCGCGGGCTGCCCTATGTCGACGGCGAACGCATCGGCGTCTACGGCTGGTCCAACGGCGGCTACATGACGCTCATGCTGCTGGCCCGCGCCGGCGAGGACTACGCCTGCGGCGCGGCCGGCGCGCCGGTCACCGACTGGGCCCTGTATGACACCCACTACACCGAACGCTACATGGACCTGCCGCAGCGCAACCCCGAGGGCTACAGGCAAGCCTCGGTGTTCACCCATCTCGATGGGCTCACCAAACCGCTGCTGCTGCTGCACGGCATGGCCGACGACAACGTCCTGTTCGTGAACAGCACGCGGCTGATGTCGGAACTGCAGGCGCGCGGTCAGCCCTTCGAGCTCATGACCTACCCGGGCGCCCGCCATGGTCTGCAGAAGAAGGATGCCCTGCACCGGTTCCGGGTGACTGAAGCGTTCTTTGCGCGGTGTCTCGGGGCAGAGAACTGAGGACCTGAGCGGCATCGCAAGAGCACCGCTCGTCGCGGGCGCATCGGCCATCGGTTGCGTCGGCTCTGCTTCGGCTTCGGCTTCGGCGCTCTTGCCATTGCTCTTGCGGGCAGGAGCCCGCGCTCCTCGACGGGACCCCTGGGTAGCGGCGGGAGGCGGTCGATCCGCCCGCAGGGTTGGCCGCAGGGATGCGGCCAAGGTTTTCGACGGGCCAGGGACGCCCTGTCCGAAAACCCCGACCGGCTCACGCGAACCCTCTGCGCAAGGATGCGCTTAAGGGCGCGGACGAGCAGGCCTTTCTTTTGGTTCCTTTTCTTTGGCCACGCAAAGAAAAGGGACTCGGGCCGGCCGCACGCGGGAATGGCCATGGATGGCCATGCTTTGGGAGCGCGGAAGGACGGACCGAAAGCTCTTGCTCTCCGCTTCCAGCGACGAAGCGACGAAACAAGACCGAGGCGAGTATCGAGCTTATGGTGGGTCAAGACCCACCCTATGGGCTTGTGGGACCGGGGCGAGTGTGGAGCTCAGGGTGGGTCGAGACCCACCCTATGAGATCGGAACACCGAGGCAAGAGCGGAGCTCGTGGTGGGTCAAGACCCACCCCACATCACGCGTGCGCGATGCCCCGGAGCGCCGCCTTGAGTGCAGCATCCTCCGCCGTCAGCGGCTGCGCCTGCGCCGGTCGCGCCAGCAGGGCCGCGAGCGCAGACGGCACTGGCACGACATGCCCGACCAGGGGCTCGACCACGCTCTCGAACTTGGCCGGGTGCGCAGTCGCCACCGCGATGAAGCGGCCCTCGTCTCCGGCCGCGCGCCGGTCCTCGATCACCGCGAACGCCGCAGCGGTGTGCGGGCAGAGGGTGTGGCCGTAGTGCGCTTCGGCCTCGCGGATGAGCTTCGACAGCCGCGCGTCGTCAATCGATCGGGCGCTGACGGCGGCGCGCAGGCCATCGATCTCCGGCAGCCAGTGGCGCAGGCGCTCCAGATTGCTGGGCGCGCCCACGTCCATCGCGTTCGCCAGGGTCGAGACGCTGGGCCCGGGCCGGTACTCGCCGCTGTCGATGAAGTCGGGCAGCACGCGGTTGGCATTGGTGGCCAGCAGCACCTCGCCGATCGGCAGGCCCAGCCGCCGCGCCCACAGGCAGGCCAGGGCATTGCCGAGGTTGCCGGTGGGAATCGCGTAGCGCGCGGGCTCACCGTACCGCGCCTGATGCGCCAGCGCCGAATGCGCGTAGTAGCTCATCTGCGGCAGCAGGCGGCCCAGGCTGATGCTGTTGGCCGAGGACAGCGGAATCGCCGCACGCAGTTCAGGATCGGAGAAGGCCGCCTTCACCATGCGCTGGCAGTCGTCAAAGCTGCCCTGCACGCGGTAGGTGTGGATGTTGTCGCCGAAGCAGCTCAGCTGATGCGCCTGACGCGGGCTGACGCGACCGTCGGGATAGAGCACGACGACGCGAAAACCCGGCCGACCATGAAAGGCCGCGGCGACCGCACCACCGGTGTCGCCCGAGGTGGCGACCAGGATGGTCAGCGGCTGCGCGCTGGACTCACGCGGCAGGCGGGCGAAGCAGGCGGCCAGAAAGCGGGCGCCCACGTCCTTGAAGGCCGCGGTGGGGCCATGGAACAGCTCCAGCACTTCGGTGCGCGGATCGTGGGTCGGCAGCACGGGCACCGGGAAGTCCAGCGCCTCGGCGCAGATCGCCGGCAGCTCGGCTGCGAGTGCGTCCCCCGCGAAGAAGGGCGCGATGAGCGCGCTGGCGGTCTCGGCAAGGCTGAGCCCGGCCTGCGGCAGTGTCGGCAGCGAGGGGAATGCTTCGGGAACGAACAGTCCGCCGTCTTCCGCCAGACCCAGCGCGAGTGCTTTCGAAAGCGTCTGCGGCGCGCCGCCGCCGCGGGTGGAGATGAAGCGCATGGTCAATCCTCCAGCAGGCGCGCACCCGGCGCGTCCAGCGGTGAGATGTAGATCTGGCTGTCGAGGTCATGGGCGGCGAAGGCCGCCCGCATGGCGTCCCCCGCGCGCTCGGCGGCCGCGTGGCCCAGGCACCAGGCGAACACGCTGGGGCCGGCGCCGGAGATGCTGGCGCCCAGCGCATCGGCCGCGAGTGCGGCCTGCTTGACGTCTTCGAAGCCGGGGATCAGCGCGGCGCGACGCGGTTCGACCAGTTCGTCTCGCAGGCCGGCGCGAATGAGTGCGAGATCATTGCGGTACAGGCCTGCGATGAAGCGCGCCAGGTGGCCGTTCTGGGTCACGAACTCGTGCAGCGCATAGGGCGTGGCGAGCGCGGCGCGCGCGCGACGCGTTTCCAGCACGCAGTCCGGATGGACCAGCACGGAATACACGCCGGTCGGCGTCGGCAGCTTCAGCGGCGGCGCGTCGCCGACCGTGAGCACGAGGCCGCCGAGCAGCATGGGTGCCACGTTGTCGCCGTGCCGGCCGCCGCTGGCCACGGCCTCGCCATCGAGCGCGCAGGCGTAGAGCGCGTCGACATCGAGCGGTGCTTCCAGCAGCGCATTGGCCGCGACCACCGCCGCCACAGCCGAGGCCGCGGAGCCGCCCATGCCCGAGCCGTAGGCGATGCCTTTGTCGATCTCGACGTCCATCCCGAAGCCGGGCTGGGCGCGCTCGATCAGCGAGAGCAGGGCACGGCCGGCGGTGTTGTTCTCGGGTTCCGCGGGCAGTTCCACTTCTGAACCGCGGATCGCGCGGATGCGCACGCCGGGCTCGGCGCGGCGGGTCACCGTGACGGTGTCGCCGGCGCCTTCGATGACCAGGCCCAGCAGGTCGAAGCCAACGCCCACATTGCCGATGCTGGCGGGCGCAAAGGCCCGCGCCCTGTATCGACTCACAGGCGGGTCCCCAGGCCCTGCGCCACGCGCAGCAGGTCGGCGAACACGCCCGCAGCGGTGACCTCCGGGCCCGCGCCCGGCCCCTGCACGATCAGCGGGTTGCCGCTGTAGCGCGCGGTGCTGAACTGGATCACGTTGTCGGTGGGCTTGAGATGCGCGAAGGCGTGGTCCTGGGGCAGCTCGACCAGGCCCACGGTGGCGGACTCGGCATCCACATGGGCGACGAAGCGCAGCACGCAGCCGCGCGCCCGAGCCGCCTGGAAGCGCGCCAGCATCGGCGCATCCAGCTCGGCCGCGCGCGCAAGGAAGTCCTCGCGGCTGATTTCCATCAGCGCCGGCGGCACCAGGCCGACGAGGTCGACATCGGCCAGCTCGATCTCGCGGCCCCATTCGCGCGAGAGGATCACCAGCTTGCGGGCGACATCGAGGCCAGAGAGGTCGTCGCGCGGATCGGGCTCGGTGTAGCCGAGCTGGCGTGCTTCCAGCAGCAGTTCGGAGAAGGGCCGCGTGCCGTCGTAGGCGTTGAACAGGTAGGACAGGGTGCCCGAGAGGATGCCGTCGATCGCGCGCACCTCGTCGCCGGTATCGATCAGATCACGCAGGGTCGAGATCACCGGCAGACCGGCGCCGACCGTGGCCTCGTAGCGCCAGTGGCCGTGGCGCGCGGCTTCCCTCACACGGCGATAGAGCTCCAGCGGTGCGGCGCCGGCCTGCTTGTTGGGCGTGATGATGTGGATGCCCGCCGCCAGCCAGCGCGGATAGTGCGCGGCGACGGTGGCGCTGGCGCTGCAGTCGATGATCAGCGCATGCGGAAGGTGCGGTGCGCGCACGTGCTGGGTGAAGCGTTCGAAATCGAAGTGCTCGCTGCTGGCCGCGTACTTGCCACGCCAGTCGGCCAGATCGAGGCCGCCGTCCGAGTGCAGCCAGCGCTGGCTGCCGGCGATCGCGCGCACGCGCAGGTCGAGATTGTTCTGCTCGCGCAGCTTGGGTGCGACCGCCGCGAGCTGGTCGAGCAGGGTGGCACCGACATTGCCGGGGCCGATCACGCCGATGCTGACCGTCTGCGGCGACAGATAGAAGCCGGCATGCACAGCGCGCAACGCGCGCGCCGCGTCGGCGTCGCGCACTGCCACCGAGATGTTGCGCTCGGTGCCGCCCTGGGCGATCGCACGCACGTTCACTTCGGCACGCGCGAGCTCGGAGAACAGGCGCGCGGCGATGCCGGTGTGGCCGCTCATGCCGTCGCCCACCGCTGCCAGCACGGCGATGCCGCGCTCGACGTCGACCGCCTGCAGCAGGCCGGCGTCAAGCTCGCGCGCGAACGCACGCCGCAGCACTTCAGCCGCACGCGCGGCATCGGCCTCGCGCACGACGCAGCAGATCGAGTGCTCGGAGCTGGCCTGGGCGATCATCACCACCGACACGCCGGCGTCGCGCAGCGCGCCGAACACGCGCTCGGCGGTGCCCGGCACGCCGATCATGCCGGTGCCTTCCACTTCGACGAGCGCCATCTCGCGGGCGATGGTCAGGCCCTTGACCGGGCCGGCGCCGTCCTCGTGCTCGGGGCCGATGCGCGTGCCCGCGCAGGCTGGGTTGAAGGTGTTGCGCACCCACACCGGAATCCCCGCTTCGAGCACCGGGCCCATCGTGCGCGGGTGCACGACCTTGGCGCCGAAGTAGGCCAGCTCGAAGGCTTCGTCATAGCTCATGCGCGGCAGCAGGATGGCCTCGGGCACCAGCCGCGGATCGGCGCTGAGCACGCCGTCGACATCGGTCCAGATGTGCAGCTCGGAGGCCGCGAACAGGCGCGCGAAAATGGCGCCGGAGTAGTCGCTGCCGTTGCGGCCGAGCGTGGTGATGCGGCCTTCCGTATCGCGCGCCACAAAGCCAGTGACGACCACGCGCGGCGCGCTGTGGCTGCCGCGCCAGGCCGCCAGTCGCTTGCCGGATTCGGCCCAGTCGACGACCGCACCCAGGGCCGAGGGGCTGATCACCAGCACCGATCGCGCATCCAGCCAGTCGACCGTCTCGCCTTCGGCGCGCAGGCGCGCGGCCAGCAGCTGCGCCGACCAGACCTCGCCCAGACCCTGGACGTATTCCAGGAGATCCGCCGCCGGGTGACCGAGCAGGGCGACTGCACGCAGCAGGGCGCGCAGGTCCTGCCAGTCGCGTTCGAGTGGCGCCAGCGCGGCTTCGGCCGCGTCGCCCAGCAGGCCGCGCGCGGCCTCACGATGGCGCGCGGCCAGGGCATCCAGTTCGGCCTGGGCCTGCGCCGGATCTCGGCTGGCCGCGTGCACCAGGCCGATCAGCGCATCGGTGACCCCGCCCATGGCCGAGACCACCGTGATCTGTGTGGTTTCGGTTCGACCTCGCAGCAGGCTCGCCACATGGGCGATGCGCTCCGCGGTCTTGAGGCTGGAACCTCCGAACTTGTGCGCCACACAGGTCTGCTGCTGGTCTACCGACACGACGATCCGCCCCGTGAAATCCAAGTGGAGGGCGAGCATAGCAGCGGCTTCGCGGCCTACCGCAACGCATCAGGTCGCTTGTGCCCAGGTGGACTGGCACGCCCCCCGCGCAGCGACAGCGACCGAGTTCGCCGCTGATTTCGTTCCGCGAGATACATGGGTGTAGGCTTGGAGACACCCACGGCCGGGAGGGAGCCCGGCACGGGGATTCTTCAACGGGGAGACATTCATATGAGTCACACGCAACTGCCTCGCGGCCGCTGGGCCGCGCACGTACTGTTGGGCGCCAGTCTGCTGCTGATGGGCCCCTGGGCCCTGGCGGCCGTGGATCCGAAAGCGCCCTACGCCGCCTTCCTGGTCAACGCCGAGCGGGCGCCTGCAAAGAGCTTCGCGAAGCTCGACCTCGACGCGCTCGCGGCCGAAGATGCGATTCGCGACGAAACACCCGGCACGCCGAAGCGCTTCGCCATCGCCCACAGGGTCGACTGGAACACGGCCAATACCGGCGCCTGGACCCGCACGCCCGAAGGCGACTGGCTGTGGCAGCTGCGTGTCGCTGCCGAGGACGCCGCCCACCTGAACTTCGGGTTCAAGCGCTTCGCCCTGCCGCCGGGCGCCGAGTTGAACATCGTTTCAACGACGGGGCTGAACAAGATCGGCCCCTACACCGTCGAGGACATGCTGCCGCACGGCCAGCTGTGGACGCCGGTCGTGCTGGGCGAAGAGGCCCTGCTGCACCTGCGCGTACCAGCCTCGGGCCTGGCCGAGGTGGTGCTGGAGTTCGAGTCGGTCAACCATGGTTACCGTGCCTTCGGCGCCAAGTCCAAGGCCTGCAAGTCCGGCGCCTGCAACACCGATGTCGCCTGCCTTTCCGAAGGTGACCCCTGGAATCTGCCGCGCCGCTCCGTGGGTGCCTGGACCCGCGCCGGTACCGACACCTGCACCGGCTCTTTGGTCAACAACACGGCCAACAACCGTCGCATGCTGTTCGCCACCGCCACCCATTGCGGCGTCGCCAATGACACCGCTGCGGCCACCGTGCTGGTGTACTGGAACTACGAGTCGCCCACCTGCCGCGTTCCGGCGGCGAGCGGCAGCAGTCCGGTCCTGCCCAAGCCTTCGACCACCACGCCCGGACTGCGCTTCCTGGCGCAGACCGCCAATCCCTTCAGCGGCAGCGCGCCCGCCGGCGACCGCTCCGACTTCACCCTGCTGGAGCTGGCCACGCCTGCTGCGAACAACACCTTCAACCTGTACTGGGCCGGCTGGGACCGTCGGCCGCCCGCGGCCGGCGTCATGGCCTGCGCTGCGCCCACGGATCCCGCCAGCACGGCAGGCCTGTGTGCTTCGATCCACCATCCCGGCGTCGACGAAAAGCGCATCACCTTCGTCGAGCAGAACATGGTGCTCGACAACATCGAGAGCGCCACGGGCGTCCACTGGCGCGCCGAATGGGACCCCACGCCGCCGCGGCTGCCCAACATCAGCCCGATGCCGGCCACCCTGCCGCCTTCGGTCACCGAACCCGGTTCGTCCGGTTCGCCCCTGTACAACGCCCAGCAGCGGCTGGTGGGCGTGCTCTCGGGCGGCCCCTCGGCCTGCGGCGCCACCGGCACCAGCCTGCGTGACCAGTACGGCGGTCTGTTCCACGCCTGGGAAGGCCTGGGCACCCCGGCGACCCGCGTGCGCGACTACCTCGATCCGCTCGGCACCAACCCGACCTCCATCGACGGGATTGGCACCTGCAACGCGCCCGCCGCACCGACCGGGCTGACCGCAACGGTCACCGCGGCCAATCAGATTTCCCTGGCTTGGAACCCGGTTGGCGGCATCAACATCTACCGGGTGCTGCGCAGCATCGGCACCTGTCCGGGAAGCGGCTACGTACAGATCGCCGAGGTCACCGGGGCCACCACCTATGTCGACAACACCGTCTCCGGCGGCAGCAGCTATGTCTACCAGATCGTGGCGTTCGACTCCGCGGAAGCGTGCCCCTCGGCCCCCAGCGCCTGTGCGAACGCCACTGCGACGGGCACCTGCGCGCTGCCGCCCAGCTTCGCCGGCCTCACCAGCGCCACCAGCGCTGGTACGGCGTCCTGCGGTATCGCGCTGAGCTGGCCGACGGCTGTGGGCAACTGCGGTGCCGCTTCGAACCTGCGCTACAACGTGTACCGCGGCAGCAGCCCGGATTTCACCCCCGCACCGGCCAACCTGCTCGAGTCCTGCATCAGTGCGACGGCGCTGGCAGACATCGAAGTCGAATCAGGCGTTGCCCAGCACTACATCGTGCGTGCAGAGGACCTTGGCGCCACTCCCGCGGCCGGCCAGTGCAACGGTGTCGAGGACACCAACCTGATCCGTCGCAGCGCTGCCGCGTTCGGCCCGGATACCGTGACCTTCTCCGACGACGTCGAGTCAGGCCCCGGCGCGTGGGCGGTGGCAGGGACCGGCGCCGGTGCCAACTTCGCGATCGTCAGCACGGCGGCGAACTCGGCCACGCGAAGCTGGTACGTGCCGGATCCGACCGCGGTCTCGGACCGTCAGTTGACCCTTGCAAACCCGCTGAGCCTCGCGGCGGGTAGCAGTGCGACGCTGGAGTTCGCGCATCGCTATCAGACCGAAGCCAGTTGGGACGGTGGTGTGCTGGAGTACTCGCTGGATGGCGGAACGACCTGGACGGACATTCTGGGTGCGCAGGGCGGCGTGCCTGCCAACGCCAACCGCTTCCTGGCAGGCGGCTATGTCGGTCCGCTCAGCGTCGGCGGAGCGACCAACCCGCTGAACGGCCGCCCCGCGTGGCACGGCAGCGTCCCCGGGTTTGTGGTCAGCCGGGTCAGCCTTGCCGACTTCAGCGGGCGATCGGTGCTTTTCCGCTTCCGTGCCGGCAGCGACTCCTCCGTCGGCGGCAATGGCTGGTGGATCGATGATGTCCGCGTGTTCGAACCCACGTCCTGTGAAGCCGCGAACCTGAGCTTCATCTTCGCCAACGGCTTCGAGGGCAACTGAATCGCCTGACGGGGTTTTGCGGACTTCCCCTTCGAAACGCCCGGCGTGTCGCCGGGCGTTTCGTTTTGGGTGGCAACGACTTTCCTCCGCCTACCCGCGCCGCAGCGGTGCGAACAGGGCGAGGCTCCAGGGCCGCTGCGCCAGCACCAGGCTCACGCCCGTGCGTTCACGACTGGGCAGCTGCGCATCCTGCGCCAGCAGCGCATCGAACTCGGCCGCGAGTTCCTGCAATCGGCGCTGCATCTGGCGTGCCGATGCTGGCGACAGCATGCCGCTCAACAGCAGCAGCTGTTCCTGCTCTCCCTCGAAGCTCTGGCTGAAGTACTCGGGCAGCAACCGCTGCTGGAAGAAGCGTTGCATCGGGCCTTCGCGTCGCCAGCGGAAGTTGCGGGCGGTGCGCGTGCGCGCGCGGTTGCCGGGCTGCAGCTCGATGATGCCGAGCCGATCCAGGCGCGTCAGCAGCAGAATCCACTCCGGCTCGCTGAAACGGTAGCGCGCCATCACCTCGTCGCTGCGCCACCGGTTCAACACGAGATACAAGGCAAGCAGCAGGGCAGGATCGTCGACCAGCGCCTGCTCCTGCGCGGCGCTCAGCTCCGCCAGCGGTGGCGTGCGGCGCTGCGCTTCCTCGGCCAGTTCGGGCAGGCCGATCTGCAGCACGCCACAGATCTGCTCCAGACGCTCCAGCGTGAGCGAACGCTTGGACAGCATCCGCTTCACAGTGGGCTCGCTGATGCCGAGCCGCACAGCCAGGGCGGCATAGGTCAAGCCCTGGACCTTCAGCAGGCGCTTCAGGGCATCCACAAGTTCGGAGCGCAGGGCCATGGGATTCCGCCTTCGAGTATCACTTGACGATACTTCAAGACGAGGCTTTCGCGCCGTAGTCGATTCTTGTTGCACTCATGCGGGCCCGGGCGGAGCCTGCCGCTTCCCGCTGCAGGAGTCCGCCATGTCGCCGAATCGCATCTCAGCCCCCACTCTTCTGCGCCGCGTCAGCGCCGCGCTGCTCGCCGCGGCCCTGCCGTTCGCGGTATCCGCGCAAAGCGAGGCCAGTCGCGCGTCGGCGCGCCTGTCCGAGAGCGTCCTGGTCCTGCCGCGCGCCAGCGTCGATCTGCTCAGCGCCGGCGGCGAGTTCAGTGTCGCCGCGCTGCGTCCGGTCGGCGGCAGCGTCGAAGTCGTCCTGCTCGGCGCCGCCGATGGCGCCCGGCTCAGCTTCACCGTCGGTCGCGAGGCGCTTGAAGCCAGCGGCGTGGCGGTAGGCATGAGCCTCTACGCCAGCGCCGTGGTCGGCGGCCATCTGCTGTGGGCGGGCTCGGAAGCCGTCGCCTTCGTTGCTGACGAAAGCCTTGCGCCGCACGTCCACCGCACGGAGCTGCGGCGATGAGCGCCCTGCGTTCGATCAGCCTGTGGCTGTGCCTGTGCTTCACGCTGCCGGCCCAGGCCGGTCGGCACTGCGAAGCGACCGAGCTGTCGCCCCAGCAGTGGGCCGCCGCCGCAGAGAGCGCGCTGACCGTGGCTGCCGCACTCGATTCAGCTGACGCCGAGGTGGCCCTGCTGGCACGCGCCGGCACCGATCTGTCGAAACACGGCCTGCACTACAGCCACGTCGGCTTCGTGCTGCGCGAGCACCCGCAGGGGCGCTGGACGGTCGTGCATCTTCTGAACCACTGCGCCCGCGGCGATTCGGCCCTGTTCGCCGAAGGCCTCGTCAACTTCTTCGCCGACGACCTGCACCGCCAGGACGCCCGCATCGTCTGGCTGCAGCCGGACTTCGCCCAGCGTCTGGCGCGACTGCTGCGCTCGGACCACATCCACGCCCTGCATGAGCCGCGCTACAACCTGATCGCCCGGCCCGACAGCCGCCGCACGCAGAACTCCACCGCCTGGGTGCTGGAGCTGCTGGCCGCCGCTGACTACGGCGCTGCACTGGAGCGCCGTGACGCGCAGGCGCACGCACTGGCCAGCGGCTTCACGCCCGATGAAGTGCGCATCGCCTACCGCAAGCGCGTGGCCGGCGGCCTGCTGGCGGACAACCTCGTGTTCACCGACCACCCGGTCGCGACCCGACTGTCGGGCCGCTACCCGGTCGTCACCGTGCGGGCGATCCTGCGCTTTCTGGAATCGCGTGACCTCGTCACGGCTGAGCGCGAGTGGCGCGGCGGCATCGAGAGTGTGCGGATGGGGCCGGCCTGAGGGCTCACGGAGGACTCAAAGAATCGGCGCCAGCCCCGCGCCGAACGCGGTCAGGATGCGCGTGTTCATCGCCTTGAAGGGGATCTCGACCTCGGGGAAATCCCCCACGGGCGTGTGGCAGTTGGCGAAGTTCGGGTCGAAGGGGGACATCGGCGTGCAGCCGGGGCCGCCGGTGTACTCCCAGCTGGTGGCGTAGCGCCAGGGCCAGAAATCCAGAATCGGCAGAAACTCGAAAGCCTTGCCGAGGCTGTAGTTCAAGCCCCGAACGAGGCGCGGCGGGCGCGGGCGCGGGGCGATCACCCAGGCATTGCCGGGGCTCATGTCTTCGAGCAGGGTGTCGCGCAGCTCCTGGGCGAACTCGCGATCGTGGATGACTACGAGCGATTCCGTGTTGAGGCGGTCGGAGCGCGGGTCGAAGTTGTGGCTGCCGATCACCGCCAGCTCGCCGTCGATCACCATCGATTTCGAGTGCAGGCCGATGCGCATGCCCAGCGTCTGCAGCGGCAGCGGGCCGCGCAGCGCGCGCCGGCGCGGGGTGTCGGCGCTGGCGCCGGCGGCCGAACCAAAGGCGCGGCTCGATTCGCTGCGCAGGAAGCGCGGCGGCAGGCTGATCACATCGGTCTCGGGATCGAGATGCAGCGCGATCGGTGCGTTGGCCGGTCGCGGCTTGTACTCGTGGATCTCGAAGCGGAACTCGCGCAGGTAGGTGCGCTTGTACTTGTGGCTCAGCGCGTAGACCGGGAACGCATCCGTCGAGGCGAGGCTGTTGGTGCTGATCCGAACGCGCGGCGGCGACTCGCGCTGCTGCAGTCGGCGGAAGGTGGCCTGGGCCTCGCGCGAGAGCACCAGATAGGGCGTCTGCAGCACGATCTCGTGATCGGCGCGCTCGACGGCTCGGCGCAGGCTGGCGCTGCTGTCGCGACGGCCGGGCTCGATCCGGCCGAGCTGCTTTTCCGGGCCATCGGAGTAGAAGTCGACGCGGCCCACGCGATGCAGGGGCGTGATCAGGACGGCACGCAGGCGCTCGGAATCCGCAAGCTCCCGGCGCAGGGCGTCGATGCGCGGGCGCTGTCGCAGCGGCAGTTCGGCCAGTACGGCACGGCCGCGCGGCGCCTCATCGAGGCGGCGGCGCACGTCGCGCAGGCCCGCCGCCGGCAGGCTGCGCTCAGCGCGCCAGAACTGTTCGAAGCTGCGCTGCATGGCGGCCGCCACCGGACCGCCAACCACCACATCGCGGTCGCGGTAATTGAAGCCCGGATCGAGATCGAAATAGCGTTCCTGGTAATTGCGGCCGCCGGTGATGCCGATCAGGCCATCGACCAGCAGCAGCTTGTTGTGCATGCGCTGGTTGAACTGGGTGAAGCAGCAGAGGATGCCGCCGACGAACTCGAACTTGCTGGTCGCGCCCTTGCCGAAGGTGGGGTTGTACAGGCGCAGCTCGAAGTTGGCGTGGGCCTGCGCCAGTGCGGCCAACAGCTCGACGTTTTCGATCGAGAACAACTGATCCAGCAAGACCCGCACGCGCACGCCGCGGCGCGCGGCGCGCAGCAGTTCATCGAGCACCAGGAAGCCGGCATCGTCCTGGGCGAAGATGAAGCTCTGCACTTCGATGCTGCGCCGCGCTGCGCGGATCAGGTGCAGTCGCGCCAGAAGGGCGTCGTGGCCGCTCTCCAGGTTCAGCACGACGTGGCGCGGTGATTCCGGCGTCGAGTCGCGCACCGCTTCGGCGGCGGCCACGCGCAAGGGGGACCACTCGGCGCAGCGATCGGCGCGGGCGCAGTCGAGGCTGCGATCCTGGTGTGCGGTCGCGCGCTCGACGTCGACCCGCACCCGCTCGCGCGAGGGCATGCAGGCCGCCAGCAGCAGGCAGAGCAGCGCACAGCAAAGCGGAGCCAGTCGGTTGAGATGCATGGTGCTGGGAGCCTGTCGGACTTTGGTGGTCGTGACGAACACTCGGGTGCGTGAGGACAGCTTTTCGGCGATCCGCAGGCCCACGGCAGCGCTGTGGATCTGGAATCGGCGCATGGTGGACTGCGCAGACGGATGTGCAGCCCGGCCATTCAAAGTCCGACAGGCTCCCATGGACACTCGTCAGAGCTGCGCGGCGGACGGTGTGGCCGGTGCGTGCAGGCGGATGTCGAAGTTGAGCTTGACCTTGTCGCTGACGAACACGCGGCGGGCGGTCATGCCGAACTGGCTGCGATCGACCTCGCCGCGGGCCTGCACGGGACACTCGAGGCCCGGGCGCGCGCACTCGGCGGGCAGAAGCTCGAAGCGCACCGGACGGCTGATGCCCCGCAGGGTCAGTACACCATCGATCGCGCCGCCTGCGTGCAGCAGGGTCTTGGACAGGCCGGCGGCGCGGAACTCGATCCACGGGTGCCGGGCCGTGTCGAAGAAGTCGGCCGATCGCGCCCAGTCCTCATGGCTGTCGCGACCCATCAGCACGCTGCCGGAAGCGACCCGCACCTCCAGCAGCCAGGCCTGGTCGGCTTCCGGTCGGACAACGCCCTCGATGTGGGCGAAGCGGCCATCGATGCGCTTGACCCAGGCCGCGCGCACCGAGAAACCCGCGAAGGAGTGTGCGGTGTCGATGCGCAGCCCCGGCTCGTCGCTGGGCCCGACGGCCGCCACCGAGCCTGTCGACACGGCGAGCACGAAGGCCAGCAGCGCGCCCGGGCGCAGGAAGCTGGCACAGGCCCGCGACATGCGTCGTGGAGGGGCGCTCAGGGCGCCCAGAACGCCGACAGTCGCGCTGCGCCGGGCTCGATCTCGGCGTCGGGACCGAAGTCGAGCACGGCAATGCCGGCCGGCGGCATCCCGCGGTGGTCGCCGCTCTGGCCGGTCGACAAGAGCGCCGCCAGCGACTCGAAGCCGGGGTTGTGGCCAACCAGCATGAGCACTTCGACTTCGGCATGACTCACCACCACCTCGAACAGGTCGCCGGGGCTGGCTTCGTAAATGCGATCGTCGCTGCGCTGGTCGATGTAGCCGGTCTGCGCCAGCACGCGCTGGGCGGTGGCGCGGGTGCGCTCGGCGGGCGACACCACCAGGCGCTGCGGCAGCGGACCGTGCTGCAGCAGCCAGCGCCCGGCGGCATCGGCCTCGGCTTCGCCGGTTTCCGAAAGCGGGCGCTCGCGATCGAGCTGGCCCGGCAGCTGCGGCTGGGCGTGGGCATGGCGCAGCAGGATCAGGCGGCGCAGGCGGCGTTCACTCATGGGTTGTTGTCTCCGAAGGCCTGGATTTCGACATTGCTGCGGTTCCACGTGCCCGACAGCGGCGCAGGCAGGGTGATGCTGCTGCTCAGGGTGGCGCGGGTGCGGCTGCTGTAGCTGCGGGTCAGCGTGCCAGCGGGCTGCGCGAGCGCGGCATTGTCGGCATAGAACGGGCAGCCCGGGCAGTGGGTGGGCTGGCTGGTCAGCTGCACGCTGCCACTGGTGGTCTCGCGCGTGGTGCCGGTCAGCCATCGCGCCTGTCCGTTCGCATCGAACAGGTACACGCCGTTGAACTCGAAGGGACCGTCGGCAAGCTGCAGGCTTTCGATGCCCATGCCCCATCCGGTCTGACCCGTCTGGATCCAGGCATTGGTGCGGTTGGTCGCCGCATAGGGCAGGGTGCCGGCCGTGGTGTTCAGCAGCTCGGCGCCGCGCTGACCATTGCCAAAGTCCCAGGCGAACAGCTGCGTGCGCTCATCGACGCTGGCGACCCAGGTGCGACCCACCTCGCTGCTCGACGGAGCGAATCCAGAGGGCTGGGTGTTGCGGGTACGCGAGAGCGGGCCGGTCATCAGACCTCCGCGCGACGGACCGGCGAAGGTGTACCAGTCGCTCAGATAGCTGCGGTCGCCGGTGTACCAGATCGCGCCCAGTACCGGATTGGCGGCATCGCCATAGGTGAACAGGGCAAGGCCGTTGCCGCCACGCGCCGGGTCGTTGAAGAAGCCGCGACGGGGCAGGGGCCGGGAGGCAGCCGCTGGACAACTGCTGACGGTGCTGCAGGCGGAGGCCAACTGGCTGGAGAACACGGTCGAGGGCTGCATGCTGTGCTGTCCGCTCAGGGCCGTGGCGAGATAGTCGAGGCCGACCGGCGCACCGCAGGCCGAGCCTTCCGGCACGCGCAGGTTGACCTCGACCGTGGCGCTGGCACCCGCTGCGAGCGCGGGAATGGAAACCGTCGGCGTCTCCAGCAGCAGCGCTGCGGGGCTGACAGGCAGGTTCTGCGGGTCGAACACGCAGATCGCCCGCTCGGCCGGCGCCGAGTTGGCGGCGTTGCAGGCGGCCAGCAACTGGGTGCTGCCGTTGCCGTTGATGAGTCCGATGGTGGCACCGGCACCGGCCGTGGTGTTGGCGCGGCGGTACTGGTAGACCACCTGGCCGTTGCCCGGGTAGGCGATGGCCTGGAACGAGGCGTTGCCGCTGGGCGCAGTCTGCGAGTAGTCCTGCATGGCGTCCCACTGGAACACATGGCAGGACTGGTCGGCGCCACCGATCGGGGCGCGCGGGCAGCTGGCGAAGTAGCGGTAGCGCAGCGCGCCGCCGCTGCCCACCACCAGATCGTCGTGCAGCACATGCAGACGCGGGCCAGCCCCACCGTTGTCGAGCTGACCGGTGCAGCTGTTGTCGTAGTCGCCACCGGTGTCCGCCGTGGAGAAGGACACGTATCCGTTGGTGGACATGATGGCCTGCGTGTAGCTCTGGCCATACAGTCGGAAGCCCGCGCCCCCCAGGGTGATGACGCTGCTGCGGCCATCGTCCGCCGCCGCAAAGGTGCCGGCTGGCGTCAGCGCCAGGGCGGGGGCATCGCCGATGTCAACGAACCCATAGCCACAGGTGCCCGGATCGGTGGCGCTGTTGGTGCCGCGGTAGCCGAAGCTGTCCGGGCCGAAGAGGCTGGCTCCGCCACCGCCGACCGCGTTCGCGAACAAGGCGTGCGCGCCCGCGGGCAGCGGCGCGTTGCCCGTGTTGGTGAGCGTGACCGGCACCCGCCAGCGCTCGCCGGGGTCAAGCCCGGCGTTGCCGTTGCCGCAGACCTGCTGGGCCGCGCCGCCGCTGGCGGTAATGCGGGCGGACTGCACGTCCAAGGCGCGGCTGACCTCGGTCGAACAGCTGGCCCCATCGGTCACCCGCAGTCGCACCTGCCCGCTCTGCGCTTGGGCGAAGCGCAGGCTGACGCTAGCGCTACTGCCGCGGCGCTCGAAGGTGCCGTCGCCGTCGAGATCCCATTCGTAGACGTAGCCGCTGCCGCCGCTCGCACTGGCGGTGAAGCTCACGGACTCACCAACCCGCGCCCCACCACTGAAAGCCGTCGAGTTCAGGCTGGCGGTGGGTGCGCTGCAGCCACCGTGGCCGTCCTGGGTGAGCGGGCTGCCGCCGCCGCGGGTCAGCCAGTCGCTCATGCGGGTCGCCGCGGTGCCGCCTCCCGTCCAACCCTTGTCGAGGGCGCCGTAGCAGTCGAACTGGTCAGTGGCCGAGCAGGACGCCTGACCGCCCGACAGCACGCCGACCAGACGACCGGTATCGCGACGCCACAGGCCCGAGCCCGAGGAGCCGCCTTCGGTGGTGCCCTGGTCCCAGGCGCCGACGTACCAGTGCGTGGTGGCGGTGGCGCCATTGATGATGCAGCTCGGGCCAGTGGTCAGCGCATCGTTGTCGATGCTGATGCGCTTTTCGTGGCCGGCGGGGTGGTGGATACCGATCGAGCCGATGGGCGCCGCGGTGCTGCGGTCCCAGCCGGTAAACCAGGCCTCAGCCGCGGCCGGCACCGGGGTGTCGAGCGCGATCACGGTGAAATCCGTGGGCTGGTGGGTGGCGAGCAGGCTGGCGCCTGTCTGCGTCGCTGCAGTGTTCGTCGCGCGCGGCAGCTGCTGGCCGCTGGCAGCGCTCCCGGGTGTGCGGCAGGTGGGGCTCTCGTAGCGCCAGTACAGGGTCATCGACTGGACTTCGGCGGCCGTGCTCACGCAGTGATTCGCAGTGAGGAAACGCGGGCTGGAGATGTCCTGCGAAGGGTTGCCAGTGGCCACCAGCTGGCCGGTGCAGACGAAGCTGCCCCCACCGCTGTTGAAGGTGTAATGCGCCACCGATCGGATCTGCGGCCGCCAGGCATCGCCCTGCGGACAAGCGACGTCGATGTTGCAGCTGCCCGACTTCAGCTGGGTCAGCGCGACGAAGGGATCGCGGTAGCCCTGCACCACGCTGCCGAGCTGCAGCCGGGTCAGATGGCGCGCACCTTCGGGAATCAGCAGTTCGATGCGCAGGGAGGTGCCATCGAGCATGGGAGTGCGCAGATCGCCCTCCACGCGATTGTCGGCATCGGTGTAGATCAGGCTCGGCGTCTTCTCACCGGCCGCGTACAGGCGCAGCTCGGCGCCGGCCGGCAGCCGGAAGGCGTCGAAGTGCAGGGCGAGATTGCGTGCCTGGGCCGCTTCGAGCTGCAGCCACCACTGTTCGCGGCCGTCTTTCGTCGTGGTCCAGCTGCCGCCGGCGTGCAGCCCACGCTCGGCAAGGCCGAGGGCCTTGTCGCCGAACACCTGCACCTGGCCGTAGCGGAGCGGCACCCCTGCCTTGCCGTCGAGCGCACGGTCCTCGGCGGCGAGCTTGGCGAGATCGAGCGCTGGCAGACTGACCTGTTCGGCCTGGGCGAGTGAGGCGGCAGACAGCGCGCAGAACGCCAACAGAACGGGGGGGAAGGAAAGACACGTCGTGCGCTTCATGGAATCGCTCCCGGGCCGCGCGGCCCGAAGGGTCATGGGTGGAATGAAAGCCGAGGCCGCGAGGATACACCCCTGCCTGCAAGCGTCACGGCTGGCCCGCGGGCGCGTTCAGGCCAGTGTTGGCCGCTACACTGGCGCCCCGCACCGCCCCTGCGAAACCCCTCAAGCGCATGTTCGAAGCCCGTGATCTCGCCGTCCTGCTGCGCTCTGGCGCGCCGCTCGTCGTCGTCGAGACCCACGAGGAGGGTCTGTTGCTCGATGCCTTCCGGCAGGTGGTGGCGGAGCTGCTGCGGCCGCTGTTCAGCTGGAGCATCACCCAGGGCCTGCAGCGCCTCGACATGGATGAGGACGCACTTCCGGCCTGCAATGACTCGAGCCAGCTGCTGGAGCTGATGCACGGCGACCCGCGCCGCTCGATCTGGCTGTTGTTCGATTTCGGGCCCTACCTCCGCTACGCCATGAGCATCCGCCGTCTGCGCGAGGTGGTGTTGGGGCAGGCGGCAGCGCGTCACAGCGTGGTGCTGGTCGGCGCCAAGGTCGAGCTGCCCGAGGAATTGGAATCACTGGCGACACGCTTCGAGGTACGTCTGCCAGACGAGGCACGGCTCGGCCAGATGCTGCGCGAGGAAGCCTTCGCCTACTCGCGCGAGCACGGCGGCAGGCGCGTGCAGGTCGAGGCCGTCGCCCAGCGCCAGCTGTTGCGGCATCTGCGCGGGCTGTCGCTGCTGGATGCGCGCAAAATCGTGCGCCAGCTGATCCACGACGACGGCGCGATCCGCGACGATGACATCGCCCGCGCGCAGCAGGCCAAGTTCAAGCTGCTGGGCTCAGGCGGCGTGCTGCACTTCGAGCCGGATGTCGCCCGCTTCGAAGACGTGGCCGGGCTCAAGCGACTGAAGCGCTGGGTCGAGCAGCGTCGACGCATCTTCATCGAAGGCAGCGGCCCGCCGGGTCTGGACCCGCCGCGCGGCCTGCTGCTGCTGGGCGTGCAGGGTGCGGGCAAGTCGCTGGCCGCCAAGGCCTGCGCCGGCGGTTTCGGCGTGCCTCTGCTGCGGCTGGACTTTGGCGCGCTCTACAACAAGTACCACGGCGAGACCGAGCGCAATCTGCGCGACAGCCTGCGCGCCGCCGAAGCGATGGCCCCCTGCGTGCTGTGGTGCGACGAGATCGAAAAGGGGCTGGCCACCTCCAACAGCGATGACGGCGTGAGTCGTCGTGTCCTTGGCGCGCTGCTGACCTGGATGTCCGAGCGCAAGCAGCCGGTGTTTCTGGTCGCCACCGCCAACAGCATCGAGCAGCTCCCGCCCGAGCTGCTGCGCAAGGGTCGCTTCGACGAGATCTTCTTCGTCGACCTGCCGGGGGCATCCGCGCGCGAGCAGGCTTTCGCCATCCATCTCGGCTGCCGCCAGCAGGCGGTCGAGGGCTTCGACCTGAGCGCACTGGCGGCAGCCAGCGCCGGCTACTCCGGCGCCGAGATCGAACAGGCCGTGGTGGCCGCGCTCTACGACAGCCACGCCGAAGGCCAACGCCTCGGGCAATCGCACCTGCTGCGCGCCCTGCGCGGCACCCGCCCGATCTCGGTAGTGATGGCCGAACAGGTCGCGCGCCTGCGCCAGTGGGCAGCCGAACGCTGCGTGCCCGCCGACGAGCCGGAACCCGTGTGAACTGATACGGCTTGTGGCTCTTCACACGCGTTGGTGCAGGGCGCTGGTTACAAGACCTGCCGCGCCCTGCTTCAAACGAATCCCCAATCCCGAATCCCGAATCCCATGCTTGTAGACATCGGCGCCAACCTCACCCACGAATCCTTCGCCCAGGACCTCGATGCCGTGCTGGCGCGCGCCGCGGCGCACGGCATCGCGCAGATGGTGGTGACCGGCGCCAGCCGGCAGGGCAGCGTGGACGCGCTTGCGCTCGCTCGCGCGTATCCGGGCCGTCTGTTCGCCACGGCTGGCGTGCATCCGCATCACGCCATCGAGTACACGGAAGAAGCCGACCTCGAGCTGCGCGCCCTGCACGCACATACCGAAGTGCGCGCAGTCGGCGAGACCGGCCTCGACTACCACCGTGACTTCTCGCCGCGACCGGCGCAGCGGCGCGCCTTCGAGCGTCAGCTCGACATCGCGGTGGCACTCGGCAAACCGCTGTTCCTGCACCAGCGCGAGGCGCACGGCGATTTCCTGGCGATCCTGAAGCAGGTGCGCGACCGCGTGCCGGCGGCCGTGGTGCACTGCTTCACCGACAGCCGCGAGGCGCTGTACGACTATCTGGACCTCGACTGCCACATCGGCATCACCGGCTGGCTCTGCGATGAGCGCCGCGGCCAGCACCTGCGCGAGTTCGTGCGTGAGATTCCCGCCAACCGGCTGATGATCGAGACCGATGCGCCCTACCTGCTGCCGCGCAACCTGAAGCCGATGCCCTCTCACCGCCGCAATGAGCCGATGTACCTGCAGCACATCGCCGAGGAGCTGGCGCGCGACCGCGGTGTGAGCTACGCCCAGGTCGAGGCCGACACCACGGCGACCGCGCGTGCCTTCTTCCACCTGCCCGAGGTGGGCGTCGGCGAGTACGCTCGCGCCAGCTGAGCCGTTGAGCCGTTGAGCCGTTGACCCGTGCCACGCGTACGCTCGCGCCTCCTGATCCGCATCACCCGACCCACCCGAGCCCGCCATGTCCGACAGCCACGTACGCCCCAATCCCCTGCTCGCCGTCGGCGGACAGGCGCTGGAGTTCGCGCTCAATCGCGCGGTGGCGCTCGACCCGGAGTTGCCTGCCCAGTTGCATGTGCTCGAAGGCCGCAGCATCGAGCTGGAGCTGGCCGCACCGAGGCTGGCCGCGCGCATCGAGGTGCGGACGGGCCGCCTTGTGGTGGGGCCGGCCCAGTCCTCGCATGAGCCCGACTTGAGCCTGAAGGCCACGCTCGGCGCGGTGCTGTCGCGAGTGCTGCCGGGCGCGGCCCAGGCGACGCCGGGACGCATGAAGATCGCCGGCGACATCGAGCTCGCCCAGTCCCTGCAGCGGATCGCCCAGCGCTACAGCCCCGATCTAGAAGCCGCGCTGTCGGCACGACTCGGCGATGTCCTGGGCGTGCAGGTGGCCAAGGCACTGCGTGCGGGGCTCGAAGGCGTCCGGCGCGGCTCGCGCGAATTCGCCGAAGCCGGCGCTGATTTCCTGCGGGACGAAGCCGGCGTGCTGGTGGGGCGCGCGGAGCTGGACGCCTTCTGCGAGGACGTCGACGCGCTGCGCGATGGCGTCGAGCGCAGCGAGCGGCGTCTGCAGAGGCTGCAGCAGCGGCTTGCGGCCAAGCCCTGAGACACTGCGCAGCGCCCCCGAGGCTTCGCCCTCTCAGGACGGCGACGGCAGGTTTACCGCGCCAGTTTGAACTCCAGAGTCCGGCGGGCGCGCATCGGCACAGCGGGCGGCGCGAAGCGCCATCGCTGCATCGCCGCCAGCGCTTCGCGGTCGAACACGCCTTCGGGCTGGCTGCGCAGCACCTCCAGCTCGGAGACACTGCCGTCCGCACCGATGGTGAATTCGATTTCGACGAAGCCTTCGAGCTTGCGCCGCTCGGCCATGGCGGGATAGCGCAGTGGCGGGCGGTACACCACGTCGGGCACGCGGGGCGCAGCGATCGGCGTCGGGGTGACGGCCGGTTCGGTAGGCGCCGACGACTGTTCAGGGGCTTCGCTGGCAGGCCCTGGAGCGGGGACGGGCGCTGCAGGCGTAGTGACCGCTGGCTCTGCTTGCGCGGTGTCATTGGTCGGGGCTGCGACAGGTGGCGCGGCGACCGCGGTGTCCGCCGTGGCTGCAGAATTGGCCTGTTCGGGCTGCGGCGGCGTGGGAGATCTGTCGACAACAGCCGACGCCAGTCTCGCGCGCAGCGTGGCAGCGGCCGACTGCAGCCGCGGCAGGGCGGGCGCATTTGCGGATGCACGCACCATCAGGCCGAGCACCCGCTCGGCGTCCGCGAGGTCTTCCGCTGCGAGGCGCTGCTCCACGTGCAGGGCCGCATAGGGCAGCAGATCGTCCAGCGCCAGCCGCGAGCGCTCGTCCGCGGGCTGGGTTTCGATGGCGGCAAGGAAGTACTCGAAGGCATTGTTGCCCGCCGGCAGAAACAGGCGCTGCTCGCGGAGCGCGAGCTCGCCGCGCGCGGCGGCATCGCTCTGGTCAGCGACAGGAGCCTGGTCGGGCTGGCCGAAGGATTCAGCAGCCTGGGAGGCCGGTGCGGGAGCGTCTGGCGCTGGGGTGTCGCCCGCGCCGCCGCAAGCGACAAGAAGCAGGGCCACGCTCAGCTGCAGGCCACGGCGAAGGACATCTGGAACAGGTATGCCAGCCGCGAACGGCAGGCGCTCACTGGGTGTTGCCATGAAGGGCCCCTGTTGGCCCGCGTACCGGAATGCTCGCGGGAGCCGGACAGGGTGCAGAAAGCGGATTGCAGTTTTGCTTCAGCCAGAGGGCAAGGGCTTCGAGCTGCGATCGCGGTCACGGCTCCGACACCCTGCGACCCGCAATGCGGGACGCAGGGCGCGGATCTGATTCAGTCACCCAGCGTGAATTCGATGGTGCGGCGCGCCCGGGTCGGTGCGGGCGGCTCCTCGAATCGGGTGCGGCGAACGACCGACATGGCCTCGCGCTCGAACACACCTTGCGGGTTCGCCTGGATCACGCGGACATCCGAAACGCTGCCGTCGGCATTGATCTGGAAGTCGAGCGTGACCGAGCCCTCGATGCCTTGGCGCATCGCCTGGTCGGGATAACGCAGTGGGGGCTGGCGCAGCACGCGCGGAAGCCGCGCGGGCGCCGGGGTGGCGGCAGGCGCTGGCGCTGCGGCCGCCGGCGGAGGCGTAGGTTCGGGCGTGGGCGTGACCGGAGCTGGAGCTGGTGTCTGCTCGGGGGCCGGCGTCGGGGGGGCGGACGGTGCAGGTTCAGGGGCCGGTGCGGGCACCGCCGGTGCCGGAGTCGGGGCAGGGGCAGGGGCGTTGGCGCGAGCGGCCGCCGCTTCCTGCTGGGCGGCCTCAGTAGCGAGGCGACGCTCTAGAGCCTCAACGCCGCGCTCCAGACGGTCGAGCGCGGGCGCGTCGGGTTGGGCGCGCATCATCAGATCGAGCACGCGGCGGGCGTCTTCGGCATCGCGCGCAGCCGTGCGTTGCTCCACGTGCAGCACTGCATAGGGAAACAGATCGGTGAGGGCGTCCTTGACCCGCTGCGACGCGGGGTCGCGCTCGAGGGCGAGGATGAACAGCTCGAACGCATTGTCTCCGGCTGGGGTGAACAGTCTCTGTTCGCGCAACGCTGCTTCAGCGACTTCGATGCTTCCCGCGCCTTCGACGAGCGCGGGTGCAGGCGCTGGCGCTGGCGCGGACTCGGGCGCGGCAGGCTGGGCGGCCGTCGCGGGCGCGGTGGCCGCCGCCGGGTCAGCCGGGGGCGCTTCGGAACCCCCGCATGCGGCCAACAGCCCGGCCGCGAAAATCGACACCGCGCCAGCGCGCAGCCTGAACATGCCCATTGCAATTCCCCTTGGTGATTGGATCCGACCCGTCGCGCCACCCCCGGCGCAATCGTCAGCGGATCTCCGGCTGCGATTCGTGCCATACGCTCACGTGTGCTCGCAAGTCGGGGCCGGACAGCGTTGCAAAAAATGGCGAAGCAGTGAGCATTCCGCGATGCGCATCACTTTCCGATGCAGAAGCTACCGAAGATGCGTCCAAGCAGATCGTCGGCACTCAGTCGACCGGTAATCCCGCCCAGCGCCTCCTGCGCAGCACGCAGATCTTCGGCGGCGAGCTCGCCGTTGCCTTCGGCCAGGCGTTGCGCGGCGCTTTCGAGCTGGCAGTTGGCCTGCTGAAGCGCCTCGACGTGGCGGGCACGGGCGCTGACCGCCCCCTCTGCGGCTTCGCCCAGGCCGGCGGCCTGTTTCAAGGCTTCGCGCAGCGCATCGAGGCCGGCACCCCCGCGCGCGGACAGCCAGAAGTGCTGTCCATCGGGCTGCGGCTCGCGTCGTGGCGGCTGTGCCGCCAAATCGCATTTGTTGTGCAGCCAGAACACCTGCGGCAGGGCGGCCAGCTCTTCGCGCAATGCTGGCATCTGGGTCGTCTCCGAACCGCATTCGAGGACGGCAAGAGCAAGATCAGCGCGGGCGAACTCGGCGCGGGCTCGACGAATGCCTTCCGCCTCCACCACATCGGCTCCCTCGCGCAGACCAGCGGTATCGACCAGGGTGAGTTCGATGCCATCGATCAGGACCGACTCGCGCAGCAGGTCGCGGGTGGTGCCGGCGATGTCGGTGACGATGGCGCGCTCGCTGCCGGCCAGCGCGTTCAGCAGCGAGCTCTTGCCGGCATTGGGCGGTCCAGCGATGACCACGTGCAGGCCGTCGCGCAGGCGCTGGCCGCGACGGGCCTCGCGCAGCAGGGCCTGCATCAGCTCGCACACCTGCTGCAGACGGGACTTGAGTTCAGGGCCGGCGAGGAAATCGATCTCTTCCTCGGGGAAGTCGATGGCGGCTTCCACGTAGATGCGCAGGCCCGTGAGCGCTTCGGTCAGCGCCTCGACGCGGCGGCTGAACTCGCCGTCCAGTGCGCGCCGCGCGGCGCGGGCCGCGGCTTCCGACGAGGCATGGATGAGATCGGCCACGGCCTCGGCCTGGGCGAGGTCCAGTCGGTCGTTGAGGAACGCCCGCTCGGTGAACTCGCCGGGTCGCGCCTGGCGCGCACCGAGTTCCACGCAGCGTGCCAGCAGCAGGCGCAGCAGGGCAGGGCTGCCGTGGGCCTGCAGCTCGACAACGTCCTCGCCGGTGTAGGACGCCGGTGCGACGAAGGCGATCAGCAGGCCATCGTCGATGACCTCGCCCTCGGCATCGCGGAAACGCACGTAGTGGGCGTGGCGCGGCCTGGGCTTGATGTCGCTCAGGCGGTGCGCGATCGCGATCGACTGAGGCCCCGACAGGCGGACCACGCCCAGCCCGGCGGGGGCCGCGGCGGTGGCGATGGCGGCGATGGTGTCGGTGCGCGCGCTCGACGACGCGGCGGAGGCCGTGGACTGCGACCCGGCAGAAGCGTGGCGCATGGCGTTTTCCTCCCTCCGGATGCGACAGCGGCCGCGTGCTTGCGCGCCGCGGCCGCTGGTCTGTCGAGAATCGTGAGTTCCCTGTGGCGAATCAGGCCGTCTTGGGCGTGGCCTGATCGCCGTGGCGACGCAGGATGATCCACTGCTGCAGCAGACCCAACGCACCGTTGGTGGTCCAGTACAGCACCAGGCCGGCCGGGAAGAAGGCGAACATCACGCCGAAGGCGATCGGCATGATCTGCATGATCCGCTTCTGCATCGGGTCCATGCCCGGCGTCGGCGACAGCTTCTGCGTGGCCCACATGGTCAGCAGGTTCAGCACGGGCAGGATGAAGTAGGGGTCCGGCGCAGTGAGGTTGTGGATCCACAGGATCCACGGCGCGTGGCGGAGCTCGACCGCTTCGATCAGCACCCAGTACAGCGAGATGAAGATCGGGATCTGGATCAGGATGGGCAGGCAGCCGCCCATCGGGTTGATCTTCTCTTTCTTGTACAGCTCCATCATCGCCGTCTGGAACTTCTGGCGATCCTCGCCGTAGCGCTCCTTCAGGGCTTCGATGCGCGGCTGCACCGCGCGCATCTTGGCGAAGCTCTTGTACTGGGCTTCGGAGAGCTTGAACAGGGCGAGCTTCAGGATGACCACCAGCAGGACGATCGCCCAGCCCCAGTTGCCGGTCAGATCATGGAGCCAGCTCAAGGCTACCGACATCGGGTAAGCGAGCGTACGGAAGATCCCGTAATCGGGTGTGAGCTTGAGCCCCGGGGCGATGCTCTCTAGATGCCCCGTCAGCTTGGGACCCACATAGATCCGGGCATTTGTTTCCAACGCGCTGCTTGGTGCGATCTGTAGCTGCGGGCCCAACGCTCTGACTCGATGCCGTCCGCCAGACTCGGTGTCCGTGCTGAAGGTCTGAACTTCCTCGGCCGGCGGTATCCAGGCAGCAAAGAAGTAATGCTCGATCATCGCGATCCAACCGTGAGCCGCTGAGACCTCTGGTTGCCCAGAGAACTCCCCAAGCTTGCGCGTCTCGTACTTGTGGTCTGGGCTGTAGAAAGCTCCACCAGTGAAACTGTAGGCCGCCGGGTTGGTGAAGCTCGAACCCGGCAGCGGCGGCGGCGTCACCCGCACCAGCTGGCGATAGGCGCTCAGTTCGACAGGCTCGCCGCTGGCGTTTTCGAAGCGGTCCTGGACGTCGATGACATAGCTGCCGCGCTCGAACACGAAGGTGCGCACGAGGCTCAGGCCATCCGCCGAGGTCCAGCGCAGCGGGACTTCGAGTCGCGCCTCGTCGCCGAGCTCGAAACGCTCCGCATCGGCACTGAACAGGCTCAGGTGGTTGGGCAAGTCGGCGCGTGTGCCCACGTAGCCGGACTGCCCGATGAAGTAACGCTGGCCCTGGGTGCTCATCAGGCGCACGGGCGGCGAATCGGGCTTGGGCTCCTGGGAATAGGCCAGCAGGTCGGCCTGCACGAGGCTTGCGCCCTGGGTGTCGATGACCAGATCGAGGACGTCGGTGCGCACGCTCAGGCGCTGGCCTGCGGAGGTTGTCGCAGCGGCAGGCGCTGCGCCCGCGCCAGCGCCGGTGCTGGCTCCCGGCTGGAATTCGGGCAACTCGCCGGCGGCAGGCGGGGCCGCCTGCTCGGTCTGGTCGGCCGCTTGTGGCCGCGGCCGACTGTAGTCCTGCTGCCAGGTGTCCCAGGCGAGGTAGGCCACCATCAGCCAGGCAATGAACAGAAAGGTGCGCGCTTGGTTCATTCGGACACTCGGTCGTCGCCGGGGCAGGGAGCAGGCCCGGCTTGCGGAAGGGGAGACGATGGGCCGCCCGGCGCGACGTCGGCAGGGCCGGGGCAGGGCGTGGATGCGGGCGGCATTGTGACGTGCGCGGCAGGGGGCTTCAACGCACGTGCCCGCTCCAGCAGGCGCTGCAAGTCAAGTCGCAACGGGGCGGGGCTGGCGCTCGCCGCTTCCCGCTTGGCCATGAACACGTAGTCGCCCGCCGGGAGGTGATCGCGCAACTGGCGGAATGCTTCACGGGCTAGGCGCTTCAAACGGTTGCGCACCACGGCACGCTTGTCGACCTTGCGCGAAATGGCGAAGCCGATCCGCGGGCCCGAGGCTTGCGGGTCCAGCAGGACCGTGCAGCGGTAGTAAGCGCCGCCCATGCGTTGCCCGGCATCGAGGCAGCGGCTGAATTCACGCGGCAGGCGCATGCGTGCCGAAGGACGCAGACGCGTCCGGGCAGCGGAATCGGGGGCGTTTTCGCGCATAGGAGTAGCGACCCCGCAAACGCAGCAGGCCCGGCGGATGCCAGGCCTGCGAGTACCGATCGAAGCGTGGACGCGTCGTCGGCAGGCGCCGCGACGCCCTCAGGCGTCGACGGGGAACGCGTGCCCGCTTACGGGCAGAGGCGCTTGCGACCCTTGGCGCGGCGCGCGGACAGGACCTTGCGGCCGTCGGCGGTGGCCATGCGGGCACGGAAACCGTGGGTGCGGGCGCGCTTGAGGTTGCTGGGCTGGAAGGTGCGCTTCATGACAGCGACTCGATGTCTGGGCAGAAAGACCGCGGAGAATACGGGGCCTGTCTGTCGCCTGTCAAGCGGGGCGCGGTTGGCACTGCTTGCCGCGCGGCGTAGACTGGCAGGCCGCCCGGTCATCCGGGGCTGGATGCCTCTCGTGGAATCGCAGCGCGCATGCCGCAACGCTCAGCTCAGGGCGCGACAGCGGTCCGGTGTTTTCAGCGGCCCCGTGACCGCCGGCGACAGCGAGCGCATGGCCTGTATCGCGAGTGGGCGTCTGGTCCGGAAGCATCGGGCTTTCTCCCATCCCCATCGACGCCTGAGCCGTGTCGCGCCCAAGTGGCGTTTCGCGGCTGCCGGCTGGGCTCCACTCGGGAAGCTGCATGTCGCCTTGGTTGCGCTGTCTTGAACGCCTTGAAGCCGAACTCCCGGCCGAGAGTTTCTACACCTGGATCAAGCCGCTGCACGCCGAGCCCCGCGAGGGCGGTGTGTCCTTGCTTGCGCCCAATGCCTTCGTCGTCGAAACCGTCCGCGACGAGCACTTGGCGCGGATCACGGAACTCCTGAGGCACTACGCCGAAGACCCGAGCCTGCAGGTTGGCGTTGAACTGGGGACGCCACGCAGCCGCGAGCGCGAACCGGTAGTGGCGCCGGCGACCAGCGCCATCGGCACGGTGCGCCTGCAGGTCAGCGGGCCGCAGGGCAAGCCGATCACTAGCAACCTCGACGCGAATTACACCTTCGATACCTTCATCGAGGGCAGTTCCAATCAACTCGGCCGTGCGGCCGCTCTGCAAGTCGCCAAGGACCCGGGCAAGGCTTACAACCCACTGCTGCTGTACGGCGGCACTGGCCTCGGCAAGACCCATCTGATGCACGCGGCTGGCAATTACATGCTGGCGCGCAACCCGGGCATGCGCGTGCTCTACCTCCGCTCGGAGCAGTTCTTCGCGGCCATGGTGAAGGCGCTAGCCGACAAAGCCATGGAGCAGTTCAAGCGGCAGTTCCATTCGGTGCACGCCCTGCTCATCGACGACATCCAGTTCTTCGCTGGCAAGGACCGCACCCAGGAGGAGTTCTTCCACACCTTCAACGCACTGTTTGAGTTGAAGCAGCAAATCATCCTGACGTGTGATCGCTATCCGAAGGAGGTCGACAACCTGGAGCCACGCCTGAAGTCGCGCCTCGGCTGGGGCTTGTCGGTGGCGATCGAGCCCCCGGACTTCGAAACCCGGGCAGCGATCCTGCTGGCGAAGGCCTCGCAGAAAGGCGTACCGCTCCCGGAGAACGTGGCGTTTCTGATCGCGCGCCGCATGCGTTCCAACGTGCGGGACCTGGAAGGTGCGCTCAACACCTTGGCCGCACGCGCCAACTTCATGGGGCGTGCAATCACCGAGGAGTTCGCTCAGGAGGCCCTGCGGGACCTTCTTCGTGCACAGCAGGCAGTGATCTCGCTCGTCAACATCCAGAAGACCGTGGCGGACTATTTCCAGCTTCGGGTCTCGGACCTGCTCTCCAAGCGGCGCACGCGCTCGCTGGCGCGTCCGCGGCAGATGGCAATGGCCCTGGCGAAGGAGCTGACCGAGCACAGTCTTCCGGAGATCGGAGACGCGTTCGGCGGCCGCGACCACACCACGGTGATGCATGCCTGCAAAGTCGTCCGAGCCTTGGTAGGCGACGATCCCAAGGCGCGCGAGGACTGGGACAAGCTGGTCCGACGTCTCACGGAGTAGGGCGGTTGCCACGCGGTGTGCGCAGTCCAACTTGGTAAGCTGTGGATAAGCTGGAGACAGCGTAGGGACGATGGATGAGCGCTTTTCTTATCCACAGGCCGTCCACAGGTGCCGACCGCTTCCCCCACAGCTTCGTTGCCTCCGAAAAATCGTTGAAACTCAGTGGCTTGTTGGGCTTATCAAGGTTTTTCTGAGAGCCCATCATCACCAACAGTCTTTTATAAGCTTCAAGAACTTGAGGGTTGAGGTATGCGGTTCAGTCTGACGCGCGAAGTGTTGTTGAAGCCTTTGCAGCAGGTGGTCAGCGTGGTCGAGAAACGTCAGACCATGCCGGTACTCTCGAATCTCCTCGTCGTCCTCGAACAGGGGACGCTTTCGCTTACTGCCACCGACCTCGAGGTGGAGCTCGTTGCGCGGGTGGGTTGCAGTGACGGGGAGCCGGGAGCGATCACGATCCCGGCGCGCAAGTTTTTCGAGATCGTTAGAGCCTTGCCTGATGGCGTGACGGTGAACGTGTCCGCGAGCGGTGACCGTATCTCGGTGACAGCGGGTCGGAGTCGTTACACGCTCGCCGGCCTGGGCGCGGACGAGTATCCGAATAGTGACGAGTCGGAGATTGTCGAGCGTTTACGCTTGCCGGAGGGCGCGCTGAAGCGCGCATTCGACAGCACCGCTTTCGCGATGGCTCAGCAGGATGTGCGGTTCTATCTCAATGGCCTTTTGCTTGACGCGAGTGGGTCAGAGCTTCGCTGTGTTGCCACGGATGGCCATCGTTTGGCGCTCAGTGAGACAGAGTTGCTGTCGGGTCCGCAGGTCCGACGCCAGCTGATCGTGCCTCGGAAGGGCGTCTTGGAATTGCTGCGCCTGTTGGAGAACAGCGATCGGGAGATAGAGCTTGAAGTGGGTAGGACCCATGTCCGCTTGCGGCGCGAGGACGTCTCGTTCAGTTCCAAGCTCATTGATGGGCGCTTCCCGGACTACGAGGCGGTGATCCCTCTCGGCGCTGACAAGGAAGTCAAAGTGAATCGGGACGCCCTTCGCACGGCTCTGCAGCGTGCTGTGATTCTGTCGAACGAGAAGTATCGAGGCGTCCGTATTGAGATCGACGCCCAGGTGGTGCGGGTTTCTGCGCATAACCCCGAACAGGAGGAGGCGGTCGAGGAGGTCGAGGCGGACACCTCGGTCTCGGGCTTGTCGATAGGATTTAACGCCAGCTATCTGCTGGAGGCGTTGGCTGCATTGTCTGAGGACGACGCGCTGCTGCTGTTCCGCGATTCCGGGTCGAGTGCGCTTGTGCGCGAGCCCAGTCATGGGCGTAATCGCCACGTCGTGATGCCGATGCGCCTCTAAGCGCTCCTGTATCCAATGCGCTTGGTTCACATCAGCCTCGGCGGGCTCCGCGTGTTCGCCGGGGCTGATTTCTTTCCGGGTTCTGGTGTTTCTTGGCTGTCTGGGGATAACGGGTCTGGCAAGACCAGTGTCCTTGAGGCCTTGTATGCGCTCGCGCACGCCCGGTCGTTTCGCTGCCCTCAGTTCGACAGCGTTTTGCGCACGGGCGTCAACGAGGCTTTTGTGTTCACTGAGTGGAGTTCTTTGGGCGGTACGAGCGTACGTGTCGCGTGCTCCAAAATTCGAGGTGGCGCTTGGCGTTATCGTATGGACGGCGCTTCTGTCCCACGTGCGCTGGATCTGGCGCAGCGAACCCCCATGCTGTGTTTTGATCCAGGCGCTCATGCGGTGGTGACTGGGCCGGCCGATCGTCGCCGTCGCTTGTTGGACTGGGGCCTGTTCCACGTGGAACGCTCGCCAACGGGCTTGTGGTCGTTTTGGCAGCGTTCCTTGAAGCAACGTAATGAAGCTCTCCGTGTTCGTGATCAGGCGGCACTGGATGCGTATGACGAGGTTCTGGCGCAGTGCGGCGAAGAGCTCACAGAAGCACGATCCCAGTTCGTCGCCGTTTGGCTTGAGGAAGCGCGACGTACACTGGCTTGGTTGTCGCCGGGCCTCAAGGAGTTAGAGTTCGGTTTTCGACGCGGGTGGGGCAGGGGACATGGCAGCCTTCTTGATGCTCTGAGAGCGCAGCGAGAAACGGACCTGCATCTCGGCTTTACCGGTTCCGGCCCCCACCGCGCCGATATCAGTCTGCGATGGCAGGGCGCTGACGCTCGCGATCGAGTCAGTCGGGGACAGTCGAAGGTCATCGCGTTGGCGCTTGTGCTTTCGCTCGGGCGACTCTTTTCGAAGCGCTTTGGTAGCTGGCCACTTTTGTTGCTCGATGATTTGTGTAGTGAGCTGGACGAGCACCATGCCTTGGGCGTGTTGTCCGCGCTTCGCGGGGTGGGTGCCCAGGCGCTGATCACTGGGGTCAGCCGTCCCGAGTGGGCGGCCGACTCGGCAGATGCCTTGTTCCACGTGGAACGGGGCGCCATCACCCCCCTGCTATAATTCGCGGACTTTACGCCGCTGGGCCGTGCGCCACGGCTGTCCCGCCAAGCAGGGAACTCATGAGCGACCAAACCTCGAACGACTACGATTCCAGTCGAATCACCGTGTTGCGCGGCCTCGAAGCCGTGCGCAAACGTCCCGGCATGTACATCGGCGACGTCCATGACGGTACCGGCCTGCATCACATGGTCTTCGAGGTCGTCGACAACGCCATCGATGAAGCCTTGGCTGGGCACTGCGACACTGTGCTGGTGACCATCCACGCGGATGGCAGCGTCAGCGTGCAGGACAACGGCCGCGGAATTCCCGTGGACATCCACCACGAAGAACAGCGGTCGGCGGCCGAGGTCATCATGACTGTGCTGCATGCCGGCGGTAAGTTCGACGACAACAGCTACAAAGTCTCCGGTGGTCTGCACGGCGTCGGTGTGTCGGTGGTCAACGCGCTTTCGGAGCATCTCAGCCTGCGCATCTGGAGAGATGGCTTCGAGCACCACCAGGAGTACCAGCTGGGGGAACCCCTCTACCCGCTCAAGCAGGTGGCGCCGTCCAACAAGCGCGGAACCGAAGTCCGCTTCCTTCCCAGCAAGGAGATCTTCTCCGACGTCGAATTCCACTACGACATCTTGGCGAAGCGCCTGCGTGAGCTGTCCTTCCTCAATTCCGGCGTACGCATCGATCTCACGGATGAACGCAGCGACAAGCGCGATCAATTCCGCTATGAGGGCGGCATCCGCAGCTTCGTGGAGCATCTGGCACAGCTCAAGACGCCCCTGCATCCGGCGGTGATCCCGCTATCGGGCGAAGAAAGCGGCATCGTGGTTGACGTCGCCGTCCAGTGGACAGACGCCTATCAGGAAACGATGTTCTGCTTCACCAACAACATTCCACAAAAGGATGGCGGCACGCACTTGGCGGGCTTTCGCGCGGCGCTGACCCGAACATTGGGCGCCTACATCGAACAATCCGGGCTGTTGAAGCAGGCCAAGGTCAGCATGAGCGGCGACGACATGCGCGAAGGCATGGTCGCGGTTCTCTCGGTCAAGGTTCCGGACCCGAGCTTCTCCTCTCAAACCAAGGAGAAACTGGTTTCTTCCGAGGTGAAGACGGCGGTGGAGAGCATCGTCTCCAAACGCTTCGAGGAATTCCTGCAAGAGCATCCGCAAGACGCCCGCGCCATCGCCGCCAAAGTGGTAGACGCCGCTCGCGCCCGCGAAGCTGCGCGCAAGGCGCGCGATCTCACCCGCCGTAAGGGGGCGTTGGATATCGCCGGACTGCCCGGCAAGCTGGCGGATTGCCAGGAAAAGGATCCGGCGCTGTCCGAGCTTTTCCTGGTCGAGGGTGATTCGGCGGGTGGCTCGGCCAAACAGGGACGCAACCGGCGCACCCAGGCGATCCTGCCGCTACGCGGCAAGATCCTCAACGTGGAGAAGGCCCGCTTCGACAAGATGTTGGGCTCGGCCGAGGTTGGAACGCTGATCACGGCGTTGGGCTGCGGCATCGGACGGGAGGAGTTCAACCCGGACAAGCTGCGCTACCACCGCATCATCATCATGACCGACGCGGACGTGGACGGATCGCACATCCGAACCCTGCTGCTGACTTTCTTCTACCGGCAGATGCCGGAGTTGATCGAGCGCGGCCACGTCTACATCGGCCTGCCGCCTCTCTACAAGCTGAAGCAGGGCAAGCAGGAGCTGTACCTGAAGGACGACGCGGCGCTGAACGCCTACCTCATCAGCCATGCGGTCGAAGGCGCGGAGCTCGTGTGTGGAGACGGGCAGCCGGCCGTCAGCGCGTCCGCGCTGGAGCATCTGTTGAGTCTGTATGGCAATGCCCAGGATGCGATTCGACGTCTGAGCCATCGCCACGATCCAGCAATCCTGGAGGCCTTGCTCGAGCTGCCGCCCCTGACCACGGAACTGTTCGCGGACGCCAGTCGCGCCCACGCATGGATTGTTGCGGCGCACCATAAGCTAGCCCGTTCCGGTCTGGGCAAGCCGCGCTATGCGCTCAACTGGGTCGCCCCCGACGGCGATCAAGGAGCGGCCTTGCGCGTCCAGCGACAGCACCATGGACTTTCGGTCGAGCAGCTCTGGCCGCTCGCGGTGTTTGAATCCGGCGAGCTGAAGCCCGTCGTGGATGCCGCCCGCGAGCTGCATGACCTGCTCCAGCAGGGCGCTCGAGTCAGCCGCGGCAGCCGCAGTCAGCCCGTGCTGCGTTTCGCCGACGTCCACCACTGGTTGTTCGAGGAAGCCAAGCGCGGCCGCACCATTCAACGCTTCAAGGGCTTGGGTGAGATGAACCCGGACCAGTTGTGGGAGACCACAGTCAACCCGGAAACCCGCCGCCTGCTGAGGGTGCGCATCGAGGATGCGGTTGCCGCTGACCAGATCTTCTCGACCCTCATGGGGGATGTGGTCGAGCCGCGCCGAGATTTCATCGAGGACAACGCGCTCAAGGTCGCGAATCTCGACATCTGATAACGACGCCCGCTCCCGCAAGAACAGTCCGGGCCGCGTGCTGGGTTGCGCCCCAACCCAGCTGGTGTCGAAGTTCATCGAAAAGCCTGCACTCAAGGGCGGGCGCTCCGTGGTGATGGCGTCGTCTGCGCCCAGGCAAGTTTCGAGGGCGTAACTCGCATCCGACCCTCGCAGCGCCCCAAGCCGGAGCCACTTGAGGCGCCCCACGCGGCTTCCGCTTGTGCGGGTTCGACACCTAGCCAAGACGCGCTGGCTATACTGCTGCTGAACGCGGCCGCTGCGGCCGCCACCGCCTACGCGACGCCAAGCCCCCATGAAGAAAGCCCATCTGTATCTGCTTGCCTTGGCTCTTAGCCTGATCGGCGGCGGCGCGATCTACTACAAGTGGAAGTTCCTCGACTTTCCCCTCCAGCCCGCCGCCGAAGTGGAGGTCTGGACCCTGCAGGCGCGGGTGGAGTACCAACCCCGCAAGCCTGCCAACACCGTCGTGCTGCAGCTGCCGTCGGTGACCCCGGGCTTCACCATACTCGATGAACGCTTCGTCGCCCGGAACTACTCGAAGCTTGACGAGCCACGTCGGGAAGGTCGCGAGGTTCAGTGGTCGATCCGACGCGCCACCGGCCGCCAGGCGCTCTACTACCGCGCGACGGTGGTCCGCAGCAAGCAGTCGGAAGCCGCAGAGGTCGCACCACGTCTGGCGACGCCACCAACACTGGAAGAGCCCTTCGCAACCGCGGCGCAAACACTTCTGGACAATGTCCGCCTTGGATCGTCCAACGTACCGACCTACGCCAAAGAGCTCGTGCGACAGATGAATGTCGCGGCACCAAGCGAGGAAGTCGCACTGCTCACCGAAAATCTCGTGGATGACGAGGCGCGTGCCGACTTCATTACCCAGCTTCTGGCGATGCGCCAGATTCCCGCTCGGATCGTCCGCGGGCTGATGCTCGGAGAAAGCCAATCCAGCGCCGACATCCGGCCCTGGCTCCAGGTCCATGACGGCAGGGCGTGGACCACCATCGACCTGCAGACCGCCGTGGATGGCTGGCCAGACAATCTCTTCCTGTGGACCGGCGCCCGAGCGCCGCTGTTGAGCATTGAAGACGCCACAAGGCCCGAGCTCACCTTCTCGGTCAGCCGAAACCTTGCTGATGCGATTGCAGTCGCCGAGCGCCGCCTGGAGGTCCAAAACGCGGATCTGGTCCGCTACTCCCTGTTGAGCCTGCCGCTGCAGACCCAGGAGGTCTACAAGGTGCTGCTGATGGTGCCGATTGGTGCCTTCCTCATGCTCCTGCTCCGCAACATCGTTGGCATCAAGACCTTCGGCACCTTCATGCCGGTGCTGATCGCCATAGCGTTCCGCGAGACCCAGCTGTTGGCAGGGGTGACCTTGTTCGTGCTGGTTGTGGGTTCCGGCCTGCTGGTCCGCTTCTACATGGAGCGATTGCGTCTGCTGCTGGTGCCGCGACTGACCTCGGTGTTGATCCTGGTCGTGTTGCTGATGGCGGGCGTCTCGATCCTCGCCAATCGCCTAGGTATCGAGGTGGGACTCTCCGTGGCCCTGTTCCCCATGGTGATCATGGCGATGACCATCGAGCGCATGTCGGTCGCATGGGAAGAGCGGGGCCCCGGTTACGCGCTCAAGGAGGGCATCGGCTCGCTCGTCGTGGCCTGCATGGCCTACGTTGCAATGAGTTGGGAGCCGTTGGAGCACTTTATCTTCGTATTCCCGGAATCGCTGCTGATCCTGCTCGCTGCAACCCTGGTGATCGGCCGCTATTCCGGCTATCGCTTGAGCGAACTGTTCCGATTCCGAGCCTTGGCTCGGGAACTGGAAGCCAAAGAGAAAGCCTCCGTCAACACGACGGCAAAGGGCTGACCCATGCTCAACCTGTTCGCCGTGGCGCGCCGTCTCCGAACGATCGGACTGATGGGCCTGGGTCAGCGCAATGCCGAGTTCATTCTTAGGTACAACAAGCGTCGGTTCTATCCGCGCGTAGACGACAAGCTCATCACGAAGCAGCTTGCCATCGAAGCGGGCCTCCCCGTGCCGGAGCTGTATGCGGTGGTTCGCGAAGAGCACGAGATCCACGAGCTGCACCAGAAGATCGCGCATCGCGATCAGTTCGTGGTGAAGCCCGCACACGGGTCAGGCGGCGACGGCATCCTGGTCATCACCGGCCGTCGCGGCGACAAGTACCGCCGCTCGAACGGGCAACTGATGAACCGCGAGGAGTTCGAGCACCACCTGTCGAACGGCTTGTCCGGACTGTTCTCGCTCGGCGGTCACCCGGACCATCTGCTGGTCGAGTACTGCGTACAGTTCGACCCGATTTTCGACCAGGTCAGCTACAAGGGCGTGCCCGATATCCGCATCATCGTGTTCATGGGCTACCCGGTGATGGCGATGATCCGGCTTCCGACCAGACTCTCGGACGGCAAGGCCAACCTTCATCAGGGCGCCATTGGCGTCGGTATCGACATTCCGACCGGCACTACACGACGCGGGGTGTGGGGGACGGAGCCGGTCAAGGAACACCCCGACACGGAACACAGCATCGTCGGCCTGCAGATCCCGCGATGGGAGGAACTGCTCGAAATGGCTTCGCGATGCTACGAGCTGTCGCAGTTGGGCTACATCGGCGTGGACTTCGTGCTCGACCGAAATCACGGACCCATGATCCTCGAGCTCAACGCACGGCCCGGGCTCGCAATCCAGATCGCGAACGGCAACGGGTTGCTGCACCGACTGAGACGTATTGAGGCACTGATGGACGCCGGAGCGCTCAGCCTTGAGCCCGCGGAGCGGGTCGCCTACGCGTGCGAACATTTCGCCACCGTCTGAACAGAACAGGTAGGAACAGCGAGTGAGCAGCATTGTTCCATGCGCCATCGCATGGTGGTATCGCGTTAACACCGATCCTAGTTCCACGGGTCGCAACTGCCGCAGCGCGCCTTGAGTCGCTGGTTCAACTACGGTTAGGCTTGGCGGCCCGACATGGCCCGTAGCGCCTTGTCCCTCCCCCAGGAACATCGCAGATGCGCACCTCCCACTTCATGCTGAAGACCAGCCTCTTCCTCGCCCTCGGGCTTGGTTTGATTGCGACTGCTGATGCCCAGCGTCGCGGCAAGCAGGCGGAAGAAGAAGTGCTGTACCCGAACGCTACCCGTGAGGAGCCGGAGGTCAAACCGGTCTCGCGTCTGCAGCGCCAGCTCAAGCAGCTTTTCGACCTGTCCCAGGAGGAGGGCAAGGAGGCGCAGACCGAGGAAGCAGCGAAGTCGCTGCTTGCAGCCGCTGCTGCCGGTCCCTACGAGAAGTCGCTGGCGAACCAGCTCCTCGCCCAGATCGAACTGGACCGTGACAACTATCCCGGCGCCATCGATTACTTCCAAGCCGCGCTCGAAGCAGGTGGACTGAAGAACAACCAGTATTTCCAGATCCTGCAGAACGTCGGCCAGCTGCAGTTCCAGGAGGAGCTCTACAGCGAGGCTGCTGCGACCTTCACCCGGCTGCTGGAGGAGACCCGCGCCGAATCGGCCCAGATCTATGCGCTGCGTGGAAACTGCTACTACCGTATGGAGCAGTACGAGCAGGCCGTCACCGATCTGCGCAAAGCCATCTCCCTCCAGGAAAAGCCCGAAACCACGGTCTCCCAGCTGTTGATGGGCAGCCTGTTCGAGTTGGGCCGAGCCGGCGAGGCCGCTGAGATCGCAGCGGGTCTGCTTGCCAGCGATCCGCAGAACGTGAACCTGATCCGCAATTTGGCCGCGATCTACGTCAACGCCGATGAGATTGGCAAAGCCGTTGAAACCATGGAAGACGGTATCAACCGCGGCGTCCTAACCGAGGAGCGCGACTACATCGAGCTCTCCAAGATGTACCGCTACGCCGAACAGGACCTCAAGGCAGCCGAGTTGATCGCGCGCGCGGTCGAGGAAGGCAAGGTTCAGCCCACCCTAGAGATCTACCGTGGTCTCGGTGAGGCCTACTATTTCTCGGAGAACATCGCACAGGCCGCCGAAGCGTTCGGGAAGGCCGACGAACTCGCAACGGACGGGGAAATGGCGCTCAATCACGCCCGCACCCTCGCCGAGCTTGAGCGCTGGCAGGAAACCAAAGCGGCAGCCAACCGGGCAATCAGCAAAGGTGTGAAGCGCCCCGGTGATGCCTACGTCATCCTTGGGGCCGCCGAATTCGGCCTCAACAACCAGCCGGCCGCGTTGGCGGCGTATCGCGAAGCCGCGAAGTATCCCGAAACCAAGGCGATGGCCGAAGCCTACCTGCGCCAAGTCAACCGTTGAAATTCGTTCACCTGCCAAGCCTTAGGCAAGGTGCATCTCTTGGTATAAGCTATGCCGTTCCCGTGTCGTTCAGCTTGTCTAGGCAGGCGGACTGGCAGCGCGGATGGATTGATCTCCGACCACGACACTGCGCATGACAGACAAGCAAGAAATTCAGGAAAACGGGAGCCGCAAGCTCAGCTGGCTGCGAATTGCCGGTCTGGCCGCCGCGATGGCCGTGCACGCCATGGCCCTGGTGCTGATGCTGGTGCCGGTTGCGCCGCCGCAGATGGAGGAGCGCCCGCCGGAGATCGTTGAAGTCACCTTCATCGAACCGCCGCCGCCACCCCCGCCGCCGCCGCCGCCGCCGCCGGAACCACCGAAGCGGCCGCCGCCAAAGGTGATTGAGCGACCGCGCCCGACGCCCCCGCCCCCGGAAGCACCGCCGCCGGTGATTCTGGAGGAGGCGACGCCGATGTCGATCCCGGCACCGCCCCCTGCGCCCCCGGCTCCGGCCGCTCCGGCTCCGAGCTACGGTGCCACCGAGGACAGTTCCTATCGCCGACTGAAGCCGCCGCGCTATCCGCCACAGGCGATGCGCCGCCGCGAAGAGGGTGAAGTGCTTCTGCGCGTTCTGGTCGGTACCGACGGTCGTCCGGTCCAGATCGAGGTGGAAAAGTCCAGCCGCTCGCGCTTGCTGGATCAGGCCGCCATCCAAGCGGTGCGTGAGTGGGTATTCAACCCAGGCATGAAGGAGGGCGTCCCGGTGCAGAGCTGGGTGCTCGTCCCGATCAAGTTCTCCCTCAGTTGACAGACGCCTAACTAGCAAAAGGGTACGGAAATGCTCCAAGAAGCCTCTAATACGCCGGCAGCCGCGGCTGCTACCCAGGCTGCCACGCCGGCGCCGATGGATCAGGTCATCGGTGGCGTCGTCGCTGACACCAACGCAGCAGCGCTCAAGGAAATGGGTATCGCGAGCCTGCTGAACAACATGGTCGCCCACCCGGGTGAGTTCGCCGTGACCTGGGTGGTCGTGGTGTCGCTGGTGCTTATGTCGATCGCCTGCTGGTACTACACGGTCGTCAAGACCATCCAGAATCAGGTGATCAAGGCACGCGCCAACCATGTGATCCGCACCTTCTGGGAAACCAGCAACGCCCAGGAAGCCATCCGCTTCATGGAAGAGCAGCCGGCCAACGAGCCGTTTTCGAAGATCGCTCTGGACTGCGCCACGGCGGCTGCCCACCACCAGAAGAACGAAGGTTCGCGACTGGCGGAAACCCTGTCGCGCTCGGAGTTCATCGACCGCGCTCTGCGCCAGGCCGTCACCCGCGAGAGTTCGAAGCTCGAAAACGGTATGACCATCCTCGCGACCACCGGCTCCGCTGCGCCCTTCATCGGTCTGCTCGGTACAACCTGGGGTATCTACAAGGCCCTGATCAAGATCGGCGCGTCGGGCTCCGCTTCGCTGGATGCGGTGGCCGGTCCGGTCGGTGAGGCGCTGCTGAAGACCGCGCTCGGCCTAGTCGTCGCGATTCCGGCGGTGATGGCCTACAACTTCTTCAACCGCATGAACCGCACCACCAACGCGGCGTTTGACGCCTTTGCCCACGACCTGCACGACTTCTTCGCCACCGGCTCCCGCGTCGGCGAAGGCGCGTCCAAGCGTTGAGCCTTCGGTTGATCCGGGAGTCCTGAACCATGGCCTTCAGCAGCGGAAATGACCAGCAGGGCGGGCCGATGGCGGAAATCAACGTCACGCCGCTGGTCGACGTGATGTTGGTGCTGCTGATCATTTTCATGATCACGGCGCCCCTGATGTCCCACAAGATCCAGGTGAAGCTGCCCGAGAACCGGTTGGAGGTTCCTGAACTCGCGCCGGTGCCGGGTCAGCCGATCACAATTGCGATCAAAGACTCGGGCGAGATGTACTGGAACGATCAGCCGATCCAGCGCAGCCTGCTGGAGTCGCAGCTCGCCGTCGAAGCCCAGAAGAAGCCACAGCCGCGCGTGGAGATTCGCGCCGACCGCACGACGCGCTATCGCGTTGTCTCGGACGTCGTGAAGATCGCCAAGGACGTGGGCATGGCCAAGGTCGGTTTTGTCATCACCCCGGAACGGTAAGAGGAGTCCACCATGGCATTTACAACAGGGGGTGGTGGCGGCGCGATGGCGGACATCAACGTCACGCCGCTGGTCGACGTGATGCTGGTGCTGCTGATCATCTTTCTGGTGACGGCGCCGATGCTGACCCGGGAGATCGAGATTGATCTGCCGCAACAGTCGAATCAGCCGCCGCCGGACGAGGTCAAGGAACCGCCGCAGCCGATCCGACTGCGTATCGATGCTGACGGCAGCCTGTTCTGGGACAACTCCCCTATGCCGAAGGCGGCCCTGCTGCCTTCGCTCCGCGTAGAGGCGAGCCGCGACCCGCAGCCGCTGCTTGAGATCGAGGCCAACCAGGAAGTGCAGTATCACGTCCTGACCGAGGTCCTGTCCGAAGCCAAGAACGCGGACATGAAGAAGATCGGCTTCGTCGAAACGCTCTGACCCGCGCTTCGCCGATGCGTACACAAGGCCGCCTCAGGGCGGCATTGTGCTTTTGGGCTGGACCAGGACAGCCCTGCGACAGGCTCGCAGGGCCTTGCAAAGGCCGCGTGCCTCAATGCGTCCGCCAAGGTCAAGTGATCACGACGCTCCTCGCCGAACCGTTCCCGAGGGGACAAAACCCTTGCATCCCCTCGGCGCCCCGGCGCAGTCTCAAGTCGCGGCGTTCGCCGCCAACGGCCCGGGAGGGGCCGGGCAGCCGGCAACGGACGGCTTGATCGGGAGTGAAACCATGGCTTTCATGATTGCGGACGCCTCAACCCACTCGGACAACGCCGAAATCAACATCACGCCCCTGGTGGACGTGATGCTGGTCCTGCTGATCATCTTTCTTGTGGCCGCGCCCGTGGTGGTACGGCAGATCGAGCTCCCGCTCGCTGCGAGCCCGCCCGACACCGAGTTGAAACCGGCAGAGCTGAGCCTGCATATCGACGCCAGCGGCAGCCTGAAGCTGGATGGCGGCTCCTTGAGCCTGCCCGCGCTTGATCGCGTGCTGCAGCTGGAGGGGCTGCGCGAACAGGCACCGGTGCTGAAGATCCACGTGGCGCCAGATGCGGCCTATGCGCACATGACCGAGGTCATGGCCTTGGCACGCAGCCACGGGCTTGAGCGCTTCGAACTTCAGGCGCATTGAAGCCGCGCGGTGGGAGCAGCGCCTGCCACGCTGGCAGCGCGCTGCCCCGTCGCCCGAGACAGTTAGCCGGGGCGCTGGGAGGCCTCGGCAAGAATTCGCAGATAGGCGCGAACCGTCGCATCGAGACCGGCATACAGCGCTTCACCGATCAGTGCATGCCCGATCGACACCTCGGCAACGCTGGGCATGCGCGATACGAACAGACCCAGATTGGACTGGCTGAGATCGTGCCCCGCGTTGACTGCAAGACCCGCTGCAAGAGCGTCCTCTGCAGTGCGCACGCAGTCCGCCAACGCCGAATCCGTCCGGCCGTCACTGCACGCCTCGGCGTAAGGCCCGGTGTAGATCTCGATGCGATCGAGGCCGATCGACGAACCCGCGGAGGCGCCGGTACTGCCGGGATCCACGAAGGCACTGACGCGCGCCCCCAGGGCGTGCAGCTTCGCGACGATCGGCGCCAGCGTGGTCGCGTCGCGGACCAGATCGAAGCCATGATCGGACGTGATCTGGCCGTCGTCATCGGGCACCAGAGTGACCTGCTGAGGTCGCGCCTGTTCGACCAGCTCGAGGAAGCCCGGGTAACCCGGCCGCGCGCTTGCAAACGGGTTGCCCTCAAGATTGAGTTCGATGTGCTCGGGCCGCCACGCGGCGATGTCCAGAACATCCTGAGGGCGGACATGTCGGCAATCCGGCCGGGGATGCAGGGTGATGCCGCGCCCGCCGGCGTCCACTACGGTCTGAGCCGCCCTCAGCATCGATGGCTCAATGCCGCCCCGGGAGTTACGCAGAACGGCGATCTTGTTGAGGTTGACGCTGAGCACGGTGACCATTGCGCTCACTCCACCGTCACCGACTTGGCCAGATTACGCGGCTGGTCGACATCCGTGCCCTTCAGCACCGCCACGTGATACGCCAACAGCTGAAGCGGGACGTTGAACACCGCGGGGCCGGTAAAGTTGCCGCCCGACTCCAGCTTGAGAAGGGCGCCGCGATCGGCCGGCAGCGGGACATCCACCGCTTCGTCTGCGATCACGAACAACTCGCCGCCGCGAGCCCTGACTTCTTCCAGATTGGACTTCAGCTTCTCAAGCAACTCGTTGTTGGGTGCCACTGCGATCACGGGCATGTGCTCATCGACCAGCGCCAGGGGCCCATGCTTCAACTCGCCGGCCGGATAGGCTTCCGCGTGGATGTAGGAAATCTCCTTGAGCTTGAGCGCGCCTTCGATAGCGATGGGATAGCTGGCGCCACGTCCGAGAAACAGAGCGTGCTGCTTGTCGACAAACCGCTCCGCCAGGGCATGGACCTCACCTTCGAGCTTCAAGGCCTCGGCTACAAGGCGCGGCAGGGTGGCCAGCTCGGCAACGAGTTGCGCGTAACTTGTCTCCGCCATCCCGTTCAGTCGTCCAAGCTCCAGGCTCAGGAGGCCCAACGCGGCGAGCTGGGTGGTGAACGCCTTGGTGGAAGCAACGCCAATCTCGGGGCCCGCTCGCGTCATCAGGACCAGGTCGGATTCCCGTACCAGCGATGACTCAGGCACATTGCAGACCGCCAGCGCCCCGAGGTAGCGCGAGGTCTCCTTGCCGGCCCGAAGTGCCGCCAAGGTGTCCGCGGTTTCCCCTGACTGTGAGATCGCGACGAACAGAGTGCCCTCCGGCACCACTGTCGTGCGGTATCGGTACTCGCTGGCGACCTCCACCGAGCAGGGCAGGCCCGCCATGGCCTCGATCCAGTACTTCGCGACCATGCCCGCGTGATAGCTGGTACCGCAGGCGACGATGTGCAGCTGCTTCACTCTCGCAAGCAGGGTCTCGGCGTCCACCCCGAACACGTTCGGCAGGATCCGGTCGCCGCTGATGCGCCCCTCGAGCGTGCGCGCCACGGCCTCCGGCTGCTCGTGGATCTCTTTCAGCATGTAGTGGCGATACTCGCCGCGCTCGACAGCATCGGCCGAGAGGTCGGTTACACGTGGCTCGCGCTCCACCGGCGCGCCATGCGCATCGAACACGGCATAGCCCTCGCGCGTGATCTCGACGATGTCGCCCTCGTGCAGGTAAATGAAGCGGTTCGTGACGCGAAGAAGCGCCTGCACATCCGAGCCCAGGAAGTGTTCGCCGATGCCGATGCCCACGACCAGGGGACTCCCTCGGCGTGCGCCAACCAGGCGCGCGGGCTCATCGGCGGACAAGACCGCAATGGCATAGGCTCCGTGAAGGCGCTGCGTCGCAGCCACGACGGCCGCGCGCAGATCCAGGCCGCCCTTCAGCAGCGACTCCACTAGGTGGGCGATGACCTCGGTGTCGGTCTCCGAGGTGAATGCGTACCCGGCCGCCTGAAGCTCTTCGCGCAATTCGGCGTGGTTCTCGATGATGCCGTTGTGGACGACCGACACCCGATCCGCGGACACATGCGGGTGCGCGTTGTGGGTGCTTGGCACCCCATGGGTCGCCCAGCGGGTATGGGCAATACCGATCTTGGCTGCCACCGGCTGCTCGGTGAGAAGCTGCTCGAGGTCACGCACCTTGCCTTTGGCGCGACGGCGCTGCAGCCGGCCCTGTTCGAGCACGGCAAGGCCGGCGGAGTCGTACCCGCGATACTCCAAGGCATGCAGGCCAGCGATCAGGATGGCGCAAACATCGCGCTCGGCTACGGCACCAACGATTCCGCACATGGGTTCAACTCCGCTTGGGGCGCAGGCGCCCGCTCGATGAAAGGGAGATCAGGGCCGCCATTCTGAGGCTTGATCAGGCATTCGCGAACCGTGCCCGCCAGCGCCATCGGCCGTACGCCAGACCAAGCCCGACCCCCGCCACGTTGCTGAATGCATCGACCGGATCCACCAGGCGAGTTGGCTGAAGCGACTGCAGGGACTCGCTGCCCAACGCCACCAGCACACCTGCGGTTGCGATGACCCAAAGCGCATGGCGCGCACCCACCGCCGCAAGCCACAGCGCCAGCAGCAGCGCCGTCCAGGCCGCGAACAGCGGCAGATGGGCCAGATTGAGCAACCAGCGCAACGCAGTCGTGCTTTCGGGTAAGGGCAGCAGAAGTCCCACCAGACCCAGCGCGCTCAGCCCCAGGAACGCCGACAGCTTCGCGTTGAATCGCGTTTCAAGGTCCACGCGCATGCAAGCGACGCTCCCAAGCCAAAGCGGTGCGACAGATCGCGTCGAGGTCATCGAGCGCGGGTCGCCACCCGAGGACCTCGCCGATTCGCGAGCAATCGGCCACCAGCTCAGGTGGATCGCCAGCACGACGCGGCTGATCCACGTAGGGCACCTGTCGACCAGCCGCATGCGACATCGCCGCCAGCACCTCGCGCACGCTGTAGCCGTGGCCATAGCCGGCGTTCAGGGTGACCGATGCGCCGCCCTCGCGCAGATAGCGCAGCGCGGACAGGTGGGCGGCCGCGAGGTCGACCACATGGATGTAGTCGCGAACACCTGTGCCGTCCGCCGTCGGATAGTCAGTGCCGAACACCTGTACGGCGGGTCGTACGCCAACGGCGGCTTCGGCTGCGACCTTGACCAGCAGCGTCGCCCGCTCGGTCGACTGTCCGATCCGGCCGTGCGGATCGCAACCGGCAACGTTGAAGTAGCGCAACGCCACATGGCGCAAGCCGTTGGCGGCCGAGAGGTCTCGCAGCATCCACTCGCTCATCAGCTTGCTGGTGCCGTACGGGTTGATGGGCACCGTGGGCGAATCCTCGCGGGCGCGGCCGCTGGCCGGGATGCCATAGACCGCCGCGGTCGACGAAAACACGAAATGCTGCACACCAGCGCGTGCGCAGGCATCGAGCAGGTTGCGGGTGGCGCAAGTGTTGTTGCCGTAGTAGCGCAAGGGGTCTTCCACCGACTCCGGCACGATCGTGCGTGCGGCGAAGTGCATGACGGTGCGGATGCCCCGGGCGCGCAGTAGTGCTTCGACGGAGTCGCGGTCGCCGACCTCGCCGACGATCAGTTCGGCGCCGAGCACCGCCTCGCGAAAGCCGGTGCTGAGATTGTCGAGCACCACGACGTCTTCGCCTGCCTCCACCAGCTGCAGTACGACATGGCTGCCGATGTAGCCGGCGCCGCCGGTGACCAGGATGGGGCTGTCAGGCATGGGAACCCTCGCTGGAGCACACGGCCGCACCGGGCGAGAAGCGCGCGAGTGACCAGGTGCGGATGTGCTGGATGAGTCGATCGCGATCGGCGGGCCGATAGAACAGGTGATCGACCTCGGGCCAGTAGTCGAACCGCACCCGCGGATCTCGCGCTGCCGCGCCGAAGGTTGCACCGAACTGACTACGATGCAGGAAGTAGTGGGCGACGCCGCCGGTGTACAGCGCCAGCACGTCCACGCCCCTTGCGCAGAACTGCGCCAGCTGATCTGCGGCCTCCTCGGGTGCAGGCCACTCGCGGTAGTCGGACTCGACCGTCACCGCGCCCGCGTCCCTGCCCTGGGGCATCAGACTCCGTCGCAGGGCACTCAGCCACTGCCTGGGGCTGCGCGGGCGCAGCAGTCGCCCCAGCCGGAACCAAGATCCACCGTAGGCTACCGGGTCAAGCAGCAGCAGACCCCGAACCCGCGTGTCCCGCCGCGCCAGCTGCCATGCGGCATCGGCCGCGCTGCAAATGCCGCCGACCACGAAGCCCTCGCAGCCCGTTCGTTGCTGCAGGGTATCCAGCACCTCACCAAGACCCTCGAGCTGCGGCCGCTCGGCAGCCAGCACGGCGTCGCCAATGCCCGCCTGATCGAAGCGGAAGCTGCTGATTCCGACCGCGCTGAGCTGACGGGCCAGCTGCACGTACAGGCGGAATGGACCCTGTCGATGCACCGCACCTGCGTTCAACAGCACGAAGACCCAGGGGCCGGGGCGCTCTGCCCCGTGGAGCACGCCAAAGCGCCCTTGACCCAGCTCCAGCACGGCTTCACTCATGGGTGGGCGTCCAGCCGGCTGGCAAGCACCGCGGCCAGCGTACGTACGTGCGGCAGCGCGAATGGAGTTGCCAGATCGATCTCCTCCACCCAAGCCGAAAGGCCCGAGGGCAGATCCCCGTCCACGCTGAACTGAGGTGACGTTGCGAGTCGCGCGCTCCGCAACTGCGCGCGCAACTGAGGATGCGTCCGATGGCCCAGCAGGCAGCCCGGATCGATCCCCGCCTCAGGCAGCCGCGTGCCGTAGCGTCGGGTGTTGCGCAATTCAAGTGCCTCCCTCGCCTCGAGCGACGCCAGATACTCGGCGCCGGACGCCACGGCCTGCCACCCGATCCAGACCAGGCTTTCCTCCGCAGCCAACGCCGATGCCGGCAGCGCACCGGCGCGGACCCCGAGAAGCACGACCGCGCCCACCTGGCGTGCGCGCAGCCACTCCAGTGAACCTCTGCAGTCGGCCAGCAGCTGGCTCAGACAGAAGGCCTCGTCTTCCCCGCTGGAATCTCCGCAGCCGGTCGGGTCGAAGCGCAGGCTGCCGATCCCGTGGGCGGCGAGAGACTGCGACAGCAGCGCGAACAAGCGATACGACCGTTGCCACTCGTGCGGAAAGGGGGGCACGACGAGCACGGTGGGTTTGCCCTCCACGGCAGGCGCGTACAGACCGGCCAGGGCGTCGCCCGGCTGACCGATGCGGATGGGCTTGAAAGCGATGCTGCTCATGCCGAAGCCGCAACTCTCCGCCCGGACGCGGGAGCCGCTGTTCTTCGCAGGCCGGGGCTCTGCCATCCATGGGCGCTGGGGGGGCGGACCGTGAGGGTCATCTAGGGGTTCGTGTCAGGTCGGGAGCTCACGCTCCGGAAGACGCGAACGATACCAGTCCCGCCGAAAAATGTGCGCTGGCGCACACAACTCGCGCGTTGGATCCCAAGCGCTCGCCAGGAGACCGGCTGGGAAACGCCTGTCCGCTCCGGCCGCCCGTCGTGGACGTCCATCGCATGGGTCGAGAAATCGTTCAGCGTGCGCCCATTCACACTCGCAATGTGATGGCAACTACGCGCCGCCGTTCGGATTTCCCAAGCTGCGCAGTGGGTCACCCAATTGTTTCGCGATTGTGCCAACCACCCCGCGAAAGCCCGGCGGACAGGTCCGTAGTCTGGCCCTGTGAACTTTGGTGCCAAGGCCATGACCCGACTCAACGCGTTCCTCAGCAGCCTCGCTCTCGTGCTGGTCACTGGATTCGGCGCCGCGCCACCGGTGCGCGCCCAGACCGCTGCGCAGACCACTCCGCACCCCATCCTTTTCGTCACCCAGATGCCGATCTCGCTGGACTTCGCGGCCATCGGATCGGTCTTCGCCAACCATCGCGCGAACATAGCGCTCAGCGGGCGGGGTGGCGACCTGTACATCCGCTACCCGGACGGCAGCCTGCGCAACTTGACCCGCGAGGCCGGGTTCGGAACAGCGGCGTCCTTCCAGGGTGCCAATGCGATCGCCGTGCGTGATCCGGCCGTGCACTGGTCCGGCACCAAGGCCGTCTTCAGCATGGTGGTGGGCGCGCCAGCCCAGCAGTACGGCCGCGACGACTACCGCTGGCAGCTCTACGAAGTCACCGGGCTTGGTCAGGGCCAGACCGCGGTGATCACGCGGGTGCCCCAGCAGCCGCAGATCTACAACAACATCCAGCCCACCTACGGCTCGGACGGCGCGATCATCTTCGCTTCCGACCGGCCCCGCGGCGGCGAGGCACATCTCTACCCCCAGCTTGACGAGTACGAGTCGACACCCACCGTCAGCGGCCTGTGGAAGCTCACGCCGAACGGCGAGCTGAAGCTGCTGGAACATTCGCCGTCCGGCTCATTCGATCCGCTCGTCGACAGCGCGGGTCGCGTCGTGTTCTCGCGCTGGGACCACCTGCAGCGCGACCAGCAGAACGAGGGCGCCAGCAACCCCTATGGCACCTTCAACTACAGCTCGGAATTGGCAGGCTCGGTGCGAACGACCGATCGGACGGAGCATTTCCCGGAACCGCGCATTGCCGTGGCCGGATCAGGTGTCGACGGACTGCGCTTCAACCACTTTTTTCCCTGGCAGGTGAATCAGGACGGCACCGCCGCGCTGACCCTGAACCACCTCGGCCGCCATGAGCTGCACAGCTTCTTCAACCGCAGCTTTACCAGCGACGCCAACCTGCGCGACTTCATCCCCTCGGGCGGCAACAGCTACCGCTTGCTCAACCTTCTCCACCTCGCCGAAGATCCGACCCAGACAGGGCGCTTCTACGCTTTGAACGCGCCCGAGTTCGGCACCCTGAGCGGTGGCCAGATCGTGCGCTTCAATGGCGCGATGGGGGCCAACCCGGATCAGGTGCAGCTGCAGTCGGTTACCCACCCCGACACCGGCGGCACGGTCAGCACGGCCAACCACAGCGGTCATTACCGCAACCCTCTGCCGCTGTCGGACGGCAGCGTGATCGCTTCGCATGCGCCAGCTACGGGCACCGCGCGGGAGCTCGGCACACGCGCCAACCCCAGCCCCAGTCATCGGTACCGGCTCACCCGGCTGGTCGCGGCGAGCAACGGTGCCTTCACGGCCTCGGCCACCCCGCTGCTGGGCAGCAGCGGCATCGTGCGACGCATCGAATACTGGGACCCGGACACGCGCGTCACCTACGAAGGCCCGATGTGGGAATTGGGTGCGGTCGAAGTGCGCCCGCGTCCAGCGCCGCCGCAGACGGCCGAAAGCCTCGACTCGCCCGAGTTGGCCGCCTTCAGCCGCGCCCGTGTCGACCTCCAGGCCTTCCGCGCCTTCCTGCGCGAGCGCAACCTCGCCGTGGTGGTGATGCGCGATGTCACCACCCGCGATCGCGCCGACCGCCAGCAGCCGTTCAATCTGCGCGTCGATGGCAGCGGCCACCAGAACCCGCCGAACCCGGTCGGCACGGTCTACACCGTTGGTCACCTGCAGTTCCTGCAGGGCGACCAGATCCGTGGCCTCACCATGGGTGGCAGCACGCCGCGTGCGGGCAGACGGGTGCTGGCGGTGCCCATGCACGACGCAGCGGCAGTCGCACTGAACCGCGCCAGCCCGGGTGCACCCGCCGGCAGCGTGCCGATTGCTGCGGACGGCTCGGTCGCGGCGTTCGTGCCCGCAGGCCGCGCCCTGGTGTGGCAAACCACCTCGCCGGGTGGACAGCCTGTGGTGCGCGAGCGTTACTGGCTGACGATGCAGCCCGGTGAGGTCCGCGCCTGCGATGGCTGCCACGGCGTCAACACGCTCAGCCACTCGGGCGAGCCCGCCAGCGTCCAGGTGGCCGCGGCCTTCGTTGATCTGCTGGATCGCTGGCAGGCAGAGAGCACGGTGGCGCCGCCGACGACGATCTTCCGCGATGGCCTTGAACGGCCGTGAGCCCTCGACACGGCTGAAAAGCGAACTGGCTCACGGTTTAACATGCAGGGCCCGGCCGTTGCCGGGCCGTGTCCGCCGAGAACCTGGTCGCCCATGCCCCGCATCGCCCTCGTCACTCCGATCCTGCCCGTTCCGCACGATCCCACCCGCGGTCGCTACATCCACGAAACCGCGCGCGCGCTGTCGAAGCTCGCGGAGGTGCGGGTGTTCTTCGCCCAGGCAGACTATCCGCGGCTGCCTGGGCTGAAGCCGCGCAGCTTTCTCGAGGGGGTGGTCGGACCGGACTATGCGCTGCCGGGTATCGACCTCGAGGCGCTTACCTATCCGGCTCTGCCCGGCCTCTCGCGCATCAGCAACGGTTGGGTGTGCGGGCGCGTGCTCAAGTCGCGCATCCGCCGTTTCGACGCCGATCTCGTGCTTGGCTACTGGCTGTATCCGGAAGGCGCTGGTGCGCTGGCTGCGGCGCGTGCGCTCGGCCTGCCTTGCGTGCTGGGCGCGCGGGGGTCCGACATCCATGTCCGGTCCGGCCTGAACCGCTGGCTGACCCGCCGCACCGTGCAAGGCTGCGATCGCCTGCTCACCGTGAGCCGCGCCATGCGCGAGGCGGCGGTACGCGATTACGGCGCCGACCCATCGCGAACGCATGCGGTGATCAACGGCTTCGACACCGCGGTGTTCCATCCGCGCGAAGCGGCCCCCTTGCGAGTTGCACTCGGCCTGCAACCCGAGGCCAGGCTGATCCTGTACGTCGGCCGTTTCGTTGAAGCCAAAGGCATGCGCGAGCTGTTCACCGCCTTCGAAGCCCTGCACCGCGAGGACCCCAGACGGCAGTTGGTGCTGGTGGGCGATGGCGTGATGCGCGCCGAGCTGGAGGCGCTCATCGCGGCTCGCGGCCTCGGCGACGCCGTCCACCTCCCCGGCGCTTTCGAGCCCGAAGGCGTGGCGCGCTGGATCGGGGCCTGCGATGTGCTGACTCTGCCGAGCTGGTCCGAGGGCTATCCGAATGTCGTCGTTGAGGCCATTGCCTGCGGCCGTCCGGTGGTGGCGACGACGGTCGGCGGCACCGGCGAGATCGTCGACCCCGACAGCGGGGTGCTGGTGCCCCCGAGGAACGCCGCCGCGCTGGAGGCCGGACTGCGCCAGGCCCTTTCTCGCGACTGGGATTCTGCCGGCATGGCGGCGCGGCTGCGCCGCAGCTGGGATGACGTCGCCGCCGACACGCTGGCGATCTGCCGCGAGACCCTGGCTGCTCACCGCCGCTGATCGGCGCGGCCCTCGGCACGCGATCGAGGGCCTGCGGGAGAACCCTCCGCCGACGGCGTCCGGGTGCACATCATGCGCCAAGCGCTGCGCTCAGAGCATGCGAAGAAAACCCAGATGTCGTAGCGAGGGCGTCCAGAGGCAGCCGCAGTCGGCGGATGGTTTCTTCACACGCTCTCAGGCTCTCGCCGCATCGCCCTGCGCGGCCAGAAGGGAAGCGCGGAAGGCCAGCAGCTGCAGGATGTTGTGTCGCCACTGGCGTTCCGCGGCGATGTAGGCGCGCGCCGCCTGGCCCACCTGCTGCAGCGATTCGCGGTCGCGACTGTGCACCAGCACGGCTTGCACCGCCGCTTCGAGATCGCCGGCCTTGAACATCCAGCCGGTCCGGCCTTCCGCCAGTACTTCACGGATCGGTTCGAAATCGGGAGCGATCGGCGGAATTGCGCAGGCCATGAACTCGAACAGCTTGACCGGTGAGGTGTAGTCGCCAGCGCTGGGAAGGATGGCCATGTCCATCGCCGCCAAAAGGCCCGGCACCGCATCATGCGGCACGCGGCCCGTCAGGATGACCCGATCCGACAAGCCACGCTGTTCGACGAAGGACTTCAGCGCTGGAAACGTCGCTCCGTCGCCGACTAGCAGCAGCTTGAGCTGCGTGTCTGTGGCGAGGTGGTCGGCAATGCGGTGCACGAAGGCGTCGATGGCATGCCAGGGCACGAACGCACCGAGGTAACCGCAGACCACGCTGCCCTCAAGCCCGTAGCGCTGGCGGGCTTCGTCCCGCTGGGCCTGGGTGAAGCTGAACTTGTCGATGTTCGCCGCGTTCGGTGTGACGATGGCCGGTGCGATCTCGCCGTGGGCGGCGCGGGTGCGGTCGCGGAAGATCGATGACACGAACACCAGGCCGTCGGCGCGCCGGAACACCCAGCGCTCGATCCACATCGCCAGCCGTTGGAAGAACAGCGGCCGCACGCGAACCACCGCTGCCGAGTCATTCACTTCGAGGATCAGCGGGATACGCTTCGCCCGGGCAATCAGCACCGTGATGAACATGAACAGCGAGTACCGCTCGTAGATCAGGCCGACATCGCGCTGGCGCCGCAGGTAGGCCAGCAGGCGCCAGCCTGCGACCGCGTTGTAGGCCAGTTCGGCCAGCTCGAACAGCGGTTCGGGCAGGCGGCTGACCCAGCGCATGTAGCTGCGCGCCTGCTGGGTCGGTGACATCGCCTTGGGGCTGGAATACGGATCGGCGCCCGGCAGGCTGATGATGTCGACGGCGATGCCTTCGGCACGCAGGGCATCGCTGACCCCGCGGATGTGGACGCCTTCGACCGCCTTGCCTTGGGTGCGGTGGTGGTAGAGCACCCGACTGACGTTGGCAGGCGAGGCGAAGGTATTCGTAGTCATGTCGAGCCGATTCACCGATAATCGTGATTGCCATCGCAGTCTATTGCAAAGAAAATGCGATGCAAAGCACAGAACAGGGCCGCAAATCGTGATCCCCGCAGAAAGCCAAGCCTACGCCAGCCACGCCCAGCGTCCGCCCGACCGGGCCGGGCGCGTGCGCGCCTGACGCGCGGGTTCGCAACGCCATGGCCTTTGTCCTGTTCCTGCTGTACGTCGCGTTCACTTTCCTGCGCCCGGTCGAGCTGTTCGCCCCGGGGCTCGCCGAGGCGCGCCCCATGCTGGTGCTGTGGCTGGCTGCCTTCGGCGCCGCGCTGTTCTCCACCTTGATGCAGCGGAAGATGGCGTTGCGGCCGGTGCACATCGGCCTGCTGCTCGCCTTCGTCGCGGCGATTGGCGTCTCGCGCGTCGCCAACGGCTGGGCGGGCGGCGCCATCGAAGCGATCTCCGATTTCAGCGCGTCCGCACTGCTGCTGCTGCTGGCCGCCATGAACCTGACCTCGGTGCGCCGCCTGCAGTGGACCCTCGCTACCGTCGCCCTGTGCATGCTCGTACTCGCGGGCCTGACCGTAAGCGCCTACGAGACTGGCTACCGGGTCGAGGATTTCGTCCTGAGACAAGGCACGGGCGACGAAGCCGATCTGCTGGCGGCCGGCTTCAGTGGGATCCCCGCCGAGGACACCAGTGGCCAGAACCTCTGGCGCGTACGCGGCCTTGGCATCCTCAACGACCCCAACGATCTTGGCCAGGCACTGGTGATGAGCCTGCCGCTTCTGGCCCTGGCTTGGCGTCCGAAGCGTCCGCTGCGCAACCTCCTGATCGTGGCCGCGCCGATGGGGCTGATGCTCTATTCGATCTACCTGACCCACTCGCGCGGGGCGGTGCTCGGCGTCGCCGTGCTGGCGCTGCTCGGGCTCCGGCGCTGGCTGGGCAACGTCCGCACAGCCCTGCTCGGTGCCGTTGGCCTGGTGGTGGCGATGGGCCTGGGGCTCGCCGGCGGGCGCGAGTTCTCGACCCAGGAGCAGTCGGCCAGCCAGCGGATCGACGCCTGGTACGACGGCTTGCAGATGTTCCGCGGCCAGCCGCTCTTCGGCGTGGGCTACGGCGCCTTCACCGATCACCATCCGCTGACCGCCCACAACAGCTTCGTGCTGTGTTTCGCCGAACTCGGCCTGTTCGGCCTGCTGCCCTGGGTCGCGCTGCTGGTGCTGGCCTGGCGCGAACTCAGCCAGGTGACACGCTACGCCGAACCCGGCTCGCCGCAGGCGCGCATGGCCGAAGCGCTGCGGGTGGCCCTGCTGGGCTTCATGGCCTGCGCCTGGTTCCTGTCGCGTACCTACCAGCCGTTACTCTATCTGCTGCTCGGCCTGTGCCTTGCGGCCGCCTGGAGCGCTCGCTTCGCAGCGATGCATGCCGAGTCGCCCCAGTACTGGCCGGCGCCGCGCTGGCCGCTGGCCAGCACACTGGCGGCGTTTGGCAGCATCCTCGCGGTGTACCTGTTCGTCATTCTGGAGCGGCTCGCCGGATGATCGCTCCCCTTCCAGTCACGACCTTGGCGGCAACTGCCGCAACGAGGACGCCATGATCGCTCCCCTGCTGCCGGCACTCCTGGCCGGCCTCGCGCTGAGTGCCCTCGCAGGCTTCGCCGCGCTGCTCTACCTCGCCCATCGGAAACACATGCTCGGCTGGCTTCATGCCTGGCTTCGCGGAGAGTGGCGCGCACCGCCGCCGCCGCCGGGCGTGACCCGCCACCTGATGTTCTGCTTCGTCGATCACTACGAGCCGCGCTGGGGGCGGGCCGACTACGCCAGCGAGTGCGCGCGCGTGGCGCGCTGGCGTCGCGACTATCCGAAGGTCTGCGAGGGCCATCGCGACGCCGACGGCCGCCCGCCGGTGCATACCTTCTTCTACCCGGAAGAGGAGTACCGGCCCGAACACCTCGACGCGCTGGTGGAGATGTGTCGCCTGGGCCTCGGCGAGATCGAAGTGCACCTGCACCACGACAACGACACCGAAGCCAATCTGCGCGAGACCCTGCGTCGCTTCACCCGCCAGCTGGTCGACCGCCACGATGCGCTGCCGGTCGATCCTGCGACCGGCCAGCCGCAGTGGGCGTTCATCCACGGCAACTGGGCGCTGGACAACAGCCACCCCGAGGGCCGTGGCTGCGGCATCAACAACGAACTGGTGATCCTCCGCGAGGAGGGCTGCTACGCCGACTTCACTTTCCCGTCGGCGCCAGACCCGACCCAGCCCTCGACCATCAACAGCATCTACTACGCCAAGGACGTGGCCGACCAGCCGAAATCGCATGACCGCGGCCAGCGCGTGCGCGTCGGCGGTGCGCCCTGGGGTGACCTGATGCTTATCCAGGGCGTGCTCGGCCTGAACTTCCGGCGCCGCAAATTCGGCCTTTTGCCGCGCATCGAGAACTCGGACATCCGTGCCGTCAGCCCGCCGGATCCCGAGCGCATCGACCACTGGGTGCGCACCGGCGTGCACGTTCAGGGCCGGCCGGAGTGGACCTTCGTCAAGATCCACACCCACGGCACCCAGGAGTCGGATCTCGACACCCTCCTCGGCCCAGCCATGGCGCAAGCCTTCGCGCACCTCGAACAGCGCTACAACGACGGCGTGCGCTGGAAGCTGCATTACGTCAGTGCGCGCGAGGCCTACAACATCGTCAAGGCGGCCGAGGCCGGCGAGAGCGGCGATCCGGGCCAGTACCGCGACTACCGCATCGCCCGTCCCGCCTATGCGCCGCGCGCGGCGACTGCGGCGTGAGGGCGGCGGCCATGCAAGGCGTTCCCTGGCGCCGCCACCGCCGTGCCAACCTCGACGAAGCGTCAGCCGCCGGCTGCGTCCTGCGTGTCTTTCGGCTTGAGCGGTCGAGCGGGAATGCCCACCGCGGTTTCGCCGTCACCGACGTCGTGCAGCACGACGGCATTGGCACCCACCCGCGCACCGTTGCCGATCCGGATGCCGCCGATGATCTTCGCTCCCGAGCCGATGAACACGTCGTCGCCCAGGCGCGGAAACGCGCCGCGGTTCTCGCCGATCACCACGCTGCTCTCGATCCACACGTTGCGCCCGCCCTGCACGGCCGAGTTGATCACCACACCGATCGGATGGATCAGCACCAGACCCGGGCCGAAGCGCGCGCGCACCCCGATCACGCAGCCGTGCAGCCACTTGTTCACGAGATGCGGGGCCAGCGCCAGCACGCCCAGACCGATGCCCGCCAGCCACGCCTGCAGACGGTAGAGCGCGACGGCCAGCGTGCCGTCGCTCAGTGCGGCCCGCAGCAGCGAGCAATGCTGACCGTGCTGCGAGTACAGCGCCTGCTTGGCACGCAGGTCATCGAGCAGGATCACATCGGTCTCCACGCAGTCCATGCGGCCCGCCGCCGCGGCGGCAGTGTCGGTGAAGCCGCGCAACGCCTCAAGCCGGGCACGCTGGATGCGGGCCGGCAGGAGTGCCGCGCATGAGCAGCCTGCTCGTGCTGATCGTGGGACTCAGCCTGGGCGGGGTGCTGTACTCGTATGCGCTGTACCCGCTGCTGTTGATGGCCGTGGCCGCGCTGGTGCAGCTGCGCTCGGACCTCGGTCGCGTGCTTGGCAAGGGCGAGCGCCGCGCCGCCCCGCTGACCGAGCTGCCCTCGGTGAGCGTGCTGATCTCGGCCTTCAACGAGGAAGCCTGCATTGCCGCGCGCATCGACAACCTGCTGGCGCTCGACTATCCGCGCGAGCGCCTGCAGATCCTGATCGGCTCGGACGGCAGTCGCGATCGCACCGGGGAGCTGATGCGCGCCGCAGCGGAGCGGCATGCGGACGCGCCGCTGCAGTGCCTTGTGTTCGAGCAGAACCGCGGCAAGGCCAACGTGCTGAACGATCTGGCTGCGCGTGCCGAGGGCGAGCTGCTGGTGTTTTCGGATGCCAATACCCAGTTCGCGCCCGACGCGCTGCGCCAGCTGGTCGCGCCCTTTGCCGACGCTCGCGTCGGCGGCGTCAGCGGCGAATTGCGCCTGCACGGTGCCGGTGGCGACAACCAGGATGGCCTGTACTGGCGGATCGAGCAGCTGCTGAAGTTCTTCGAGAACCGCATCGGCGGGCTGCTGGGCGCGAACGGCGCGATCTACGGGATTCGCCGCGCGCTGTGGAAGCCGCTGGCGGCCGACACCATCTGCGACGACTTCCTGGTGGCGATGAACGTGGCCGCGGCCGGCTACCGCCTGCGCTATGCGCCCGCCGCCTGGGCCGCGGAAGAGATGCCCGCGCGCATCGCCGAGGAGTACCGCCGACGCGTGCGCATCGGCATCGGCAACTTCCAGGCGCTGTTCCGTCACCCCGAGTACCTGCTGCGCACGGGCATCGCCACGGCGTTCACCTATGTCTCGCACAAGGTGCTGCGCTGGCTGGCCCCGCATCTGCTGATCCTGGCCCTGCTGTCCTCGGCCCTGCTTGCCACCCGCTCGTCCCTGTGGCTGGTCTTCACCCTGCTCCAGCTCGTCGCCTACGCGCTGGCCGCGGCCTGCTGGCGGCACAGTGCGCGCGGCGGCGAACTGCCGGCGCTGCTGCGCGTTCCGGCCTTTCTGTTCGCTTTGAACTGGGCCTTCCTGGTGGCGTCGCTGCGCTTTGCCCGCGGACGTTTCGCCGCCACCTGGGCGAGCACCCCACGATGAGCGCTCTCGAGCACGGCCCGCGCCCGGTCGGCATCGCCATCATCGGCTGCGGCTTCGTCGCCGATCTCTATCTCGAGACCCTGCGCCTGCATCCGCAGCTGGCGCTGCAGGGCGTGTTCGATCGCGACCCCGGCCGAAGTTTCGCCTTCGCGCGCCGCCACGCGCTCAAGGTCTATCCCGATCGCGAGGCGCTGCTGGCCGACCCACGGGTCGAGCTGGTGTTGAACCTCACCAACCCGCACGCCCACTACGACGTGACGCGCGCCTGTCTCGACGCCGGCAAGCATGTCTATTCCGAGAAGCCTCTGGCGATGCAGGTGGAACACGCGCGCGCGCTGGTGGGGCTGGCGCAGGCGCGTGGCCTGCTGCTGTCCGGCGCGCCCAGCCGCCTGCTCGGGCGACCAGCACAGACCCTCTGGAAAGCCCTGCGCGAGGGCCGGATCGGCCGGCCCTACCTGGCGTATGCCGAGATGGACGATGGCCTGCTGCACCGCATGGCCTATCGACGCTGGATCGGTGCCAGCGGCGCGCCCTGGCCGTATGTCGATGAGCTCGAAGTCGGCAACACGCTGGAACATGCCGGCTATGCACTGACCTGGCTCGTGGCCATGCTCGGGCCGGTGCAGCGCGTCACCGCCTTCGCCTCGCGGGTGGTGCCCGAAAAGCGCATGGAGGTCCCACTCGAACGCCAGGCCGCCGACTTCTCCGTGGCCGCGCTGCAGCACGAAAGCGGGGCAGTCTCGCGCCTGACCTGCAGCATCGTCGCGCCGCACGACCATCGCCTGCTGATCTGCGGCGAAGACGGCACGCTCTCGGTCGACGACTGCTGGAAGCCGACCTCACCGGTGCGCCATCGCGGCCGCATCGAGCTGCTCGGCCGCTCGCGCGAGACGCCCTTCGCGCGCCGGCTTCCCCTGCTCGGCGATGCCGAGGCGGTGCGTGCCTCGAAGGGCCGGCGCAAGGTCGACTTCTGCCTCGGGCCGGTGGATCTCGCGCGCGCGCTCCGCGAGGGCCGCGCACCGCGCCTGTCGGCGCAGTTCTGCCTGCACATCACCGAGGTCGCACTGGCGATTTCCAACGCGTTGGAGGGTCCGCCCGTGGTCACGATCGACAGCCGCTTCGACACGCCCGAGCCGATGCCCTGGGCGCAGTCTCCGGGAGGCGAGCGATGACCGCGGAGGCGAGGCCTGCCGCAGGCGGTAGCGTGATCCTCGGCGCGTCCGGCCTGCTCGGGCGCCACCTCGCCCGAGTCCTGCTGGAGCGCGCGCCCGAAGACGCACCGCCGCTGCGCCTGCAGCTTCGGCCGAGCAGCGATGCCGGGCCGCTGCTGGCGATGCTCGATGGCGTCACGCCGGAACGCTACGCCATCGAGCGCTACGCGTTGGACGACGTCGAGGCCCTGCGCGAGCGCCTGGAGGGCGCGCCCACGGTCTTCCTGCTGGCTGCTGCCAAGCGTGGGCGTGCCGAGGAGATGGCCCGCGCCACGCTGGGAGCGACCACCGTGGTGCTCGACGCCCTCGCCGCCTGCCGCGCGCCGCCGCGTCTCCTGCATGTGAGTTCGCTTGCGGTCTACGCCACCGCACAATGCGCGCCTGGCAGCGTCGTCGACGAGTCCACGCCGATCGAGCCCGAGCCCTGGCAACGCGACGCCTACACCCATCTGAAGTGCGCGCAGGAGGCCCTGGTGAGCCATCGCGCGCGCCGCGATCACCTGCGCCTTTGCATTGCGAGGCCCGGCATCCTCGTTGGACCCGGCGCCCTCGGCCTGCCCGGCCGGCTCGCCCTGCCGCTGCCGGGTGGGCTGTGGCTGGCACCCGGCCTCGATCTGCCGCTGCCGATGGTCCATCTGCGCCATGCCGCCGAGGCGCTGGCCTTCATCGCGCGCGAGGCGCGCTTCGAGGGCGAGCGCTTCAACCTGCTCGATGCCCCCGCTCTGCGCGGCCGCGCCTTCATCGAGCTGCTGCGCGCGGCGAAACGCGCGCCGCGCCTGCTGCGGCTGTCGCCGCTGTGGATGGCGAGCCTGGGTGGCCTGCTGCAGCGCGCGGGTCGCCTGCGCCGGGGGCCGCTGGCCAGCTTCCCCACGCCCTACCAGGTGCGTGCCGCATGGACGCCGCTCGACTATCGCAGCGCCTTGCCTGCGCTTGGATTCAGCCCCAGCGCAACGCTGCCCGATGCCCTGAAACGCGATCTGGAGTGCGGCGCATGAGCGCGTTCTGCCGCTCTGGCCGCTCAGCCCGACCGGGCCTGCGTGTACACCTCCGCATAGCGCTCGCGAGCGCGCTCGATGCCCACCTCGCGCTCCGCCCAGGCGCGTGCGGCGTCTCCCAACCGCTGGCGCTGCCTGGCATCTGCCAGCAGTTCCGCAAGCATGGCCTGCAGGCCGGCCGCATCCTCGCTCTCGAACAGACGCCCGCGTTCGCCGTCGGCGACAATTTCGGGAGTGCCGCCCACCCGGCTGGCGACGATCGCGCAGCCGGCGGCGCTGGCTTCCAGCAGGGCAATCGACAGGCCTTCGGTGCGCGAGGGCTGCACGAACACGTCCAAGGCACAGAGCAGGCGCGCGACATCGCTGCGGTCACCGGCGAAATGCACGCAGTCGCCCAGGCCCAGTGCATGCACCTGCTGCGCGAGCTCCGCCCTCAGCGGGCCGTCGCCGATCAGCACCAGCCGCAGTCCGGCAAAGCGCGCGCGCAGCTCCGGCAGCAGGCCAATCAGCAGGGCGTGGTTCTTCAGCGCCACCAGCCGACCGACGCAGCCCAGCACGGGCGCATCGGCCGCCAGACCCAGCAGCTCCCGCGCGGCTGCCCGGGAGCGCTCATCGCGGGCGAAGCGCTGCACCGGAATGCCGTTGTCCAGCGCGAGCGTGCGCGCGGCGGGCAGCAGACCCGCGCCGACCAGATGCGCGCGCGCCCCTTCGCCCACGGTGACAACGCGCGCGGTGCGCAGCAGGCTCAGGCGGAAAAACCAGCGCAGGCGGCGCTGTGCCAAGCGCGTGCCCATGTTGTGGCAGGTGTTGACCAGCGCACAGCGCAGGCCCAGGACGGCCAGCGCCGCGTAGTAGTTCGGCACGAAGTTGTGCGTGTGCACCAGCTCGATGCCGCGTTCGCGCACCAGCGCGCGCAGTCGGCGTATCAGCGCACGGTCGAAGCCGCCGCGTTTGTCGCCCTGGATCACCTCGACGCCGCCGGCTTCGAGCTCGCCGCGAAAGCCGCCGGTACGGTTCAGGCTGAAAATCGCCACCGACTGACCCGCGGCCCGCTGGCTCAGTGCAAGATCGCAGACAAAGCGCTCCAAGCCACCTGTTTCGAGCCCATCGACCACATGCAGCAGACGCGGAAGCACGGACGCATCGCAGCGCATTCGCAGACACTCGCAGACCAGCGCAGGCCCATCGCCTGCGGGCCGCGATTGTTCCACAGCGGGTGCGTCATCGTGGTCGCTGGGCCTTCGCGCGAGGTCTGCGCATGAGCGGCGCCTTCGGCCGCGTCGCCGCCCTGCGCGGAGCGCTGATGATGACCGGCTCCACCTATGCGGTGTACGCGCTCGGCCTCGTGGTGAGCGCGCTGATCGCGCGCGATCTCGGCCCCGACAGCTTCGGCCACTACGCCTACCTGGTCTGGCTTTCGGGCGTGCTCGGCATCGTCGCCAACAACGGTCTGACCACCACGGGCATCCGCTTCGTGTCGGAGTCGCTGGGCCGCGGCGATCACGCAGGCGCGATGCGCGTGCACGGCTGGCTGTGGCGGCGCCAGCTGCTGTGCCTTCTGGGGGTGGCCGCAGGCTACGCGGCAACGCTGCCCTTCGTCGAACGAAGCGGATGGCAGCAGGAGCAGCTCTTGCTGTTCACCGCGCTGGCCGTGCTCAGCATGAGCGGCAAGTCGGTCTTCATCTTCTCGATCTCGATGGCCAAGGGCCACGGTCGCTTCGACCTCGAGGCCGGCATTACCGTCGGCCTTGGCCTGCTCAATGCCTTGGCCGTGATCCTCCTGTTCTGGCGCGGTGCTTCGCTGCTGGCCTATCTGCTGGTGTTCACCGCCACCAGTCTCGCCTTCGGCGTGCTCGGCGTGCTCGGCGCCCGCCGCGCCGGGGTGCAAGGCACACGCGAGGCACCGCAGCCCGAACTGCTGGCGCGGCTGCGCCCGCATCTGTACTGGACCATCGCCCTGGTCATCGCCGCCGCGCTCGGCAACAAGTCGGTCGAGACCTATCTGCTCAACCTGTTCACCGGCGCGGCGGCGGTCGGTTACTTCGCCATCGCCGCGGCGCTCACACGTGGCGGCGTGGACCTGCTCTCATCCGGGCTGTCGAGCGTGCTGATGCCCATGATGGCCCACGCCTACGGCGCCCACGGGCTTGCCCAGGTCGGCCGCGTGCTTGGCAATGCGGTGCGCATCTTCCTGTTCTTCGGTCTGCTGCTTGCGGGCAGCGCCGCCTTGGCCGCCGACCTCGCCGTGCACCTGCTCTACGGCAGCGCCTATGCGCCGGTTGCTGATGTGTTCCGCTGGATGGTCATCATCGGTGGCCTGACCCTCAGCGAAGGCGCCTTCGGTGCACTGCTGTCGACCACCGACCACCAGCGCCTGCGCGCCCTGATCGCCGCCAGCTCGATTGCCATCACCATTGGCCTCGCGCTGTGGTGGATTCCCGCCCATGGCCTGATGGGCGCGCTGGCGGCGCATGCGGCGTCGCGCCTGCTGCTGATGGCGGTGCTGGTGCTGGGAACGCGCGTTGCGCTTGGCCTGCGCCTGCCCTGGCGCGAACTGTCGCGGCTGGCGCTCGCGGGCCTGCTGGCCGCGCTGCCGGCGATCGCGATCGCCCTGCAGACCAACGACCCCTGGCTGCGCTTCGCAGCCGGCGTGCTGTACGCCGTCCTCTACCTCGGCCTTGGTCTGCTGCTGCGGGCCTGGCGCAGCGAAGACGCGGACACCCTGCACGAAGCCCTGGCCCGAATCCCGCGGCTGCAGGCCCGGCTGGGGCCTTGGCTACAGCGCTGGAGCCAGCGCCTGCGCGAGCACGAAGCATGAGTCGCAGGCCGGAAGGCCCGCGCGACAGTGGGCGCCACCGCGCATCCAAGACATGGCGGAGCGCGCAAGCGCCCGCCACCATGGGGCCGCTGCGCGAGCCCCGCACATCGCGGCCTCTGAGGGGAGATACCGCATGAAGCGACTGTTGTTGGCGAAAGCCCTGAAGCACAGCGGTGCCCTGGCCCTGTTGCGACGCGTGTACCGGCCGCGTGGCCTGCTGTGCCTGAACTACCACCGCATCGCCTCGCGCCTGCCAAGCTACTGCGACCCCGGCGTGATCAGCGCCAGCGCCGAAGAGTTCGCCGCGCAGATCCGCTTCCTGAAGCGCCACGCCGAGCTGATCACCCCGGACGAGATCGAAGTCGCCCGTCGCAGCCGCGGCCGCTTCGTGCTGGTGACCTTCGACGATGGCTACAGCGACAACTACCACAGCGCCTTCCAGGCCCTGCGCAGCGAGGGTGCGCGCGCCACCTTCTTCATCGCCACCGGCTACATCGACAACCCGCGCCTGCCCTGGTGGGATGCCATCAACGCCCTGATCGACAGCACCAGCGCACCGGCCGTGCATTTGCCCGAGTTCGATCTGCCGACGCTGGATCTCAGCCTGGACCAGCGCCCCGCTGCGGTGCGCCAGCTGCTGCGCCTGTACAAGCGTCTGCCCGGCGACCAGGCCCAGAACCTGCTGCACCGCCTTGCCGAACTGCCCGACGCGGCGCAGCCCGCGGCGCGCGAACAGTGGATGAGCTGGGACATGCTGCGCGACATGCAGGCCCACGGCATGCACATCGGCGGCCACACCATGCACCATCCCGTGCTGTCCCGCCTGCCTATCGACGAGCAGCGCGAAGAGATCCTCGGCTGTGCCCAGCGCCTGCACACCGAACTCGGCCGCCCGCTGCGCGCCTTCGCCTACCCGGTCGGCAACCGCGACAGCTTCAATGCCGACACTCGCCAGGTGCTGAAGGAAGCTGGCGTGCGCTACGCGTTCTCGTACTACGGCGGGTTTCAGGGGATGGAAACCGGTGACGATTACGACATCCGCCGCGAACCGATCGAACCCTATGTGGCGCCGGCCTTGTTCGAGGGGATATTCGGCCTGCCGCGGGTGTTCTGTACGGGGTGAGGCCGAAAGGCTTGCGACAGATCGATTCTTTCTCGCGGTTCTTCCGACAACAAAGGCGCCACATGGATCCTCGAAAAGCACTTTACGCGAAGGTCGAATCTCTTCACGAGATGGACGGCGAGCACTTTCCGATCGTCACTCTCGATGAGTACTTCATCGGAAACGATGACGAGGAATCCATCGCTCCGAATCAGTGGGGAGACGGCCGCCCCTCGGTCCGCGCACTCTACGAGCACTTCAAGAGAATCGAAGCGCGACCGGATGTTCAAGGGGTCTATGTCGGCATCCATCAGGACTGGCCAGAGGCAGAGGGCTTCGATCAGTGGGTCCCGGCAGAAAACATCCACATCTACTCTTCAGCGTCCCAGGAGATCGCGGACACGTGGATTGAGGGTCTGATGTCCGACGGCATCGGCCCGGGCTGGCCCTATGGCAAGCATGCGGCCGCCCCGGAGCCGCTCGAGGGATATCACGTCTACACGGGGCGGTCTCAACTCTGAAACGCAACACCCCAACGGAGCGTAGTGGACCAGGTGACGTAGCCTGAGCTCCTCTACCTGCAAGTGGAGTTGCCCATGTCCAGAGGTCACCTGACCCAAGAGGAACGATATCAGGCGCACGC
>JBKCVA010000062.1:0-7406 GCA_046318115.1 Lysobacterales bacterium | reverse complement strand
GCGCTGGGCTCATCGATGCGCACGAGGGTCTGCCAGTAGCGGCTGTGCAGGCTGGGCGAAGCAGCGAGATTCACCGGCCGGTAGATCTGCTGCTGGAAGGGATAGGCGCGCTGCGGCGGCAGCACGCCCACCAGCACCGCGGGCGCGCCGTCGATGCGCAGGCTGCGGCCGATGACCGAGGGGTCGGCATTGAAGCGCGAGCGCCACAGCGCATCGCCGATCACCACCACGGCCGGCGCATCGGCGGCGAAGTCTTCGGCGCTGAAGCCGCGGCCCATCGCCATCGGCCAGCCCAGCAGCGCGAACGGGTCGCCATCGACCAGGGTGCCGCTGACGCGCTCGCTGCGGGCGACATCGCCATCGGCCGCGGCGAGATTGAACTCGACGCCGCGCAGCAGGGCCGTGCGCTCCAGCCCCGGCACCTCGCGCCGCAGCGCCAGCGCCTCGCTGCCGGGCAGGCTGCGCGCCTGCGCGGCGCTGCCGCCGACGCCAAAGCCGAACAGGCGCTCACCGGGAAGCGTGTCGGGTGCGGCGTCCATCACCAGCGCGCTGATCGCGCTGACGCACATGACCGCAACGAGACCCAAGGCCAGCACCAGCACGACCGCGGCGTTGCCCAACGGCCGCGCGCGCAGCAGGCGCAGCGCTTCGCCCCAGATAGCGGTGAGCGCAGTCATGGCGTGTGCCTCGCGTGCTCGCAGAAGATGGATGGGACAGAGCGCATTCAGACCCCCGCGACGTGGCCGGCGCGGGCGCGTGCGATCTGCGCATCGAGGCGCGCTTCTTCCTCGCGGCGCAGGCGATGCAGGGTGTCCTCGTCGACGATGCGGCCGTCGAACATGCAGATCTTGCGCTGGGCGAAGTCGGCGTAGCGGGCGTCGTGGGTGACCATGCAGATGGTCGAGCCGGACTGGTGCAGCTCGTCCAGCAGGGCCATCACCGCCTCGCCGTTCTTGCTGTCGAGGTTGCCGGTGGGTTCGTCGGCGAGCAGCAGCGAGGGCTGACCGACCAGCGCACGCGCGACCGCCACGCGCTGCTGCTGACCGCCGGAGAGCTGGGCCGGGTAGTGCTTCAGGCGATGCGCCATGCCGACGCGTTCCAGCGCGTGCTGCACGCGGTCACGGCGCTCGGCCTTCGACACGCCATCGCGGTAGGTGAGCGGCAGCTCGACGTTCTCGAACACCGACAGATCACCGATCAGGTTGAAGGCCTGGAAGATGAAGCCGATCTCCTTGTTGCGGATGCGCGCGCGCTCGGACGCGCTGATGTCCTGCACCGGCACGCCGTTCAGGTCGTACACGCCCGAGGTCGGCGTATCCAGCAGGCCCAGGATCGACAGCAGGGTCGACTTGCCGCAGCCCGAGGGCCCCGAGATCGACACGTACTCGCCGCGCTGGATGTTGAAGTGCACGCCCGACAGCGCGTGGGTCTCGACTTCGTCGGTGTAGAAGACCTTGGCGATGTCTTCGAGCTTGAGCAGGGCCGTTGTTGTGGTCATTGCTTGGCTTCCGTTTTCTGTGTGCCGATGTGTTGTGGGGTATGGCTTGGCCGGCTGGCCCTGCTCAAGCCGGGATTGGGGATTAGGGATTGGGGATTTGAGCGGCCGGCTGTCCCCGGCGTTCTGCGGCGCAGCGCTACGTCGCGGGGCCACGGATCCCTGCGCAGTGATTCAACCGTCGGCCAATCCCTAATCCCCAATCCCCAATCCCCCGTTCGCGGATCAATCGATCCGCAAACGCTCATACCCATCCCACTGCGAGGTGTCCGAAAGAACGATGCGGTCGCCGGGGTTCAGGCCCTGGGCGATTTCGATCTGGTTGACCGAGGCGCGGCCCAAGCGCACCGGGATGCGGTGGGCCTGGCCGTCCTCGTCGAGGCGGAACAGGCGCACTTCGCTCTCGGGCTGGCCGTAGGCGGGGCGGCCGACGTGCAGCACGTTGGTCAGACGCTCGATCTCGATGGTGCCGTCGACGCTCAAATCCGGGCGCGCGCTGTCCGGCAGCTTCTCGGTGAAGTCGACTTCGACCAGCACGGTGCCGTTCTGCACGGCCGGGTCGATGCGCACCACCTGGCCTCCGACCACGCCGTTGCGCGTGTCCACCCGCACGTTCTGGCCGTGGACGATGTCCTTGACCTGGGTTTCGCTGATGCGCAGCTCGGCCATCAATGCGCCGGGCTTGGCGACGCGGGCGAGGTTGGTGCCGGCGAGCACCTGCTGGCCCTCCTGCACCGGCACCTGCTGCAGCACACCGGCGATGCCGGCGCGCACCCGCAGGCCCTCGGCCTGGCGGCGGCGCAGCTCGGCCACGTTTTTAAGCTGATCGATGCGCGCGCGCTCGGCGTCGAGCTGGGCGCGGATGGTCTGCTCGAACTTGGCGATGCGCTCGACTTCGATCTCGGTGCGCAGCTTCAGCTGCTCGGCGGCGAGCTCGCTGCGCCGGGCCTGGATGCGCGAGATGATGCCGCGCGTCGCCAGCTCGGTTTCGGCCTCGGCGGTGAGCCGCGCGCCCTCGTAGTCAGCGCGGATGCCGGCGAGTGCGGCGCGCTGATCCAGCAGCTGGCTTTCAAGGCCGACCTGGCGCGCGACGAAATCGGCCTCGGCCGCGGTCAGCGCGGATTCCGCCGACAGCTGCTGATCGACCACCTCAGGGTTGGACAGCTCAAGGATGACCGTATCGGCCTCGACCTGCGCACCCGGGCGCACCACGATGCGCTCGACCCGCGCATTGCTTTCGGCGGCGATCCAGCGGATCTCCCGCGGCACCAGCACGCCGGGGCCGCGCACCTCGCGCAGCATGTCGCCCTGCTTGACCGTGTCGATCCACAGGCTGGCCTCGGCGACGCTGGGCGCGGCCGGATCGAGCCGGCTGACGAAGCCGACCAGGGCGACAAGGGCGATGATGCCGCCGGCCACATAGGCGATGCGGCGACGGCGGGCTTTCTGCTTGAGATCGATGCGCTGGATGTCCATGCAATCGGCTTAGCACGTGCTGTGCCAAGGGCATAGTTCCCATTGATTCAATGCCTTGCATCACCGAGCGCGGCGAACTGTCCGATTCCGAACAGCGATCGCGCGCACCGCCTGCCCGCTTCCGGACGGCCGCCCTCCTCGTCTTTTGGCAGCGGCGGCGCTTGCGCGCTGGCGCCCCGCGGAGGATCGTCCGGGTCTTCCATCACGACCATCCCAGCCGCCGCCAGGAGCCGCAGCATGAAGATCCGCATCAACGGGGAAACCCATGAGATCGACCTGCCGCCGGACACGCCCCTGCTGTGGGCGCTGCGCGATGGCCTTGGGCTGACCGGCAGCAAGTACGGCTGCGGCATCGCCCAGTGCGGCGCCTGCACGGTGCATCTCGATGGCGCGGCGATACGGTCCTGCGTGACGCCGCTGTCGGCCGTTGGCGAGCGCGAGGTGCTGACCATTGAGGGCCTGGCCGGCGAGTCGCTGCACCCGGTGCAGCAGGCTTGGATCGAGGCCGACGTGGCGCAGTGCGGCTACTGCCAGTCGGGCCAGATCATGGGCGCGCTAGCCCTGCTGCAGCGCACGCCCGAGCCGACGGATGCGCAGATCGTCGACGCCATGGATGCGCACCTCTGCCGCTGCGGCACCTACAGCCAGGTGCGCGATGCGGTGCGTCTGGCGGCGAACAAGCTGAAGGAGGGCGCGTGATGGACGCTTACTTGTCCCGCCGCGAATTCCTGAAAGCCGCCGGGTTCGGCAGCGGTGTGCTGGTCGCCCTGCATCTGCCCGGCTTCACCGCACTCGCCGCCGACGCCAGCGAAGCAGCTGCGACTGTGTTCAAGCCCAATGCCTTCGTGCAGATCGAGAGCAGCGGCCAGGTCACGCTCTACGTCAGCCAGGCCGAAATGGGCCAGGGCGTGCGCACCTCGCTGCCGATGCTGCTGGCCGAGGAACTCGACGTCGATCTGGATGCGGTCAAGGTGGTCGGCGTCGGCGCTGATCCGGCCTTCAACCATCCGTGGTTCCGCAGCCAGGTGGCCGGCGGCTCGGCCTCGGTGCGCGGCCTGTTCGAGCCGATGCGTCGCGCCGGCGCGCAGGCCCGGCACATGCTGGTCGAAGCGGCGGCCAACCGCCTTGAAGTGCCGGGGGAGTCGCTGCGCACTGAAGCCGGCTTCGTCATCCATGAGGCCAGCGGGCGTCGATTGGCCTACGGCGAACTGGCCTCGGCCGCCAGCGCGCTGGACGTGCCGGACCCGGCCTCGCTGACCCTGAAGTCGCCCGAAAACTTCCGCTACATCGGCCGCGAGCGTCGCCGCCAGGAAGGGCCGGACAAGGTCACAGGGCGCGCGCAGTTCGGCATCGACGTGCGCCTGCCCGACATGCTCACCGCCGTGGTCGCGCGGCCCGCGGTATTCGGGGCAACGCTGAAGTCGCTCGATGACAGCGCCGCCTTGAAGATTGCCGGCGTGCGCAAGGTCAAGCGCGTGCCCGAAGGTGTGGCGGTGATCGCCGAGCACTTCTGGGCCGCGCGCCAGGGCCGCGAGGCGCTGAAGTTGGAATGGGACCTCGGCGCGCTGGCCACGCTCGACAGCGAAGCGCAGGGCCGCGAGTACACGGCATTGGCGGAAACCGAAGGGGCCGTCGCCGCCACCCGTGGCCTGCCAACGCTGGCGCTGGACGATGACGCCGACGCCATCGCGCTCGACATCGACGTGCCCTATCTGGCCCACGCGACCATGGAACCCTTGAACGCCACGGTTCACCACCGCGGCGACAGCGCCGAGGTCTGGACCGGCACCCAGATGCAGGGCGCGGATCGCGCGCGTGCTGCCGGCATCCTTGGCTTGGCAGAAGACAAGGTCACGCTCAACAACCTGCTGCTGGGCGGTGGCTTCGGCCGCCGCGCGAATCCGCAGTCCGACTTCGTCGCGCTGGCCGCCCATGTGGCCAAGGACGAGGGCGTGCCGATCAAGACGGTCTGGAGCCGCGAGGACGACACCCGCGGCGGCTGGTACCGGCCGCGTGCGTTCCATCGCCTGCGCGTGCGTCTGGACGAGAACGGTCTGCCGCTCGCCTGGCACCAACGCGTGGTCGCGCAGTCGATCATGCGCGGCACGCCCTTCGAGGCCAGCGGCATTCGCGATGGCGTCGACGCCACCCTGGTCGAGGGCGCCTCCGACCTGCCCTATGCGATTCCGAACTTCCAGGTCGAATGCCACCTCGCGCCCGACGGCGTGCCGGTGCTGTGGTGGCGCAGCGTCGGCCACACCCACACCGCGCTGGCGGTCGAGCACGCGCTGGATCTCGCCGCTCGCAAGGCCGGCATCGACCCGGTCGAGTACCGGCGCCGCCTGCTCAGCAACAACGCGCAGTGGCTGCGCGTGCTGGAACTCGCCGCCGAGCGCAGCGGCTGGGGCAACGAGCTGCCCGAAGGCCACGCTCGCGGCATCGCCATCCACGCCAGCTTCGGCAGCGTGGTCGCGCAGGTCGCGGAAGTTTCAATTGAGAACGATCGCCCGCGCGTGCATCGCGTGGTCGCCGCCGTCGACATGGGCCGCGTGGTCAACCCGCTGCACGCCAAGGGCCAGATCGAAGGCGGCATCGTCTTCGGCCTCGCCGCCGCCCTGCACCAGCAGATCACCTTCAAGGAAGGCCGCGTGCAGCAGAGCAACTTCCACGACTACCCGCTGCTGCGCCAGCGCGAAATGCCGCAGATCGAAGTGCACCTGATCGACAGCGAAACCGACCCCGGCGGCGCCGGCGAACCCGGCACCCCGCCGATCGCCCCTGCGGTGGCGAATGCGCTGCTGGCGCTGACGGGGAAAGCGACGACGCGGATGCCGCTGGGGCGGGTGGAGCGGGCCTGAGATTCCCAACAAGCGGGCGCGCGTATGCGGTAGCGTGCCCTTCTCGGCAAGGCGGCATGGGTGCGTGTGCGTGTCGGCTTCTCTAAGGAGCGCGCAGGGTCCCTGCAGACTTCGTTGGGGCCAAGGCTTCAAGGTGCTCGTGCAGGACCCGGAGCGACGCACATCCCGTGCCGACTTCGTTGAGTGCAAGGCGTCACTCATAGTCGTACGGTGGATAAGCGCAGCGCATCCACCAGCGCGTCCCGTTGAAGCCGAACGCAAAACGAAGCCCATGCACGTGGAGGCTTGCTCTGCGGATTACTCCGCCTGCAGCCGCCGATACAGCGCCGCACCGCGCTGCTGCAGTGCCAGCACCAGCGCGCAGATCAGCACGCCGAGCAGGAGCAGGGCCAGCACGGGCAGGGCGATGTCGACGGCGCTGCCGGTTCCGATCGCGGCCAAGGCCGGAATGCTGCGCGTCGCTGCCAGCGCCAGCAGGCCGCCCAGCACCGCGCCGAACCCGAGCGCGAGCAGCAGGCCGCGGAAGGCGTGCATCGCCAGGTTCAACGGGCGTGCGCCCAGGCAGGCGCGCACCGCCAGCGAGTGGCTGCGCGCGCGCGCTTCCACCACCACCATCGACACCAGCGCCAACAGCGCAATGAACAGCGTGACGGCCGCGGTGGAGGTCGCGAACAGCAGACGCGCGCGGTAGCGGGCCTGCGCGCGCTCGGCCAGCGCCGGCAGATGCTGCGACTCTTCGAGCTTGAAGCGCAGCGCGGAGACGTTGAAGGGCTCTGCCATCGCGCGTTCAACCTCAGCGGCGCTCACCCCGCCGCGCATCAACACATGGAAGCGGGGCACCATCGAGCCCATGCGCTGGTAGACCGTCCCCAGCGGGCTGGCCAGCTCCATGTTGTAGGGCATGGCCTCGACGAGGCCGACGATTTCGTAGTCCATCGACGAGGCGTCTCGCAGCAGTTCGCCGAGAACGCTCGGCTTGCCAATCCGTCGCGCGAGATCGACGGCAGCGCGCTGGTCCAACAGCACCTCCAGCGCGTAGCCGGATTCCGGCAGGGCCCGGCCCGCCACCAACTTCAGGCCCATCGCGCCGAGCGCATCGCCTTCGATCTGGTTCATGCGGAAGCGCAGGGTCGTGTCGGGCGCGTTTGGCAGGGTGTAGCTGTTCAGCGGCCCTTCGCCCTCGGCGAACGGGCGCAGCGTGCCGAAACCTACGCGCTCGATCTGCGGCAGCCGCTCGCGCAGCTGTTCGGCCAGCAGCGCGCGCTCGGCGCTGTCGGCAAAACCGAAGTCGCCCTTGGAATCGGTGGCCTTGGCCTGCGCTGTCCAGGTGCTGTCGCTGTCCATGCCCGCCAGCTCGCCTTGGCGCGCCATCGAGGTCGACAGCGCCCAGTAGCCGAGCAGCAGGGCCGCGCAGCAGGCCACAGCCATCGCAACGGTCAGGCCGCGGAACACGCCACGCAGCACGGGGCTGGTTTCGCGCAGGGCCGGCGCGCCGAAGCGCAGGCCCGCGGCATGCTCGACGAACTGCGCTACGGCCACGACCACCAGCAGGGCGACGCCGCCACTCTGAAGCCACG
>JBKCVA010000061.1:0-25855 GCA_046318115.1 Lysobacterales bacterium | reverse complement strand
CACCTGTCGTGCGCGCCGCGTTCCAACTCCGCGCGAGCAGCCACTGCGCCAGCTCGGCCTTGGCGGGAATCCACAGGGCCTGCACCAGCAGCAGGCCGCTGGCCCACAGCAGGCTGAGCGCGATCAGGCGACGCGTGAGGAACAAGGGCGCTGGACTCGACGTACGCGCTGCAATCGGACTCTGCATGGCTCAGTCCTGCGCCAGCAGTCGACGCTGGCCAGGCGCGCCCTCGCGCTGCCAGACCAGCAGCGCCAGGGCAATCGCGCCCAGCAGCAGGGCAAGCCGCAGGCTACGCTCGAAGCCGGTGGCGCCGGCGGCGAAGTCGACCGAGCCCGCGGGCGCGGCATTGGCGAACTGCAGCGAGGCCAGATCTGCAGACTCCGGCCTGCGCGGCGTGCGGTCGACGGCGACGAAGCTGGTGTAGGCGCTGGCCAAACCATGCTCCAGCGCGAGGGCCAGCACGCCCGCGCGCACCTCGTCGGCGTTCGCGCCCCGACGCAGGCTGTCCTCCAGTTCGGCAATCCGCGCTGCCGCCCACAGCCGCGCCACGCCCTCGGTCGAAGCCAGGCGCGGCTCGCCCAGCTTCACCGCGGCGCGCCAGGACAGGTCCGGGGCGATGCCTTCCAGCGCGGCCTGCGCGCCGCCCTTCGGCAGCCGCAGCAGCACCTGCAGCGGCTCGCCGAGATACAAGTCGGGCAGCTGCGCCGGGAAAGCCTCGGCGCCCTCGGGCCACGCCGCCTTGAGATCGCGCAGGGCGGGCTGGCCGAGCTTGGCCAGCAGCCGGTCGGTGACGTCCGCAACGTCCTCGATACGGCGGATCGTCACCTGCGCGCCGCGACCGACCTCGGCCATGCGCCTCAGGATGTGCGCGTTGGGCGCGCTGCCGATGCCGACCGCGAACAGCCGCGCCTCGCCGCGCCCGTGCTCGATGTGGTTGAGCAGCTGCGCCTCGTTGCTGATCGCGCCGTCAGTGATCAGCACCACCTGGCGCAGGTGGCTGGGCGTGGCCGGCATGGCGAAGGCTTCGATCAGCGGGGCCAGCATCTCGGTGCCACCGTCGGCGTTCAGGGCCTGAACGAAGCTGCGGGCGCGTGCGACGAGGGCGGGACTTGCCTCGACCGGCTGGGGAAACACGCTGTCGAATCCGTGGTCGAAGCGGATCACGTTGAAGCGATCCGACGCACGCAGCCCGGTCAGCGCGCGGTCCACCGCCGCCTTGGCCTGCTGCATCGAGGTACCGTGCATGGAGCCGGAGTTGTCGACCACGAGGATCAGCTCGCGCGGCACCGGCGTCACCGGCCGGGTCGGCGGAATCAGGGTCAAGAAGGCATAGCGCGCATCGGCGCGGTCTTCGACGAACAGCGCCTGCTGGGGCTGCGCGCTGAGCTGCGGCGTCCATTGCAGCTCGAAGTCGCGGTCGCTGTCGACCCGGGTTTCGCCGAGTTCGATGCGGTGACGCTCGCCCTCACGACGCACGGCGATGGCGTGACTGGTGCTGTCGATGCTGGCCAGCGGCAGGCCGGCATCGAGATCGACGCCGAGGGTGAAGGTTGGCGCTGCGGCCGCGCCCAAGGCGATGCCCTGTGCGGGCACTTCGTCAGGCTGCTCGCGATCCAGTTCGGCGTCCGACTCGCTGCGGCCACCGTGGTAGGGCGGCACGAAGGTCAGCGGCAGGCCGAGGCTGAATCGGCCGTCCTGCCAGCGCACCTTCTGCCAGTAGCCGATCTCGATCTCGACAGTTTCGCCGGGGCCGATGTTGGCGATGCGGGTCTGGAACAGGTTCGGGCGTTCGCGCTCGACCAGGCTGGCGGTGCGGCCCTCGCTGGCCGCGGCGGCATAGGTGGCCGCGGCCTGCTGCTTCTCCTGCACCTCGCCTTCGATGAGGCGCTCGCCAACCTGCATGCGCAGACGGCCGACCGCGGCGTCGTCCGGCAGCGGCAGGCGGTAGCGGCCCTCCATCCACTCGCCGCTGGCGTTGCTGAAGCGCTGGCGCACCCGCACTTCGGCCATCAGACCGCGCACGCGCAGGTCGACGTGGGTCTCCAGGGCGAATGCGGACTGCCAGTCCTCGGCACCCTGCGCGCGCAACGACAGGCCGTCGGCGTGAGCAAAGCTGCTGGCGAGCAGGGACCCGGCGACGAACGCGCGGAGGATGAGGAGGAAAGGGCGGTGACTTGTACTCTGCATGGCGGCCTCCAGTGATGGGCCATGCCATTGCAGGGCAAGGAAGCGACAGGGCGCAGCCGCCGGCGGCCCAGGCGCTGATCACATCGGGCGAAACGCGGGCGCGCTCCGAGCGAGCAAAAGGCTCGGACGCCTTGGCGCGGGCTTCTCCGAGCGCTCGTGGCAAAGCCCTGCGCGTGAATTCAAGCGCGTTTGGCAAGCCAATCGGCGCGCAATCCGCGTAGCGCGGCGCCGCCGCGGGCGCCCAGATGTGGCCGCCGCGGGCAAATGGTTTCTGCAAAGCGCTCTCAGCGCAGCAGGAACGCCGCCGCCACCGCTGCCGCGACCACCACGGTCACCGCGATGAAGATCAATCCAGCGCGGCTGCCGCCCTTGGCCTCCACCGGCGAGGCCGGGGCGACCTTGGGAATCTCCTGCCCCGGCACCACCAGCATGAAGCGGATCGCATCCAGACGCAGTTCGTCGCCGTTCTTCAACAGCCCACTCTGGACGCGCTGGCCATTGATGAATGTTCCGTTCGACGAGCCGAGATCCTCCACCAGAACGCCATCGGCGGTCGGCTTGACCTGCGCGTGGCGACGCGAAATCTCCTCGCTCGGGATCGCGATGTCGCACTCGTGATGACGGCCGATCACCTGCGGAGCCGCCACCGCATAGGTCTTTCCGAAGGCCGCCCCCGAAACCCCGCGCAGCAGGAACTTCGGCAGCGCCGCGCGCACTCGCGTAGCGCCGGCATCGTCCACTTGCGCAGGCCGCACCGCCGGAGCGCTCGAAACGCGCTCGACCGCCACCAGACGGGCCTGTACGGAACCGAGTCCCACGAGATCACCGGGGCGCAGGACCTGCCTCGTTTCGGCCGGCTGGCCGTTTACGGTCAGCCCCTCCACGCCGGGTGCGGCCACCATCTGAAGGCGTTCACCTTCGAGTTCAAGCGTGCAGAGCTCGCTCGGCATGCCTTCCACCGTCAGGCGCAGGAAGGCCTCCGGCGCGGAGCCCACCGTGTTGCTGCCGGGGCTCAGCAGCACTGCGCCGTGTTCACCCTTCGGAAAGATCAGCTTCATCGTGGTTCTCGCGAGGCCCGACGGCTCAGCCGGCGTGCAGGGGTTCGGGCTGGCCGCGACTGCGGCCAGATTCATTCGCGCGGAGGGATCTCCCGCACCACGCGGAGTCCGATGGTAGTGAAGGCAGGTTCCGCTGCAAAGCCGCGCGGCTCAAGTTCGTCTGCGGCGCTGAACCAGCTTCCGCCCGCCGCCAGGCGCTGCCTGCAGTTCGCGGCCTCGCAATCCACCAGCCATTCGGAGAGATTTCCCCACAGACCCAACAGGCCCGACTGCTCGCCGGCGGCGCTCACGGGCGCGGTGTAAGCATGGCCATCGCTGCAAGTCGCGGCGTCCCGCGCGTTCCACACCCGGGCCGCACTCTGGTCGCGCAGGTTGGCTGCGCAGGCGCCGGGTGGCCTTCCCGCGGCGGCCCGCCACTCAGCCAGGCTTGGCAGGCGGTAGCGTTGACCACTGACCGAGCTCAGCCATTCCGCGTAGTGCTGCGCCATCGCGAAGCTGACGCAGGCGACCGGGTGCTCGGGGCCCTGCTCGAAGTCAGGGGCCCGCCAGTCGCGCTTGCGGGAGCTGCGCAGCAGCGACTCCCGGTCGCGGCAGGCGGGCAGCGCTGCGGCAAAGCGCGCACGGCCTGCAGCCTGCCAGTAGATCTCGAACTCGCGAACGCGGGTTTCGCTGAGTGCCCAGGCGAGGCCATTCAAGACGACCAGCTCCGGCCCCTCGCTTCCCCCCGCCAGCGTGTCGCGGAATCGGTAACCCGTGCGTCCGAGCGCGGCCGCCCGCGCTTGACCCTCGCGGGCAGGCGCGGAATCCGACTGCAGTCGCTGGGCCTGTCCGTAAAGGCGGTTGGCCTCTTCGCCACGCCAGTCCGTGAGCGCCTCTTCGGCTGCCCGCACTAGGCGATCATGCTCGTGCTGGCGAAAGCGCTGCGCCTCCTGCTGGACGGTGTTCGCTGCCGAATGCGCAGCGGCCACCCGATCCACGCAGTCCAGCGCGGCCAGCCTCGGCTCGAATGCCTCGGCATCCATGGCTTGGCGCAGACACAGAGCCGCGAGCTCGGCGATTCCCTGCAGCGTTGCGCGGTGGTCCTGTTCGATCCGAAGCACTTGCAGATAGCGGTCCAGGGCGTTTCGCCCCGGTGGCGCCACGAGGCGCCCTGCCTGTAGATTGGTTCGCGCCAGCACAAGCAAACGCTCAAGCGGGTCCTCGACGGTAGGCAGCGTGGCCAGATCCAGGCTCACCGGCGAACTCGGCGTCCAGTCAGTGCTGGGATCCGGCGGCTGGTAGCCCTGACTGGGGCCCGTGGCGGCTTCCGCCTCGAGAGCCTGCTCGTCGGACGTCAGCGGCACCGTTGGCGCGGGGCGCAGGTCGCCCCCTGCGATCGCGGCGGGCTGCGAGGGCATCGGAGCGGTCGTCGCCGCCCACCAGAGCGCAGCCGCGAGCAGCGGCACCGCTAGCGCGCCCGCGAGAAGCAGCGGCATGCGAGAGGGCGCAGGCGGTGCAGCGTCGTGGAGGCCGGCGCGCGCCGGCGGCTCGGGCTTTGGTTGGGGCTCAAGCCGACGACTTGGTCCTGTCAGCCGCTCGTCGGGGGCCTCCGTAGGCGCCCGAGCGGGGGCACTTGCCGCGCCGGGTCGCAGCGTGGCGGAGCGCTGCGGCGACGATGACGCGGCAGCCGGTGCCGCCCTCGCTGAGTCATCGCGCGCTCGCGCGGGGCCCGTCTGCGCAGCGGGGAGGGTTCGCGGCGGATCGTCCGAACTCGGGGATGAAGGCACAGGAATCTGGCGGGAATCCAGCGCCGCAGGGATCGACAGCGGGCGCGGCAGGGATGCCACGGCCTCCGTCGCTGCCGAGGCCGGCCGGCCTTCCAACCGATCGAGCAGCGCCAACAGGCCCGCGGTGCCGGCTGCGGGCTCCAACTCGAATACGGGCTGCCAGCGAGTGAGATAGTCGGGGAGCTGCGCGTCCACGGGCGAATGTGCGCGGCCTGTAAGCGCCTCGAAAGCCAGCGCCTGCAGACGCTGCAAGGGGAAGCGGCCGTCGCCGTTCGGGCCGGGCGGCATGAGACGGGTGAGCACGGGCCGCCCTTGCGCATCAGAGAAGATCTCCGCGGCGTCCAGAGCGGGCAGCAGCGGGCAGCGAGTTTCGACAAATCGCAGGATCAAGGCCAGACGGCGCAGCAGGCTGAGGGAGTCCGCCAGATCGAGGCCCTGCGCCAGCCGCTGCCTGAGCGCAGGGCCAGCAGGCGCCGCAAGGGCGGCATAGGCCCGTCCGTCCGCGGTCACGCCCACATCGAGCACCGTCGCGAGTCCGGGGTGGCGGAGCCCGGCGAGCTGCCGGATGGCCAGCTGTGCCGCGGAAACCCCGCTGTCCCAAAGCTGCAGGAGCACCGCCGAATCGTTGACGCGCTGGCGCGCGCGCAGCAGCTGCACGCCTTCGCCCGGCACGCACGCATCTTCGATTCGGTAGCCCTCGATCTCCACTGCCTGCACGGCGCACCTGCTCTGCTTGTCCCGGAGCGCGATCTTACATTTCGTTGCAGTCCAGTCTCTGCGCCAGTCCACACACCGGCGCGCAGAGCGCAACCTTGTTGCCTCACGCTGACGCCTTGCGGCGAGCGCACAGCGCCCACACACTGGGCCGATGGATACGACTCTGATTCTGCTGGTCCTGCTCGGTGTCGGCCTTTTCGCGTGGGCACGCGCGCGAGATGCCGCGGAAGTCGCGCGCCGTCATGGGCTGGAGGCCTGTGAACGCGCGGGCGTGCAACTGCTCGACCACTCGGTCGCCTTGGTCAAGCTGGCGCTGAAGCGCTCGGAGGATGGTCGACTCGGGCTGGTGCGGCAGTACCGGTTCGACTACAGCCGCGAAGGCAGCGATCGCGCCAGCGGCGCGCTGGCCCTGCATGGCCTCAAGCTCCTTTGGATCACGGCCCCGGAGCCGCTGACGCCACCCGCCGCGGACGTCCAGCCGGCGATCGCGCCGCGGAGCTTCGGTCACTGGGGTTGAGCCCAACGCCATCGCACTCTTGAGAGCAGGAATCCAGCGCTCGGGGCCCTCGCGGCGCGAGGCGCCGCTATTCCTCTTCGCCGGGTCGCCGGGTAACCCATGCGCAAAGCGCACGCGCGACGATGGAGGCCCTGATTACTTGATGATGCGGAGGTGGGAGCGCTTCGGCGGCGGCTCATCACCCTCGGGCGCCGTTTGCACGGACCCACCGGCCTCCTCGCGCGCGGGATCGGTCATCGCGGGATCGTCCGGAGGCAACATCATGCCCTGGCCGTTTTCCTGGGCGTAGATCGCTTCTACCGCTGGCAGCGGGATGCACAGCGAGTGACTCGCTCCCGAGAAGCGGGCCTGGAAGCGGATCCGTTCATTGCCCAGGTCCAGCTGGTCGACCGCGCGCATCGCGATATTGAGCACCACCTTGCCATCCTTGAGAGCGAAAGCCGGAACCTGGACGCCCGGCTGCAGCGCATCTACGAGTAGATAGGGCGTCAGACCGTTGTCGGTGATCCAGTCATACATGGCCCGCAGCAGGTAGGGGCGATTCGAGCTCATGCGCGGTGCGGCGGGTGGGGCGGCGTGGTTCATGCAGGCAGTTCGCGGTAGTGGCGCTCCTCGGGCATGAGACTGCGTGCGAAGAGAGGGCTGCGAAAGATGCGCTGCGCGTAGTCCTCGATCGGCTTGGCCTCGCGGGCGAGATCAATGCCTGCCGCCGGGAGTCGCCAAAGGATCGGGGCCAGCGCACAGTCGGCCAAGGAGAGTTCGGTGTTGAGGAAGAAGCGCGAGGCCTTGAACAGGGGCAGAGAAGCGAGCACCAGCTCACGCATGCGCTTGCGAGCCGCTTCCGCCTCGGCCTTGCTGGATGCGCCAATCGCCTCGAGCTCAGGCACCCATTCCTGCTCAAGCCTGAGCATCGCTAGCCGAAGTCGGGCGCGCGACAGCGGGTCGATGGGCATCAAGGGCGGATGTGGATAGCGCTCGTCGATGTACTCGCTCAGCACCGGCGCGGAGTAGAGGACGAGGTCACGATCGGCGAGCGTGGGGAGACTCAGCGTGGGGTTGAGGTCAAGCAGATCCTCGGGCGGCTGGGCGGGGTCCACTGCCACCAGCTCGTAGCTGACCCCCTTCGCTGCCAGAACGAGCCGTATTCGGTGACAGGTCGCGCAGTCGCGAGCCGAAAACAAGGTCAACGCATTCCGCACACGCGAACTCGAAGCCATCCCGTATCCCCCTCCCACGCAGAACAGGGTCCGGCCGGTGCCCTGTTGGGCCACCGGCCGCCGTACGGTCAGCTCGCTTCAGTGGACGTCGCGCCAGTACTCGGTCTTGAGCAGCCAGGCGAGGAAGGTGAAGACCGTGAGGAAGAGGATAACCCACACGCCATAGGCTTCGCGCTTCAGCGCTGCGGGCTCACCGACGTACGCGAGGAAGGCGGTGATGTCGCGGATCGTGCGGTCGAACTCCTCAGGGCTCTGGCTTCCGGCCGGCGCCAATTCAAAGCCGGTGACTTCGCCATGTTCGCCGTAGACCGCCCGCTGGGTGCCCTGCAGGTTCCACAGCACGTTCGGCATCGATGATCCCACCAGCACGGTATTGTTCCAGCCGGCCGGGCGGGTTTCGTCGACGTAGAAGGACTTGAGGAAGGTGTAGGTCCAATCCGGGCCGCCGGGCTTGGCGCGTGCGACGAGGGACAGATCTGGCGGTGCCTTTCCAAACCACGCCGCGCCGTCGGCGGGATCCATGGACGACTTCATGTGCTCGCCGAACTTGGCACCGGTGAAGTTCAGGTAGGACATCACCTGCTCTTCCGTGAGGCCAAGGTCCTTGGCCGTACGCGAGTAGCGCTGGAAACCCAGGGAATGGCAGCCCGCGCAGTAGTTCATGAACAAGGCCGCCCCACGCTGCAGGGAGGCACGGTCGCCAATGTTCACATGGCTTTCGAGAATCGGAGCGCCGCCCGCAGCCTGTGAAACGCTGGCAGCAGCGAGCAGCACGGCGCCTAGCGCCAGCGAGTAGAGACGCTTAATCATGGGTGGTCACCCGTTCCGGCACCGGCTTGTAGGAATCCCAGCGGGTCCACAGCGGCATCAAGAGGAAGAACGCGAAGTAGTAGATGGTGAAGATGCGCGCCATCAGGGTCTGCATCTCGCTGCCGGACTGCAGGCCGAGCCAGGCGAGGCTGACGAAGGCCACCACGAAGATGCCGATCAGCACCTTCGACAGCAGGCCGCGGTAGCGCACCGAGCGCACTGGGCTCCGGTCCAACCAAGGCAGCAGGAACAGGATCATCACCGCGCCACCCATGATGATCACGCCGGCCAGCTTGTCCGGCACCGCGCGCAGCATCGCGTAGTACGGAGTGAAGTACCACACCGGCTTGATGTGGTCGGGCGTGACCATCGGGTTTGCCGGGACGAAGTTGTCGTACTCCAGGAACAGGTCGCCGAAGGTCGGCGCGAAGAACACGATGAAGGCGGCGATGGTCAGGAAGAAGCCGGCGCCGAACAGGTCCTTGACCGTGTAGTAGGGGTGGAAGGGAATGCCGTCCAGCGGCTTGCCGTCGGCACCTTTCTTCTTCTTGATGTCGACGCCATCGGGGTTGTTCGAACCCACTTCGTGCAGCGCTCCGAGGTGCAACACCACCAGCAGCAGCAGGACCAGCGGCAGGGCAATCACATGCAGGGCGAAGAAGCGGTTGAGCGTGGCGTCGGAGACCAGGAAATCACCGCGGATCCACTCCGTCAGTTCCGTGCCGATCACGGGCACCGCGCCGAACAGATTGATGATCACCTGCGCGCCGTGGTAGCTCATCTGCCCCCAGGGCAGAACGTAGCCGAGGAAGGCTTCAGCCATAAGCACCAGGAAGATCGCCACGCCGATGACCCAGACCAGTTCGCGCGGCTTCTGCGAGCTGCCGTAGATCAGGCCACGGAACATGTGCAGGTAAACGACGACGAAGAACAGCGAGGCGCCGGTCGAGTGCATGTAGCGGATCAGCCAGCCCCACTCGACGTCGCGCATGATGTACTCGACCGAGGCAAAGGCCTCGGCAGCGGACGGCTTGTAGTTCATCGTCAGCCAGATGCCGGTGACGATCTGGTTGACCAGCACCAGGAGGGCCAGCGAGCCGAAGTAGTACCAGACGTTGAAGTTCTTCGGCGTGTAGTACTGGCCGACGTGCTTGTTGTAGGCGCCCTTCAGGCCGGGCGCGCGATCGTCGACCCACTGGGTGACGTTCTCGACGGTGCGGTTGATCAGGTTGGACATCACGCGGCTCCCTTCGGATCCACGCCGATGATCAGCGTGTTGTCGTCGACGAAGTGATAAGGCGGCACGCGCAGGTTGGTCGGCGCGGGCACGCCCTCGAACACGCGGCCGGCCATGTCGAAGCGCGAGTTGTGGCAGGGGCAGTAGAACCCCCCCTTCCAGTCGGCGTCGAAGGGCTCAGCCTGTACTTCGGGGCGGAACAGCGGCACGCAGCCCAGATGCGTACACAGGCCGACAAGCACGAGGTACTCCGGCTTGATCGAGCGGTGCGCGTTCTTCGCATAGGCCGGCTGCTGATCGACCACATCGGAGTTGGGGTCGCGCAGGCGACCGTCGAGGCCGGGCAGCTGCTCCAGGTGCTGGGGCGTGCGCCGGATCACGAACACCGGCTGGCCGCGCCAGGTCAATGTGAGGCGCTGGCCGGGCTCCAGCTTGGAAATGTTCTCGCTGACCGGGGCTCCCGCCAGCTCGGCGCGGGCGCTGGGCTGCCAGGATGCGATGAAGGGCACGGCAGCCGCGATCGCTCCGGCGCCACCCACCACAGCGGTGGTGGCGGTCAGGAAGCGGCGGCGGCCTGGGTTGACGCCTTGGTTAGCCATACGGCTCTCCGCACTTGCGCAAGGGAAATCGGTGACAAGGCCGGCTCGGCTGGCCTTGCAAAGCGGCCTAGTGTAGCGGATGGCTGAACCCACCGACAACGCGGATGGGCTGCGCAGGCCGTCTGCGCAGGGCACAATGCCGGCTGCCCCCGCGCCCAGACCGCCGATGCCACGTCCGTTTCGAGTTCCGGTGTTCCTCCTGCAGAGCGCGATCGCTGGACTGGCCCTGGCCTTCATCGTTCTTCATTTCGTACCGAGCCTGGCGGATCGGCTGCGAAGCGCCCCCCCGGCGGCGGCCGCTTCGGGGCCCAGCAGCTACGCGGAGGCCGTCAGACGTGCGTCGCCGGCCGTGGTCAGCCTGTACGCCAACCGCATCGTGACCGAGCGGGTGCTGCTGACGCCCGACCCCCTGACTCAGCGATTTTCGGGGCTGACGGTGGGCCCGACGGTCAGGCGCCGCGAATCCATTCTGGGCTCGGGTGTCATCGTCAGCGAGGATGGCTACGTGCTGACCAACCACCACGTCATCAGCGGTGCCGAGCAGATCCGCATTGCACTCTGGGACGGCCGCGTCACGGATGCACGCGTGATCGGCAGCGATGCCGAGACCGATCTCGCGGTACTGAAGGTCGAAGGTCGAGGCCTGCCGGCGTTGGAGTTGGACCCGTCCGTCACCCTGCAGGTGGGCGACGTGGTGCTGGCGATCGGAAACGCGTTGGGCCTCAGCCAGACAGTCACCCTCGGCATCGTCTCCGGCCTCGGGCGCACCCCGCTCAACCAGGCGATCGAGGAGGAATTCATCCAGACCGACGCGGCGATCAACGAGGGCAACAGCGGCGGCGCCCTGATCAGCGCAGACGGTCGGCTGATCGGGATCAACACCTTCGTTCTGGGGCGGCGCAGCGGCGCCGAAGGAATCGGCTTCGCCATTCCCATGAGCGTCGTCGCGGATGTGTTTGCACAGATCCGCGATACCGGCGTGGTCAGGCGCGGCTGGATGGGCGCGGAGTACGGTGATGCCCCGGTGCTGCCCGGCAGCGCGGACGCGCTGGGCCCGCGCGGCGTGGCGCTCACCGAGGTGTATGTCGGAGGCCCGGCGCACATCGCGGGGCTGCAGCCGGGCGACGTGCTGCTGAGATTCGATGGCGAGCCCCTCGCGGATCAAGCCGATCTGCGAGGACGCGAGGCGGCCAAGCCGCCCGGCAGCACCGTGGATGTTGCCGGCCTGCGTGCGGGGGTGCCATTCATAGCTACGCTAGAGCTGATCCAGCGACCCGGTGCGACGCGCTGATCAGCCCTGCCCGCCGGCGCGTGCCGCTGCGGCAAGCTCGGTTCTATACCTCGACAGCAGAATGCCCACGCGCTCGACGAAGACCTGGGTCTCATCGTAAGGCGGTACGCCGCCGAAGCGGTCCACCGCACCCTCGCCCGCGTTGTAGCCGGCCGCAGCGAGGCGGAAGTCACCGTCGAAGCGCTTGAGCAGCCAAGCCAGGTAGGCGGTGCCGCCGTGGATGTTGTCGCGGGCCGAAAAGGGGTCGACCACGCCAAAACGCGCGGCGGTATCGGGCATCAGCTGCATCAGGCCCTGCGCGCCCTTGTTCGACAGCGCGTTGAGCTTGAACGCCGATTCGGCGTGAATCACCGCCCGCACAAAGGCCTCCTCGACCCCGTGCAGGGCTGCCGCCGAGCGCACATCGTCGGCATACGCGGTGAGGTTCAGGCCCACCGCGTTGAAGTCGACACTACTGCGGACCGAGCAGGCGTAGCAGGTTTCCATATAGCTGAACAGAACCTCCACGCGCTGGCCTGCCGGCCGGCGGTTGGTGTAGTGGACAACGCCGTCGCGCTCGTAGCGATACACCGCACCGCGCGAAACCCGTGCTCCGCTGGCCTGCGCGTCGCGTGGCGCGGCGATCTCGGCACCGTCGCTGCGCGTTCGGAACTCCACCCTGCGCTCAGGGTTCGTCGCCGGCACGGGTGCGACTGCAGGTCCATCCACCGCCGCTGTCGACGCCGCCGACGGCGGTGGACTCTCCGCCATGGGCGCATCGGCCCGAGCCGCGGCCGCGGGCGTCGGGTTGGGCGTGGGGGTGGGCGCCACCTGCCCAGAATTCAGAGTGCTGGGAACGTGCAGACGCTTGCAGTCCCGGTAGCCCGCCGCATCCGAAGTGAACACGGTTTCCCCCTGTTCGCCGACGCAGCGGAACAGCGTTGAGGCCCGGGTCGGCATCGCCCCCAAGAGCGCCACCAGCACAAGCCCCGACAACGCGTAGCGGCGGCAGAGGCGCGCCGCGAACACGGGCGCGCCGGGCGCAGCGAGAAAGGAGGCGACTGGAATCAGGGGCATGTCACCAGTGTCGACCACGCGGGCGGGGCTGCCAAGTCGAATCCGTTGGCGGCGCTCGGACTGCGGACGCCGCAACAGGTTCCATTATTTTAGATTTTTCTAATATTATGCCTGCCACTCCCGCCGCCGGATCCTTCCGATGCTGCTCGCCCTGTTCGGCGCCCTCGCGATCGGCCTCGCCCTCGGTCTGCTGGGCTCGGGCGGGTCGATTCTCACGTTGCCGATCCTGATCTACCTGGTCGGCCAGCCCGAGAAGCTTGCGATCGCCGGCTCGCTGGCGATCGTCGGCGGTATCGCCCTGGCCGGCGCCCTGCCCTGGACGCTCAATCGCGAAGTGGACCTGCGCAGCCTGCTGTGGTTCGGTCTGCCGGGCATGCTTGGCACCTGGTTCGGCGCCTGGACCTCCCAGTGGTTCTCCGGTGCCGCCCAGCTCGGTTTGTTCGCCGTTGTGATGCTGCTGGCCGCGGCGATGATGTTCCGCCGGACGCCCACGCAGCCGGCGGCGGCGCTTTCGCCCCGACGGCGTCTGGCGATCGTCGGAGACGGCCTCGGCGTGGGCGCGATCACCGGCTTGGTCGGAGTGGGTGGTGGCTTCCTGATCGTGCCTGCGCTGGTGCTGCTGGGTCGCCTTCCGATGCAGAAAGCCATCGGCACCAGCCTGTGGATCATCGCGATGAAGTCCTTCACGGGCTTTCTCGGCTACCTTCCGACGCTGGACAAGCACGGCCTGCAACTCGACTGGCGCCTGATCGGCCTGTTCATCGGCATCGGCGCGGCCGGCACCCTGCTGGGCATGCAGCTAGCCAGCCGACTACCCCAGCAGACCCTCAGGCGGGCCTTTGCAGTGTTTCTGGTGCTGATGGGCGCCTACATCATCCTGCGTACGGCCCCCCGGCTGTTCTGATCCGACCACTCAGGGAAAGCCCATGAGCCCTCACATCCAGCCCTTTTTTGATGACGACAGCTGTACCTGGACCTACCTGGTCGGCGATCCCTCAAGCGCCGCCGCAGCGGTGATCGACCCGGTGCTCGACTTCGACCCGAAATCCGGCAACACCGCGACCCGTTCGGCGCAGAAGGTGCTGGATGCGCTTCGCGCGCGCGGGCTGCGCCTTGAATGGATCCTCGAGACCCACGCCCACGCCGATCATCTGTCGGCCGGGCACTGGCTGCGTGCGCAGTGCCCGGGGGCGCGATTGGCGATCGGCGAAGGCATCCGACAGGTGCAGGCCACCTTCCGCGAGATCTTCAATCTCGGCGAACACTTCCCGGTCGACGGCTCGCAGTTCGATCGGCTGTTCGCCGACGGTGAGCGTTTCGAGATCGGCGAACTGCAGGCCGAGGTGATCGCCACCCCCGGCCACACCAATGACAGCGTCAGCTATCGCATCGGCGATGCCGTGTTCGTTGGCGACACTCTGTTCATGCCTGACGGCGGCAGCGCCCGCTGCGACTTCCCCGGAGGCAGTGCCACCGGGCTCTATCGGTCGGTTCAGCGCCTGTTCGCCCTGCCGGATGAGACCCGCTTGTTCGTCTGCCACGACTACTCCCCAGGCGGCCGCCCCGCGGCCTGCGAGACCACCGTCGGTGAACAGCGCGCCACCAACATCCATGTCGGCGGCGGCCGCAACGAGGCCGACTTTGTCGCCATGCGCGAAGCACGCGATACCACGCTGGCAATGCCTCGCCTGATCCTGCCCGCGGTCCAGGTCAACATCCGTGCGGGACAGTTGCCCGAGCCTGAGGACAACGGCGTGCGCTACCTCAAGCTGCCGATGGATCGGTTTCCGGGAGTGCCGGTTTGAAACCGGGATCGGGTTGAAGCCGGATTCGGGATTGGCGTGCTGGGCGATGGGAGCCCTGGCAGTGCGCTCCGAGCGCTGGGACACACCGAAGCGAGGTGGTCAGGCACTCCCCTCGCGTGGCTTGGAGCGGCGCGCGAACGCTACCGTGCGCAGGGAATGTCGAAATCGATGTGGTAGTGCTCGTCGTGGCGCACCCAGGCCTGGCGCGGGAGAAAGCTCAGGGTGCGGCGCGCCCAACGGCCGCGTGCGCTGCCCTCCAGCAGCGGCAGGTAGCGGGTGTCGAGAATGACCAGGCGGATGCCGACACCACGGGCTTGCGCACCGCGATGCAGTTCGTAGAGGTGCTCCGCCATCGCTTCGAAATCGATGCGCAGATCGCTCATGCGGCCTTCCGCGTCAAACTCCAGGTCATAGCCGAAGCGCGTGAAGGGGCTGGTGGGCAGCGGCACGCTGCGCCCACGGCTGTCGCGTACGGGCACGAAGAAATCGACCGAGGTGCCGTTCTGGTGGGTGCGGTGCGGCGTCAGTCGCCCGCCCCGCGGCAAGGCCGCTTCGCCGTAGACGAAGCGCAGCTCGGGCCGGCGTGCGGCGAGCTGGGCATAGGCTTCGACCACGATCGCCTCGACCGTCGAATGCGCATGCGTGCGGCCCAGACTCGCGGCAAGGCCGCTGAAACTCTGGAAATTTGCCCCGCTGACGGGCAGCTTGCGGGCGCCTTCGAGCCGGCCGGCGGACGGCGTACCGAAGCAGCGGCTGGGCGTGTCGGCCATCGCCGACAGCGGCGAAGCGAGGGCGACGCCCAGTACAAGACCCCGGAGCAGCCGCGAGCCAGGAGCGACCCTGCGCCTCTGCCTCACGGCGTCGGCACCGGCCGGTCATGGACCTGCGCCCAGAACGCGGTGCTGATCCGCCCGATCGCCGGGCTTTCGGCATTCAGCAGCAGGGCAAGGCCGATCTGGTGTTTGGGCGACCAGGCAATCTCGGCCACGTAACCCTTGACCCAGCCGCTGTGGTAGTTCAGCGGCGCCTCGCCGATGCGGTAGACGCGCCAGCCAAGCGCGTAATGCGCCTCGTCGAGCAGCTGACCCCACAACCGGCGCCTGAGTTCGCGCGGCGTGCGCACCCGCGGTGTGGTCACCGTCGCGACCACCTCGGGTGACAGCGCTTCCGGCTGGCCGCCCATCTGCGCCAGCAGCCACTGCCCGAGGTCGCGGGCGCTGGCGTTGATGCCGGCCGCCGGGGCGAGCTGGTAGTAGCCAGGCTTGAGTTCCGCTTCCACCCAGCGCCCGGCCACGCGCTGGTGCGGGCGAGCATGGTTGGGTTCGGCGATCAGCGCATCGAGACCGAAGCTGGCGCGCTGCATGCCGAGCGGTCGGAACAGGCGCCGCTCGACCAGTTCGGCGTAGCCCGCCCCGCCGACGCGAGCCAGGATGGGCTCGACCTGGGCGAAGGCGATGTTCTGGTAGCTGTAGCAGCTGCGCGGCGCGCAGATCGCATCCAGCTCGCGGAAGCGCGGCAGGATGCGCTCCACCGCCAGCCCGTCGTCGATCAGGTTGTCATAGGCATTGGGCACCAACCCAGTCGACTGGCCGAGCAGATCCTCCACGCGAAGGCGTTGGCTCAGTTCGGCGCTCTTGAAGCGCAGCTCCGGCAGCTGCTGCGCCAGCGAGTCCGCAAGATCGAGCCGGCCCTCCTGCGCCAGCTGCACCGCCAGCGGCCCGGCGAAGGTCTTGGACACCGAAGCCAGGCGGAACACCGTGTCGGCATCCACGGGATCGGAACCGCCGACCGCGCGCAGGCCGTGACCCTGCACGCGCAGCACGCGCCCCTGCGCGATCACCGCGTAGGCGCCGCCGGGAATGCCCTGTTCGGCCAGGGTGTCGCGGAAGTGCCGGTCGAAGGTGTCCAGGTCAGGCAGCGCCGCCGCGGCGACCTGCGCACCCAGAAGGGCAAGGACCAGCACAAGAAGACGATGCAGCGGCCGGACCATGGCTTCGACTCCGAACGATCGGGGTTGCGAGCCTAGAGCATGCGGAGAGGGCACGGCTGAACCGCGGACCGCATGCGTGGATGGCGATCGGAGCGGCCTGCTGGAAACACCATTTCTGCGAGGTCGGTCCTGCGACGCGCTCCGCTGCGCCCCCCAAGTTCGCGGCGATGCCGAGGGGCCTTCGGGGGGTGCGATTTCCTGCTGCCGTCAACCGATGCAGTCTCCACCCTCATCCGGCGCCCTGACCAAGCGCGCTCAAGACCAAGCGAACACCGATAGGGCGGGCTCTGGCCCTCCGGACGCTCAGCATCGGCGGTGTCGAGCGCTCACGAATGCACCGCGCGAACGCCTTCGAAAAGAGGTTCGACGAACCGAGGCCAGCGCTCGCGTCATGGTGGGCCAGGGACCACGCCATACGGCGGGGACAGCGGCCTCGCCGAGGTTCCCGACTCCCAGTCCTCAGAACGCCCGCCGCGCCTCCAGCACGAGCTCCACGTTCTCCAGCCGCGGGTCACTGTCGAGCGGCACCGCGATGTCGATGTGGATGAGGCGCGCGAAGGCGCTGCGGGTGTTGGACAGTCGCAGGCCCATGCCGACGTTGGCAAGGCGCCCGGGGTTCGGTCGATCCAGCGGATCGCGGCCCCACACCCGGCCGATATCGGCGAACACCGCACCGCCGACGCGGAACAGCCGCCAGGGGTACCAGTCGGTGAAGTAGCGCTGCTCGAGGCTCAGTCGCGCGTAGCTCTCGCCCCCGGCCCAGCGCAGCGGATAGCCGCGCAGGCCGGTATCGCCGCCCAGATAAATCCGGTTGTCGAGATCCAGGTCGTGTCCATACTGGCCTTCCAGTTCGGCGAAGAACAGTCGCCGCGGTCCGGTCTCGCGGTAGTAGCGCAGGTCGCCGGAGACACTGAAGTTGCGGGTGTTGCCCGCCTCCTGGCGCAGACCGAAGCGACTGGAAAAGCGCAGCAGGTCGCCGCGCGGAAAGCGCCAGCCTCGACTGCCCTCGCCTTCCAGCCACCAGGCGTCGCGATCGCCTCCCAGCGAGCGGGCTGCCCGACCCAGCCGTGCGTTGAGCCGGGTGCCGAGCAGCGCATCCTCGGTGATGTCGATCTGGTCGTAGTTGCGCAGTACTTCCCAGTCGTCGCGGATGTACTCAAGCCCCACCCAGGGCCCCACCAGATGGCGATCCTCGGGCACGGGGCCCAGCAGCTCGGGATCGCGCGCCGGCAGGAAGTCGCGCTGCTGGTCACGCAGACCGAGGCTCCAGCGCAGCACACGCCCCTCCCGAAGGCCCGCGGAGCGGCCCCACCACAGGTCGAGGTCGCGATTGCGCTGACGATACTCGGACACCTGCTCGCCCAGCTCATAGAAGCTCTCGACCTGGGTCAGGTGGTCGATGCGCAGGCTCCAGGCCTCTCGCACATCGAGTGCGTAGAAGGGCTGCTGGACGCCCACCAGAAAGCCGCGGCCATCGCTGTTGCTCTCGTAGGCGAGGTCGATGCCACGCCAGCGGCCGAGCTCATGGTCGTTGCGATAGCGCAGGGCCGTGCTGTTGCGATCGGCATCGCCACGCCTCGACAGGCGAAGCAGGGCGCCGCGGCCGGCGAGATTGCTCTCCTCCAGGTCGATACCGAAGCTCGATTCGCCGCCGCGCCGGCTGCCAGCGATGCCGGGGTTCAAGGACCAGACGTCGCGGGTCTCGATCTCGACCGTGACCTTGCCATCGACGCAGGCGACCGGGCGCAGGTCGGCCTCGCGCAGGTACTCGGTGGAACGCAGCAGTCGAGCAGACTCCTGCAGCAGCCGGTGCCGGTAGGGCTGGCCCTCTTCGATCAGCAGCGGCCGCCGCAAGGTGGACTCGCGCGTCAGCCGATGCAGGCGGTTGGCCGCGCGGAACAGGGCCTTGTCCTCTTCTGGCAGCTCGGTGTCGAACACGTTGCGACGCAGGAAGCGCAGTTCGCCGATCACGGCCCCCGAGGCTTCAAGCGCGACGGGATCGAGGCTGCCGTCGGCCGGGCACTCGGCTGCCTGTGTCGACAGCAGGGGCAGGCAAGCGAACAGCAGCGAAGCGAGCAGGCGCGGGGACATCAGCAGGCGCATCCGTGGTCAGGGGCGAGACGGGTGTCGTCGTCGCCCAATCCTGACAGATTCGGCCCGGCTCGCACCGCGATCCGCCCTACGCGGCCAGCAGTCCCGGGCCATGCAGGAGCGCACCGGTGACGTCGACCACGCTGACATCGACCTCGACGCCCGAGCGCACGCTCTCGGTGACCACGCAGAACTGCTCGAACTGCTGGAGGATGCGTTCGAGCTGCAGGTAGCTGCCGGCCATTTCAGGCAGCCCGATCTGCGCATCCACTTTCGCCACCCGCATGCGGCCGGACTCGTTGCGGCCCATCTTGGCCACCGCCTTCACCTTCAGCGGGCCTGGATCGTTCTTGTACTTGCGCAGGGCGAACAGCAGGCTCGCGCCCATGCAATTGGCGACCGCCGCCACCAGCATGCGCGAGGGGTTGGGGCCGCTGCCGCCGCCCAGCGGCTCGGGCTCGTCGGTCATGAGGTCGGGAATCTCGGTGCCCTCGAAGCGCACTCGGAAGACGTAGTCCTGCTCCTGCTCGATGGTGATGCTGAAGCTCTGGGTTTCGCTCATGTCATTGGCCCTGGGCGTACTGCATGAAGGCGCTGCGCGCGAACTGGACGATGCCGGCAGCATTCAGCGCGCCCGACTGGCGCGCGACCTCGTTGCCGTGATGGAACAGCACCAAGGTGGGAATGCTGCGGATGCCGAAGTGCTGGCCCAGCGCCGGCTGCGCCTCGGTGTCAACCTTGGCCAGATGGAACTGCGGCTCCAGCTGCTGCGCCGCCTGCGCGAACGCGGGCGCCATTAGTCGGCAGGGCCCGCACCACGGTGCCCAGAAGTCGACCAGCACCGGCAGCTGGGCGCGGCCGGCATGGGCTTCGAAGCTTTCGCCGGTGAGGTCGAACGGTCGCCCCGTGAAGATCGCGCCGCCGCAGCGGCCGCAGTTGGGGCCGTCGTACAGGCGAGCCTGCGGCACCCGGTTCAGACCATGGCAGTGCGGGCAGGCGAGGATGATGCTGTCGTCACTCATGCGGCACGTCCTTCCTGGAACTTCAACAGGCTGTAGTAGAGCAAGGGGATCACCAACAGGGTCAACACGGTGGAGACGAGGATGCCGAAGATCAGCGCGATCGCAAGCCCGTTGAAGATCGGATCATCGAGGATGAAGAAGGCCCCGGCCATCGCCGCCAGCGCGGTCAGCGCGATCGGCTGCGCACGCACCGCACAGGCTTCGATCACGGCCTCGTCGAGCGGCCGGCCGTGGGCGATCTCGTGGTTGATGAAATCGACCAGCAGGATCGAGTTGCGCACGATGATCCCGGCCAGCGCGATCATTCCGATCATGCTGGTGGCGGTGAACTGCGCGCCCAGCAGGGCATGGCCCGGCATCACGCCGATCACGGTCAAGGGGATCGGCGCCATGATCACCAGCGGCACCGCATAGCTGCGGAATTGCGCCACCACCAGCAGGTAGATCAGCAGCATGCCGGCGGCGTAGGCGATGCCCATGTCGCGGAAGGTCTCGAAGGTGATCTGCCACTCGCCGTCCCACTTGAGACTGAAGCCGGCGGTGCTCTCCGGCGCGCTGAAGAAGCGCTGCTCGATCGGCCAGGGCAGATCAGCCGCTTCGTTCAAGCTCGAAACCACCGAGAACATGCCGTACAGCGGGCTGTCGAGCGCACCGGCCTCGTCGGCCATCACATAGACCACGGGCAGCAGGTCCTTGTGATAGATCGCCGACTCCCAGCCGGTGCGCTCGACCCGCACGACTTCCGACAACGGCAGCAGGCGGCCGTCGGCGCTGCGGATGCGCAGCGCCAGCAGCGCCTCAAGACGCGCCTGCTCGCCGGCCGGCAGGCGCAGCCGCACCGGCACCGGATACTTCGATGCGCCGTCGCGCAGGAAGGTGGCATCGACGCCGCTCACGCCTGCACTCAAAGCCTGCGCGATCTGCGCCTGGCTGATGCCGAGCCTTGCTGCGCGCTCGCGGTCGACCACCAGCACCTCGCGCGAAGCCTCGGCCTCGACCGTGGTGTCGATGTCGACCAGGCCTTCGGTGCCGCGGAAGACCTCGGCTACCCGCATCGCGATCGCACGTGCGCCGTTCGCATCGGGCCCGTAGATCTCGGCGACCAGGGGCGACATCACCGGCGGGCCGGGCGGGACTTCGACCACCTTGAGCGCCGCGCCATAGCGCTGGGCGATCTGCTGCAGGGCCGGGCGCACCGCGCGGGCGATGTCGTGGCTTTTCCGGCTCCGCTCGGACTTGTCGACCAGATTGACCTGCAGGTCGCCGACGTTGGCGCCCTCGCGCAGGTAGTACTGGCGCACAAGGCCGTTGAAGTTGACCGGCGCCGAGGTGCCGGCGTAGCCCTGCATGTTGGCCACTTCGGGCACCTGGGCCAGGGTCAGGGCCAGCACCTGCAGCAGCGCGTTGGTGCGCTCCACCGTGCTGCCCTCGGGCAGGTCGACCACCACCTGGAACTCCGACTTGTTGTCGAAGGGCAGCATCTTCAGCACCACCAGCTGCACCACGGCAAGACCGGCCGACAGCACCACCGCGCCGACGATGCCGGCGAACAGCCACAGCCGCCGGCGCGCGCCGCGCTCGCGATGCAGGAAGGGCCGCAACAGGCGCTCGAACAGGCCATGCAGTCGCGCGGCGATGCCGCTGCCATGGGCCGCATGCCCATCGCCATGACCGGCGTCTCCAAGGTGCCGCGACAGCAGCTTCAGTGACAGCCAGGGTGTAACGATCAGCGCCACGGCCAGCGACAGCAGCATGCCGACCGAGGCGTTGATCGGGATCGGTCGCATGTAGGGGCCCATCAGCCCGCTGACGAAGGCCATCGGCAAGAGCGCGGCGATCACGGTAAAGGTGGCAAGAATCGTCGGGCTGCCGACTTCGTCCACCGCCGGCGGGATCGCCTCCAGCAGGGACTTGCCGCCGCGCGCCATGTGCCGGTGGATGTTCTCGACCACCACGATGGCGTCGTCGACGAGGATGCCGATCGAGAAGATCAGGGCGAACAGCGAGACCCGGTTGATGGTGAAGCCCATCGCCCAGCTCGCGAAAAGGGTGAGCGCCAGCGTGATGATCACCGCGGCACCGACTACCACGGCCTCGCGCCAGCCCAGCGCGAACAGCACCAGCAGGACCACCGCGAGGGTCGCGAAGATCAGCTTCTGGATCAGCTGGATCGCCTTGTCGTTGGCGGTCCTTCCGTAGTCGCGGGTGATGTCGACCTGCACTCCTTCGGGAATCAGGCTGCCGCGCAGCTCGCCGATGTGGCGGCTGATCGCGGTGGTGATGTCGGAGGCGTTGGCGCCGGGCTTCTTGGCGACCGCGATCGTCACCGCCGGGTGCATGGCCGTGAGCTGACCCTGCTCGGGCCTGGCATGCCAGACATAGCTCGCCGGCAGGTCGGCGCCACGGCGGATTTGGGCGACATCCGACAGGTACAGCGGCCGGCCTTCGCGCAGGCCAATGACCAGCTCGGCGACCTGCTGCGCATCCGCTAGGTAAGTGCCGGCGGTGACCGGGATCTGCCGGCCGTCCTCGACGCGCTCGCCGGCCTGCATCACCACATTGCTGGCCTGCAGGGCGCCGGCCAGATCATTCATGTCGATGCCGTAGCTGGCAAGACGCTGGGCGTCGAGCTCGACCACCACCGCGCGCTCGGGCGCGCCGATGGTGTAGACATCGCGGGTGCCGGGAACGCGCTTCAGTTCGGTTTCCAGCGTGTGCGCGACCTCGGCGACTTCGACGCCGCCGCGGGCGGGGTCGTCGGTCCACACCGTCAGGCTCATCACCGGCACGTCGTCGATGCCCATCGGCCGCACCAGCGGCTGGCCGACGCCGAGGTTCGGCGGCGCCCAGTCGGCGTTCGAGTAGACCTGGTTGTACAGACGCAGGATCGCGTCGGCGCGCGGCACGCCGACCGTGAACTCGACCGTGATCACCGCCATGCCGGGCCGGCTGACCGAGTAGACATGCTTGACGCCCTCGATCTCCGACAGCACCTGCTGCAGCGGATAGCTGACCAGGTTCTCGACGTCCTCAGCCGGCGCGCCCGGAAAGGGCACGAACACATTGGCCATGGTCACGTCGATCTGCGGCTCTTCCTCGCGCGGAGTGATCAGCACCGCGATCAGGCCGAGCAGCAGGCCGGCGATCGCCAGGATCGGCGTCAGCGGATTGTTCTGGAAGGCCGCGGCGAGGCGTCCGGAGATGCCCATGCGCGGCATGCCCTGCGACTCAGCCATCGCTGCGCTCCCGACGCTGCTGCTCCAGCCACAGGCCGGCGGCGACCGGATCGGCGGCGACCTGCTCGCCGGCATTCAGGCCCGACAGCACCTCGATGCGCTCGCCGATGCGATGACCCAGGCGCAGCTGGCGCAGGGCAAGCCCGGCCTCGCCGAGCACATAGGCCGCGGTCACCTCGCTGCGCTTGACCAGGCTCGACACCGGCAGCAGCAGACGTTCGTCCTCGCCGACCACGAAGGCGACCTTGGCGGCCATGCCGGGCGACAGACCGGTGTCAGCCTCGGGCAGATCCACGCGCACGCTGAAGCTGTGGGTCGCCGGGTCGGCGTAGGGAAACACGGTGACCTTCTCGGCCTCGACGCGACGGCCGCCGTCCAGCAACAGGAAGGCGCGGCCATTGCCGCGGATGGCCTCGACATCCGACTGCGGCACCCTCACCTGCAGTCGCAGGCGGTCCAGCGACAGGCCGGCGATCAGCGGCTGCCCGGGGCGCACGGTTTCGCCGACTTCGACGAAGCGCTGAGTGACGATGCCCGAGTAGGGGGCGCGTACGACCGTGTAGTCCAGTGTTTCGCTGGCTGCCTTCACCGCCGCCTCTGCCGATTCCAGCTGCGCGCGCGTGGCGTCACGGCGCGCAGTCGCCTGATCGAGCTGGGCGCGCGAAACCAGGCGACGTCCGTAGATTTCCGAGACGCGCTTGAACTCGGCCTCGGCCTCGCTGGCCGCGGCCTGCGCGGCCGCAAGCGCCGCCCGCGCCTGACGCTGCGCCGACTGCTGCTCGACGTCGGTGAAGCGGACCACCACATCGCCCGCCTTGACGTAGTCGTTGACGTCGAAGGGCAGCGCCAGCACGCGCCCGCCGGTCTGCGCCGACAGGGTGGCCGAATGCACGGCTTCGACGACCCCGTCCCAGACCCGCTCGCGCACCGCCGTGTCGGGTGTCAACGCGATCAGTTCGATGTCGGGCGCCGCAGCAATGCGCGGCGCGAGCGGCGCCTCGCTGCCGCAGGCCGAGAGCAGCAGGCCTACAGCCAACGAAAGACCAAACAAGGGCGGCGTGGTGCGCATGGCGAATTCCATCAGGCTGGACAGGGGGATCAGCGGGTGCTCTGGCCGAATGCACAGCCGGGCCTCAGCCCCAGCTTGCCCATGACGATGGCAGCGGGGCAGAAGCCGGTAAATGCCGACTGCAGCAGGTTCAGGCCGACGAAGGTGGTGAGCAGCAGCCACCAGGGCGAGACGAAGTGGGTCAGCAGCACGCTGATCAGGATCAGGCTGCCGGCGAAGGCGAACATGGCGCGGTCGATGTTCATGGCTTGGACTCCGGGATTCGGGATTCGGGATTGGGGATTCGTTTCGAGCGGGTTCGGCGAGGCTCATGGGGGCGCTTCGGGCCCATGTCTGGAGCAGCTACTTCAGGCGTTCGATGCCGAGCGCCTTCAGCACGTACTTTTCGTAGACGGGCTCGGTGTTGCCCGACTTCATTTTCGACAGGAAGTACTTCTCGAAAGCGATCTTGGCGACGTGCACCCACTTGCCGACCTTGGCCCAGGTGACGTTGCGCGGCGGCATCTGCGGCAGGGCCACGAAGGCGGCACCGGTGTCGCCCATGTCGGCGAGGCAGATCGCATTCCAGGTCGCCACTGCCTCCGGAGCCTTGCCTTCCAGCTCGGCGCGGATGTTCTCGACGATGGCGCTGACCATCGACTCGATCATGAAGCCGGTCTTGGGCGCGCCCGTTGGCACCGGAGTGACCTCGACCGGCGGAATCGCCACGCAGACCCCGGCCGAGTAGATGTTCGGCCAGACCGGATTTCGCTGGTGGCGATCGATCTGCACAAAACCGCGCGGATTGCACATCGCCTTGACCGCACGCACCGCGTCGACGCCGGTGAACGCCGGCAGCACCATCGAGTACTTGAAGGGCAACGCGTGCTCGCGCGCCTTCTCGCCAGCCTCGTTCATCTCGTGCACGAGCATCTCGCCAGGCCGCACCTCGGCGATCCTCGCGTTGACGATCCACTTGATGTGGCGCTGGCGGAACTCGCTCTCCAGCAGGCCCTTGCTGTCGCCGACGCCGCCCAGACCCATGTGGCCGACATAGGGCTCGCTGCTGACGTAGGTGATCGGCACGCGGTCGCGGAGCTTCCTTTTGCGCAGATCGGCGTCGAGGATCATCGCGAACTCGTAGGCCGGGCCGAAGCAGCTCGCGCCCTGGGCCGCACCGATCACGATCGGGCCGGGATCCTTGACGAAGTCCTGGTAGGCCTCCCAGGCCGAGAGCGCATGCGGCGTGGTGCAGATCGAATGCGTGTGGCCGCCGTGCGGGCCGAGGCCTGGAATCTCGTCGAAGGCAAGCCGCGGGCCGGTGGTGATCACCAGGTAGTCGTAGGCGAGCCGGCGTCCGTCGCCGAGCACCACCGTGTTCTCGCCCGGAACGATCTCGGCCGCGCCGCAGCTCTCGAAGCCGATCGACTTCTTCGCCAGATAGGGCCCGATCTCGATCTGGATGTCCGAAGGCTTGCGCCAACCGACCGCCACCCACGGGTTTGAGGGCGTGAACGAGAAGCGCGGGCTGTCGCCCACCACGGTGATCTCATGCGCCTTGCCCAGCCCCGCACGCAGCTCGTAGGCCACGCTGATGCCGCCGATGCCGCCGCCCACCACGAGGATCCTGGCCATGGTTTGAGCCCTCCCGATCCGGCGTCTGAGTGGGAGCGCGTCTCCGCCGGTGGGGCGCGATCCTGAAGCTCAGCCACTGCTGCCCGAGGAGCTTGGGCGCACTTGCAGCAGCTAGACTTGACCGCCGCCAATTTAGCTGTTTCTAATATTAGCGTCAACTGATATTCGACAGGAGCCGTTCATGTCCAAGTCCCCCGCTGAACTGGTCGCCGAAGCCCGCGCCCGCATCACCGAAGTGAGCGTCGAAGCACTCGCTTCCGAAGCTCCCGGCAGCTACGTGCTGATCGATGTGCGCGAGCCGGGCGAGTTCGCCACCGCCCACATCGCCGGCGCGATCCCGATCCCCCGCGGCGTGCTCGAATTCCAGGTCGAGGCCAACCCCGCCATCGCCTGCGTCACTGAGCCCGCGCTGGCCGTGCGCGAGCAGCCGATCGTGCTGTACTGCCGCACCGGCGGGCGCTCGGCGCTCGCCACCGAAAGCCTGCAGAAGCTGGGCTTCACCCGGGTGCGCTCGCTGGCCGGTGGCATCACTGCCTGGACCGCGGCGGGCAAGCCGGTGACGCAGCACTGAA
>JBKCVA010000060.1:0-4971 GCA_046318115.1 Lysobacterales bacterium | reverse complement strand
CGGGCTCGACCCAGCTCACATCGCCCAGTGCGTTCGGCGCGTTCAAGTTGAGGATGAGATCGGAGTCGATCAGGCCGCTGGCGCTGTCGGCGATATGCAGGGTGCGCCAGGGCGTGACGAAGCCGGCGCGGGTGCGCACGCGCACGCCGTCGTGCCAGGGCGTGAGGTCGGCCTTCAGCACGCCGTCGCGCTGCTGGTCGAGCACCATCGCGGCGTAGTCGATCAGCGCGGCCTCGTGGATGGCGATGTGCAGGCCGGCGGGCGTGCGCAGGGTCATCGGCGTGTGCGCGCGATCCATCTCCGGCAGCTTGGTGCTGCGGTAGAGGTATTCGTAGCGGTTCCAGCTGCGGCCGGGGATCCACCAGCTGTCGAGGGTTTCCGGCTTGGGCAGGCGGAACTCGGTGAGTTCATCGAGCAGATGCAGCTCGGCCAGGCCCTCCTGCTCGGGCACGCGATAGCGGAAGCCAAGGCCGTCGTTGAACACACGCACCTCGATGTCGAGGCGGTGGCGCGGAGGCGCGCTGCGCTCCAGCTCGACGCGCAGCGCGCGGTGGTGGTCGCGCACGACGCGGCGCTCGCCCCAGGGCTGCTCCCAGCGGCTGTCTTGCTCGGCCTGCTCGCTGCCAAGGATGCGGAAGCCCGCGCCGAAGTCGGCGGTCTCGCGGAACACGAAGCCGAGCGCAGAGGGTTCGATCACCGTCATCGCCCCGCGGTGCACGCTGTAGCGCAGCTTGCCCTCGTCGGTGCTCAGCACGAAGCGGGTGCGGCCATCCGGCGAGCGGACCTCGACGGTGTTGCGCGGATCGAGCTGGGCGTCGTCGCCCTTGGCCATGGATTCGGCCGCAGCGGGCGCCAAAGAGGCGCTCACGGCGATCGCGGCCAGCGCGAGTACGAGAGGCGTGGACAGGCAGCGGTGTAGCGTCGAGACAAGCGCGCGCATGGGCCGGATCCGGGCAGCGGGGGTGGCAGCGAAGCTATGCGCAAACGCTGGCCTTCGGGGCGGCCTACATACGTATTCAAGCCTTCGGCTCAGCCACACGCCCGCGCGCTGCGACGTGTCAGGCTGCGACCCTGCTTACTTCGGCGGGCCCGCCTGTCGCTGCGCGCGGAGGATCCACCAGGCGAAGACACCGCCGGTGAGGTACATGGCCAGCGAGTACAGCGCCGGCGCGACCGAGGCTGCGGGCATCTGCAGCACGCTCAAGGCCACGAAGATCGCCAGCGTGCCGTTGTGAATGCCGATCTCGAAGGCGATCGCGGTGGCCTGCGGCACGCCGAGCCGCGCGAGGCGACCGGCCCAGTAGCCCGAGAGCAGGCTGGCGAGATTGAACAGCAGCACCACGCCGCCGAGCGCCAGCGCATGGGTGGCGAGCGTCTTGCGCTCGATCACCACGGCGGCCGCGATCAACAGCACAAGGATCAGGGTCGAGAGGATGCGCACGGGCTTGTCGAGGCGCTCCGCCAGCGCCGGCTTCCAGGCGCGCAGGCCCATGCCGATCAGCACCGGCAGCAGCACCAGCAGGCCGACCTCGATGATCTTCTGCGTCGGCGGCGGCACCGCCTGCTCGCTGCCAATCAGCCAGGCGAGACCCAGCGCGGTCCATAGCGGCAGGCTGATGAGGCACAGCGCGCTGTTGATGGCGGTGAGCGTGATGTTCAGCGCCACATCCCCGCGCGCCAGATGCGAAAACAGGTTGGCGGTGACGCCGCCGGGCGAAGCAGCCAGCAGCACCAGGCCCAATCCAAGTTCAGGCGGTAGAGCAAAGGCGAAGACGAGACCGAAAGCCACCGCCGGCAGCACGCCGGTCTGCACGGCCAGCGCCACCACCACCGCCCGCGGCGCGGTCGCCACGCGCTTGAAGTCGGCGATGCCGAGATGCAGGCCAAGGCCGATCATCACGATCGCGAGCGCGATCGGCAGGCCGGCACTGAAGATCAGGTTGTTGCCCATGCATTCCGCCCCCTTGCGGAAAACCTCGCCGGACAGTGCGGCGAAGCGCGAGAGTGAACGATGAAAGCGCGCCGCGCATCGCGCGCCGCATCATCGCCCGGCGCGCCGCACGTGCTGCAGCCGTGGTGGCGCGGCGCGCAGGTGGACGCGACCTCGGTCTTGGACCTCAGGCTTCGAACTGCTCCGCAAGGATCCGCTCTTCGAGGTTGTGCTCGGGGTCAAAGAGCAGGCTCACGGTCCGCTCGGGGCTCTGCCGCACCCTCACCTCGACGACATCGCGGATCTCGGTGGAATCGGCGGTGGCGCTCACCGGGCGCTTGTAGTGATCGAGGATCTCGAAGCTGACTTCCGCATCGGAGCGCAGGATGGCGCCGCGCCAGCGGCGCGGACGGAAGGGGCTGATCGGGGTCAGCGCCAGCACGGAGCTGTCGAGCGGCAGGATCGGCCCGTGCGCCGACAGGTTGTAGGCGGTGGAGCCAGCCGGCGTGGCCACCATGATGCCGTCGCAGACCAGCTCATCGAGTCGGACCGCGTTGTTCAGGCGGATTCGGATCTTGGCCGCCTGCTTGGTTTGACGCAGCAGCGAGACTTCGTTGAACGCCAACGCCCCAGTGCTGCTGCCGGATTCGCTGATCGCCAGCATTTCCAGCGGCCGCAACACCGCCGCCTCGGCCGCCCGGATGCGCTCGACCAGCCCATCGGCCCGCCAGGCGTTCATGAGGAAACCGACGCTGCCGGTCTTCATGCCGAACACGGGCACGCCCAGCGACTGCGTGCGGTGCAGGGTCTGCAGCATGAAGCCGTCGCCGCCGATCGCCACCACTGCTTCGCATGCATCCAGCTCAACCGGCGGATGCAGGGCCTCCAGCTCAGCGCGTGCGGCCTGGGCCTCTGGCGTACGACTGGCGAGCACGGCAATGCGCATGGCGGGGTCCTGTCCTTGAGCGGTCCGGGGGTCCTTGAGCGAGACCCCGGCCACACGGATCGGGGTCAGGCTCACGATGCCACAGCACGACTTCTGCGTGCAGGGCGATTGGCGCGAATTCTCCACGCCAACGCCCGCTTGGACGGCCCGAGGTGGGGCTCAGGCGCTGCCAGCGGCGGCCAGCTGGGCCAGTCGACGCACCGCCACCGAGACCGTGGGATAGTCCATGGCCAGCTGGGTGCGCATGTCGGCGAACATGTTCAGGGTGAACTTGAGTGCGGTGTCGTCGCGGCCCAACCAGGCCGAGAGCCGCCTGCCGACATCGCCCTCGCCGTGGCGGAGCACCTGGGCCACCAGCGCGCCCTGCTGCTGCTGCATCTCGTCGCGCATCGAGCCACGGGCCAGCGCATGCCAGCGGCCGTCGACCGGAAGCTCTTTGATCTTCTGCAGCAGCCATTGCAAGTGCAGGGCTTCGCCGAGGCCCGAGTAGACGCGGGCGACATCGGCCACCGGCAGCTGATGCACGCTGGCGACCTCGACCACATCGAGCGCCGAATACAGCATCGACAGGGTTGCGAGCTGCTGGGCCAGGCCCTGCGGCAGGCCGGCATCCAGCCAGCCGGCGCGCGCATCGGCGAAGCGTGTGCGATCGCCCTCGGAGACGATGTCAGGCAGAGCCATACGCAGCGACTCGATGCCCGGCTGGTAGCGCGCCACCGCCTCGGCGATGTCGAAGCGGTCGCCAGGGCGATTCAGCAGCCAGCGCGTCATGGTGCGCAGCAGAGCCCAGATCTCAAGCAGAGCATCGACCTGCGCCGCCTCGGGCACCTTGAGGTCGAGGGCGTCGATCTCCGCCCAGAGCGCGCGGGCGTTGAGCACCTCGCGGGCGATGCTGTAGGCCTTGGCGATCTGCGCCGGACTGCGGCCCGTGTCCTCCTGCATGCGCATCAGGAAAGTCGAGCCCATGCGGTTGACCATGGAGTTGGTCACCGCGGTGGCGATGATCTCGCGGCGCAGGCGATGGCGCTGCATGTGGTCTGCGTAGCGCTCCTGCAGGGCCTGCGGGAAGTAGCGCACCAGCTCCTTCGAGAGATACGGATCCTCCGGCACGTCGGACTCCAGCAGCTGCTGGAAGGCGACGATCTTCGAGTACGACAGCAGGATCGACAGCTCCGGCCGGGTCAGGCCCAGCCCGCGCGCCTTGCGCTCGGCGAACTCGGCGTCGGAGGGCAGGAACTCCAGCTGACGATCCAGCAAGCCCTGGCTCTCAAGCGTGCGGATGAAGTGCTGCTTCGAGCCCAACCGGTAGACACTCATCCGCTCCATCAGGCTGATCGCCTGGTTCTGGCGGTAGTTGTCGTTGAGCACCAGCTGCGCGACATCGTCGGTCATCGCCGCCAGCAGGGCATTGCGGTCCGGCGTGCTGAGCTCGCCGCGACCCACCGCGTCATTCAGCAGAATCTTGATGTTGACCTCGTGATCCGAGGTGTCGACGCCCGCCGAGTTGTCGATGAAGTCGGTGTTGAGCAGCACGCCGTTCAGCGCCGCCTCGATGCGGCCCTTCTGGGTCATGCCCAGGTTGCCGCCCTCGCCCACCACGCGGCAGCGCAGCTCGCTGCCGTTGACGCGGATCGCGTTGTTGGCGCGGTCGCCGACATCGGCATGGGTTTCGCTGCCGGCCTTGACGTAGGTGCCAATGCCGCCGTTCCAGAGCAGGTCGACCGGCGCCTTCAGGATCGCGGTCAGCAGCTCGTTCGGCGACAGCGCGGTCACGCCCTCGGCGATGCCCAGCACCTCGCGCACCTGCGGGCTGACTGGAATGGACTTCAAGCTGCGCGCATAGATGCCGCCGCCCGCGCTGATCAGGGACTTGTCGTAGTCGCCCCAGGACGAGCGCGGCAGGGCGAACATGCGCTCGCGCTCGACGAAGCTGCGCGCTGCATCGGGGTTCGGATCGAGGAAGATGTGGCGGTGGTCGAACGCCGCCAGCAGGCGGATATGCTTCGACAGCAGCATGCCGTTGCCGAACACGTCGCCGGACATGTCGCCGATGCCGACGCAGGTGAAATCGGCGCTCTGCGAGTCGCGGCCCATG
>JBKCVA010000059.1:0-74077 GCA_046318115.1 Lysobacterales bacterium | reverse complement strand
CCGCCCCGGATCCGCATTCCGAAACGCCGACTCCAGAATCTCCACCACCTGCAGCGCGCGATCGCGCTCGATCACCGCGAGGTTGCGCTGTTCGCGCAGCTCGATGGCCTGCAGGGCGAGGCCGCTGCCGAAGACGGCGATGGCGGCCACCAGGGCCGCTGACAGCCCCACCGCCACGCGGTGCCTGCGAATGAACAGCCGGCTTCGATAGGCCCAGCTGGGGGCCCGCGCCGTGACCGGGCGGCCTTCCAGCCAGCGCTGCAGTTCGGCGTCGAGCGCATCGACGTTGCGGTAGCGCTCGCTGGGGGCTTTGCGCAGGCAGGTGGCAACGATGGCGTCGAGGTCGCCCTTGAGTTCGCGGGCCCAGGGCAGGGCGCTGCGCTCGCTCATCAGCGGCGGCGCCACCTGCAGCACCAGGCGCTCGATCTCGGCAGCGCGCAGGCCCTGGAAGTCGAAGGGCAGGGCGCCGCTGAGCAGTTCGTACGCCAGTGCGCCCAGGCTGTAGACGTCGCAGGCCACGCCGGCCGGTTCGCCCAGCAGCTGCTCCGGCGCGCTGGCGTTGGGCGTGAAGAAACGCTCGGCGGTGCGGGTGACGCTGGCCTGCGCGTCTTCGATCGATTTGGCGATGCCGAAGTCGAGCAGCTTGGGCTGGCCGTCGGCGGTGACCAGCACGTTGTGCGGCTTGATGTCCCGGTGCAGCAGCAGGCGATCGTGGGCGTGGGCCACCGCGGCCAGCAGCGTGCGCAGCAGCTCGACGCGAGCGCGCAGGCCGAGGCTGTGGCGCTGGCAGAAGTCGATGATCGGTTCGCCCTGCACCGCTTCCATCACCACATAGGGCGTGCCGTCGGCGAGGCTGTCGGCGTCGATGAAGCGGCAGATGCCCGGATGGTCGAGCGCGGCCAGATGGCGACGTTCGGCCTCGAAGCGGGCGAGAAGTCCTTCACCCGCGCGGTCGGGGCGAATCAGCTTGATGGCCACATCGCGGCTGACCGGCCCGTCGCTGCGGCGCGCGAGATAGACGCGCCCCATCCCGCCTTCGCCGAGCAGGCGCAGCACTTGGTAGGGACCGATCTGTGCAGGGGCCGGATCCAGCTCGGGCAAGGCCTCCTGCAGCAGGGGCTGGATCTGCGCGGACAAGGTGGCGTCGAGCGGGCCCGTCTCGGCGTCGCGGTCGAGCAGGGCGCGCAGCTCGCGTTCGAGTTCGGGGGACTCAAGGCCCAAGGCCTGAATCGCCGCCTCGCGCTGCGCGGGCGGCACATCGGCAACGGCGTCGAAAGCGGTCAGAAGCTGCTGGCCCAAGCTCGCGCTGTCGCGGTCCGCCGCTGAGGCGGGGCGAGGAATCTCGGTGCTCATGGTCTTACGGGCTCAGATGTTCGGCCAGCCAGGCGCGTGCGAAGCGCCACTGCCGGCCGACGGTGGCGGTGGAGCTGCCCATGACGCCGGTGATCTCGTCCACGCTCAGGCCGCCGAACACGCGCATCTCGACGACGCGGACGCAGTCCGCATTGATCGCGGCCAGCGTCTGCAGCGCGGAGTCGAGCTCCAGCCAGTCCAGCGGCGCGGGTTGGGCTGACTCGACGCGGTCGATCTGCGCGTCCAGATCCACGCGGACGGCGTCGCCGCCGCGCTTCTGGCTGCTCTTCTGACGCAGATGGTCGACCAGGATCGCTCGGATGGCCGTGGCTGCCATGGCGTAGAAGTGGCTGCGGTTCTCCCAGTCGACCTGCTTCTGACGGTGCAGGCGCTCGTAGGCCTCGTGGACAAGCTCGGTTGGCTGCAGGGTGCGTGCGCCGGGAAAGCGCGCCAGCTGCCCCTGGGCGAGTTCGCGCAGCATCGGGTAGAGCGCGGACATGAGGGCGGAGGCAGCGCCGGCTTCGCCCGAGCGCCACGCGTGAAGCAGCGCGGTGACTGAACTGTCGGTCATGGCTTTCCCGGGCGACCTGCGCCCCGCTGGCGATTCTGTCCGCCCGAACCTTGCGACGCTCGCGCGTGGCGACCCGGTGGCTCTCCTTGACTCGACAAAGCGGGTCGACGCCGTCCCTGGGTCGCCGCACGATGTCGCTTCGGGCGACACATGCTAACAGCGCGTATTCGGGGCGCAACTGCGCAACTGTGAAGGCGCCGGCAGCCCGGTTGCTCGCTTGCCCCGCCGCCGAAGCGCACGGCGAGAAGTGTCCTTCCCGGCCGGTTGCTGGCGGCTCTGCGGTGCATCGGCCGATGCGCGTTGGCGCCTCATTGATGTTTTAGGCCATCCTCGCAACTCTGAACGGGTCCGAGATCCGCCCGCCGGGCAGTCGCGCCCCGTTCGGAGCTTCCCCGTGCGCACGGATCAAGCCCGGGCAGACTGGGCCTATGGGCGGCGTGGAACCTGTATCCTCCACGAGGGCGCAAGGCCTGATCCGGGGGAATCCATGTCAATCCGAGTTTCGCGGGCGGTCGCCGCCGCGCTCGCGCTGTGTTCGTCGCTCGCTTTCGCTGGTCAGGCGCCCCAATGGCGCGCGATCGGCCCCGGTCCGTCGCATGGTGGGCAGGTCGAGAACATCACCAACCGTGAGGTGGTCGGGGCAGTCAATGCGGTCGCCACTCATCCCAGCAATGCGGGCATCGTGTACGTCGGTGCGGTCAACGGCGGTATCTGGCGGACGGCCAATGCCACTGCAGCGGCGCCGAACTGGACGCGGCTCACCGATTCGCTCGGCTCGCTTTCGATCGGTTCGCTCGAACTCGACCCCACGGACGCCACCTCGCGCACGGTGGTTGCGGGGGTGGCGCGGACATCCAGCCTGAGTCGCGACGGCGGTGCCCTGATCGGCCTTTTGCGCAGCACTGACGAGGGGGCCAGTTGGACTGTCCTGAGTGCGCTTGCGAATCGCGAGATCCAGGGCGTGGCACCGCGCGGAACGGTGATCGTGGCGGCCACCGATACCGGCATCCATCGCTCCAGCAACAGCGGCGCGGCCTTCACCCAGCTCTCCGGCGCGGCGGGCTCGGGCTTGCCTGCCGGCGCCACGCTGGATCTGGCCGGACATCGAAGCGCTCCGGACGTGCTCTATGCCGCCGTCACGGGCGGTGCCGCGCGCGGGATTTTCCGCAGTGAAGACACGGGGGCCACGTGGACCCGCGTCTCCGACGCAGGTGTCGAAGCCCGCATGAACGTCGGTACGGCAGGCACGCGTCGCACCGAGATTTCGGTCGGGGCGGCCGGGCAGGTGTTCCTTGCGGTGGTCGACGACACGGGCCGTCTGTCGGCAGTGTTCCGCTCTAACGATGGTCTGGCGCCTTGGGTCGATCTTGGCGTGCCCTTGACCACCGAGCAGAACGGCGTCCAGTTCGGCGTGCATCCGGGTGGCCAAGGCAGCATCCACCTGTCGATCTCAGCGGACCCGAGCAATGCGCAGCTGGTCTACATCGGCGGAGATCGTCAGCCGTACTTCGGCGAGGGCGTCTCCGGCAGCACCAGTTTCTTCCCGAACTCGCTGGGCGCCAACGACTACAGCGGGCGCCTGTTCCGCGGCGACGCGAGCCAACCCGCCGGCTCGCGCTGGACGCCGCTCACGCACAGCGGCACGCCGAACAACTCCTCGCCGCATGCCGACTCGCGTGACATGGCTTTCGATGCGGCGGGCGAGCTGATCCAGGCCGATGACGGCGGCATCTACAAGCGCACCCAGCCGGCATCGACCGCAGGCACCTGGCTGTCCCTGAACGGCGATCTGCAGACCACCGAGTACCACGGCATCGCCTGGGACTCGGTGTCCGATCGCGTGATCGGCGGCGCGCAGGACACCGGCACCACCCAGCTCCGCACGCCGGGCTCGCCGATCTTCGACAGCCTCTCCACGGGCGATGGTGGAGACGTCGTGGTGGACGACCGCTCCTCGCCAACGAGCTCCATCCGTTACACCAGTTTCCAGAACCTCGGTTCACTCCGCCGTCGCACCTTCAACGCCAGCAACGCTCAGACCGCAAGCGTCTCACCGGCCCGGGCGCTGCTGAATGGAAGCCCCGCGCTGGTGGCGCAGTTCTACACGCCCCTGGCTGTCAACTTCGCCAATGGCGCCCGTCTGGTGATCGGCGCGAGCAATGGTGTCTACGAGTCTCTGGATCGTGCCGACAGCATCGATCGCATTTCGACCGCGCGCATCAACGCTTTCAACGGCGATCCGGTCGTCTATGGCGTCCCCAGCAATCCCGGGTTTCTGTATTTCGGCGCCGGCTCAGGCCTGCACCTGCGTGCCCAGGACGGTGCGACCTTGACCCAGGTTGCGACGCTGCCGGCGAACGTGGTCGATGTCAGCGTCGACTTGAACTCGCCCACACGGCTCTTCGCGATCACCCAGACCACGGTGCATCTGTCCAACGACAGCGGCGCCAACTTCAGCCTGGTCACCGGCAATCTGGTCAGCGGGCTGGCGCCTGGCCGACTGCGCACCATGGAGTTCATTCCTGGACCGGATCCGGCGCTGGTGGTGGGCGCCAACCGCGGCGTATACATCGCCTACGCGAGCAGCGGCTTCACTACCTGGTCCCAAATGGGCACGGGTCTGCCCGGCGTTGTGATCTACGAGCTGGAGTTCGACCACACCGATCGCGTCCTCCTTGCAGGCACCCTCGGCCGCGGAGCCTGGGTGCTCGACCTGCCGCAGACCATCGACATCTTCAAGGACGGCTTCGAATGAGCGCTCCACTCCTCGCCTATCGCGGTTTGTCCCGCGCACTGCTCATCCTTGCCTGTGCCCTCGTGGCGCCACTGCTGGCGAACGCCGAGCCGGCAGCGGTCGAACTTGGCGAAGGCCTGTGGGTCGAGACCGAGGAACAGCGGGCCTATCTGTCGAATCCGCAGGGATTCCCCGAAGCGCGCGACCTGCGGGGCGGCACGCTGCTCTGGACCACGCAGGAGCCGGCTTTCCTGCTGGCGCCGGTGGGTGGGCGCTGGCTGGCGCTTGGCCAGACCGGCAAACGTGGCGAAGGCCGGCTGCTGGTGATCGATGCTGTCTCCGGTGGCGTGCAGCAGCGCATCGACTTCGCCCTGCCCGACGGCGTCAGTGCCGCGGTGAATGCCGAACCCTTGCGGCGATTCAATGTGCAAGCTGAAACGGAAGCCGAGCGCGTACGCCTGCACTGGAACTACATCGAGTACCCACTGCGCGGCGCTCTGCTGGCGGCGGATGGCGGGGCGGTGGCCAGCGAGGGGCTGCACCTGCAGGGGGTTCTCGAAGTGGACCTCGGTGCGGCCAGCCCTTCGGTGCGCGCCCTCTCGCAGGCCACTCCGCAAGCGTCCGTACGTTCACCCGGGCTTGCAGCCGCAGATCAGTTGGAGGGTCTCGGTGCGCGCCAGTTCCGTTCGGCTGACGATGCCCACGCCATGGCCCCGGAGCCTCGCGAGGATGCCATCTTCGGCTCGGTCTGGCGCTGGCAGTTCGCCAGCCGCAGCGAGGGGGTGATCGAAAGCACCCTGGACCTGCCCTTTGCTTACGCGCCCTTTCTGCTCAGCGAGGCGCGCCTGATTTACCGCGCTCCTCCGGTGGGCTATCGCGAGCCTTCGGGCGCCTGGAAGCAGGAGGGCCTGCGCCTCGTGGTGCATTCGCTCGCCGATGGCCGGGAAGCGTGGGTCGCCGAGCTTCTCGATCGTGAATTCAGAGGCACGCTCCCGCCCTGACGAACAGGCCGAGGGGCCCCGGCAGTGCGCCCGGCCCCTCGGCCCCTCGATACTGAGGCCTCACTCCAGCCCCACCGCCTGCGCGTGCTCGCGGGTGGCGTCGAAGCGCACCTCGGGCCAGCGCTCTTGCGTCAGCTGCAGGTTGACGCGCGAAGGTGCCAGATAGACCAGGTGGCCGGCCGCGTCGACGGCGAGGTTGTTGGCGTTGCGCTCGCGGAACTCCTCAAGCTTCTTGGCGTTGTCGCAGCGGATCCAGCGGGTGGTGGCGACGCTGACCTGCTCGAAGCTGGCGTCGACGCTGTACTCGTCCTTGAGGCGATAGGCGACCACATCGAACTGCAGCACGCCGACTGCGCCCAAGATCAGGTCGTTGCTCATCAGCGGCTTGAAGAACTGGGTGGCGCCCTCTTCGCTGAGCTGGGCCAGGCCCTTCTGGAGCTGCTTCAGCTTGAGCGGATCACGCAGGCGCGCGCGGCGGAACAGTTCGGGCGCGAAGTTCGGGATGCCGGTGAAGAACAGCGGCTCGCCTTCGGTGAAGCTGTCGCCGATCGAGATCGTGCCGTGGTTGTGGATGCCGATCACATCGCCCGGCCAGGCCTCGACGGCGATCTCGCGGTCGGAGGCCATGAAGGTCAGCGCGTTGGCGATCTTCATGTCCTTGCCGGTACGCACGTGGAAGGTCTTCATGCCGGCGGTGAAGTGGCCGGAGCAGATGCGCATGAAGGCCACGCGGTCGCGGTGCTGCGGGTCCATGTTGGCCTGGATCTTGAACACGAAGCCGGTCAGCGGCTCCTCGCCGGGTGCGACCTCACGGCTGCTGGTCGCGCGCGGGCGCGGCGAGGGCGCGTGCTCGACGAAGAAGTCCAGCAGCAGCTGCACGCCGAAGTTGTTCACCGCCGAGCCGAAGAACACCGGGGTCTGCTTGCCGGCCAGGTAGTCGTCGATGTCGAAGGGCTGCGCCGCGCCCTGCACCAGCTCCAGCTGTTCGCGGGTCTCGGCCAGCAGCTCGGCGCCGACCAGCTTGGCCAGGCCGGGGTCATCGAGGCTGGGGAAGATGGTCGAGTCCTGGCGGGTGAAGTTGCGGCCCGACTCGAACACGTGCACTTCGCCCGACACCAGATGCACCACGCCTTTCAGGCGCTTGCCCATGCCGATCGGCCAGGTGATCGGTGCGCAGGCGATGCCCAGCACCTGCTCGATTTCATCCAGCAGTTCGATCGGGTCCTTGCCCTCGCGGTCGAGCTTGTTGATGAAGCTCATGATCGGCGTGTCGCGCAGGCGGCACACCTCCATCAGCTTGATCGTGCGTTCCTCCACGCCCTTGGCGACGTCGATCACCATCAGTGCGGAGTCAACCGCGGTCAGCACGCGGTAGGTGTCCTCGCCGAAGTCGGCGTGACCGGGCGTGTCCAGCAGGTTGACGATGCGGCCCTCGTAGGGGAACTGCATCACCGAGCTGGTCACCGAGATGCCGCGCTCCTTTTCCAGCGCCATCCAGTCCGAGGTCGCGTGACGCGCGGCCTTGCGGCCCTTGACCGAGCCGGCCATCTGGATCGCGCCGCCGAACAGCAGCAGCTTTTCGGTCAGCGTGGTCTTGCCGGCATCGGGATGGGAAATGATGGCGAAGGTGCGGCGACGCAGCGCCTCTTTCGCGGCTTCGGTGATCATGGGCAGGCGGTCGCGCGGCGGCGACGCTCAGGGCAGCAAAGGGGCGCGGATTCTACCGCAGCGCCCGAGACCCGCCCGCGCTGCCGGCTCAGGGCGCGCCCGGAATGCGCAGGGCGCCACCCGGGCCCTGCATGCGGAAGGGCACCGATTCCAGCTTCAGCCCGCGGTTCACTTGCACCACGAAGTGCAGGTGCGGGCCCGTCGAATAGCCCGTGCTGCCGACTTCGCCGATCACCTGGCCGGCGCGTACGCGTGCCCCCGGCCCGACGCGCGCGGATTCCGGCGCCAGATGCGCGTACAGGCCCATGCTGCCGTCGGTATGCAGCACCCGCACGAAGTTGGCGCGCGCGCCGTACTTCTCCAGATCAAGGCCGGCACCGCGGAAGTCGTCAGCGATCTGCATCACCACGCCCTCGCGCGCGGCAAGCACCGGCGTTCCCTCAGCGGCGCTGAAGTCGACCGCGTGCCTGGACTCGGGTGAGGTGTGGCTGAAGCGCCCACCCCAGCCCTGGTCGATGCGCCAGGCGCTGCCCTCGATGGGAACGGCATAGTCGACGTCGTCATGCACGGCGCGCGGGTCGCCCGGCATGGCCTGCAGCTGCAGCGAAAAGCCCCAGCCCCGGGTGGGGTCCAGTGGCCCGAACACCGCAACCCGCTGTTCGCCCTCGCCGGCCAGCACGGTTCGCAGGGGCAGGGCGGGTTCGCTCTGCAGATTGCTGGCCTCGGCGGCGATCAGCTGGATCTCCAGCGGCCCGTGCAGGACGTTGCCGACGACGGCATGCCGGAGTTCGCTATCGCTCTCCACGCGCAGGCGAGCGATCTGCTGCACTTCCGCGCGCACGTGAATCTTCTCGACACCCTCCAGGCTGTGGGGCTGTCGATCCGTGTAGTGCACCGTGCCGTCTGGGCGGACCAGCTTGTAGACGGTCTGCGCGAAGGCAGGCATAGGCTGCGCCTGAGCCAGTGCCAGCGCGAGTGGGATCAGCAGTAGCGGGCGTCGCGACATGCCCTGAGTGTAGCCAGCCCGCCGATCGGGCGGCCCGTGCCGGGAGCGCGAAGTCGCTGGTGCGGCGGGTGGGGGTTCGCCTGTCACTGCAGTCGCGATCGGCTTCACGCATCATGTCGCGCCCTGGATCGCCGTCTTCGAGCCTCAAGTGTCCTCATCCACCGCCCTGTCGCTGCGTCGCCTGCTGACTGCGCTGCATCGGCTGGCGCCCTACCTGTTGGCGGCCGCGCTGGTGCTGGTCGCGCTGCTGCGTGCGCTGAAGGTCGAGGCGGTGTTCGGGCCAAACGCGAACTGCGGGGGCTGCATGGGACGCGCCGCCTTCGGCCATGACGCCTGGCTTCTGGCACTTGGCCTCGGTGGCGTGGCGCTTGGTCTGTGGCTGCCGCGCGGCCTGCTGCGCGGGCTCGCCATGCTGATGACCGTGCTGCTTCTCCTGCTGATGCTGGCCGACTTCTCGATCCTGAGCGTGCTGAACACGCGCCTGTATCTGCTGGATGTCTTCAAGTTCGGGGCCGAGTGGGACGCCACCGAACGCTTCGCCCGCGCCATCCTTCAGCAACAGCCGGTGCTGCTGCCGGGCTTGGCCCTGCTCGGTCTGTGCGTCCTCGCTCTCAGCCTGTGGCGCAGCCCCGGCATCCCCGGCGGGCGGCCGCAGTGGGCACGGGCGGCGCGCTGATGCTGGGGCTGGGTGCTGCCATGGGCGGAGCGGTCCCCGCCCGCGTCAACGGCGATTCCTTCATGAACCTGTGGCAGCTGCACCGCGAGCAGGGCGTGTCGCAGACCTACAGCCCGGCCTTCGTGGATGCACTCGAAGAGCGCGTCCAGGGCCCGACCCTGCACTGCGAGGCTGGGCAGGCGCGGCAACCGGACGTGCTGGTCCTGATCTGGGAGTCGCTGTCGACCTACCACAGCGGACTCGGTCGCGAGACGGCGGCTGCAGGCCGCAGCTGGGTGCCCGAGTTCGACGCCATCGCGCGCGCCAATACGTGGTTCAGCGCCTTTCACGCGAACGGCTTCACCACCGACCACGGCCTTATTGCGCTGATCGCCGGTGACTACCCTCTGCCGCAGCCCGGTCGCTACGCCAGCCTTGAGGCCTTCGCCGGCTTCGAGGACCCGGCCAGGGCACTGCCGCGCGCCCTGCGCGCGCATGGCTACTGGAGCGGCTTCTTCACCACCGGCGATCTCGGCTTCCTCGACAAGCCGAGCTGGTTCAGGGCCTTGGAGTTCGACTACTGGGAGGGCGCCGAGCATCCCTTCTACGAAGGCATGCCGCGCGGGCCGTTTGCGGCCGCCGACGACGCCGCCCTGTACGCCCGCGTGCTGCAGTGGATGACCGATGCGCCAGCCCAGCCTTGGATCAGCGTCCTGCTGAACGTGGAAGCGCACCCGCCCTTCCTCGACCGCGACACCGGGGCACTCAGCGAAGAGGCCGCGTTCCGACGCGCCGATCGCGCCTTCGGCGAGTTCTACCGCGCTCTTGAGGCGAGCGGTTTCCTGCGCGAGGGCGTGCTGATCGTGCTCGGCGACCATCGCAGCATGACGCCGCTGCGGCCTGCGGAGCGCGAGCGCTTTGGCGAACGCGCGCTGGCGCGGGTGCCGATGCTCGTCGCCGGTGCCAGCGGTTTGCCGCGCGGCGAGATCAGCGCGCCCTTCCAGCAGACCGACCTGCTGCCCTCGCTGCAGCAGCTGGTCGCTGCCGAGGCCTGCCACCGCAGCGACCAGGGCCGCTTCCTGCGCTCCGATCCGCGGCCACCCGCCATCGTGGTGCACGTGCGCGGCGACCAGCGCAGCCGCATCGATCTCTACAGTGCGGCGGGCGACGGCGCCGTGCTGCGCGGCGACGACAGTCTCCTGGTCGGCGACCTGCCGATCGACGCGCAGGCGTTCGCCGACCAGCTCCATCTCGCCCGCGCTCGTCGCGGCGTGCTGGACAGCGACGTGCCGGCGATACTGCGCATCGTCACCGGGCGCGAATAGCCCGGAATGGGCCCGGTCCGGTCCGGGCTGGCATGGACCGCACCGGCCGAGTCTTGCGATGATCCGCGGCGTCGCCGCCCGCGGCCGTTGTTGCGGTGCAGGTTCCCCTCCCCACTGCTGACCCGCAGGCCGTCTCGATGTGGATCGACCCCTTGCGCGCTCGCATCGATACCGCCACGGCGGAGGAGCGGCTGTTCGCCGAATTCCTGATCGAATGGGCGCAGGCCCGCGGTGACCTGCTGCGTGTGCTGGCCGAGTCCGAGCGTGATCCGGGCTCTCGCAGTGCGCTCAACGCGCTTTTCCGCGCCTTGCATTCGCAGAAGAGCGGGCTGCGCATGCTGCGCCTCGATGCGGCTGCCGACCTCGTGCACGCTCTTGAGGACGCCTTGCAGCCGGTGCGTGACGGCCAGTTGCCGCTGGACGAATCCCTGCGGCTGCTGCTCAAGCGCAGTGGCCGCCTGCTGGAGCAGAGCCTGCACCTGCATGGCCTGCAAGCGCACGCATACGCCCTTGATCTCCATCCCGTGACGCGCAGCTTGCAGCGCCTGGCGCCGGCAGGATGCGAGCGCGAAGGCCAGCTGGCCGTTCTGCAAGTGCTTCTGGATCCCTGGCATGCCGCGGTGGGGCAGGGCGATGAGACCTCCCTGCAAGCCGACCTCGACATGTTCCGCCGCATCGGCGGCGCCGCCGAAACGCGCCTGCAGCGCGAAGCCGAAGCCGCACTGTGGCGGGAGCAGATCGCCAAGCGCCTGCAGGCTGCGAGTGGCAATCCACTGCCGCTTCTCCAGGTGCAGGCGGCGGCACTGCTTTGGAACGTTGGCCGCGCCCAATTGCCCGCCGATCTCCGGCTTCTGGAGCGGCCCCCTGCGGATGCGCCGCGCGCTGCCGTTTGGCGCGCGCACCCGGAAGTGGCCGCTGCGTTTCTCGACGCACGACCGCAGTGGCGTGACTGCGCCAGGCTGCTGGGCGGGCAGCGGGACTCGCGTCCTGCGGGTCCCTCGGAGCCGCTCAGTGAGTGCGTGGACCTGCTCAAGGCTGTGGCGGCCTGGGTGGCCGCGGGTGGCCGGCAAACCGTGTCCGAGACAGCCGAGCGCGGCGCCCGGGCACGGCTCGGCACGGAGACGGGTTGGCTGGAGACCCTGCTGGCCCTTCTGGAAGAGGAGGCACGCTGACGCGCCTGTCATCGGCGCGCAAACCGCGGCGGTGAGGATGCACGGGTCCCCCTTGTCGGCGGCCCCGCATGATCAGCGTCGAGCAGAGTTTCTATCGCGTCTTTCCCGCCCTCGCGCAGGGCGCGGGCCGCAGTCTCAGTCGCCCTGTGGTCGAATTGCTGCGTCGGGTCACCTGCGAAGCCGAGGTCAACGACACCCTCCGCGCGCTGGGTGCACTGCGAGGGCTTGGCTTCGTTGAGCGGGCGCTTGAGCACCTGCAGTTCAGCTACCGCGTGGCGCCAGGCGACATCGAAAACCTGCCCAGCGAAGGTCCGGTGGTCATCGTTGCCAACCACCCCCTCGGCGCGCTCGATGCCCTGAGCCTGCTGCATCTTGTGGGTCGCGTCAGGCGCGACGTGCGGATACTTGCCAACGAGGTCCTGATCCAGCTGGAGCCGCTGCGTGAGTTGCTGCTGCCGCTCGATGTGTTTGGCGGCCAGGGGCGGGCTGGGCTGCGTGAGGCCTATCGGGTGCTGGACGCCGAGCAGGTGCTGATCGTCTTCCCGGCCGGAGAGGTCAGCCGCATCCGTCCGCAGGGCGTGCGCGATGGACGCTGGTCGGAAGGCTTCCTGCGCTTCGCCCGCCGGGCCGGTGCTGCGGTGGTGCCGGTGCACATCGAAGCTCACAATTCGCCCGCCTTCTACGGGCTGTCGATGCTGTCGAAGCCGCTTGCCACCCTGCTGCTGCCGCGCGAGATCTTTCTGGCGCGAAGCCAGCGCATCACCCTGACGATCGGTGCGCCGGTGCCCAGCGAAGCCCTCACCGCGGACGGACTCAGCGAACGTCAGATCGCGCAGCGCATGCGCATGCACGTGTATCGGGTGGGGCGCCGCAAGCCGCCGGTGTTCGCCACCTCCAGCGCCATCGCACATCCCCAGCCGGCGCGCGAGGTGCGCGCGGCCCTGCGCGGCGCCGAAGCGCTGGGGGCCACCACCGACGGTCGCCGCATCCTGCTGCTCGATGCCGAAGCTGACAGTCCAGCGCTCAAGGAAATCGGCCGACTGCGCGAGTTGGCCTTTCGCAAGGTCGGCGAAGGCACGGGCCTGCGCCGCGATCTCGACCGCTTCGATCCGCATTACCGGCACATCGTTCTTTGGGACGAAGAGCAGCTCGAAATCGTCGGCGCGTACCGTTTGGCCGAAGTGGGCCGAATGCTGGGCGGCAACCTGCGCGAGCGCCTGTACTCGGCCAGCCTGTTCGATTACGGCCGTCAGGCCGAGCCTTACCTGCGCGACGCGGTCGAACTGGGGCGCAGTTTCGTCCAGCCGCGCTACTGGGGCAGCCGATCGCTGGACTACCTGTGGCAGGGCATCGGCGCCTATCTGCGTCGACGCCCCCAACTGCGCTACCTGATCGGCCCGGTCAGCCTGTCGGCACGACTGCCCGAGCCCGCGCGCGACTGGATCGTGGAGACCCACCGGCATTTTCTCGGTGATCGCGAGGCGTCGGCCCGAGCCCGCAATCCCTACCGGGCCCAGCCGACCGAGGCGGCTCGGATCGCATCGGCCCTGGACGGGCTGGACATCAAGCAGGGACTGGCCCGACTTCGGCACGAACTGGAGACCCTGGGCTGCAGCCTGCCGGTGCTCTACCGGCAGTACGTCGAGCTGTGCGAGCCGGAGGGCGTGCGCTTTCTGGATTTCGGCCTGGACCCTGACTTCGGCCACTGTGTGGACGGCCTGATCCGGGTCGACCTGGGCTGCCTCAAGCCCGCCAAACGGGCCCGCTATCTGGGGGCGCAGTCTGAATGAACGCTTCCTGCATGGCGCCGCGGAAGCTAAGTCGGCGGCCCGGGCGGCATGACCGTCTGGCGTCCAAGCTACAAAACTGTCATAGAGTCCGGTTAAACTGGAGTTAATGCCCGCCCGCCGCGACGCCTGCGTATGGACGCAGGAGCGGTAGGTGAGCGGACGACCTCATGTGGTTCTACGGGCTGCCCTCGGGCGGCCTGTCGCCGTCAGCGCGGCGGCACACTGCCGGAACGCGAAGCCCACGCGGGCCTTGCACACGGCACAGCAAGCTCCCTCCTCCAAACGCAGGAACTCAGCACGATGAACAAGCAGTTGCGGGTCACCCGACTTGCCGGCGCCCTGGCGCTGGTGCTTGCGACTTCCACCCCGGTGTTCGCGCAGACCACCTCGGCCCAGATGGCCGGTCGCGTGACCTCCGAGCAGGGCGAAGCCCTCGCTGGCGCCGAGGTCGTGATCGTCCACACCCCGTCCGGCACCACCGTGCGCTCCACCACCGACGCCGAGGGCCGCTACACCGCCCGCGGTCTGCGCGTCGGCGGCCCCTACACCGTCACCGTGCTGCGTCCGGGCTTCGAGCCCGAGACCACCGAGAACGTGTTCCTGCAGCTGAACGAAGTGACCGCGGTCAACGTCGACCTGGCCGCCGAGGTCACCGAGCTCGAGGCTGTCACCGTGGTCGGCTCGGCTGGCTCCGTTTTCTCGCCCGATCGCATGGGCACCAGCACCCAGATCAGCCGCGAACAGCTCGACAGCTTCGCCTCGATCCAGCGCAACCTGCAGGACTACGCCCGCCTCGACCCGCGCCTCGCACAGACCGACAAGGACCGTGGCGAGATCTCCGTCGCCGGCCAGAACAGCCGCTTCAACCGCATCACCGTTGACGGTGTCAGCATCTCCGATACCTTCGGCCTGGAAAGCAACAACCTGCCGACCCTGAAGCAGCCCATCTCGATCGACGCGATCGACGCGGTGCAGGTCAACATCTCGAACGTCGACGTCGCCCAGAAGGGCTACACCGGCGCCAACATCAACGCCGTCACCAAGTCGGGCACCAACGAGTTCCGCGGCAGCGTGTACTACGTGTGGCGCGACGACCAGCTCGCCGGCGACCGCTACAACCGCGCGGACGACAGCTTCTTCGCCCCGCCGGCCTCGGAAGACGAAACCGTCGGCGTGACCTTCGGTGGCCCGATCCTCAAGGATCGTCTGTTCTTCTTCCTGTCGTACGAGGACTACAAGTCGACCCGTGTTGGCAACACCTTCGTGCCGCTGGGTCGTGACGGCAACCAGGTCTTCATCACGCAGGAGCAGATCGATGCGACCCGCGCCTTGGCGCAGAGCCGCTACGGCATCGATATCGGCACCGTGGATGCGCCCAGCCAGTCCGAGCTGTCCGTCGAAGACGTGCTGCTGAAGTTCGACTGGAACATCAACGATTTCCAGCGCGCCAACCTGCGCTACACGAAGACCGAAGAGTCCAATCCGATCTTCCCGGGCGCCGGCACCCGCGCTCTGACGTTCAGCTCGCACTGGTACCAGCAGGAGAAGACGGTCGAGGCTCTGGTGGGCCAGTGGTACGCCGACTGGACCGACAGCTTCTCGACCGAGCTGCGCGTCAGTCGCTCCGAATACGACAGCGTGCCGAACAACAACAGCTTCCTGCCGCAGGTCACCGTGCGCTTCACCGGCGGTACCCCGCCGGCCGGCGTGCTGGGCGGCACCCGCGAACTGACCTTCGGCACCGAGCGTTCGCGCCACTTCAACGTCCTTGGCACGACCTCCGACGAGATCTTCTTCGCCGGTAACTGGTTCGTGGGCGACCATCAGATCAAGGCCGGCTTCGACTGGTCGAGCATCGATGTCTACAACGCCTTCCTGCAGGACACCCGCGGCAACTACGTGTTCCAGTGCCTGCGCGCCTCCGAGTGCGGCAACAGCCTCGAATCCGGCCGTCCGACCAGCTACCAGGTGCAGGTGGCGCGCCCCGGCCTGACGCTGGACGACGGCGTCGCCCAGTGGGAGTTGGGCAACTGGGGTGTCTTCCTGCAGGACACCTGGGCCGTCAACTACAACCTGAGCCTGCAGTTCGGCGTGCGCTATGACCGCACGGTCATGCCCGACAGCCCGCTGTTCAACGCCGCTGCTGCGGCGGCCCCGGGCCCACTCGTCAACGGCCGCGCCACGGGCGGTTTCGGCCTCGACAACAGCCGCACTCTCGACGGTCAGGGTCTGTTCCAGCCGCGCGTCGGCATGAACTACACCTTCGATACGGAACGCGCGACCCAGCTGCGTGCGGGCATCGGCCTGTTCCAGGGCTCGGCGGCCAACGTGTGGCTGTCCAACCCGTACTCGAACACCGGCCTGGCGACCCAGATCATCGGCTGCGGCGGCTCGCTCGCGGCGTGCTCGTCGGATGGCCTGTTCAATCCGAATCCGAACAACCAGAACACGAGCTTCCCCGGCTCCACCCCGGTCGCCAACGTGGACTTCCTAGGCTCGGATCTCACGCTGCCGTCGGTCTGGAAGGCCAACCTGGCGTTTGACCACGAGACGCCGTTCTGGGGCGCCGTGTTCAACGCCGAACTGCTGCTGACCCAGACCGAGGACGGCATCTACTACCGTCACCTCAATCTGGGCGAAGCGACCCGCCTCGGTCCGGACGGTCGCGCCCTGTTCTGGAACGCTGCCGGCTACAACGTCAACTGCTGGAACGCCAACGGCACCGCGATCACCACGGGTGCCTGCGCTGGCGCCAACACCCCGCGCTCGCGCTTCCAGAACAATGCGTCCTTCAACAACGTGCTGGTGGCCGAGCGCACCAACAAGGGCCACGGCCAGAGCCTGACGCTCGCCCTGAACCGCGCTCGCCAGGACGATCCGTGGTCGTGGTCGGTCGCGTACAACTACTCGGACGCGAAGGAAGTGAGCCCGCTGACCTCGTCGGTGGCCAACTCCAACTTCAACGGCCGTTCGGTGTTCAACCCGAACGAGGAAGTGTCGGCCCGTTCGCCCTACGTGGTGCGTGACCGCTTCGTCGCCACTCTGGGCTACCGCGCGTTCCTGTTCAGCGACAACGCCACCGACTTTGGTCTGCTTTACGAAGGCCGCAAGGGCAAGCCGTACAGCTGGACGTTCCAGAACGACGCCAACGGCGATGGCGTGACGGGTAACGATCTGATGTACATCCCCAGCGGTCAGGGCAGCGGCGAGGTGGTCTTCCGTGGCGGTGCCGCCGAGGAAGCCCGCTTCTGGCAGGTGGTGCGTGACAACGGGCTCGACCGCTTCGCGGGTCAGGTCGTCGGCCGCAATGACGACTTCTCGCCGTGGACCAACAGCTTCGACATCCGCGTCAGCCAGCAGCTGCCGGGCTTCATGGATGGCCACAAGACCGAGATCGTCCTCGACATCCTCAACGTCGGCAACCTGATCAACAAGGATTGGGGCCGCATCGACGAGATCGCCTTCCAGGGCGGTGGTGCGCAGGCGCGCAGCTTCGTCGCCTACAATGGCGTGGACGCGCAGGGGCGTTACATCTACAGCATGCTGGAGACCGAGGACTTCGTGACCCGCCAGAACCGCGGCGAGTCGCAGTGGGCCGCGCAGATCACCCTGCGCTACCGCTTCTGATGTCCTCCGCGCGTCGGGCCCGCCCGGGTCCGGCACGCGGCATGGGATGCGACACTTGCACGGCCGGCGCAGCGATGCGCCGGCCGTTCTTTTTGGGCGGCATGTCAGTGATGGGAGAACAGCGAATGCAGGGTTGGATCGCGGTCTGCGGAGAAGCACAAATGGCCGAGGGCGAGTTCCAGGTGGTATGGGACGGCGACACCGCGATCGCCGTCTACCGGACCGCCGAGGGCTGGTTCGCGGTGGAGGACGTCTGCACCCACGATGGCGCCGAGCTGGCGGGCGGGCCGGTGCATGGCTGCGTGGTCGAATGTCCGCGCCACGGCGCCCGCTTCGACCTGCGCACCGGCGAGGCGCTGTGTGCGCCGGCCTACGATGCGATCGCGGTGTTTCCGGTGCGCGTGGAAGCCGGCGTGGTGTACACCCGCGACGATCGCTGAGAGCCACGATTTGGAATTGGGGAATCGGGATTGGGGATTCGTAGAAGCGCGCTGATCGCGTGCCCCACCTGTCGTCCCGTGGGCCTAGGGTGGGCCCCGGCCCACCCTAGGCGTCATCCTGCGCTTCTGCAGTGCGCCAGCGCGCCAGGCGCCGTTCGAGCGCCTGTTCGGTCACCTCCAACGCACGCGCATCCTGCGGTCCGCGCGCGTCCGGGCCTTTGCCCTTGGATTGATTGCAGCTGGCGCAGGCCAGCCCGAGGTTGCGGGCGTCGTTCGGATCGTGGTCGACGCGCGCGCACAGCGCCTGCGCCGCGCGCTTGCCGAACCAGGCCTGCGGCACCACGTGCTCCAGCGAGCCCGCGCCCAGCGGCTCGCCGTCGGGCTTGAACTCGAGCCGCGCCCGGCAGTGCAGGCAGCGCGTGCGCCAGCGCTGGTCGGGCAACCGCTCGGCCAGCGCATCGTGGGCGAGCGCCCGCAGGAACAGCCGCTTCAGCACCGGGCGCATGGCTGACTCGTCGCTCCGCGGCTCTGGGGCGTGCAGGGGATGGGAAGCGCGCCGGGCTCAGGCCGGAATGACGCCCAACCGCTTGCCGACCGCGATGAAGGCATCCGCGGCGCGCTCGATCTGTTCGGGTGTGTGCGCCGCACTCATCTGCGTGCGGATGCGCGCCTGGCCCTTGGGCACCACCGGGAAGAAGAAGCCGATGGCATACACGCCTTCCTCCAGCAGCTCGGCAGCGAAGCGCTGCGCCAGCGGGGCGTCGTAGAGCATCACCGGCACGATCGGATGCTCGCCGGGCTTCAGATCGAAACCGGCGGCGGCCAGCTTTGCGCGAAAGCGCGCGGTGTTCTCGCGCAGGCGGGCGCGCAGCTCGGTGGCGGCGACGATGCGCTCGAACACGGCGAGGCCCGAGGCCACCACCGAGGGCGGCAGGGCGTTCGAGAACAGGTAGGGCCGCGAGCGCTGGCGCAGCATCTCGATGACTTCGCGCGAGCCGCAGGTGAAGCCGCCGAGCGCGCCACCGAGCGCCTTGCCGAGGGTGCCGGTGATGATGTCGATCTTCTCCAGCACGCCCTTCACTTCGGCCGAGCCGCGGCCGGTGTCGCCCAAGAAACCGGTGGCGTGGCACTCGTCGATGTGCACGGCCGCGCCGTACTTGGCCGCCAGCGCGGTGATCTGATCGAGCGGTGCGATGAAGCCGTCCATCGAGAACACGCCGTCGGTGGTGATCAGGATGTCGCGCGCGCCGTCAGCCCGCGCCTGCTGCAGCTGCTTTTCCAGATCCGCCATGTCGCAGTTGGCGTAGCGGTAGCGCCGGGCCTTGCACAGGCGCACGCCGTCGATGATCGAAGCATGGTTGAGCGCGTCGGAGATGATCGCGTCCTGCTCGCCGAGCAGGGGCTCGAACAGGCCGCCGTTGGCGTCGAAGCAGGCGGCGTAGAGGATGGCGTCGTCCTTCCCGAAGAACTCGGCGATCTTTGCCTCCAGCTGCTTGTGCAGGTCCTGGGTGCCGCAGATGAAGCGCACGCTGGCCATGCCGTGGCCATGGGTGTCCAGCGCGTGCTTGGCCGCTTCGATCACGCCCGAGTCGTCGGCCAGACCGAGATAGTTGTTCGCGCAGAAGTTCAGCACCCGGCGGCCGTCGGCGAGCTCGATCTCGGCCGACTGCGGGGAGACGATGATGCGTTCGGACTTGAACAGCCCGGCGGCGCGAATTTCGTCGAGTTCGGAAGCAAGGCGCGAGTTGAGGCTCATGGGCGTGGGAATCGGCAGCGGGCGCGGGGCGCGGAGCCGCCATTGTCCTAGAGCGGCGCGTGCATCCCAAGTGTCGATCGCCGAGAGGCACCGCTGAATGGTCGTTTGACTCGGCCTGGGTCGGGACTGGGTATCCTGCCCCGACCTCTCCGACGAGCCTTTGGCGTTTTGGATCGACTGACCGCTCTTCTGTGCCTGTGCCTCGTGCTGAGCCCCGCGTCCGCCCTGCGGGCCCAGGGGGATGCTGCAACACCGACACCTCTGCAGCCCAGCGATCACGAGGAACGCGAGCGCATGCCGGTGCGTCTTGCCAGCGTGCGGGTGCGCGGACTCAGTGTCAGCCAGGCCGCCAACGTGCGCGCCCAGGTCGGTCTGTTCCAGCTCGACGAGGCCGAACGCGAGGACGTTGGCCGCGGCCGCATGGCCCTGCTGCTGCGGCGCGCTCCGGCCGAAGTGCGGCGCGCGCTGGAGCCCTTTGGCTACTACGCGGTGGACGTTGACGTGCAGGTGGATGAGTCCGCTGCGGGCCTCGCCGTGCGGCTGAACGTGCAGCGCGGCCCGCCGGTGCGCGTGCGCACGCTGGACGTCGTGGTCGAAGGTCCCGCCGCGGAGGATGCGCGCGTCGCCTCGGCCATTGCCGCGTTCCGACCGTACGCGGGCGACCTGATGAATCACGGCCGCTATGAGGCGGGCAAGGCGGCGATCGCTCGTGAACTCTCGGCGCGCGGCTATTTCGATGCGCGGCTTGCGGACAACCGCGTCGAAGTGACCCGTGCCGACAGTCGCGCCGAGATCCGTCTGCGCTGGGAGAGCGGGGCGCGCTACCGCTTCGGCACGGTCGCCATCGACGGCAGCCACCTTGACCCGGGCCTGGTTGAGCGCTGGCTCGACATCGCGCCCGGGCAGGACTTCGACCAGGCCGAGCTGCTCAAGCTGCACCAGCGTCTGGGTGACCTCGACTATTTCGGCTTCATCGACATCCGTCCCGAGCCCGAACCCGACACCCTCGACGTGCCGGTGCAGGTCGAACTCGCCCCAGCCAAGCGCGACATCTACACGGCAGGCATCAGTTTCGGCACCGATTCGGGGGCGGGACTCAAGCTCGGACTTGATCGTCGCTGGGTGAACTCGCGCGGACACAAGTTCAGCTCCAGCCTCGATCTTGCCCAGCGTCGCAGCGCGCTGAACAGCCTGTACCGCATTCCCGCCTTCGCGCCTATCGAGGGCTGGTACCAGCTTGGTGCCAGCTACCGCGAGGACGAGAGCGAGTTGGTCGACAGCGAGACCGCCGAGCTGTCGGCCAGTCGCATCGGTCGCCTTGGCGACTGGAACCTCGAACTCGGCCTGCATGCGCTGCGCGAGCGCTACGCCATCGGCGTCGAGCGCAATCTCGAAACCAGTGGCCTCTCGACCCTGGTCTATCCGGCGCTGCGCGCACGCTGGCAGCGCTACAACGACCCCAACTACTCCAGCCGGGGTTTCAGCTTCACCGGTGAACTGAAACAGGGCCTTGGTGCCCTGGGCTCGGACGCCGGTTTCACCCAGCTGCTGATGCAGACGCGCTACATCCACGGCTTCGGCGAGCGCAACCGCGTGCTGCTGCGCGGCCAGTTGGGCCGCACCTTCTCCGGCGAGTTCCTGCGCCTGCCCTCCTCCCTGCGCTTCTTCGCCGGCGGCGATCGCAGCGTGCGTGGCTACGGCTTCCAGGAGATCAGCCCCCTGGGCCTTGGCGGCAACCCGATCGGCGGTCGCAACCTGGCGGTGCTCAACCTCGAGTACGAGCGCATGTTCACCGAGGCCTGGGGCGTGGCCGTATTCGTTGACGCCGGCAGTGCCTTCAACGACGGCCGCGTCGATCTTCGGCGCGGCGCCGGGTTTGGCCTGCGCTGGCGCTCGCCGGTCGGTCAGGTCGCGCTGGACGTGGCGCGCGGGCTGGACGATCCGCGCGAGCCCTTCCAGATCCACCTGAGCCTGGGGCCCGAGCTGTGAGCCGGGCGCGGCGCTGGCTGCGGCGAGCCGCGCTTGCCCTGGGCGCATGCGGGCTGATGCTCGCGCTGTGCGGTGCGTGGCTGCTTGGCACCGAGGCCGGCGCGCGCTTCGCCCTCGCGCGCCTGCAGTCCGCGCTGCCCGCCGACCGTCTTCAGTGGCAGGCGGTGGGCGGCAGTCTGTCGCAGGGGCTGGCGTTCGAGCGCCTGCGCTACCGCCAGGACGGCCTCAGCATCGAAGTCGAGCGGCTGGAGCTGCGTGCAGCGCTGGGCGCTCTGCTGGGTGCTCGACTGCGGATCCAGGCGATCGACGCCGAGGGCCTCCGCATCGTGCTGCCGCCGGAGCCCGCCGAACCGCTGCCGCCGAGCTTCGAGCTCACGCTTCCGGATGCCCTGCCCAGCCTCGTGCTGCCGCTTGCACTAGCGGTCGACTCGGCCGAGTTGCGCGGGCTTCGCATCGAGCGGTCGCAGGCAGCGCTCGCGCCCGCCGCCCCTGTGCCGGAGGGCGAGGGCGCGAGCGCAGCGGGCCGCGCCGAAACGCCAGGAGCCACGCCAGCCGACGCGGTGGACGGGCGGCTGTTCGCGGCCGAGCGCATTGCGCTCGCCTCGCTGACGCTGGACGCAGGCCGGCTGGGCGTCGGGGAGCTGACGGTGGACGCGCCGCTGGCGAGCCTCAGTGTTCAGGGCGAGATCGACAGCGCCCGCGACTGGCAGTCCGCGTTGAGCCTGCGAGGCGAGTGGCGCGCGGGGCTAGAGGTGGCTCAAGCCTTCGAGGTCCGTCTCGACGGCGGGCTGGACGCCGCGCATCTGGAACTGCGGTTGCCCGACGCGCCGGGGTTCGCGCTGACGGCCGAGGTGCGCGAGGCCCTGCCGCGCCCGCGATGGCGCCTCGACCTGCAGGCGCCCGCGGCGCCGCCCGCGCTGGTCGCCGTGTGGCCGGCTGGCTTGAGCGCGCTGCAGTTGCGGGGCGATGGGCGTGTGGACCATGCCGAGCTGTCGGGCGGCTTCGCCGTCGACGGGCGCGCCTATGCCTTGGAGGCAGTCACGCTGCGCACCGATGCCTCGACCTTGCACATCGACGCGCTGCGGCTGCGGCAGGGCGCGGGCAGCGCCACCCTGCATGGCTGGCTGCGGCTGCCGTCCGACGAGGCGCCTGCGCGCTTCGATGCGAAGTGGGATTCCGAGCGTTTCGAACTGCCCCTGGCCGACGAGGCGCCACTGCGCGTCGACGGCGCGCTCGAAGCGCGCGGCGCTTTCGACGATGCCGAACTCACCCTGGCCCTGCAGTTGGCCCGCGGTGAGCGTGCGGGTGCGCTCAGCGGCGGCCTGCGCGTGCAGGGCCAGCAGGCGCTGCTGCAGGCGCTGGAGCTGCGCACCGACGAGGGCCGCCTGCGCGCCGATGGCGAACTCGACTGGCGCGAGGGCCTGCGCTGGCGCATCGAGGCCGAGTTGGCCGAGCTGGACGCCAGCCTGCTCGAGCCCGCGTGGCCGAGCCGCGTCTCCGCGCGTCTGCGCAGCGAGGGCCGCGAGACGGCAGCGGTGCGCGAGGGCGTGCTGCAGCTCGAAGACCTCGACGGCACTCTGCGCGGCCAGGCCTTGCGTGGTCGGATCAGTGCACGCTGGAGCGGTGCGCCTGCGTCCGCGCAGGCCTCCCTGCCGGTGGCTGCGGGCGAGGCCGAGCTCGATCTGCGCTGGGGCGAGAGTGCCCTCAGCGGCAGCGCGAGCTTGGGCGACGCGCTGACCGCCGAGCTGCAGCTATCGCCCCTGCAGATCGACTCTCTGGCGGCCGGCCTCGTGGGCGCGCTCCGCGGCGACCTGCGCCTGTCAGGCACGCCGACCGCACCGCGCCTCGGCTTGGATCTGCGCGCGGATCGCCTCAGCATGGCCGGCATCGAGCTTGATGCCGCCCATCTGCAGGGTGAACTCGGCCTCGCGCCCGAGGCGCCGCTGCGGCTGCGGCTCGACAGCGCCGCGACGCGCGTCGTCGGGCACGCGCTCGGTGCACTCGAACTGGCGCTGCGCGGCGAGGTGTCGGCGCATACGCTGTCGCTGCGGCAGCCGGTCGACGGCGGTGGGCTCGCGCTCGAACTCGCCGGCGGCTGGCGTGCGGACGAACAGCGCTGGCTGGGCCGCTTGCAGCAGCTTGACTGGCATGCCCCGGGCCGACTCGGGAGCGGCGGCGACTGGGCCTTGGCCGAGCCGGTGGCCATCGAGCTGGGCGCGCGGCGTCTCCGCTTCGACGGCTTCTGCCTGGAGGGCACGCAGCCCGCGGATCGCGGACGTGCGGCGATGTCGTCTGGCGCGCTGCCCGCGGCGCAGCCGCAGACCGCGGGCGGCATCGACCCGGGCCGCGCGGTGGGGGCCGATTCTCTCGGCCGGCTTTGCGCCTCGCTGCGCGGCGAGAGCAGCGAGTCGCTGACGGCCCGCATCGAGCTGGATGCCCTGCCCCTGTCGCTGGCGCTCGATCTGCTGTCCGATCGCGATGGCCCGGCACGGCCGCGCTGGCAGGGTGTGCTGGGGGGCAGCGTCGATCTCTCCTCGAGGGCGGGTGACTGGCAGGTCGAGGGTCGCCTCGCCTCGACGCAGGGTGGGCTTTCTCTCGGCCGACGGGAGAGTCGCGAGCTTCTGCGCTGGCAGGACTTCGCGCTCGATATCGCCGGCGACGCGCGGCAGCTGCGCCTCGCGCTGGGCGCGCGCCTTGGTGAAGACGGCCTGCTGCGGGGCGAGCTGCAAGCGCTCGATGCCGGCAGCGGGAACGCGCGGGTCGAAGGCCAGTTCGCCCTGCAGCTCGATCAGCTCGGCCTGCTGGAGTGGCTCAGCGACGAGGCGATCATCGCGCCCGCAGGCCGGCTCAGCGCCGAGCTCGCGTTCGACGGCGCGATGGCCGCGCCGAACCTGCGCGGCGGCGCGCGGCTGACGGGCTTCAGCGCCGAACTGCCCGCCCTGGGCGTTCGCCCCAGCGAAGGCCGCGTCGAGCTGCGGTTCGAGGGCGCGAACGCGGCGGATCTGGAGTTCACGCTGCGCTCCGAGGGCGAGCTGCGCGGGCGCGGCCGCTTCGACTGGTCGGAGGCCACGGATTCGCCGCTGCGCCTGAGCATCGAGGGCAGCGAGGTGCTGGTGTCGGATACACCCCAGCTGCGGCTGGTCGCCTCGCCCGCGCTGGAACTCGAGCAGCGCGACGGCCTGCTGCGCCTGCGCGGGCGCGTCGATGTGCCGCGCGCCGAGGTGCGGCTGGATCGCTTCGAGGGCAGCCAGCAGGTCAGCGCCGACGTGGTCGTGCTGGATCCTGCCCAGCCCGAGCGCGCGGTCGAGGCTGCGCAGCGGCTCGATGCGGATGTCCGTGTGGCCTTGGGCGAGGCGGTCGCGCTGCAGGGCTTCGGTCTGAAGGGCCAGGTGCGCGGCGAGCTGCGCGTGCGCGATCGGCCCGGCCGTGCCACCCGTGCCAGCGGCAGTCTCAACGTCAGCGGACGCTACAAGGCCTACGGACAGGACCTCGACATCACCCGCGGCCGGCTCTCGTTCGCGCAGTCGCCGCTCGACAACCCGGGGCTCGACATCCGCGCGGAGCGCCGTCTCGACGAGGTGACTGTCGGTATCCGCGTCACCGGTACGGCGGCTGTGCCCGTGCTGGGCCTGTGGTCGCAGCCCAGCCTCGACCAGGCGGACGTGCTGAGCTATCTGATGCTGGGCCGGCCAGTGCGCGCTGTCCGCAGCGGCGAAGGCCAGCAGCTGAACGCGGCAGCCGCCGCACTGGGCGCAGGCGGCAACTACATCGCCGAGCGTCTCGGTGCCCGGCTCGGTTTCGATCAGGCCAGCGTCGAGGATTCCGCCGCGCTGGGCGGTGCCGCGCTCATGCTCGGCAAGTTCCTGTCACCGCGCCTCTATGTGGCCTACGGCGTGGCGCTGTTCGGCGAGGGCCAGGTGTTCAGCATCAAGTACCTCCTGACCGAGCAGTGGGACCTGCAGATCGAGGCCAGCCAGCGCGAAACGCGCGGCTCGGTCAATTACCGGCTGGAGCGTTAGCGGCTCGCCGTGGGCGGCGTCGCCGGGATCCGGGTGGACGCGCCGGTTCGGTGATTCGTGTTGACGCGTTGAGGCGAAGGTTCGGTGGGTCAAGACCCACCCTATGCGGAGCGCGCGGCAAGGCGGATTCGGGTAGTCCCGCCTGCACGGCAAGCTCCGTCCTACGCGCATCGGGGAAACCAAAGCCCTCCCATCCCATAGGATGAGTCTTGACCCGCCGCAACCCGCCGCAAGCCCCGATCAGCGACTCGCAGTGCCGCCAACCCATAGGGTGGGTCTTGACCCACCGCAACCCCGCCGCAAGCTCCCATCTGCCAGGCCCAATGCCCACTGGGAGGCTCCGCACCTGCGCGCACCCATGTTCACAGGGTCCGCCGTGCAGGCGTGCTCAGCGGAAGGTGCCGGCTTGGCCGCGCCGGCAGATCCGGCGTTCGTCATGGATCAGCTTGCGGCGTTCGGCGTCGCTGATGTCGGAGACCATCTTGCGGCGCAGATCGGCGCAGGTGGCGCCGCCGCCGGCGCCCAGGCCGACCAGGCTCAGCACGGCCTGCACGCGGTCCGCCGGACTCACTTCTTCGCGCACGTAGAAGCCCTCGGCAAACGCCTCCTCGCGGCCTGGCAGCGCCTGTGCCGGGCGGTCGAGCGGGCCGCGCTCGTACTGCGCTGCCGGCGCGCCCTCGCGGACGAAGGCGCCGATCTGCGCGGACAGCGGGCGCGCGCTGGGCGCCGTGTCAGCGGACTCCGCTCGCTCCTCGGCTACCCCACTGGCCGCACTCGCGGGCGGCGGCGCGGGCCTTCGATCCACTGCCGTCAAACGGGGGCGGGTGTCTGGCGCCGATCGCCGTGGTGCCTCGGGCATGGGCGGAATCGGCGGCACCTCGGACGCGCGGCGTATCCATTCGATCTGCAGTGGCGTGTCCTCAGCCGACGGCAGACGCTGCCGATCGCCGGCCAGCAGCCCAAGCAGCATGAGCGCATGCACGCCCACGGTGATGGCCGCCACGCTTGCAGGACTCTGCAGCCAGGCCGGCGCGGGCGACTGCAGTCGCGAGCGCGGCGGTGGGCTGGGCGCATGGGGCAGAGCGTCGGCGATGCGCGGCATGCGGCGGCAGGAAGAAAAACAGCGCGCATCCTGGAGCGGCCCGCATTAAGGACGGGTTAGCCGGAGGGCAAGCGGTCGTTATCCGCCGGCCGGGGTCATGGCGCAGTTTCGAAGCCGTTGCGGAAGATCAGCGGCGAGGCCGCGTGTTCAAACGCGCCGATATCGCATTCGGGGTCGCCATCGCCATCGCCATCGATCGGCCGCTCGGTGTCGCGGGCATCGGAGAGCGTGCAGGCGAGCTGCCGCCCGCCGCGATCGATCACCCCGCTGCCGGCTGGGAACACCAGCACAGGCATCAGGTTGGCGGCGCTGTCCAGCGTCGCCACCACGCCGGAGGCCAAGGCGCTTGCGCCCGAGGAGGCCAAGCCGCCGCAGCTTGCAGACTCGGTGAACAGATTGCCGCCGAGCGGTCCGCCCGCGCTGACCGTTTCGGCGAGCTGGCAGCTGCTGGCGCCGCCGGCTGGGTCGACGCGGCCGAACACGCTGTTGCTGAGCCGGTCAAGCGCGAAGCCGGGTCCGGTCCGCAGGTGAGCACCGCTGGTGGCGCGATTGTTCTGCAGACTCAGATTGCGGGCGTCGAGGCCGGTCTGCGCGAGATACATGCCACCGCCGCCATCGGCCAGATTGCGCTCGATGGTGACGTTGGCAAAGGTCGCGCTCAGGCCGGCACCGCTGAAGCCCTGGCGGAGCGCGATGGCCCCGCCAAGCCCCGCCGAGTTCTGGCCGAAGTAGCCGGAGTCCATGCTGACCACGCAGCCCGCGCAGTTCACTTCGAGTGCGCCACCGAAGGCGGCGCTTCCGGTGCTGACGCCGTTTTCGCTGAAGCGGTTGCCGCGCGCGAACACGATGCTGACGGCGGTTCCTGCGATCGACACGGCGCCGCCCGCGCGGCCGTCGCTGGCGCCACCGCCGCTGACCAGATTGCTCTGGAAGCGGCTGTCGCGCAGATCGACCGAGGCCGCACCTGCGGCGATCGCGCCGCCGCGCTGGCCGCTGCCGGTTCCGCTGGCGCTGTTGCCCACGAACCGCGAGCCGATCACTTCAAGCGAGGCGCCTGTGGGCATGTGCACCGCGCCGCCCAGAGCGGGTCCGTCGGCGCGCACTGCGGCGCAGGCCTCGAAGAACACGCCGTCGAGCAGCAGCTCGGCGTCGGCGCGATTGGCGATCTGCACACAACCGCCGCTGCTGGCGCGTCCGCGCCGCAACTCGATGCCGCGCAGCGTCAGACGCTGGTTGCCGGCGGCGGTTTCGAACACGCGGTGCTGGTCCTGGCCGTCGATGCGGAAGCCGGTGCTTGCGCTGCCGTCGATGGTGAGGTCGTTGACAGTGATCGCCGGCAGGGGCGAGCCGAGGCTCAGCGTGACCGCACTGCCAGGCACCTGGATCGCAATGGTGTGCGGGCCGGGAGTGGCATTGGCGAGGCCGATGGCAGCGCGCAGGCTGCCCTCTCCGCTGTCCTCGGCCGAGTCGACGACGAAGGTAGCGGCGCCCGCTGCGGGCAGAAGGCCGATGCAGAGGGCCAGCGTGATCGCTGCGTGCAGACGGGGCGAAGCTTCGGTGCGCATGCTTGTTCCGGCTCAGGACGAAGTGCAGGGCGCGGAGCATACCGTTGGCGTGCGCCGCGCGCGCGCTGCATCGCCGCAGCCGGCCGCTGCGGCACAATAGCCGCCCATGGACCGACACGAACGTACCCTCACCCTGCACCGCATCCTCAAAGTCGCGCGCTATCCGGTCTCGGCGCAGCGCCTGATGGACGAGCTGCAGTGCTCGCGCGCCACGCTGTACCGCGACATCGCCTTCCTGCGCGACAGCCTGGGTGCGCCGATCGAATCCAGCGAAGACCCTTCGGGCTTCCGCTATGGCGATGACGAAGCCGAGCGCTTCGAGCTGCCGGGGCTGTGGCTCACGTCGGACGAACTGCATGCCCTGCTGGCTGCGCAGCAGCTGCTGGAACGCACCGGCGCAGGCGTGCTCAGCGAGGCGCTCGAGCCGCGGCGCGGTCGCAGCGACGCCCTGCTGGCCGAGCAGCGCGGCTGCAAGCGCTGGCCGCTGCAGCGCGTGCGCGTGCTCGGCCACGGCAACCGGCCGCTCGACCAGCAGAGCTTCCGCGGCGTCGCCAGCGCCGTGCTCGAACGCAAGCGTCTGAGCTTCGACTATCGCGCGCGCTCCACCGACACGCCGACCCGGCGACAGGTCTCGCCGCAGCGGCTCACGCACTACCGCAACCATTGGTATCTCGACGCCTTCGATCACGAGCGCGAGGGCCTGCGCAGCTTCGCGCTCGACCGCATCCGCGCACCGCGCCTGCAGGAGGAGACCGCCATCGACATGGCCGAGGCCGAGCTGGATCAGCAGCTCTCCTCCAGCTACGGGATCTTTTCGGGCACGCCCAAGGCGGTGGCGACCATCCGCTTCTCGCCGCACGCGGCGCGCTGGGTGGCCGATGAGCACTGGCACTCCAAGCAGGAAGGCCGCTTTCTCGAGGACGGCAGCTACGAGCTGAAGCTGCCCTACAGCAATCCGAAAGAGCTCCTGATGGATGTGCTCAAGTACGGCCCCGACGCCGAAGTGATGGCGCCACCCGCGCTGCGACAGGAAGCCCGCATCCTGCTCAAGCTGGCGGCCTCGGCCTATGGCGACTGAGCCCGGCGCACTCGCCAGCGCCAAGCGCGTATCGCTGGTGCTGGGCGCCGGCGGAGCGCGCGGCCTGGGCCATATCGGTGCCATCGAGGTACTGCAGGAGCGCGGCTATCGCATCGTCGGCATCGCCGGTTCCTCGATGGGGGCGCTGGTGGGCGGCATCCACGCAGCCGGTCGCCTGCCGAACTACAAGGAGTGGGCCTGCGCGCTGGAGCGCGGTGATGTGCTGCGCCTGCTCGACTTCAGCTTCGGTTTTCCCGGCCTGATCCGCGGCGAGCGGGTGATTGGTGCGCTGCGCGATCTCGTCGGCGAGCACGCCATCGAGTCCCTGCCCATTCCCTTCACTGCAGTCGCCACGGACCTGCAGAGCCAGCGCGAAGTCTGGTTGAACCGCGGTCCGCTGTTCGATGCGATCCGCGCCTCGATCGCCATCCCGATGGTGTTCACGCCCTACCGGCTTGAAGGCCGTGACCTGGTCGACGGCGGCCTGCTGGCGCCGGTGCCGATCGCGGCGACGCGCCAGGTGCGCGCGGATCTGGTGATCGCCATCGATGTGAACGGCCCGCCGGCGGCGCGGATGGCGCGCGCAGAGCCTGTGGCCGCTGCGGCGCCCGCCGTCGCCGCCGAGGACGCGATCGGCTACCGCGCCCGGATCGCTGCCTTTATCGAATCCTTGAGCGCCAGCTTCTCGGATGCCAAACGCAGCGAGGCCAGCGTGGAGCAGGCCAAGGCCCAGCCCGGCCTCATTGATCTGATGGGGCGTTCGCTGGACACCATGCAGGCGCAGATCGCGCGCATGCAGCTGGCGCTGGATCCCCCGGACCTCTTGATCCGCATGCCGCGCGACCGCTGCACCTTCTACGAGTTCTGGCGCGCCGCCGAGCTGATCGAGCTGGGCCGACAGTGCACCCAGCGCGCGCTCGACGCCTTCGAGGCCGGGCAGCGCGAGCGCTGAACCTCGCGCGACCGCTCGCGCTGTGGCGGTCTCAGCCCCTGAGATGAGCGCCGCACAGAGTCCGGGCTCCCGAGCGATTAGGAGCCCGCCATGTCCCTGTTGCACCACCGCGTCCTGCAGCCACTTCCGCCCACCCCCGCAGCGCTCCGCCGCGAGTCGAGGGCCGACGGGCGATCCTCGGCGGTCTGCGACGTGCTTGCGCCGCTGCTGTACCTCTGGCTGTGCACCGGCACCATCGCCAGCCTGCTGTTTCCGACGTTGCGCGGCAGCGACCCGCTGATCGGCTGGTGGCCGTTCTGGCTGCTGCTGTGGCCCGCCACTTCGATGGTCCTGCTTGCCGCCCGTCGACTGCAGCGCCCGCGGCGACTGCACTGAACCCAAGGTCAGTCAGGCCTTGGGGCGACACCGATCACGCCTCTCCTGGCCTTGATCCCTGGTCGCGCGTCCTTCGGTGGTCGACACGCGTTCGTTCGCAGCGCCTCTGCGCCTTCGCATTGTCTGGCTGTGCCAGAACAAGCGCTTGCGTGTCCGAACCGCGGGCGCGGCCTCCCTGGGGCGTGGCAACGCAGAGAGCATGTGAGAACCCTAGCCCTGCTGCGGCCGCCTCTGGACGCCCGTGGCGGCAGCGCGCTCCGCGAACTCCGCGGTCATTTGGCCCACCAGACTCCCTTGAATTCACGTGCTGCGTTTTGCCACGAACGCCCAGCCACGCCTTTGCTACGGCCTCCGGATCATTCACGCGCGCTGAGTTCCTCAGACTCGCCCTGGCGCTCGCTCAACGTCCCTGCACGCTCAAGTCGATCGCGCCCGAAAAGGTCTCCAGCCGGATCCGCGCTGCGCCGTCGCCGAGGCTGGCATCAAGACTGGAACCCGGGCCGTAGTCCTCGCGCACGACCTCGCCAACCGGGCTGCGGATGCGCCCGCTGAAGCTCTCGGCCTCGATCCGCGCCGAGGTGGCCGCCGGCAGCTCAAGGCGCAGCGCGCCGCTCAGGGTTTCGATGCGCAGCAGCCCGCTCGCGCTGGGGCCAGCGCTCGCACGCACCTCGCCGGAAACGGTTTCGACCCGCAGTTCGTCGATCGGCTGCGGAAGGCGCAGGTCCACGCTGCCCGAGACGGCTTCGGCGCGCAGGCGGAGGGCGGCGTTGGCTTCGACCTCGATGCTGCCGCTGACCGATGCCAGATCGATCTCGCTGGCACCCGTACGGATGCGCTGACCGCCGCTGACGGTTTCGAGATCCAGCCGCTGCGGTGCGCTGTCGCGGACGTCGACGTCGCCGCTCACGGCGCCGATCTTGAGGCTGCGGCCGCTCACGCCGCGCACGTCGATGCTGGCACTGACCGCCTCCACATCGAGCCGCGCGTCGTTGGGCAACTCGATCTCCAGATCGGTGTCGCCCCCGGAGGACACGCCCCAGCCCCAACCTGAACTGCTGGGGTACTCGATCTCGATGCTTACCGCCTCGGGATCGTCCGCCGAAAGCTTGAGCTCTGCGTTCTCGCCCAACTGGCCGCGCAGGCGCAGTGTGCTGCCCTCGACGCCGACGATGCGGATGCTGCCCTTGATGTTGCTGACCGACACGCGCGCATCGGACGACAGGGTGCGGGTTTCGTCGATGGGGGTCTGCGCGGAAGCGCAGGGCAGGGCAGCCAGCAGGCCGAGTGCCAGGCTCAGGGTTGCGAAGGGCAGGGGACGGATTGCAGACATGAAGGGTTCTCTCCGGAAGGGAAACGGTCTGGGCATCGTGTGCCCGGCGTGCATGCGGCGCGATCAGGCATTGCGTTCGATGCCGCGCCGCAGAAGATCCAGGCGGCGCTGGTGCACGCGGCGCAGTTCATCGAGCAGGCGCGCCTGCTGGGGGTGTTCGGACAGCGCGGCGTGGAGGCGGCGGCCTTCCGCATCCAGCGCCTGCAGTCCCGGCTGCAGGGCCGCGGCCAGTGGCGCGTCCTCGAACTGCGCAAAGGCGGCGGCGTACTCGCGCTCGAGGGCTGCGGCCTCGCGAAGCAGCAGGGTGTCTAGCGGATGCGCGCTCGTCATCGGCGCCGGCGCCAGGCCGGGCTCTGGCGGTGCCTGCACACCCATCACCACCACCGCCAGCAGACAGGCGTTGGCCAGCAGCGACAGGGCGACAGTCCGACGTCGTCGATGGTGCGACGAGGACGTGGAGCGCAACGCTGCCGCCGGCGCGCCGATGGGGTGGTGCAACGCGTCCGGTTGTCGAGCGGACATGCGCGCGGCGATGCCGTGCCACAGGTCCGGCGCATGCTTGGGCGTCGGTGGGTCTGCGTGCAGCCGTTCGCGCCAGCCGAGGTCGTCGTCGTGTTCGGGTAAACGGTTCATGCGGTGTCTCCCAGCGCGCGTCGCAGGTGTTGGCGCGCGCGATGCAGATGGGCCTTGCAGCTGCCGGGCGCGATGCCCAGCGACTCGCCGATTTCTTCGTGGGTCAGGCCCTCGATGTCGTGCAGCACCAGCACGGCGCGGGCGCGTGAGGGCAACTTGAGGATTGCCGCCTGCAGATCGATCTGATGCTCCTGTGCCTGTCGCGGCGCGGCCTGCAGCGACAGCGTGTTGTCGTCCACTTCGAGATCTTCCGCGTCGCGGCGCGCGCGCAGATCCATCAACGCGGTGTTCACGGCAAGGCGATGCAGCCACGCGCCGACCGGCGCTTCAAAGCGGAAGCCCGGCAGCGATCTCCAGGCGCGGACGAAAGCGTCCTGGGTGAGCTCTTCGGCGCGCGCCTCGTGCCCGCCCACCAGTCGCCACACCGCCGCATAAATCCGTCGATGCTCCGCGCGATAGAGCGCTTCGAAGGCCTGCACATCGCCCCGCGCCGCGCGCCGCGCCAGCGCGGCCAGCGGATCGGACAGTGCGCCGTGATCGGCAGCGGGCACGGTGACGTCGGTCAAGGCAGAGGTATCGGGCAAGGGCAGGGTCGCGTCGAGCATACGTGCAGGGATGCCCTACGGCGGCGAAGGGTTTACCTGCACGTTCGAAGCTCGATAATGCCCCTCCGATTCTTCCAGCCCCGCATTGGAGCCCGCATGAGCCAGCAGACCGTGTTGAACGCCCGCCACCGTGAACTTGGCGCCCGCATGGTCGACTTCGGCGGCTGGGACATGCCGATCGCCTACGGCTCGCAGATCGAGGAGCACCACCAGGTGCGTCGCGACGCCGGGATGTTCGACGTCTCCCACATGACCGTGGTCGACCTGCACGGCGCCAACGTCCGCGCCTTCCTGCGCCAACTGCTGGCCAACTCGGTAGACAAGCTGAAGAAGCCTGGCAAGGCGCTCTACTCCTGCATGCTCAACGCGCGCGGCGGCGTGGTCGACGACCTGATCGTCTATTTCCTCGCCGAGGACTTCTTCCGCCTGGTGGTGAACGCCGCCACCCGCGACAAGGACATGGCCTGGATCAACGCCAAGGCCGAACCCTTCGGCATCGAAGTGCGCGAGCGCCCCGAGTTGGCGATGGTCGCGGTGCAGGGGCCGAACGCGCGCGAGCGCGTGCTGGGCCTGCTGAGCGCTGCGGGTCGCGCTGCGGTCGAGCCGGTCGGCAAGTTCGCCGCGGTCGAGGCGGATGGCCTGTTCATCGCGCGCACCGGCTACACCGGTGAGGACGGTTTCGAGATCATCGTGCCCGAGGGCGAGGCGGTAGCCCTGTGGGACCGCCTGTTGGAGGTTGGCGTCAAGCCCTGCGGCTTGGGCGCCCGCGACACGCTGCGTCTGGAAGCCGGCATGAACCTCTATGGTCAGGACATGGACGAGGACACCACGCCCTGGGAAGCCGCGCTCGCCTGGACGATTGCGCTGGACGAGGGCCGCGACTTCATCGGACGCGCCGCGTTGGAGGCGCAGAAAGCAGCCGGCGTGCCGCGCCAGCTGATCGGCCTCGTGCTGGACGAGAAGGGCGTGCTGCGCCACGGCCAGACCGTGCGCACCGCCAACGGCGATGGCGAGATCCTCTCGGGCACGTTCTCGCCGACGCTGGGCAAGGCGATCGCATTTGCACGCGTTCCGTCCGGCGAACCCGGTGCGATCGCGGTCGACATCCGTGGCCGCGATGTGCCTGTGCGCCAGGTGACGGCGCCCTTTGTGCGCGACGGCAAGCCGCGCGACGGCATCTGAAGCAGCGGACACCACTGATAAACTCGCGCCGCCCGCGACGCGGTTTCGCATCGCCCCCACACCGAACCACCGCCTGCCAAGGAGCAGACCCATGAGCGAGATCCCCGGCGACCTGAAGTTCCTGAAGTCCCACGAGTGGGCGCGGCTGGAGGACGACGGTCGCGTCACCGTCGGCATCTCAGACCACGCGCAGGCTGCGCTGGGTGACCTGGTCTACGTCGAGCTGCCCGGCGTCGGCGATGAGGTCGAGGCCGGCAAAGGCGTGGCGGTGGTCGAGTCGGTCAAGGCCGCGAGCGATGTCTATGCACCGCTCTCCGGCACCGTCGTGGCGGTGAACGAGGAGCTCTCCGACGCCCCCGAGACCATCAACGGCGATGCTTACGGCAAGGGCTGGCTGTTCGTGCTGCAGCCTTCCGAGCCTTCGCAGCTTGATGATCTGCTCGGGCCGGACGAGTACGCCGAACTGCTCGAGGAGTAAGCCTTCGGCGGTCGTGCCATTGGCCGCAAGGCTTGCGAAGAACGGGGCGCCTGGCGCCCCGTTCGCGTTTCTGATCACCGAGTCGCCCTGCGTTCGCGCCCCGGGTCGACGGGTTCGGCCGACGCCTCGCGCTCCATCCCGCGCCGCGGACGACACGCTTCGCGTGCATCGCGATCGCTCTGCTTGAACGCGCAAAGACGCCTCTCCGGATTCGAAGTCGTCGCGCAAGTTCGCGCAGTTTTGCGCAGTTCGTGCATTGGAGTGCGCCGCAGACATGAATCGAAGTGCAGCGAGTGTGCTTCTGGCGGCGAGTTGCGCTGCAGTGCGGGCGGGAATCGAGAAGTTCCGCTTCAAGCAAACGAAAACCGTTGCATTGCAAGGCTTTCGGCGTTTGGTTCTGCTACTTATCGAAGCGGAATAAGGGTGCTGAGGCCGGCTTTGAAGTGGCCTTCGACGCCTTGAATCGCGCCTGCGCGAAGGCTGTGCGTGCAGTGTGTGCGACAACTCTGTTGACACTTAGAAAAGCGCTGATTAGCTTTCGCGCAGCGTGTCAAGAACAGAACACATGGCGTCGAACAGAGCGAGCCATCGAAACGGCATCCGGCAGAGCACTCTCTGCGAATCCCTGCAAAGGGCGGAGCCGCGTTCTCTTCGGAAAACACGCTCGCCCGGAACGTCGCCGCATGCGGCACGTCGCCGGATCCGCGGTCCGAACCCGGCCCGCATCCCGTTGCTTGCGGCGGTCGCTGCGGCATTCGCTTCGTGTGTTTGGACGCGTGGGCCCTGGGGCTCTCGCGCGTGATCGGCTGGGCAGCCATGGAAGGTGTCCAGGCGCGGAACCGGACGCGGTGTCCGGGAGTGGAGTGGCGGTGGACCAGGATGTCCGCGCCGCAGGACGCGTGTTGCAAGAGTTGCGATCAACCCTGACGAGGAACCCGACGATGGCCATCAAGAAACCTGCTGCGAAGAAGGCCGCTCCGGCCAAGAAGGCTGCCGCGAAGAAGGCTGCTGCTCCGGCCAAGAAGGCTGCTGCGAAGAAGGCTGCTGCTCCGGCCAAGAAGGCTGCCGCCAAGAAGGCTGCTGCTCCGGCCAAGAAGGCCGCGGTGAAGAAGGTCGCTGCCAAGAAGGCTCCGGCCAAGAAGGCCGCTCCGGCCAAGAAGGCTGCGGTCAAGAAGGCGCCTGCCAAGAAGGTTGTGGCCAAGAAGGCTGCACCGGCGAAGAAGGCTGCTGCCAAGAAGGCGGCTCCCGCCAAGAAGCCGGCAGCCAAGACGGCGGCCCCGGCGAAGAAGCCTGCTGCGACGAAGCCGGCTGCCACGAAGAAGCCTGCTGCTCCGCTCGTTCCGCCGCCGGCTGCTCCGGCTGCCTGAAGCGAGGCGCTGCGTGCTCGCGTGAGGCGACGTTTGCCGTCGCCTCACGGCAGAACATCGAACCCCGGTGCGCTCTTGCATCGGGGTTTCTTTTTTGGGCGCGCCAGGGCATCCAGCGGGTGGCTGTCTCCTCAAGACAAGGCATGTGGCGAGTCCCGTGTTGCTGCGGGGCGCCCTGAAGCCCCGACCACGCGGCCTTGCGGGTTCGCGCTGATGGCCGCGCCGGGCAAGCACGGCAACGCAAGCTTGGAGCGCAGCGGATAGGAGCGTTGTGCCGCACTCGGGGCCGGACGGATCAAGGCTCTGCTCGCCTCGATTCGTGGTTGCGAGCCCTGCGCAACTACGGACGTGTTCGGTCGCTGTGCGGCGACGCCATGGCTTGCCTAAAGCGCTCGCTCAGCCAGATGCGTGCTCGGTCCGTGGGTGCGCCCTTCGTGGCGCGAGGACAACACCGAACATCTCAGCCTTGACCACTCGGTCGCGGCGAGCGTCCAGAAGCAGCCGCAGTAGGCGGATGGTTTTCTCACATGCTCTCACTGCATCGCGCGATGCAGCGGCGGCTCAGCGCCGGCGTCGACGCGGCTGCGACTCGAGCTGCATCCAGTCCTTGCGCGGGAGACCGAGGAAGCTGTCAAGCGCGGTGGGCAACAGGCCGCTCTGCAGCCGGCACTCGCAGTTGACCAGCACCGCGATGCCGAAGCCGCGCTCCGGCAGGAAGCCGATCAGGCCGCGGTAGCCTTGCACCGCACCGCCATGGAAGACCAGGGTTTCGCCGGCGTAGTCGAAGACACGCCAGCCGAGGCCATAGTGCGCAGCCTTGAGGCGCTCGCGACGCCAGGGAGCCGCACGCAGTTCGGAAGGGGTCGCCACCAACGGCTTCTGGATTTCCGTCAGCAGTTCGGGCGAGAGCACGTCGGGACGCCGCCCCATCTGCGCCAGCAGCCACTGCGACATGTCGCGCGCGGTGGCGTTGACGCCGGCGGCTGGCGGAACCCGGTAGTAGTTCTCTTTGGGGCGCAGGGCGACGAAGCGCCCGCCCGCCATCACGTGCGGCCGCGCCCAGCGGGCGCTGCCCTCCAGGCCCTCGCGGCCATAGGTCGCGCCGTACATGCCCAGCGGGTGGAAGATCTTCTTCTCGACGAGGTGGGTGAAGAAGTCGCCCGTGACGGCAAAGGCGAGGTCGCCGATCAGGCTGAAAGCGATGTTCTGGTAGGCATAGCAGCGGCCGTCCGGGCACAGCATCGGCGCTTCGCCCAGGCGCTGCGCGAGCAGCGGATAAGGCTGGTCGTCCTCCAGCTCGCGGTCGAAGGTGTGGAAGCCGAGGCCCACGGTGTGGCTCAACAGATCGGCGGCGGTGGTTTCCATCGCCGTGTCGGCGCGCGCCAGCGCGAAGGCCGGCAGATGGTCGGCCACGCGGGTGTCCCAGCGCAGTGCGCCTTCCTCGACCAGCAGGCCCGCCAGGGTGCCAGCGAAGGCCTTGGACAGGGATGCGAGGCGAAAGGCGGTGTCGGCATCGACATCCTCGCTGCGGCCCGCCTGGGTGTGACCGAAGCCGCGCTCCAGCAGCACCTGGTCGCCGTGCACCACGCTGACCGCCATGCCGACCACTCCGTATTCGCGCACCAGGCGATCGGCGAGGCGCTCGATCGCGCGAGCTGTCTGCTGGGCGCGCGCGCTCTCGGCCGTAATCTCCACGGTCGGCTGGCGCGTCGGCGCCGCGCTGACCTCGGCGCTCGCTGCCGTCGACAGCCAGCCCAGGGCAAGGCCGAATCCAAGCGCGAGGCGCGATGTCACACGGGGCATGCGGTGGGGTCGGTGCGGCACGTCGGGTCCAGGCTGGCGCGGCAGACAAAGCGCACGCATTCTAGCCCGCAAGATCCGGTCGACGACCGCGACGCGCGTCCCCCGTTCATCCCTGGAGGAATCATGTCCATCCTGCTTCTGTTCGTGTTGACCGTGTTTGGCGTCGGCATTGCCCTGGTGCTATGGGGGGTCGGCATCTACAACGGCCTCGTCACCCGTCGCAATGCGTACCGCAACGCCTTTGCCCAGATCGACGTGCAGCTCACCCGTCGACATGACCTGATCCCCAATCTGGTCGAGACGGTGAAGGCCTACATGCAGCACGAGCGCGACACGCTGGAGGCGGTAATCCGCGCGCGCAACAGCGCGATCGGCGGCTTGAACGCCGCCAAGGGCAACCCCGGCGATCCGGCCGCGATGCAGCAGCTGGCCCAGGCCGAGGGCGCGCTGGGCGGCGCGCTGGGTCGTCTGTTCGCGCTGTCCGAGGCCTATCCCGAACTGAAGTCGAGCGCCAACATGGCGCAGCTGACCGAAGAACTGTCCTCGACCGAGAACCGCGTCGCCTTCGCCCGCCAGGCCTTCAACGATGCGGTGATGGGCTACAACAACCAGCGCGAGGTCTTCCCCGCCAACCTGCTGGCCGGCACGTTCAACTTCCAGCAGGCGGCGCTGCTCGGCATCGGCGAAGAAGAAGCGCACAAGCGCGAGGTGCCGAAGGTGCAGTTCTGACGAGTGAGGGAGGATGAGTGAGGAGAGAGTGGCGAGAGTTCGCAGCCACGGCGTGTCGAGGCCTGCAGTGGATCTCCCGCTGCTCACTCCTCACTCCTCACTTCTCACTTCTCACTTCTCACTTCTCACTTCTCAACACGCCCTTCCCGCAGCCCAGTTCTCATCCCTGCCCCGAAAGCCGCCCATGAATTTTTTCGAACGCCAGGCACAGGCCCGCAGCCAGTCGAAGCGGCTGGTGCTGCTGTTCATCGCCGCCGTGGTCGCGATCATCACTGCGGTCAGCGGCGGTCTGTTTCTGCTGCTGTGGCTGGGCGCTGACGCGCGCGACCTCGAGCGCGTCGGCGGCCCCATCGGGCTGCTCGCCGAGTTCAGTGGCCTGCTGCTGTTCGCTGCTGCGGTCACCGCGCTGGTGATCGCGGCGGCCTCGCTGTACCGCATCGCCAGTCTGCGCGGGGGCGGGGCGGCGGTGGCGCGGGCGATGGGCGGTCGCGAGGTGTCCGAGGACACCCGCGATCCGGAACTCAAGCGCCTGCGCAACGTGGTCGAGGAAATCGCGATCGCCTCGTCGCTGCCGGTGCCCGCCGTTTTCGTCATGGAGGACGAGCCCGGCATCAACGCCTTCGCTGCCGGCTATGCGCCAGCCGATGCCGCGGTGGCGGTCAGCCGCGGTGCGCTCATGCACTTGAACCGCGACGAGCTGCAGGGCGTGATCGCCCACGAGTTCAGCCACGTCTTGAATGGCGATATGCGGCTCAACATCCGCTTGATGGGTGTGCTGTTCGGCGTGCTCGCGCTGGGCGTGATAGGCGCCCGCGTGCTGGAACTCACCCGCGGCAGCCGCAGCCGCGATGCCGGGCCCATCGTCGGTGTCGGTCTGGTTCTGATGGTCGTCGGCTATGTCGGCCTGTTTTTCGGCCGACTGATCAAGGCGGGCGTGTCGCGCCAGCGCGAGTTCCTGGCCGATGCTTCCGCCGTGCAGTTCACCCGCCAGACCCACGGCATTGCCGGTGCCTTGAAGAAGATCGGCGGCCTGCCGGTCGGCTCGAAGCTGGCCTCGGCCGAGACCGAAGAGGTCGCCCACATGCTGTTCGGCGAGGGCATGGGCTTCGCCGGTCTGTTCGCCACGCATCCGCCGCTGCACGAGCGCATCAAGGCGCTGGAGCCGGGTTTCAATCCGGCCGAGCTCAAGCGCCTGCAGGCGCAGTGGCTGAAAGAGCCGCCGCGCGGCATGGAGGAGGACCTCGCGCTCGGTCTGGCGCAGCCCCAGCGCGGTGACTTGCCAGCGCGCGAGAGTGAGGTCGAGCTGCAGGTCGAGCGCGTGATCGAGCAGGTCGGCGCGCCCGATGTGAAAGACTTCCTCCGCGCGGGTGATGCACGGGCCGCTATCCCAACGGCAGTCGATCTTGCACTGCAGCAGCCTGAGCGCGCACAGGCCCTGCTGCTGGGCCTGCTGCTCGATCGCGACGAGCGAGTGCGCGCCCAGCAGCTGCATGCGGTGCGTGGGCTTCTGGGGGGCAGCGCGGCCGAGCAGGCGCAGGTCGAGTCGGCTCTGCTGAGGGGGCTGCATCCGGCCCTGCGCCTGCCGGTACTGCTGTTGGCGCTGGGCACCGTGCGGCATCTCGGGCGAGCGGGCCAGCAGCGTCTGGTGGATGCCGTCGATGCTCTGATCCATGCCGACGGCGAGCTGGAGCTGTTCGAGTACGCCATCGGCCGACTGCTGGCGCGGCAGATCGAGGACAGCATCGATCCGCGCGCTCGGGCGCACCAGCGCATGACCAAGCTGAGCGAGGCCGGTGACGCGGTGGCGGACCTGTTGGCCGTGCTGGCCTGGCACGGCCACGACAGCGAAGCCGACGCCCGGCGCGCGTATCTGTCGGCCCTGCATGCGGCGCTGCCGCAGTTGGCCAAGCCGTATGCGCCCCCGCAGGACTGGCGCCATCGTCTCGATCAGGCGCTGCCGGCAGTCGACCGCATCGACCCGCCTGGCAAGCGCCTGCTGGTCGAGGCGCTGGTCATCGCCATCACCCATGACCAGCGCGTCAGTCTCGAAGAGGCCGAGCTGCTGCGGACGGTGTGTGCGTACCTGCGGTGCCCGCTGCCGCCGGTGGCTTGAGAGCGGGGATTGGGGATTGGGGATTGACCGACGGTGGTGCCGTCCGAGCGCGGCAGCGTTCGCGCAGCGCACTACCGCACCGGGTGAGAAGGCGCTGGCTCGGGCCTGCGAGCCTTGAATCCCCAATCCCCAATCCCCAATCCCCGCCTTCATCGCCCCGCGATGAAGTCCGCTGCGCGTTCAGCAATCATCACCGTCGGCGCATTCGTGTTCCCGCCCACAAGCGTGGGCATCACCGAAGCATCCACCACGCGCAGGGCGTCCACGCCGCGCACCCGCAGTTCGGAATCGACCACGGCCTCCGCGTCCTCGCCCATGCGGCAGGTGCCGACGGGGTGGTAGATGGTCTCGGCCTTGCGGCGGATGAAGTCGATGATGCCGGCCTCGTCCCGCACGGCTTCGCCCGGCATCAGCTCATGCTTGCGGTGCGGCTTGAAGGCTGCCTGCGCCAGGATATCGCGTGAGAGCTTGACGCACTCGACCATCACCCTGAGATCGAAGCCCGCGGCGTCGCTCAGGTAATTGGCGTGGATGCGGATCTTGTCCCGCGGATTGGCCGATGCGAGTTCCAGGTGGCCGCGGCTCTTCGGCCGCAGGAAGCAGGCGTGCACGGTGTAGCCGCTGCCCTTCAGGCGATTGCGGCCGTGATCGTCGAGCAGCGCCGGCACGAAGTGGAACTGGATGTCCGGCCGTTCGTCCTCAGCCAGCCGCGAGCGCAGGAAGCCGCCGGCCTCGGCGACATTGCTGGTGCCGGGCCCTTTGCGGAACAGGTAGTACTGCCATGCCACCGCGATGTCCGAGAGCGTGTCGTAGCTCAGGTCGTTGCTGGCCTGGGTGAGTGTGCAGATGTCCAGATGGTCCTGCAGGTTGGCACCGACGCCGGGCGCGTCCACGCGCACTTCGATGCCCTGCCGGCGCAGCTGCGCGGCCGGGCCGATGCCCGAAAGCATCAGCAGTTGCGGTGAGTTGAGCGCGCCGCCGCAGAGGATCACCTCGCGCTGGGCGCGCGCCTCGCGCGGGCTTGAGCCCTGCAGGTAGCGCAGGCCCACGGCGCGGCGACCTTCGAACATCAGGCCCTGGACCTGCGCGCCGGTGACGATGGTCAGGTTCGGACGGTCGCGCACCGGGTTGAGATAGGCCACCGCCGTTGAGCAGCGCGCGCCGTTCTTCTGCGTGACCTGGTAGTAGCCGAAGCCGTCCTGGCGGGCGCCGTTGAAGTCATCTGTTCGACTGTGGCCGGCCTGCAGGGCGGCGTCGAGGAAGACATCCGACAGCGGATTGGTGTGGATGTGATCGCTCACGCAGAGCGGCCCCTCCCCGCCATGGAAGGCCGATGCGCCGCGCGCGTTGCCTTCAGCCTTGCGGAAGGCGGGCAGGGTGCTCTGCCAGTTCCAGCCGCGCGCGCCCTGCTGCTCCCATTCGTCGTAGTCGCGTGCATCGCCGCGGGTGTAGCACATCGCGTTGATCGAGCTGGAGCCGCCCAGCACGCGCCCGCGCGGCCACCACAGGCGGCGTCCGACGAGCTGCGCTTCGGGCTCGGTGTAGTAGTCCCAGTTGGCGTTCTTCTTGCCCACCAGCTTGGCGATGCCGGCCGGCATGTGGATGAAGGGGTGCCAGTCGCGCGGGCCGGCTTCGAGCAGCAGCACCTTGCAGTCGCGATCTGCGGAAAGCCGGTTCGCCAGCACGCAGCCGGCGGAGCCGGCGCCGACGATGATGTAGTCGTACATGAGGACGCCTGATGTTGCGCTGCAGCGAGGCGCAGCGCGGGTTTGCGGGGTTTTTGAAGACTGCCCGGACCCTAGACCCCATGCCTAGAGCAAAGACTCGATCCGCGTTGCGGAAGCCGCAAAGCTCGGCCATGGTCGCAGGCACGCGGTTGATGGGCTAAGGTGCGCGCGCCGTCGCCGCGGCGAGCACCGTAGAGACCCGCTTGAGCCAGCCTGCCCCTTCCGTGAAGTCCGCCCAGAGCGCACGCGACGACGCCGGTGCCAGTCTTGGCAAGCTCGCCGGCCTGCGCGATGCGCTGCGCGACTTTCCGCCGCTGCTGTGGGCGGCGCTGTACTTCTTCTTTCTGCTGACCGGCTACTACATCCTGCGGCCGGTGCGCGACGCGATGGGCAGCACCCAGAACCTGCAGCTGCTGTTCACCGGGACTTTCATCTCCATGCTGCTGCTGCAGCCGGTGTATGGCGCCATCGTCAGCCGCTACGCGCGGCGTGTGTTCCTGCCCGTGGTCTATCTGTTTTTCATTGCCTGCCTGGTGGGCTTCTGGTGGGTGTTCAACCAGGAATTCGCTTGGAAGAACACGGTGTTCTTCATCTGGGTGGCGGTGTTCAACCTGTTCGCCGTCAGCGTGTTCTGGAGCTACATGGCGGACGTGTTCCGCAACATCGAGGCCCGCCGGCTGTATGGCTACATCGGCGTCGGCGGAACCGCAGGTGCGATTTCGGGCCCGAGCATCACCAAAGCGCTGGTCGAGAGCGTCGGCGTCGCCAACCTGCTGCTTGTCTCCGCCGCACTCATTGGCCTGTGCCTCTACTGCATCGTCCGACTCGCGCCCTATGCGCGCCGCCGTGAGATCGAGGACGGCACGCGCTCGGGCGAAGAGGCCATGGGCGGCTCGATCCTCGCCGGCCTGCGCCTGGTCTGGGAGCGGCCGGTGCTGCGGGCCATGGCGGCCCTGCTGTTCTTCGGGGTCGGCGTCGGCACCCTGCTGTACAACGAGCAGGCAGCGATCGCGCGCACCTATTTCGCCACTCCGGAAGCGCGCACGAGTTACTTCGCGACCTTGGACCTCGCGATCAATCTCACCACGATTCTGGTACAGGTGTTTCTGACCCGCGTCCTGCTGGTGCGCTATGGCATCGGGCCACTGCTGCTGATTCCCGCCGGCGCGATCTTCCTCGGTTACTGCCTCTTGGCCGCCGCGCCGCTTCCCCTGCTTGTTGCGATCGTGCAGGTAGCGACCCGAGCGGGTGAATTCTCGCTGGCCAAGCCGGCGCGCGAGACCGTCTACACCCGCGTCGACCGTGAGTCGCGCTACAAGGCCAAGGCCGTCATCGACACGGTGATCTATCGTGCTGGTGACCTCACTTTCGTCTGGTTGCACAAGGGCCTGGCTACGCTCGGCTCCACTGCGGTGTTTCTGACCGGAGCGGCCCTGGCGGCGGGCCTGGGCCTCGCGGCCTGGTCGCTGATCCGCCTGCAGAAGCAGCCGCTGCCCGAGGAGCAGGCCGCAGCCCGCGCCGGCGAGTCTCGCTGAGAGCATGTGAGAACCACGCGCCTACTGCGGCCGCCTCTGGACGTCCGTGGCGGCAGTGTGCTCCGCGAACTCCGCGGTCACTCGCTCGCCAAACGCCCTTGAATTCACGTGCCGCGCTTTGCCACGAACGCCCAGAGACGACCTCGCTACGGCGTCTGGGTTTTTTCACACGCTCTGAGCCGGGCATGCCGCCGTCCGGGTGCAGACGGGCGGAATCTTCCGGCACATTCGCGGCGTCTTCACCGGCCTACAATCGCGGGCTTCCACCCACGCTGCGGAGCCCCCATGCGCCTTATCGCCGCCAGCATCGCGCTCGCGATCGCCTCGCCCTCCTTTGCCGCCGAAGGCATGTGGACCCTCGACAACCTGCCGAAAGCGCAGATGCAGGCCGAGTTCGGCTTCACCCCGACCGACGCCTGGGTGCAGAAGGTCATGCGCTCGTCAGTGCGACTCGCTGGCGGCTGCTCGGGCAGCTTCATTTCGGGCGATGGCCTGGTGCTGACCAACCACCACTGCATCGTCGGCTGCATCGGCGATCTTTCCAGCGCCGACCAGGACCTGATGCGCGACGGCTTTCTGGCCAAGACCCGCGCCGAGGAGCGCCAGTGTCCGAACTTCGAGATCAACCGGCTGGAGTCGATCAGCGACGTCAGCGGTCGCATCAGCGAAGCCACCAAGGGCCTGTCGGGTGAAGCCTTCGCCAACGCCAAGCGCGCCGCGCAGTCGGCGATCGAGTCCGAGTGTGCGGGCGAGGACCGCAACACCGTGCGCTGCGATGTGGTCGACCTCTACCAAGGCGGCGTGCAGCATCTCTACCGCTACACGCGCTTCCAGGATGTCCGTCTGGCCTTCGCTCCGGAGTTCGCGGCCGGCTTCTTCGGTGGCGACCCCGACAACTTCAACTTCCCGCGCTACAACCTCGACATGGGCCTGCTGCGCGTCTACGAAGACGGCAAGCCGGTCGAGCTGGAAGACTTCTTCCCGCTGAACCCGGAAGGGGCGGCGGAAGGCGAGCTGGTGATGATCACCGGCCATCCCGGTTCGACCCAGCGCCTGCTCACCGTGGCCCAGCTCGAGGCGCTGCGCGACAAGTCCCTGATCGAGCGTCTGCTCAGCCTGGCCGAGATGCGCGGCGTGCTGCTGCAGTTTGGTGCTCTCGGCGAAGAACAGGCGCGGCAGGCGCAGAACGACCTGTTCGGCGTCGAGAACAGCTTCAAGGCCCTGCGCGGCCGCCAGAGCACGCTCAACGATCCGGCGGTGTTCGAGGCCAAGCGCAAGGACGAGGAATCGCTCAAGGCCTTCGTCGCTGCTGATCCCAAGCTCAGCGAGGAGATTGGCGACCCGTGGTCGGCGATCGCCGAGGCCACTCGCGTGTCGCGCGAGATCGAAACCGCCTACGGCATGCTCGAAGGCGCCGGTGCTTTCCGCACGGGCTACTTCGGCCTGGCACGCACTTTGGTGCGTGGCGCCGACGAGCGCGCCAAGCCGAACGCTGATCGCCTGCGCGAATTCGGCGAGGCCGGCCTGCCGCGCGTCGAGCAGGGCCTGTTCGCCGAGCGTCCGCTCTACCCCGACTTCGAAATCGTCAAGCTCGGCTGGAGCCTGTCCAAGCTGCGCGAGGAGCTGGGCGCCGATCATCCGGTGGTGCGCCAGGTGCTGGGCAAAGATAGTCCGCAGCAGCTGGCCGAGCGGGTGATTCGCGGAACCAAACTCGGCGATGTCGCCGTTCGCCGCGCCCTGTGGGAAGGCGGCGCCGATGCCATCGCCAAATCGGACGACCCGATGATCGCGCTGGCACGCGCGGTGGATCCTGCGGCCCGCGAGCTGCGCGCACGCTACGAGCGGGAGGTGCAGGCGGTGACCCAGCAGGCCGCCGAAAAGATCGCCCGCGCGCGCTTTGCCCAGCTCGGCACCGGCGTCTACCCCGATGCCACCTTCAGCCTGCGCCTGTCCTACGGCGCGGTGCAGGGCTGGGAGTGGGGCGGTCAGACCGTGCCCTCGATGACTTACATCCGCGGCCTGTATGAGCGTGCGACGGGTTCTGATCCGTACAAGCTGGCGCCGAGTTGGGAGAGCTCGCGCGAGAAGCTGAACCTCGACCTGCCGATGAACTTCGTCAGCACCAACGACATCATCGGCGGCAATTCGGGCAGCCCGGTGATCAATGCCAAGGCCGAGGTGGTGGGCCTGGTGTTCGACGGCAACATCCACAGCCTCGGCGGCGCCTTCTGGTACGACGCCCGCATCAACCGTTCGGTGAGCGTGCATTCGGCGGCCATGATCGAAGCCCTGCGCAAGGTGTACGACGCGAACCACCTGGCGGATGAGATTCTGGACGGCCGCAAGTAAGGGCGCCTGGAATCGGGAATCGACCGACGGTCGGTTCCCCCAGACCCTGTTGAAACGGCGGCTGTCGCGGCAAAGCGGCAGCTGCCGTATCGCCCGAGCGAAACGCGGGCGAGTGTGGGGCTTGTGGTGGGTCAAGACTCACCCGATGCGTCTGGCGATCGGGTGACCGGGGCGAGCGTGGAGTTCATGGTGGGTCGAGACCCACCCTATGGGTGAATGATGCTCGGGCATTCGAGGTCGCGCCACGCTCGGAACCGGCGGTCGAATCCCGAATCCCCAATCCCCGCTCTCACATATTCACCGCCCGCCCACCATCCACGCGCAGCACCTGGCCGCTGGTGTACTCGGCGCGCAGCAGGTAGGCGATGGCTTCGGCCACGTCCTCTGGGCGGCCGGGCCGCTTCAGCGTGGTCTTGTCGAGCAGGATCTGTTGCTCGGCGCTGGGCTTGCCGCTCTCCGGCCACAGCACCGCGCCCGGTGCGACCGCGTTGACGCGCACTTCGGGGCCGAGTTCCTTGGCCAGCGAGAGGGTCATCATCAGCAGGGCCGCCTTGGCCATGCAGTAGACGGTGTGCTCCGCCAGCGGGCGTTCGGCGTAGACGTCCACCAGATTGACGATACAGCCGCGCGTCGCGCGCAAATGCGGCGCGGCCGCCTGGCTCAGGAAGAAGGGGGCGCGCGCGTTGCTGGCGAACAGCTGGTCCCAGTCGTCCTGGCCGGTGTCGCCAATCGGCGTGCGATAGAAGCTCGATGCGTTGTTGATCAGTGCATCCAGCCGACCGAAGCGTGCCAGCGTGGACGACACCAGCACCGCGTCGGCGCCGGGGTCGGCCAGTTCGGCGCGGATCGCCAGCACGCTGCCGGGCCGTGCGGCCTCCAGTTCCTGTTCAAGCGCCAGCATCTCATCGGTCGAACTGCGGTAGTGCAGGGCGAGGCAATAGCCTTCGGCGTGCAGGCGACGCGCGATCACGGCGCCAACGCGGCGCGCAGCGCCAGTGATCAGCGCGATCGGCGCGCCTGAGGGGGGGGCAGACATCGGGGTATCCTTCGTGCGGTCCGGCCGCAGTGTCGATGCTGGCCGCTGAAGATTCCATCACGAGACCGCTCATGATTCCCCTCGACCTGCCGGCGCCCGCCCCTGAGGCGCAGGCCCACAGCGACCGTTTGCGCGCGCTGATCCTTGCCGAGATCGCGCGCAGTGGCGGCGCGATTCCGTTCTCGCGCTACATGGAGTTGGCCCTGTATGCCCCGGGGCTGGGCTACTACAGCGCCGGCGCGACCAAGTTCGGCGCGGCCGGTGACTTCATCACCGCGCCCGAGTTGGGCGGCCTGTTTGCCGCCTGCGTGGCCGAGGCCACGGCGCCGGTGCTCCGTCGCTATCGCGGCGCAGGCTGTTTCTTCGAACTGGGCGGCGGCAGCGGTGCGTTCGCACTGCAGGCGCTGCCTGCACTCGCCGCGCGCGATGCGCTGCCGGCCGAGTACCGCATCCTGGAGCCCAGCGCCGACCTGCGCGAACGCCAGCGCCAGCGGCTTGAGGCCGAACTGCCGGCTGAGATTTTTGCTCGTCTGCGCTGGCTGGATCGCCTGCCCGAGGACGACTGGGTCGGCGTCCTGTTCGCCAACGAGGTGCTGGATGCATTGCCCGCCTCGCGCTTCGTGCTGCGCGCCGGCGAGGTGATGGAGCAGCACGTCGAGCGCGCGGAGAGCGGCCTGCGCTTCTGTGAGCGCCCTGCGGACATGCTCACCGGCGGCGCCGTGCGGCACGTGGAGCGCAGTCTGGGCCGCGGCTTCGGCGAGGGCTACACCAGCGAGCTGCTGCCGCAGCTGCCGTACTGGCTGGACGCGGTGTGCGCGTCGCTGGCCGAGGGCCTAGCCCTGTTCGTCGACTACGGCTATCCGCGTTCGGAGTTCTACCTGCCCGAGCGCTCGGACGGCACCTTGTTGTGCCACTACCGTCATCGCGTGCATGCCGATCCCTTCCACCTGCCGGGACTGACCGACATCACCGCCTCGGTCGACTTCACCGCGCTGGCCGAGGCCGGTCAGCACGCTGGCTTCGAGCTGGCGGGCTACTGCAGCCAGGCCGCCTTCCTGCTCAACAACGGCCTGCAACAGCACGTCGAGGCCGGCACCAGCGATCCCCTGAGCCAGCACCGTCTGGCGCTGGAGTCGAAGCGCTTGATCCTGCCCTCGGAAATGGGCGAGCGCTTCCAGGTGATGGGGCTCTCGCGTGGCGTCGACTGCGAGGCGCAGTTCGCTTTCGGCGACCTGAGTCACCGGCTGTGAGCGCGCTCACATTCGTGGTGGTGCACCGCTCGCGGCTGCGGCAGCTGTGGATGGTGGGGCTGGCGCTGTATCTCGGCCTGATCGCGCTGCTTTCCCTGCTGCCGCCACCCGAGCTGCCGCTAGACCCGGGCCGCTTCGACAAACTCTGGCATGGCCTCGGCTACGCCGTGGCCGGCTTTGCCTGCGTGCCGCTGCTGCGGCGGGTCGGCGGATTCATGGCGGCGGCGGTCGCGCTGTCGGCCTTCGGGCTGGCGCTGGAGTTCCTGCAGGGCGCGGGCGGTGTGCGCAGCTTCGATCTGGTGGATGGACTGGCCAATGGCCTGGGCGCCGGTATCGGCCTTCTGGCGGGGTGTTCCCCGCTGCGCGGCCTGCTGACGGAATCGCGCCGCGACCCGGGTGGGGCGGGCGGCGCGCCACTTGCATAAGGGCCGATGCTGTCCTGTCCCCAGGTGCGCCGCCCGGCCATGATCAAGGCCATTCCCATCCGTCTCGCCCGCCCGGGCATGTGGTTCCATCGCCTCGGCGGCGACGGGACCCATCCCGTGTTCGTCCGGCACTCCTTTCTGCTGACCGCGCAGGAAGTCGACGTGCTGCGCCGTGGCGGCGTGGCGGAAATCCTGATCGACAGCGAGCGCGGCCTGGACTGCCCCGACTGGCCGCCCCCGGAGTCGGACGACGGGGCCGAGACTGAGGACGCGCTTGCCGAGGCGGTGGACGCCCACTCCGTACCCGAACCCGACAGCGAGCCCGAACCCGGACCCGACGCTGTCGAAGAGGCACCCGAGCCCGTCGTCGCTGACGAACCGGAGCCGCTCGCCCCCGAAGCGCCATCCGCGCCGGTCGAGGCAATGCCTGTCGCGGCCCCGACCTCTACCGGCACGCCGGCCGCCACCCGTCGCGCCCAGCGCGCGATGGACGCCGAACTGCAGTCGGCGCAGAAGCTCTGCATGGCGGCCAAGGACAAGATGGTCGAGCTGTTCAGCGAGGCCCGGATGGGCAGGGCCGTCAGTCCATCCGCGGTCGAGCCTCTGGTCGAGGAGATCAGCGCCTCGGTGACGCGACACCCCGATGCCTTGATCAGCGTCGCGCGTCTGAAGCGCCACGACGACTACACCTACCTGCACTCGGTTGCCGTGTGTGCGCTGATGATCGCGCTGGCGCGCCAGCTGCGGCTGCCCGCCGAGCAGATCCGCGAGGCCGGCATCGGCGGAATGCTGCACGACATCGGCAAGGCGGCCATGCCGCTGCAGGTGCTCAACAAGCCGGGCGCACTCACCGACGACGAGTTCCGGATCATGAAGGCGCACCCGGTGCGCGGCTACGAGATGCTCAGGGAGGGCGGAGGTGCTTCGGCGGCCGCGCTGGAAATCGCCCTGCACCACCATGAGAAGTTTGACGGCACCGGCTATCCGCACGGTCAGGCGGGTGAGGGCATCGAGCTGCTGTCGCGCATGGGCGCAGTCTGTGATGTCTACGACGCGATCAGCTCCAACCGCCCGTACAAGAAGGCCTGGAGCCCGGCCGAATCGGTGCGCCGCATGGCCGCCTGGAAGGGCCACTTCGATCCGCAGGTGTTCAATGCCTTCGTCAAGTCGATCGGCATCTATCCCGTCGGCGCGCTGGTGCGCCTCCAGTCCGACCTTCTGGCGGTAGTCACCGAGCAGAACGACGACTCCCTGCTCACCCCGAAGGTGCGGATCTTCTACAACGCCAAGAAGCGCGAGCCGGTGTTCATCCGCGACCTCGATTTGGCCTCGCCCAACTGCGCCGATCGCATCGCCGGTATCGAGTCGCCTGAAGCCTGGTGCTTTCCGCAGCTTGAGCGGCTGTGGATGCCGGGGTAGAGCGGGGATTGGGGATTGGGGATTCGGGATTCGCCGAGGCTGTCCGAAGCGAGGGCCAGGGCGGTGCATCCATCGAAGGGCGTCGCGTAGGGTTGAGCATGTCGCCGCTGTGCAAACGCTGTCAGGGGCGATCCGGGTTGCGCTGCTCTAGCCCAATCCCTGATCCCCAATCCCCAATTCCTGCTTCACCGCTTCGATGCGCGCGCGCTTCAGCGCCTCGCCCACCTCGGGGCCCTTGAGCCCTGACAGGTCGAGGTCACGCGCCTGCACGGTCAGTGCGGCGCGGTGGCAGCGTTCGAGCAGTTCGCGATTGGGGTAGGGCTGGTCGGCAAGGCCGGCGCGGCCACGCTTGTCGATCTCGCAGACCCAGCCGATCTGGGCGATGCGTTCGGGTCGACGGTAGCCGTCGCAGCGCTGGATCAGGGCCTCGATGCTGGCGGCGCGCATCTCGTGCAGACGATGCACATTCAAGTGCTCGCGGCAGGCGTGCAGGGCGAGGTCGCGGGCGTCGGAGGGGACGCGCAGCCGTTCGCACACGGCGCGGATCGGCTCAAGCCCGCGCTGCTCGTGGGCGATGTGTTTGGGCAGTTCATCGCCGGGCGTCAGCGCCTTGCCGAGGTCGTGCACCAGCACGGCGAAAGTGATCTGCGCATCGCCCTTCTTGAATCGGGCGGACTGCTCCAGGCAGAGCTCAATGTGCAGGCCGGTGTCGACTTCCGGGTGGTACTCCGGGCGCTGCGGCACGCCGTACAGGGCATCGACTTCAGGCAGCAGCCGGGCCAGCGCGCCGCATTCGCGCAGCACGCGCAGCATCGCCTGCGGCGCGGGCTCGGCGAGGGCGCGCGACAGCTCCTTCCAGACGCGCTCCGGCACCAGATGGTCGACCTCGCCTGCATCGACCATCTGACGCATCAGCGCCAGCGTCTCGTCGGCGACGTGGAAGCCCAAGGGTGCGAAGCGCGCGGCGAAGCGCGCCACTCGCAGTATCCGCACCGGGTCTTCGGCGAAGGCGGGCGACACATGGCGCAGCACGCGCGCTTCGATGTCCGCGCGGCCGCCCCAGGGGTCGATCAGGCGACCGTCGGGCGCCAGCGCGATGGCGTTGATCGTGAGGTCGCGGCGCTGCAGGTCCTCGTCCAGCGTGACCGAGGGGTCGGCATCGACGACGAAGCCGCGGTAGCCGCGCCCGGATTTGCGCTCGGTGCGCGCCAGCGCGTACTCCTCGCCGGTGACGGGGTGCAGGAACACGGGGAAATCGGCGCCGACCGCGCGGAAGCCCAGAGCTTCCATCGCCGCCGGGGAGCTGCCGACCACCACCCAGTCGCAGTCGCCGACGGGCAGGTCGAGCAGCTGGTCGCGGACGGCGCCGCCGACCAGATAGGTCCTGGGCGGTGCGGGGGCAGGGCGGTCGGGAAAGCGTGTCATGGCCGGCATGGTAGCGGGGGGCGAGCCTGTCCTGCGGTGTCAGCTTCGTGCGCTGGTGTGGAAGAACCGACCGCCGCGCGGAATGCGTTGACATGTCTTCCACGCCGCGCCTACTTTGCGTTCACGCAAGCCGCGTCCGTCACGGGGGTGTCGGATGAATGGTGAACCCGGACCGGGCCACCCGCACGCCAGCTATCGCATCGTCATCATCGGCTCCGGTCCGGCGGGACTGAGCGCGGCTGCGCGCGCGGCTGAAATCGACGCCGCCGAGAGGCCCGGTCAACCGCCCAGCCATGTCCTGCTGGAGGCGTCAGACGCGCACGCGCGCACCATTCAGCGCTACCAGAAGGGCAAGTTCGTGATGGCCGAGCCCGGCTTTCTCGACCTGCGCAGCCCCCTGCGCTTCCGCGCGGGCACGCGCGAGGCCGTGCTGGCGGCTTGGGCGCAGGGCATCGAGCGCCTGGGCATCCACGTGCGCTACCGGGCCGAAGTGACGGCCATCCACGGCCAACGCGGCGCCTTCGAGATCCGCTTGAAAGACGGCAGCACGGTTGGCGCCGAACATGTGGTGCTGGCGATCGGCCTCGAAGGACAGCCCAACCGTATCGGTGCGCCGGGCGAGGACTGCGGGCTGGTCCACTACCAGCTGGATGATCCCGAAGCCTGGCGCGGCGAGACCCTCGTGGTGGTCGGCGCGGGCGATTCGGCGATCGAGAATGCGCTGGGGCTGTCGCGTCACAACGCCGTGCACATCGTCAACCGCCGCGAGGAGTTTTCGCGCGCCAAGGAGGGCAACCTCAACGCGGTGCTGCGCGCGATCAACGACCGCAGTCTGGATTTCCATTGCCACTACCGCGCCACTGCCGAGCGCATCGAGCCCGCCGGCGCGGACGGCCTCGGCGCGATCGTGTTGAACACGCCCGAGGGCCAGCGCCGCATCGCCTGCCACAAGGTGCTGGCGCGGCTGGGTGGCACGCCGCCACGCAAGTTCCTCGAAGCCTGCGGCATCGCTTTTCCCAGCGAGCGCCCCGACGCCCTGCCGACGCTGGACGCGCAGTACCAGAGCAGCGTGCCGGGCCTGTACGTGATCGGCTCGCTGGCCGGCTTTCCGCTGATCAAGCAGGCCATGAACCAGGGCCAGGACGTGGTCGACAGCATCCTCGGCCGCGCCGTGCGCCCGGTCGACCATGTGCTGCTCGCCCTGCAGTTCGCGGGCCTGCCCTATGTGGCCGAGGTCGAAGAGATCCTCACCCTCTACCAGCAGCGGGTACCGATGTTCCGGCGCATGAACGCGCTGGCCTTCCGCGAGCTGCTGATCGAGAGCCGTCTGATTGTCAGTTTTGGCGACGTCGACAGCGTGCGTGCGGCGCGCGCACAGGTGGACAAGGGCGTGGCTGCGCGCCGTGCCGAACAGCGCGCCCGGCGCGAGGCCCAGCTGGAACAGATGCGCCGCGCCGGCGAGACGCCGGGCGAAAGCGATCTCGCCGAGCCGCCGGAGCCGCGCGCCACCGAAGTGCTGGAAGCCGGCAGCGTGCTGTTCCGCAGCGGCGACTACAGCAATGGTTTCTACACCGTGCTGGAGGGCGAGGTGCGTCTCCGCCATGCCGGCAGCAGCGACGAGCTGACCCTCAAACCGGGCCAGTTCTTCGGCGAGATGAGCCTGATCTCCGGGCGGCCGCGCAGCGGCGACGCCTTCATCGGTGCCGACACCCTCCTGATCGAGACGCCTCGACGCACGATGGTGAAGTTGCTGAACTCGAACGACGAAGTACGTGCCGGCGTCGACTGGATCTTCATCGTGCGCGCCCTGCAGGGCCAGTTCGCGCCTTCCTTGCCGGTGGCCGAACTGCGCTCGATCGCGCAGGCCGCCAAGGTGCGCAGCTTCGCCGCCGGCGAGCTGCTTTACAGCGAAGGCGAGGGCGGCGACTGCCTGCATCTGGTGCGCAGCGGCACCATCGCGCTGACCCGCGGCGGCGGCCTGGTTGGGCATGCACAGAGCGGCCAGCTCTGCGGACAGATGGCCTTGATGGGCGATCCGCTGCGCCGCGAGACCGCGCGCGCGGCGGTGCGCACCGAGACCATCCAGCTCGGCCGCGCCGAGTTTCTGGAGCTGCTCAAGAAAGATCCGCAGCGGGTCGGCGCCCTGCAGTCGGCGACCAGCCAGCAGCTGCGCAACTTCTCGGTGCTGGAAGCGCTGCCCGAGGGCGGCGAGCTGGTGTCCTTCCTGATGGCCGAAGGCCTCGGCGAGGCGACCAATGCCCTGCTGATCGACGAGTCGCTGTGCGTGGGCTGCGACAACTGCGAGAAGGCCTGCGCCGAAACCCACGGCGGGCTGTCGCGCTTGGATCGCCACCGTGGGCGCTCGCATGCGGCGGTGCAGGTGCCGATCTCCTGCCGGCACTGCGAGCACCCGCACTGCATGAAGGACTGCCCGACCGATTCGATCCACCGCGCGATCGGCGGCGAGGTCTTCATCGATGATCGCTGCATCGGCTGCGGCAACTGCCAGACCCACTGCCCCTACGGCGTGATCCGCATGGAGTACGCAGCCCCCGAGAAGCCCGGCCTGCTCAGCTGGCTGCTGTTCGCCACGGGGCACGGGCCGGGCGAGGACAAGGGGGCCGCGCCGGACAAGGCCGCCGGCAGGAAGGCGGTCAAATGCGACGCCTGCCAAGGCATCGATGGTGGCCCCGCCTGCGTGCGCGCTTGCCCCACCGGGGCCGCGGTTCGTACCTCACCCGCGGGCTTTGCCGCACTGGTCGAGAAGCGCCTGCATGGCTGAGTCCAGCGCCAGTTTTCTCGGGTCTCAAGCGCGACGCTACGCGGCCTGGGCGAGCGTCCTGTGCGTCGCCGCGATCGCACTGTACGTGTCCCAGCCGGCAAGCCTGCCGCCGAACGGCGGCAGTTGGCAGGGCTATGTGCTCGGCACCGTTGGTGCCCTGCTGATCCTGTGGCTGGCCCTGCTTGGGCTGCGCAAGCGCAGCTACCGCAGCACGCTTGGTTCAGTGCAGAGCTGGGTCGCCGCACACGTGATGTTCGGCTTGGCGCTGGTGGTGGTGGCGACGCTGCACAGTGCGTTCCAGATCGGCTGGAATGTGCACAGCCTGGCTTACGTGCTGATGTGCGTGGTGATTGCCAGCGGGGTCTATGGCCTCTACGCCTATCTGCGCCTGCCGCGGCGTCTCGCGGAGGTGCATGCCGGGCGCCGCCGCGAGGACTGGCTGACCGCGCTCAACCGCATCGACGACGAAATGCGCCGCGCCGCCCAGCAGGCCGATGCCACCACGCTGGCTGTGGTCGAAAGCGCGATCGACCGCACCACGCTGGGCGGCGGCGTGCTGGCCCAGGTGCTCGGTCGCGATCACTCGCGCATGCTCGATCCCACCGTGCAGCCGGCGGGCTCGCGCACCTGTTCCAACCGCTTCCAGCAGCCGTTGCTGGACTACCTCGCTGCTCGCGTCCCGCAGGCGCGCAAGCGTGATGAGGCGGCTGCGCTTCAAGGCCTGCTGGGCCTTGCAGCGCAGCGCGCGCGTGCGCTGGCGGTGCTGCGCGTCAGCGTGGCCCTGCAGGCGCGACTGCAGCTGTGGCTGTACCTGCATATCCCGCTCACCATCGGCCTGATCGCGGCGCTGCTGGTGCACATCCTCGTCGTTTTTCTGTACTGGTAGGCCGCCGTGCTGATCCTGCTGCGCCGGGTATACCGCGATCGCAAGGGCGCCGAGACCCTCGTCGAGGCCAGCCATGAGGGCGGTCTGATCACGCTCGGCCACCGCAATGACCAGACCCTGCCCCTGCATGATCCGTCGATCGCGGCCCGGCACCTGACGATCAAGCCGCTGGGCGGCGGTCGCTTTTCCTTGCGCTGTGTGGGCGCGTCGCGGTTGCAGCGCGAGGGTGAAAGCCTGCAGCGTGTGGTGCTCAGCCCCGGCGAGTCGATCGACATCGGCGCCCAGCAGCTGCGGGTCATCGAGCCGCCCGCGGGCTTCAATGGCGCCCTGCAGCTCACCCAGGTCGAGCAGGACCAGGCCTTTGGGCCGGCCACGCATTTCCAGATCGAACTCAAGCAGACCCGCCTGCCGATGCGCCGACTGGCCTGGGCCTCGGCGCTGTTCGCCCTTGTGCTGCTGGCGCTGCCGCTGGCGGGCTACTTCAACCCGGCCCTGGGCGGCTGGCTGCGCGCGCATGCGCCCCTGCTGTCGGATGCGGTGTGGTCGAGCGGGCCTCTGGCCAATGCGCACCACACGCTGGAAATCGACGTCGACTGCAATGCCTGCCACCTGCGCCTGTTCGAGACCACGCCCGACCGCGGCTGCCTCGACTGCCATACGAACCTGCCCGGCCATGTCGATCTGGCCGCACTGACCGTGCCGAAACTCGAAGACGCCCACTGTGCCGGCTGCCACAAGGAGCACAACGAGCCCGCGATGCTGGTGCGCGAGGACACCGCCCTCTGCGTGGATTGCCATCAAGCCTTGCCCGAGGTCGCCACGCACCGCGGCATGGCCCGCGCGGAGCAGGCCTTCGCGCAGGCGGTGACAGCGTTCCGGGCCGATGCACACCCGTCGTTCCGCTTGAGCCTGCTGCGCTTCGACGCCGCGGCCTCGACCTGGTCGACCGAGCGCATCCGCTCCGAGCCCGCGCTGCCGCCGCGCGAGAGCTCGAACCTGAAGTTCCCGCACGATGTTCACCTCGATCCCAAGCGCGTCTACGTGCGCGGCGAGGGCGACCGCGCCCTGGGCTGCGTCGACTGCCACCGCTTGAACGTCGACGGCGAGCACTTCGAGCCGATCACCATGGAGAACAGCTGCCGCAGCTGCCATGGCCTGGGCTTCGACGAAGACGAGCCCGAGCGCCAGCTGCCGCATGCGGCGGTGCGCGCGGCCGTGCTGGCGCTGGAGGAGCACTACATCCGCCAGTTCGCGGACACCGCCAAGACCATCGAGGTCGGCCAGCGCAACCGTCGCCGCCCGGCCCTGGCCGAGCGCGATCCCTGCCCCGAGGGCATCCTTGCGTGCGGACGCGCGCGCGCCGAGATCGAGGCCCACAACCAGTTCACCCGCTCGGGCTGCGTCACCTGCCACGAAGTCACCGTGCATCCCGAGCGCAGCGTCTACGAGCGCTGGCAGATCCTGCCGGTCAAGCTGGTGGCGGACTTCCACCCGATGGCGCGCTTCGACCACGTCGCCCACCTCACGCGTCGCGACACCTTGGCGCAGGACGACGCCACCTGTCTGGATTGCCACGCGGCCGCCGTATCAGGTGCCAGCAGCGACGTGCTGATGCCGGCCATCGACACCTGCCTCGACTGCCACAGCGAAGAGCGCGGCATCCAGAACGTGCAGCTCGCCTGCACCGGCTGTCACGGCTTCCATCTGCCGGGGGCGACGCCGATGCAGGCGGCGCTGCCAGTGACACACCCGGCCGCGCCTGCGGCTGCAGGAGGTGGGGAATGATCGGGATTCTGATGCCGCTGCGCGTGGCCTTGGGGTACGGCGCGCGCCTCGCGAGACCCATAGGGTGGGTCTTGACCCACCGTGGCCTCGATCCTGCCGCGCCTTCTTCGCGTGCCACGCGTCTCGCGCCATCGCGTGTCGGCAGCGATGGCGAAGGCACCGCAGCGGTGGGTCAAGACCCACCCTATGCAGAAGCGACGCCCATAGGGTGGGTCTCGACCCACCCTGGCCTTGACTCTGCCGCGGCTTGCTCACGCGCCACGCGTCTCGCGCCATCGCGTGTCGGCAGCGATGGCGAAGGCACCGCAGCGGTGGGTCAAGACCCACCCTATGCAGAAGCGACGCCCATAGGGTGGGTCTCGACCCACCGTGGCCTTGACTCTGCCGCGGCTTGCTCGCGCGCCACGCGTCTCGCGCCATCGCGTATCGGCAGCGACGGCGTAGGCTGCGCAGCGGTGGGTCAAGACCCACCCTATGCCGAAGCGAAGCCCATAGGGTGGGTCTTGACCCACCATGGCCGCGATCCTGCCGCGGCTTGCTCGCGCGCCACGCGTCTCGCGCCCTCGCGTGTCGGCAGCGATGGCGCAGGCAGCGCAGCGGTGGTTCAAGACCCACCCTATGTGGCCCCGAGGTTCATCGGGCGCGCTGGGTGGGCCATCCTGCTGGCGCTCGTCGCGAGCCTTGCTTGTGCCGCCGATTCGCGGCCCGAGCGCGAAGGCGGGCTGCGCGGGCAGGGCGCGGATCTGACTTCGTCGACGCCCCCGCTGCGCGCTGCTGCTGCGCCTGCGATCTGCGCGTCCTGCGTGCAGGCCGCCGGCCTCGAAGCCTCGCAGACGCTCAGCGCGGCCGAGGTCGGCCAGGTCATCGCCCAAGCGGTGGCGCAGGCGCGCGCCGACACTGCGGTCGCCACGATTGCCGTGGTCGACCGCGTCGGCAACGTGCTGGGCGTCTACGCAATGAGCGGTTCGGCGCGGGATCTGCGCGTTGCGAGCACGGCCACCGGCGCGCCAGCCATCGACGGCGGACTCGAGGGCATCGTCCTCCCTGCCGCCGTGGGCGGCCCTGCGCTGGCGGCGATCGCCAAGGCCGTGACCGGCGCTTACCTGTCCAGCGGCGGCAATGCGTTCAGCACGCGCACCGCCAGCCAGATCGTGCAGCAGCATTTCAATCCGGGCGAGCTCAACCAGCCCGGCGGCCCGCTGTTCGGAGTGCAGTTCAGCCAGCTCGCCTGCTCGGACTTCATGCGCCGCGCCAGTCTCATGCAGGGCATGACCGGGCCCAAGCGCTCGCCGCTGGGCCTGTCGGCGGACCCGGGCGGCTTTCCGCTGTACAAGCAGGGCGTGCTGGTTGGCGGCGTGGGTATCAGTGCCGATGGCCTCTACACGCTGGACCCCAGCGTCGCCGACGTCGACCCGGACATCGACGAGCGGATCGCGCTTGCTGCCACCCTGGGCTTCGATGCGCCGCGTGACATCCAGGCCAGCCGCATCACGGTCGAAGGCAAGGTGCTGCGCTTCAGCGATGCCTCTGCCGGACAGCTCGCCAGCGGCGTGGCGGGTGCCCGCTTCGCCGCTCTCGATGCAAGCGCCGGCAGCCTGCTCGACGTGCCTGGCTACGGCGGCGGCGCCTTGCGTGGCGGCAGCGCGTTCGGGCTCACCGAATCCGGCCTGCGGCTGGCGCCCGCCGCCCAGTTCGGCGGCAGCGAAGCCTTCGTCTGGGTCGATGCCTTCGATGCACCGCGCCACCCGCCGCGCGCCGGCAGCGAAGCCGCGGCTGCGCTCAGCGAAGCTGAAGTCACCGGCCTGCTGGCTGAGGCGCTGGCGATCGCCGACGCCAGCCGCGCGCAGATCCGGCGCCCGCTGGGCTCGAATGCGCGCGTCTCGATCGCGGTGGTCGACAGCCGCGGCGAGATCCTTGGCATGGTGCGCTCGCGCGATGCGCCCGTGTTCGGCGCCGACGTCTCGCTGCAGAAGGCGCGCTCGGCGGCGTTCTTCAGCGCAGCGGATGCGGGTGGCTTCATTCGCGCGCTCGCCGAGCCTGCGGTAGTGCTCAACCCCAACCTCACGCCACGCCGCACGCTCGATCTGCGGACCACTGCGGCCAGCTTCGAGGCGTTTGTTGGCCGCGCTGCACTCGAAGGCAGCATCGCCTTCTCGGCGCGCGCGATCGGCAACCTGGCGCGGCCCTTCTACCCGGACGGCATCCTCAGCGCCGCGCCCGGTCCGCTGTCGGCGCCGCGCGGCCAGTGGAGCCCCTTCGCCACCGGCTTCCAGCTCGATCTCGCGCTGAACGGCATCGTCCAGCACGTCGCCCACACCGCCGGCCTGCCGGGCTTCGCCAACGACACGCCGGACAACTGCGCCGGCGTCGCCCTGGGCAGCGGGGCTTCGACGGCACCGACGCGCCAGCTCGCCAACGGCCTGCAGATTTTCCCCGGCGGCGTGCCGGTGTATCGCGGTGATCGCCTGATTGGCGCGGTCGGCGTGTCGGGCGATGGCATCGACCAGGACGACATGATCGCCTTCCTCGCCGTGCAACGTACTGGACTGCGGACGGGCGGCGGACTCGGCAATGCGCCGCCGGCGCGACGCGCGGACCAGCTGGCGCCGCAGGGCGCGCGCCTGCGCTATGTGCAGTGTCCCTATGCGCCCTTCCTCGGCTCGAATGCGCAGAACGTCTGCGCCGGACTGTGAGCACCGCCATGGCCGCTGCCCATCCCGCGCTGAAGCGTTCCCTGATCACGCTGGGCGTGCTGCTTGGGCTGCTGGCCGCGCAGCGGCTGCACGCCCAGTCTGCGCTGCCGAAGGCCGATGGCTTCGAGGCGGTGGAGCAGGGTGAGGTCGAAGCCGCGCCATCCGCCTTCAGCCGCAGTCGCGTTCCCGACTGCGAGCCGCTCAAGGCCGAGGATCTGCGCGTGCGCTCGCGGCGGCGGCCCGGCGATGCCGGTCTGGACTGCGTGCCGACCTACGACGAGGCGGCCGACCCGCGCACGCGGTCCCGCCTGCGTGACGAATCGCAGATCGAGCCGCGCGTCGACCACGGCATGCCTTCGCCGCTGGGCGCGCCTTCGCCCGATATCGCGCCGGTGCCTGACCGCTGGCGCATCGTTGACGCCCTGTACGGCGTGAACCTGTGGGATCCGTACAACCGCAACGTGCTGAAGGGCGACAGGCCGGTCCGCAATGGCGACGAGTTCTTCTCCGTCACGGCGATTGCGGACACCGTGCTGCAGACCCAGCGCTCGCCCACACCGGTCGGTTTCCAGAGCACCGAGCGGCCGGATTCGAACGACGTGTTCGGCAATTCGCGGCAGGAGGTGTTCGTCGAGACCCTGCTGGTCGAGCTGGTGTACCTGAAGGGCAATACGGTGTTCCGTCCGCCCGACTACGAATTCCGGCTGACGCCGGCCTTCCAGTACAACCGTGTCGATCTTGAGGAAACCCTGGCGCTGAACGTCGACCCGCGTCGCGGCACCCGCCGCAGCGATCGCCACTTCGGCCTGCAGGCGGCGTTCTACGACTACCACCTCCGCGACGTGTCGGAGAACTACGACTTCGACAGCGTGCGCGTCGGCATCCAGCCGATCACCGCCGATTTCCGCGGCTTCCTGTTCAACGATGTGCCGCTGGGCGTGCGCCTCTTCGGCACCCGCAGGAACAACGTGTTCCAGTACAACCTCGGCCTGTTCCGGCGACTGGAGAAGGACACCAACAGCGGCCTGAACGACCTCGGCGAGTCGCCCCGCAAGGACGATGTCCTCATCGCCAACCTGTACTGGCAGGACCTCGGCACGCTCGGGCTGACCTCGCAGTTCGCCTTCCTGTACAACCGCAATCGCGAGGACGGCGAGTTCTATTTCGACCGCAACGGCTTCATCGCGCGGCCGGCGAGCTTCGGCGACGAGCGCCCGCGCCGTTACGACGTCGGCTACTTCGGCTACAGCGTCGACGGCCATATCGATCGTCTCAACGTGAGCGGCAGCGCGTACTACGCGGCCGGTCGCGAGAAGAACGGCGCCTTCAGCAGCGAGCCCTCCGACATCCGCGCGGCGTTTGCGGCCGCCGAGCTGTCGATGGATTTCTCCTGGATCCGGCCGCGCCTGTCCCTGCTGTACGCCAGCGGTGATTCCGATCCCTTCGACGATCGCTCGGAGGGCTTCGATGCGATCTTCGAGAACCCGCTGTTTGCCGGCGCCGACACCAGCTATTGGATCCGCCAGTCGGTGCCCCTGGTCGGCGGGGGACGCGTCGCGCTGTCCGGCCGCAATGGCCTGCTGAACTCGCTGCGATCGAGCAAGGAGCAGGGCCAGAGCAACTTCGTGAATCCGGGTCTGCATCTCGTCGGCGCCGGCGTCGATCTGGATCTCACGCCCGAGCTGCGGCTGTCCTTCAACGCCAACGGCCTGTGGTTCGACGCGACCGAGGTGCTGGAGGTCGCACGCCAGCAGCCGGACATCGGCCGCCACATCGGCACCGATGTCTCGGCTGCGCTGATCTGGCGACCCTTCATGACCCAGAACGTGGTGATGCGGCTTTCGTACGCGGCCCTGCTGCCCGGCAGCGGGTATCGCTCACTCAATCCGGATCAGGGCCGCCCGCACTCGCTGCTGGCCAACCTGATCCTGACCTACTGACGAGGGCGATCATGATCGCGCAGACATTCGCGGTGATTCGCTCGCTGCAGCGTATCCGGGCGTGCATCGGCTGGGTCTTGACCCACCGGTACTTCGCCCTCGACGCGTTCATAGGGTGGGTCTTGACCCACCGCAGCCGCGCCCGTCGCCCTGACATAGGGTGGGTCTTGACCCACCGGCACTTCGCTCTGGCCTCGGTCCCCGCACGAGTGCAGGAGGGCGCCTGCGATGGGCGGGGTGAGCGTCGAGGTTCGGTGGGTCAAGACCCACCCTATGGTCCTGCGTTGGCTATGGCAGTGCCCAGCCGCGCCGCACCCGCTTCTCTGGCATCGACCGTCGTCGTGTCGACGACTTGCCGCGACCACCGACGCAGCGCAACGGTGGGTCAAGACCCACCCTATGGGCGCGTTCTGCTCCCGGCGGTACTGATGCTCGCCTCAAGCCTGTGCCTCGCCGCTGGCGGTAACTACGAAGCGGTCGAGCGCAGCGACCCGATGACCGCACCCGCGCCTGCGGGGCAGACCGCGGCGCAGGCGCATGCCAAGTCCGAAGGTTGCCTCGGCTGCCACACCAAGACCGACATGCCGACCATGCATGCCAACCCGGCCGTGCAGCTCGGCTGCGTCGACTGCCACGGCGGTGACGCGAGCGTGCGCGTCCCCGAAGGCACTGCGCCGGGCAGCGACGACTACACACAGTGGATGCAGCAGGCCCACGTGCTGCCGCGCTATCCGGAGGCCTGGCCGAGCAGCGCCACGCCCGAGCGCACCTACACCCTGCTCAATCAGGAGCGCCCCGAGTTCATCCGCTTCATCAACCCGTCGGACTACCGCGTCAACGAATTCGCCTGTGGTGCCTGCCATCAGCAGGTCATCGATGCGACCCGGCGCAGCCTGATGGCGACCGGCGCGATGTTCTGGTCGGCGGCGGCTTACAACAACGGCATCCTGCCCTTCAAGCAGTCGATCCTCGGCGAGAGCTACACCGCCGATGGCCAGCCCGGAAAGCTGCTGGCGCCGATCCCACCAACGCCGGAGATGAAGTCCCGCGGCATCCTCGCCGAGCTGCTGCCGCTGCCGGCCTTCGAGACCATCAAGCCGGGCGACAACTTCCGCGTCTTCGAGCGCGGCGGCCGCAACATCCTCAGCCTGTTCCCGGAAACCGGCGTGCCCAACATCGCCGGCAACATCCAGCGCCTGGAGGAGCCCGGCCGCCCCGATATCCGCCAGAGCAACCGTGGCCCTGGCACCGGTGCGCGCATTTCCGTTCCCGTGCTGAACATGCACAAGACGCGGCTCAACGACCCGATGATGTGGTTCGCCGGCACCAACGACCAGCCCGGCGACTACCGGCATTCGGGCTGCGCGTCCTGCCATGTGGTCTATGCCAACGACCGCGACCCGCGCCACTCGGGGCCCTATGCCGCGCACGGCCATGCCGGCATGAGCGCGAGCGCCGACCCGACCATTCCGAAGGACCGCTCGGGGCACGCGATCACCCACGGTTTCACCCGCGCGATCCCCAGCAGCCAGTGCATGGTCTGCCACATGCACCAGCCGAACATGTTCATGAACACCTTCCTCGGCTACACGATGTGGGACTACGAGTCCGACGCCCCGCACATGTGGCCGGCGCAGCAGCAGTACCCGGATGCCAAACGCATGCGCGAGGTGCTGGAGCGCAACCCCGAGGGCGCAGCGCCGCGCGGCAACTGGGCCGACATCGACTTCCTCGCCAAGGTCTGGGATCTGAACCCGCAGCTCAGCGACACCCAGTTCGCCGACTACCACGGCCACGGCTGGAACTTCCGCGGCGTGTTCAAGCGCGACCGCGAGGGCAATCTGCTGGACGCCGAAGGCCAGCAGGTCGCGAACGACGACCCCGAAAAGTTCAAGAAGGCCGTGCATCTGTCGTCCATCCACGTCGACGTTGGCATGCATTGCGTGGACTGCCACTTCAACAGCGATGGCCACGGCAACGGACACATCGTTGGCGAGGTGGCGATGGCGGTCGAAGTCGGCTGCAAGGACTGCCACGGCGATGCCGACACCTACCCCAGCCTCTACACCTCGAACCCGGCGGCCTTGAACGGCGGCCAGGACCTGCGCCTGCTGCGCACGCCCGATGGCCGACGCCGCTTCGAGTGGGTCGGCGACAGACTCTTCCAGCGCTCGATGCTGGACCCGAACCTCGAGTGGGAGATGAGCCTGGTGCGCGACAGCGTCACCCCGGGCAATGCCCACTACAACGCGAAAGCCGCGCGCGCCAAGACGATGTCGACCGACACTTCGACCCAGGCCTTCGGGCCCGATGTCGCGCCGGCCGACTACGCGCACAGCTCCGAGAAAATGGAGTGCTACGCCTGCCACACCAGCTGGACCACCACCTGCGGCGGCTGCCATCTGCCGGTCGAGGCCAACTGGAAGACCGAGCGCCATCACTACGAGGGCGGGGCGACGCGCAACTACGCGACCTACAACCCGCAGGTCGCGCGCGACGAGGTCTTCATGCTGGGCCGGCACAGCCCGGCAAAGGGCGGCAAGATCGCGCCGGTGCGCAGCTCGTCCGCTTTGGTTCTTTCGTCGACCAATGCCAACCGCGAGCGGATCTACGTGCAGCAGCCGCCGATCGCGGCCAGCGGCTACAGCTCGCAGGCGATGAATCCGCACTACCCGCACACCGAGCGCAAGACCGAGACCCGCGTCTGCAGCGACTGCCATCTCTCGGCCGAAGGCGACAACAACGCGATCCTGGCGCAGACGCTGATGCTCGGCACCAAGTTCATCGACTTTGTAGGCTTCAATGCCTGGGTCGGCGGCGCAGGCGAAGTGGCCGCGGTGCAGGTCACCGAATGGGATGAGCCGCAGGCAGTGATCGGCAGTTATCTGCACCGCTACGCGTATCCGGACTGGTTCAAGGCGCACGAGGAGCGCGGGCGCGAGCTGACCACCATGCATCGGCACCGGTCCGGCGAGGTCGGCTGCCTGCAGCTGCGCGGCGAGTACCTGTTTGCTGCCGCAGGCGACGAAGGGCTGCGCGTCTTTGATGTCGCCAACATCGCCAACAAGGGCTACAGCCAGCGCATCGTCAGCGCGCCGTTCTCGCCGCTGGGCCAGAGCTCGCGGCTCGATTCCGCCAATGCGACCTGCCTGAGTCTGGTTACCACCCAGCCTGTGCATCCGGCGCGCAATGAAGGCGAGCAGATGCGGGTGGACAACCAGGAACAGCCCTTCCACCCGATCTACAGCTACGCCCTGGTGACCGACGCGGTCGAGGGCCTGATCCTGGTCGACATCAACACCTTTGCCGATGCCGAGCCGCGCAACAACCAGATCGCGCGCGCGCTGACCTGGAACCCGGACGGTGCGCTCACTGGCGCGCGCCACATCGAGATGGCCGGCTTCCGCGCCTACATCAGCACGCCGCGCGGCGTCGTCGTGGTCAACCTCGATACGCCGCTGGCGCCCAAGGTCGAGGCGCTCATTCCGCTCGTCGGCGCGCGCGCGGCAGCCGTGCAGTTCCGCTACCTGTTCGTGCTGGACGACGAAGGCCTGAAGGCGGTCGACATCACCGATCCGGCCGCACCGCGGGTGATCGCCAACAACACGATCGCGCTGGCCGATGCCCATCGGGTGTTCGTGGTGCGCGACTACGCCTATGTCGCCGCAGGCAGCGAGGGTCTGGTGCTAGTGGATATCCGCCGACCCGAGACCCTGCGCGAGTACCAGCGCCTGGGCGCGGCCGAGGGCATCGCAGATGCGCGCGATGTGGTGGTCGCGACCACCAATGCCTCGCTGTTCGCCTACGTCGCCGACGGCGGCGAAGGACTCAAGGTGCTGCAGCTGACCTCGCCGGCCAGCCAGCCCAACTTCTACGGCTTCAGCCCGGCGCCGAAGCCCGAGCTGATCGCGCGCTATCCGACCCGACGACCGGCGCTCAGCCTGTCGCGCGCGCTGGAGCGCGATCGCGGTGTCGATGAAACCGGCGGCCAGGTCGCGGTGTTCGGGCGGCTGGGTTCGCGTCCGCTGAATCTCGAAGAGATGCAGCGTCTGTACCTCAACAAGAACGGGGAGCCCTGGTATGTCCACGATCAGCTGCCTGAGTAGGGCCGCGGCACTGGGGGTGTTCCTGCTGGGCGCTGCAGCGCACGCGCAGCCGCCCGAGCAGCCGGTCAGTCACCAGCACATGGGCCCTGCGACCTGCGCATCCAGCGCCTGCCACGGACGCGTGTCGCCCGAGTCGAACGCCAACGTGCGGCTCGACGAATACCGTATCTGGTCGCGCGAGGATCGCCACGCCCGCGCCTATCAGACCTTGCTCGGCGATGCATCGAAGGCGATCGCGCGGCGGCTGGGCATCGGCGAGGCGCACGAGGCCCAGGTCTGCCTCGACTGCCACGCCGACAACGTGCCCGAGGCGCAGCGCGGCGAGAAGTTCCAGTTGAGCGATGGCGTCGGCTGCGAGGCCTGCCACGGTGGCTCCGAGGCTTGGCTGGCTTCGCATGCCGAGGCCGGGGCCACCCACGCCGACAATCTCGACAAGGGCCTGTACCCGCTGTCCGATGTCGGCCAGCGCGCTGAGCTGTGCCTGTCCTGCCACTACGGCAACAGCGCGAAGTTCGCCGGCCACGACATGATGGCAGCGGGGCATCCGCGGCTGTCCTTCGAGCTGGTGGCGTTCACCGCCAATCAGCCCGCGCATTTCGATTTCGACGAGGACTACGAGCGCCGCAAGAGCCCGCAGCCGGCGATCCGCCTGTGGATCGAGGGCCTGGCCCATGCGGTGAAGGCGCAGACCGCCCTGCTGCGCAGCGAGCGCGTGCACCGCGGCGGCCTGTTCCCCGAACTCGCCGTGTTCGACTGCCACGCCTGCCACCACCCGATGGATGATCGCCGCAACGCGCAGACCGCCGTGCACGCCGGTCTGGGGCAGGGGGCGGTGCGGGTCAATGACAGCAGTGCCTTGCTGTTGATCGCCGCGCTCGAAGTCTTCGATCCCACGCAGGCGACGGCGCTGCGCGGCGAGCTCAATGCCCTGCACCGCGCCAGCGCGCGAAGCCTCGCCGATCTGCGCACGGCGGCCGTGCGCGTGGACACGCGCATGGGTGACGTGCTCGCGGCGATCCGCGGTCGCAGCTTCGAACAGGTCGATCTGCGCCGCCTGCGAGCCCGCCTGCTGCAGCGGGCTGGCGCTGGCGCCTACCGTGACTTCGCCGCCGCCGAGCAGGCGTACTTCGCGGTCGAGACCCTGTGCATCGAACTGGGCGAGGGCGAGCTTCTCAAGCCGCAGTTGAACCAGCTCTTCGCCAGCCTGGAGGACGAGCACCGCTTCCGTCCTGATCGCTTCGCGACCTCGGCGCGGCAGCTCATCGCCGAACCTTGATACGCCGAGCTTGGCGCTCGGGGCGCGCGCGATCCAGAATGCGGACCATCCATTCACACTGGGGCAGGGGGCATGGGCGCTGACAGCAGCGGCTACAAGCTGCGTTCCGAAGCCGACGGCACGGAAACGCCGATCATCCACGGCATGGTGGTCGGCCGCGGCGATGACTGCGACCTGGTGATCCGCCTCGGCGTGGTCTCGCGTCGGCATGCGCGCATCAACGTGGTCGATGGCCAGCCCTGGGTGGAAGACCTCGGTTCGACCAATGGCACGACCGTGAATGGTGAGCGCGTCACCTCGGCCGCCCGGCTCAAACCCTCGGATATCGTCTGCTTCGATGACGTGGCCTATCAGGTGCTGGCCGCGTCCGCAGTAGTGCACGCGCCGGAAGATCGCGACCGCACCGTGCTTGGCGCGCGCGTCCTGCAGCCGGCGGACGGGCAGGAGGCCACGCTCGAGCGTCCGCAGCAGGCGCCTGTGGCGCCGCTGCCGGAGCTGACGGCGCGGCCCGAGCGGCGCGCTGCGTCCGTGAGTGACGAGCCCCTGCACGTGCCCGAGCCGGCACGCCCGCGCGCTGCTGCGCCCGCTGCGCCCATTGAGGGCTTGCCGCTGAGCTGGGCCGAGTCGGACCATCTTGAAGCCTCGTCGCATACCCAGGCGCTGCCGATCCTGCTGCGCCAGATCAGCCAGAAGTCGGGCGACACCGAAGGGCTGATCGAGGCGGCGCGCGCACACAGCCGCAACCGCCATCCACGCCTGATCGGTTTGAACCAGCAGATCGCCGGGCAGGTGTTCGACCTGATCACCAGTGGAGGCAAGAGCAAGTGGGAGATCGGCCGCGAGGCTGCCTCGGACATCCGTATCGTCGACGAGAGCGTGTCCGGCCGCCACGCGCAGATGGTCTGCGAGGACGGGCGCTGGAAGGTGGTCAACCTGATGTCGGTGAACGGCACCTTCGTCAACGGCCGCAAGGTCCTGAGCGCCTATCTCAAGACCACCGACAAGATCCGCCTCGGCAATGTCGAGCTGGCCTTCGATGCGGGCGACGCGGGCGCAACGACGCGTGCCGCGGAAGCCGGCGCCAAGCCAGGCCTGTGGTCGCGCCTGCGTGCTGCGCTGCAGCGCCTGTTCGGGCGCGGCTGAGGCTGTAAGGCCTCGGCTCCCACAGCTGGGCGCCCAGCGTCTGGCCCCAACTCGGCCTCTGTAGGGTGGGCCAAGCGCAGCGCGGCCCAACGCCGCGTACACAGCGCACGGCCCAGGCCGCGTTCAGTGGATGCGTGGCGACCGCTTCGCATACGCGTGCGTTTGCGTTGGGCATCGATATGCGCCTCCCGCATTGGTCGTGATGGCAGTGAGCGCCTATCCTTCCGGGCTCGACTTCCCCGGAGCCTTCGCGATGTTCTTCGAGCTGCAGCCCGCCCCCGCCGATCCCATCCTGGGCCTGATGGCCGCGTTCCGCGCCGACCCGCGGCCGCACAAGATCGATCTCGGTGTCGGCGTGTACAAGGACGAAGCCGGGCACACGCCGGTGCTGGCCTGCGTCAAGCGCGCCGAAGTGCGTCGCACCGAGCGCGAGGACAGCAAGACCTATATCGGCATGGCCGGTGATCCGGGCTTCAACGCCGCGCTGGAAAAGCTCGCGCTGGGCGATGTGCCGGCGCTGGCCGAGGGCCGCGTGGCCACCGCGCACACGCCGGGTGGTACGGGCGCCCTGCGCGTTGCCGCCGAGCTGATCAAGCGGGCTCGGCCCGAAGCCACCGTGTGGGTCAGCGATCCGACCTGGGGCAATCACCCGTCGGTCTTCAAGGCCGCTGGCCTCAAGGTGCGCGAGTACCCCTACTACGACGCGGCGACGCAGTCACTGCGCGGCGAGGCCATGCTGGCGGCGCTGGCGGAAGTTCCGCAAGGCGACGTCGTGCTGCTGCACGCCTGCTGCCACAACCCCAGCGGCGTTGACCTCGAAGCGCAGCACTGGCAAGCGGTGGCCGAGCTGGCCGAAAAGCAGGGCTTCCTGTGCTTCGTCGACATGGCCTACCAGGGCTTCAGCACCGAGCTCGACGCCGATGCCTTCGGCCCGCGCCTGCTGGCGCAGCGCCTGCCCGAGCTGCTGCTGGCCACCTCCTGCTCGAAGAACTTCGGCCTCTACCGCGAGCGCATCGGCGCGGTCAGCGTGATCGGCCACAGCGCCGCGCAGACCCAGGCGACTTTCTCGCAGCTGCTGTCGGCGATCCGCAACGTCTATTCGATGCCGCCGGCGCACGGCGCGATCCTGGTGCGCGAGATCCTCGAAGACGCCGAGCTGCGCGCGCAGTGGCTGCAGGAGCTGGCCGACATGCGCGGCCGCATCAACCACTACCGCAGCGCGATGGTGCAGGCCCTGCGCGAGGCGGGCGTCGAACGCGACTTCGGCTTCATCGAACGCCAGCGCGGCATGTTCAGCTTCCTCGGCATCACGCCCGAACAGGTCGAGCGCCTGAAGACCGAGCACGCGATCTATATGGTTGGCAGCAGCCGCATGAATATCGCGGGGCTGTCGGCGGCGAACCTCGGCCACTTTGCCGCCAGCCTGAAGGCCGTGCTCTGAGGCGGCGCAGCTCAGCCCGCGCAGCGCCGGGGGGCTGAGCCGGCGCGCGCGGCATTGATGCGGGAGTCCGGTGGGTGGGTGCTCGCGTGGCGGGCGCCCGGAAGGCTTCGCTGGATTGCGCGGGGCGATGACGTCGTCCGATCCGATCCCCGGCGAACACGATTCTTGGCGCCGCCGATCAACAGCCGCGCCGGGAACCCGACACCGCGTCGCACAGCCCTGGCCGTGGGGGCGGTGGAGCCCCGCGGCATCAGAAGCTTAGCGCTGCTCCCCCGGCGATTCTCGCGGGCGTGGCCGAGGATCCGAAGCCCGGAACAGATCTTGCTGGCACTGGCGGCGCGCTGCTCGCGCTACCGCTCACTGCTACGGGTCTTCCCACGCGCTCTCGCCTCTCTGCTCCCTCCGTTCCGACGAATGAAGCCATCGCCGGCTTTGGATTCTGGCGCTGTCTGCTGGCGCTGCTGCTGCTTCTGGCGCCGCTGCTCGCGGCGGCTGCCGAGCAGCCCAGGCAGGCGCAGCCCAAGGGCAGCCCGATTCCGCTGACCTTCTTCTACGAGAGCTTCGCCGGTGCCGGCAGCCTGCTGAACTTCAACGGCAATGCCTACATCAACGGCACCGAGTTGAGGCTCACCGAGTCGGCGCCGAGTCAGGCCGGCAGCGCCTTCAACAACCGCCGCGTGCAGTTGGGGGCGGACTACAGCTTCAGCAGCTACTTCACCTTCCGGATGCTCAACCCGGGGGGGAGCGGTGCGGATGGGCTGACCTTCACGGTGCAGACCTCGTCGAACAGCGCGGTTACGGTGGGTGGGGGGCTGGGCTATGCCGGCATCAACAACAGCATTGCCGTCGAATTCGACACGTTCTTGAACGGCGGCGGTGACGCCGACGGCAATCATGTCGCCATCGACATCAATGGCGATGTCTTCCACAACGTCTACACCGCAGCGCAGGGCTACTACGTCGCCTACGGCAACGAGTTCGCGAACGGCAGCACTTACCACGTCTGGGTCGACTACAACGGTGCCACCCAGACGATGGAGGTGCGGGTGGCGGAGAACTCGAACAACCGCTCGACCGCGCCCCTGTTGTTGAACAAGAGCGGCATCAACCTTGCGTCGATCCTGGGCACCAACCAGGCTTTCGTCGGCTTCACCGCGGCGACGGGCGGCTCGTGGGAAACCCACGACATCCAGACCTGGTACTTCCAGAACCGCTATGAGCCGATCGACACCAGCGGCGGGAACACCTACGTGCAGGCGAGTTCGGATGCGACGCTGAGCAGCCTGGTCACCAGCCAGGGCAGCTTGTCGCCGGCGTTCTCCAGCGGTGTTTTCAGCTACACCGTGAACGTCGCGAACGCGGTCAGCAGCATCACCGTGACGCCCACAGTGAGCAACGCCGCTGCAAGCGTGAGCGTCAACGGCGTCGCGGTGACCAGCGGCACCGCTTCCGGTCAGATCGCCCTCAACGTCGGCAACAACACCATCACCGTGCTCGGCGTCGCCGAAAACGGTTCGACCCAGCCCTACACGCTCACCGTGGTTCGAGCGCCGGGCGCGCCCACGGTCAGCGCGACCGCCGCGGCCAGCAGCATCACCCAGACCAGCGCGACCTCGGGCGGCACGGTCACCGCGGACGGCGGCGCGGCGATCAGCCAGCGCGGCGTGGTGTACGGCACGTCTCCTGCCCCAACGACCGCGAACGCCGTGGTGGCGGTGGGCGGCACCGTGGGCAGCTTCAGCGCGGGCCTGACCGGCCTGACGCCAGGGCTGACCTACTACGTGCGCGCCTTCGCAACCAATTCGGCCGGCACCGCCTACGGCCCGGAAATCAGCTTCGCCACCTTGCCGGATGTGACCCTGAGCCCCGGTACCTACACCTTTCCGCCCACGGCCGCCAACGGCAGCGGCGCCGCGCAGAGCTTCAGTTTCGCCAACAACGGCAGTGTGCCGGTGAGTATCGGCACGGCCACCGTGGATGGCGCGCCCTTCAGCAAGGGCAGCGACAGCTGCTCGGGCCAGACGCTGGTGGCCGGTGCCTCCTGTGCGGTGACCGCGCTGTATTCGCCCACCAACGCCAGCAGCCACAGCGGCAGCCTGGTGGTGCCGATCACGTCGCCGGCGGTCAACAGTTACACGGCCAGCCTGTCCGGTACCAGCTTCCTGCCCACCGTGCAGCTGGACTTCAGCGGCAGCTTCAATGCCCGCATCACCCGCAACACCGCGGGATCCGCCTGCAACTTCGACGCGGCCAATCGCTGCTTCGTCAGCAGCGGCGTGGCCTTGGCCAATTCCAATGCGTCCAACCAGGGCTTGCCGGACGATGGCTTCTTCGCCAGCACCGCAGCGCATCCCGACATGCAGCTGGCGGCCTTCAACGGCACTGGCAATGACGCTTGGAAGGCCACCGCAGTCGGCACCTATCCCTTCGCCATCTCGACGCCGGGCAACTACAACTTCCTCCACGTCATCGCCACCTCGGCGGCGCCAGCCCCAGCGTCAGCGGTCGCTTCCAGGTTCGCCTGAAATACTCGGACGGCAGCAACACGCTGAGCACCACCTACAGCGTGCCCGACTGGTTCGGCAGCCTCACCGGCACGGGCGTGTACTACCTGCGCGACGGCATGGACCGCTGGGATGGCAGCTACCAGAACGTCAACAATCCTGCGGTCTTCGGCTTCGCGGTGCCGGTCGACAATTCCAAGCTGCTGAACGGCATCGATATCGTCATCACCGATCTGCCGGGCGGCGTGACCTTTGCGATGCTGGGCGCGACCGCCACGGTCGAATCCTCCACCGCGGTCAACAGTGCGCCGTTCGTCTCGACCACCTCGCCCAGCGCGGTCGGCCCCTTCGCGGCGTCCAGCGGCGGCAATGTCTTCGACGGCGGCTCGACGGCGGTGACCGCGCGCGGTGTTGCCTACGGCACCTCTCCAAGTCCGAGCCTGGGCGGAGCGTCGGTGGCGAGCGGCAGCGGTACAGGCAGCTTCAGTTCGAGTCTCACCGGCCTGCTGCCGGCGACCACGTACTTCTTGCGCGCGTTCGCCACCAACTCGGTGGGCACGGGCTACGGTGAAGAAGTCAGCTTCACCACCCTGCGCGCACCGACCACGACCAGCATCACCGGCACCAGTGTGGGGGCGTCCAGCCAGACCAACCAGGCGGTCACCGTCGACGTCGGCGTGGCCGGCTTCGATCCTTCGGGCACGGTCACCGTGCGTGCGCGCCGCGCCGACAACGCCATCGTCGCGAGCTGTGTCGCCACGCTCGGTGCCGCGACCTCGGGCAGCGCCAGCGGCAGCTGCACGCTGGCCGCGGGCTCGTTGAAAGCGGGCGCGGGCATCACCCATCTCAGCGCCAGCTACGCGGGCGACACCAACGACGACAGCAGCGTGTCCGGCAACTTCGGCTTCGCGGTTGCGCGCGGCGGCGTCACGATCTCCAGTGTTGTGGTCGACACCTCCGGCGACCGCAACGCCGTGTCGGGCGAGCCGATCACGGTCACAGTGAGCCTGGCGGCAGTGGCGCCCGCGGTCGGCCCCGTCACGGGCGACGGCACCGGTGCACCCGATCTCACCATCAGCACCAGCGAGGCCGGCACCGGCTGCAGCATCGACTGGGACGTGGCCACCGAATGCACGCTGGTCTTTACCGGCGTCAACAACACCTCGCAGCTGCTGGCGGCGGTCAACGACCCCGACCCGAAGCGCGCCGCCGTGGCCAAGGCGACCCTGGCCAAGACCCTGCAGGTGTCCTTTGCCGAGACGGACGACTTCAACGGGGCTGGGCCAACCGCAGCCGATGGTGTGAACGTCAGTTCGGCGCCCACCACAACGGTGCTGAGCACGCGTGCGCTGTCGGGCCCGGTCAACAGCGTGGCGGGCGAGGGCGTGCGCCTCACCGCGACCGTGACGACCGATGCGCCGTCGACAATCCCGCCGCGCGGGCGTGTGCTGTTCACCCGCGACGCCACAGTGCTTGGCCAGGTCACCCTTACGGCGGGTCCCGGCAACACCGCGACCGCCGAGTTTGTCGCTCCGGCCCGTCCGGTGGGCACTGAGACCTACTTCGCCTTTTTCCTCAACAACGACGACTTCATCGGCTCGGACGACGACGCCGAGCACAGCACCGTCAAGGCCGCTACGTCGACCACGATCAGCAGCGTGCTGCCGGCCTCGCCGCAGGCGCTGCAGACGGTGACGGTGTCGGCCTCGGTGGCGGCGGTGGCGCCGGGGGCGGGCACGCCGACCGGCACGATCACGATTGCGGGCACGGACACGACGGGCTGCGTGATCACCCTCCCGGCGACGAGCTGCGAGCTGAGCTTCGCCAGCCAGGGCAGCAAGACGCTGACGGCGACCTACGGCGGCGACAGCCAGTTCCTGGCCAGCGGCGCCAGCTCGGACACCGAGACGGTGACGGTGGTGGGCATTCCGGTCACG
>JBKCVA010000058.1:0-49674 GCA_046318115.1 Lysobacterales bacterium | reverse complement strand
GGTAGGTCGCCCGCGGCACGCCGGCCAGGTCGATCGTGATCGAGAGCCGGTCGCCGTCGATGAGCTGCTCGCACGGGATATCGATGCCCACGCCGAACTCCTGCGTGGACACCGGAACGCGCCGGCCGGTGTCATCCGTGCCCAGCCGTGCGCTGTGGTAGTAGTAGCCGGGCTGGATGGGCAGCAGGTCGTGCGATGTGCACTCGAACCATGCCGCCCCGCCGCGATCGGTCCAGACGCGATTGCCGTCCAGCCCGGCCCCCTCAAAATCCGGGTCGACCCCGGCCGCTGCCAGCACCTCATTCATCGCCGCCTGGTAGCGCTGGAAGTACAGCTCAGGCGGGTTGCGCTCTTCGCGCGTGGTGTCACCGTCGACGATGATTCGCGGCGACAGATCCTCGCCGTCCGACATGCCGAACAGGTTGTCCGCGTCGTCCTTGAAAGCCTCGAACGCCGAGTCCCACATCGCCCACACAGTCAGGCCGATGCAGGTCCAGGTGCCGTCACCATCGCTCACCGTGTTGCCGATCGTGGTCGGCCACGTCGGTTCCGTCGTGCCCGTGGTGCCGCCGCTGTAGGCGTAGCGGTAGCCGTTGCGGTCGGTGCTCTCGCGCACCACGTCCGCGCCGATCGCCGTTTCATCGGTCCAGACGGGATAGGTCACGCTGCCGCCGGCGATCTTGCGCAGGGCCGCACTCAGAATGCGCGAGCTTTCGCGGATGAACCGCAGATCGTTCTCGGCCAGCGCCGGCACATAGGGCGCCGGGCCGGGGCCGGGAGGCGTGCCAGTGTTGGCCTGCACGAACTGGTTGGCGTACTTGGCGAGGCGCTCCACGCGGATGATCCGCGATGCCTCAGACATGGTTGCAGCTCCTTCGGGCAGTGCGATGCCCAGCAGATCGGGGTCGGGGCCGCCCTCGATATCGGCGTTGGTGTCGCAGGGGCACGGCTCGGGCCGCGTCACCCAGGTGAACTCGTAGGTCGTTGCCTTGGCCAAGCGGCCCACCAGCGCGTCCTCGACGCAGAGGGTCGGGCGCTGCGCGTTGTTGCTGCGGTCGGCAGCCAGCTTGACGTCGATCGCCGACACGGTCGGGATGATCGGGCTCGGCACCAGCGGGATCTGGAAGCCGTAGGCGCCGGCCGAATACAGGACGTTTGTGATTGCGTCCGACAGCCGGCCCGACACCTGCCCGCGCACACTCCAGCGCTCGCGGCCAGATTCGCTGGCGTCCACGCATCGGATGGTCAGCGTTTCCGTGGGCGCAGTCGGCGCGACGGTCACGGGAAACTCGGCGTCGCGCGCGTACTCCGTGCCGTCGGCAGTGCGGCTGGCGGCGTAGCTCTGCGTGTAGACCGACAGGTCAGTGATGCCCTGCCCGCCCGGGCGGAAGTCGGCCACGATGGCGCCTTCGACGCGCACCAGATCGCTGCCATCGCGGATGGCCGACAGCGCGCCGAACAGCGAGACGATGCCCGTGAAGCTCTCGGTGGCCACCTGGTCGGTGATGCGAATCGTGCGGCTGCCGGACACAGCCTGGATGGGCGTGCCCGCAGGCGCGCTGCGCACCGGCGCCGGCGTGAAGCTGTAGACCCAGCGGCCCGCCACATAGCGCTTGAACGGTCGGTATACCTGCGGATCGATGCCGAAGCGGATGCGCGGCGCGTTCTGCGGGATCGTGCCATCGGGGTTCAGGGCCACCGCGCCGAAGTTCCACTGGTCGCCGAGGTATTCGTTGACGCCCTCGCGCAGTTCTTCTTGCAGCGCGTAGTCGGTGGCGGTGTCAACCAGTCCGCTGCTGTCCACGGTGACCGTGATCGCGTTGCCGTCGCTGCCTGCGGTCTTGGCGACCAGCAGCGCCGACTGAAACGGCGCCTGCGCGGCGCGCGTCTCGATGCCGAGGTTTTCCAGCGTCACCGTCACTGTCTGCGCGGCCACGCTATTGGCCGCCGTCAGCCCGCTGATCTGCCCGCTACCCACGCCCACAAACTGCGGCGCGCTGACCCGGCGCGTGCTGCCGCCGTCGCCCAGGATCTCGACGTCAATCGTCGCATCCGCGCTGCCCGTGTAGGCGCCAGCCAGCGACACGGCCCCGCCGCCAGCCTTGGGCGCGCTGTCGGTGCGCGTGATGGCGGTGCTGGGCACGATGTTGGTCGCAGCGATGGTGCCAGTGCGGGCCAGGTTGTCGCGGTTCATCAGGTAGCGCATTAGAAAGCTGTCCTCGGGTTGGCGCCGCGGCGCTGCAGCTTTTCAAGCTCGCGCAACACGACGCGCGCTGTCTCTTCAGGGTTGCCGCCGGTGATGTTGAACACGGGCGCGATCGTGCCTAGCGACTCTGCCGGCTGGCCTGCATCCCGAGCGGGCGCAAGCGCACCACCAGTTGATCCGCCACCGCTGCGGCGGTTTCGGTCTTCGTCCACACGGCGGTTCGAGTCGATCTGCTCGCGCTCGCGGGCGCGGATCTCGGCGATGTCGGCCTCGAAATTTCGGCGCGCCAGCTCGCGGGCCTGATTGGCCTGCGTGATCGCTGCCTGCCCGCCCTGGCGCTCAAGCTCGGCGATGCGGCGCAGTTGCTCCTCGTACTCGCGGCGGCGAATGGCTTCTTCGTTGCCGGCGCGGCGGTCGGCTTCGTCCTGCAACTGGCGGTTCAGGTCGCTCAGCTCGTTGGTGGCTTCGGCGGTCTGCTGCGCAAGCCGGGCCATCTCTTCGCGCGTGCGCTTCACCGATGCCTCGGTGTCGCCGATCTGCCGCTTCAGTTCCTCGGCGTTCTTGGCAGCGAAGCCGGCCCGGTCAGCAATGAGCTGCAAGACGTCGGCCGTGCTGCGGCCGGTGGTGTTCACCACCCCAAGCTCGCCGCGGAGTCGGTCGAACTGCGCCACGGCTTCCTCGCCGAACTCTGCAAGCGAGTCGCGCGCGTCCTTCGTGAACTGGATCAGGCCAAGCAGGGCATTGGAGACGCTGCTCTTGACCTCTTCACCGGCCTGCTGGCCCTGCTGCCCGATGTCGCCGACAGCCGCAGCGGTTTCCTTCGCCTGCAGCGCTGCATCCTTGAGCACCGGCGTGAGGGTGCCGATGCCATTGGCGCCGCGTCGGCCGGCGTCCTCGCCAGCATCTCCAACGGCGCCAAGCCCCTGCTGCAATCCGTTGATGCGCGAGGTCGTGCCGGCGATCTCCGCCTGCAGCCCGGAAAGCTGCTGCTGCAGTGCAGCGACAGGCTCGCCGTTCTGCAAGCCCCGCTGGATCGCCAACGCCAGATTTCCAGCCTCGGCCTCGAGTCCTGCGCGGGCAGACTGAAGCGAGGCAATCAGTTCGCGTGCAGCCTGCCGGCCTGCTTCGCCCAACTGGCCCAGCGCGCCTTGGGCCTCAAGTGCGCCGTTGGTGATGTCGGCAGCGCGCGCGCCTGCGGCAGAGAGTGCCGCGCCCAGCTGCTCGGCGCTCAGCTTGCCAGCGGCGAACGCCGCCCGCAGCGCAGCCTCTAGCTCTTGGACTTCGCCGGTCGTCTCGGCTTTGTTCAGTGCTGCGCGGAAGGCCGCGCTGATCCCCTGCGCCGAAGCGTTGGCGCTAGAAGAGATCGCCCGGAAGTTGGCGATGATCTCTTGGCCCTGCTTGGTGATCTTGACGCCCGCGGCCTCCGCGTCCACGCCGAGGCGTCGGTAGCTCTCGGCAATCGTCGCATCGAGGATCTGCGAGGCGGCGCCAGCGCCCTCGCCTGCGGCGTCGAACGCGAATTGCGCAGCCTGCTGGAAGCGCAGCAGTTCCTCGCCGGAAAGATCGGCAAGCTCTTTTGCCAGCCCTTCGCGGATCGCAGTGCCGGCGGCCGTGCTGCTGCTGGCGGCGCGGTCGATCGCAAGCGCAATCTCGCCCAGGCGAGACGCGCTGTTGTCGAAGTCGATTCCGTCGAAGGCACCCGACAGTTCCTCGCCAAGCTTCTTGCTGTCTCCAGCAGCCTTGCGGAGATCCTCGGCCAGCTTGGCGACAGCCGGCGACTCAGCAGCAGAGACGACGGCGGCGATGCTCTTGGCAGCGCCTAGCCCAGCCTGATCCAGCGCATCGAAGGATGCGCGAACATCGATCAGCCGTTGCTTCGTGGCGTCCAGCTCGGCCAGCTCCTGCGCCGTAGCTTCGCCGCGCTGCTTGATGGCGATCAACTCACGCCCACGGCCGAGCAGGTACTGCTCCAAGCCCTCAAGCGCGGCGCGGTACGCCTCGCGCTGGGCGTCGCCAAGCTGCGCTGCAGCCTCTGCGCTGCGGACCTGCACATCGGCGAAGTTCGAGAACTGCGCAGCCTGCGCGGCGCCCGCTTGGCCTGCCTGCTGGATTTCGTCAGCCAAAGCAGAGACAGACTGCCCCGCCGCCGTGGCGCTTTGGCTGATCTCGTTGAACTTTTCGCCGATCGCCTGCCCGACCTCGAAGCCAGCAGCGGCGACGCCAAGCGCTGCAAAGGCTCGCCCGAGCGTGGAAAGCGAGAGATTCAAGCGGCCAGCCGCCGCAGTTGCAGCGTTGGCCGCCGTGGTGAACACGCCGACACCGCCGCCGGCCGCCGCAGCAGCCGGGCCGATCGCTCGCAGACTGCCCAGCAGCAGCACAAGCGCCGCGCGGCTCTGCACGATGGCAATGGCCAGCGGGGCGACAACGGCCGTGAGCGCGGTGACGCCGGCGATGCCGGCGCGCACGCCGGACGGCAGCTCATTGAACAGGTTGACTGCCGAGGTCAGGCCGTCCAGCAGTGGCGTCAGCGCCGTGACAGCCTGCCCAAAGCTCATCTCTAGGTCGCCGACGGCGGCGCGGAACAGGCGCAGCCGCGCCTCGGGCGTGTCCTGCAGCTTGGCCAAGGCCTCGGCCGTGCGGCCGGCGCCGTTCTCCATGTCGCTGAGCGCCTTCGCGAAGGCATCCGCCTGGTTGCCGGTCAGCGCCAGCACGCCCTGCAGGCCCTCGACGCGGCCGAACAGCGTGGCGAGCGTTGTCTCGTTGCCCTGCGCGGCATCGGAGACGCCCTGCAGGAACTGCTGCAGCCCCTGCGAGCGCAGCGCAGCCACGTCGAACTGGATGCCCAGCGCCTCAGCCGCCTTGCGCGCCTCAGCCGTGGGCTTGACCACGGCCGTCAGCGCGGACTGGATCTGCGTGAACGCCTGCCCGGTGTCGAGGCCGCCCGCAGTGAGCGCGCCGACCGCGCTGGTCAGCTGCTCGACCGACACGCCCACCGAGGCCGCCAGCGGCGCCACGCCGCCGATGCTCTGCGACAGCTCTTCGATGGTGGTGTTGCCGGCCGCCGCGGCGACGAAGAAGGCGTCGCTCACGCGCGTGGCTTCTTCGGCCGCGAGGCCGTAGGCGTTCAGCGTGGCGACCAGCCCGCTGGCCGCGACTTCGGTATCCGCCAGGCCGCCGATGGCGAGCTGGTTGGCGACGCGCAGGATCTCCAGCGCCTGCGTGGTGTCCTCGACGCCGGCAGCGATGATCTCGTACAGCGCCGCAGCGTTGCGGGCAGCGTCGCCACCGAACTCGCGGGTCAGGCCGCGGACGCTCTCGCTCAGCGCAGCCAAGTCAGCTTGCGGAGCAATGGTGCTGATTGCTGCAATCGATCGTGCGAACTGGCTGGCAGCGCTTGCAGCCGTGCTCAGCGTGCGGGTGACGGTGAACAGGCTGGCGCCCGCAGCGATCAAGCTGCCCTGCACTTGCTGCAAAGACGCGCCGAGGCTGCCGTACTCGCTGCGCAGCTCGCGCGTGCGCTCGATCAGGCGGGACTGCGCCTGCGCCAGCTCTCGAGCGGACAGCGTGCCGCTTGCGCGAAGCGTGTCATAGGCAGCCCGAACGCGCTGAATCTCGGCGGTGATGTCGCCAAAGCCACGGCGCCCCAAAGCCTCGTTCGCGTCGGCAAGCTGCTGCGCGCTGGTCGCGGCGGCACGGTTGCTGCTGACCTGCTGGGAAACGCTGTTCGCCAGAGCATCGAGCGCCGCGCGTGACTGCTGGGCTCGCGCCTGCAGCTCGGCTTGCGCGCTGGTGTAGCTCTTGCTCGCGACGCCGGCCTTCTCAAGCTCGCCGCGAATCTGCTGGATGGGCTCGCGCAGGCGGTCTTGCTGGGCGGCGAGCTTGGAAATCGTGCCGCGCGACTTCTCAAGCTCGGCGTCATAGCGGCGCTGGGCCGTCTCCGCCTCGCGAAGCTCGGCCGTAAGTCGCTGAATCTCGACTCGGGCTTCAGCGCTCGCGCGCTGGCGCTGTTCTTCGCTGATCTCACCGCGCTGGGCTGCTGCTGCCAGTCGCCGCAGCCCCTCTTCCTGGTCAGCAATGGCCGCGCGCGTGGCGCCCTGCGTTGCAGCAGCCTGCTTGCTGGCAGCATCCAGCGCAAGCGTCGCGGCCTGCGTCTCGCGGATGCTCTGCTGCAGGCCGATGTATTGCTGGCCAAGCTCACGCAGGCGAGCGAGAGACTGCTGCAGTGCGCCGGTGTCGGCCAATGCATCGGTGAGCTGCGACAGTTCGGATGCTGACTGCTGGCCCTGCTCGCCCAAGCCGTCGATCTGCGCGCGCAGGTCGCGCAGGTTGCTGATGCCCTCGACTTCAAATTGCAGCCGCAGGGTTTCGTCGCGCGTAGCCATCAGCGGGTGAGCCTCTCGATTTCGGTTGCGAGCACGGTCCGCGCCTTGTCCACCAGCTCATCGCCGATGTCCTGCTGGGCAAGCTGCTGCGCGATGGATGGGCCGTAGACGCCCTTAAGGGGATAGCGACCGACGCGCGGGCCGTCGCTGTATTCGCTGCCGCTGACGCGCTTGCGCTCAAGCCCGACGCGGTTTCCGTTCGCGCCGGTGCGAATGAATGCTCCGGCGCGGACTTCTCGCTTCCCGCCCTTCCGCACCTGGACCTCGGCGCCGTCTCGGCGCGGGTTCCAGCGCGCGCCGTAGCTCACGATGTTGACGCCCTTCCCGCTGGCGACCAGCTCCACCGCGTCATCGGTCACGCGCGAGCGAAGGCCGTCGAGGATGCGGAACGCTGGCAGGTTGAACTCGGCCTGCAGACTGCGGCGGGCTTCGGGCTTGATGCGCCGGCCAACGGTCGACTTGGCGCGCTGCACCGCGACTTCGCCGCGTTCGCCCAATTCGCGCGCGCGCTCGACCAGCCGCTGCAGTCCGCGGCTGTCGAGAACGGTCGGCATGGTCAGTCAGCCTTCGGCGCCAAGCCAGCGGCGATCTGGTCCGCAGTGTTCTGGAGCGCCTTGATCTCGGGAATGACCTTTTCGGACAGGTAGGGCGCGGACTGCAGCGCGGCAAACTCCATGATCTGCCGCGTCGCGCTCAGCAACTCGTGCAGCATCATTCCGCCGACGGGCAGGCCATAGGCGCCACACAGACGCGAGGCGCACGCCAAGGCTTTGCTTGTGGCAAGCGCCAAGGAATTGGTGCCGGCATCCTGCACGCACTCCCACAGCGTCATCAGGGCCAAAGCGCGATCCGCAGTCAGCGGACCGAATGCGTATTCGTTGCCGCCTACCAGGATGGCCGCGGGCTTGTTTGTCTTGAACATGCGATCTCCGAAGAGAGCCCCGGCGCCGACTGGCAACGCCGGGGCTGTGGCTTAGGCGGCGCGACGGCCGTCGATGATGATCTGCGGGGTGCCGCTGTCACGCTCGTTGATGCCCACGGCCAGGGTGAAGCTGGCCAGCTCATCTTCGGTGATCAGCGGCAGCTCGCCCGACGGGCTCAGGCTGGCGGACGCAATGTAAAGGTCACGGTTCGGGCCGGCAGCGTTGTCGGAGATGAAGCGAATGGCGCCGGTCTGCGAGCCACTGCCGCCCGAAGATACGCGGGTGATGGTGCCAGCGGTCGGGGTGTAGTCCACATGCACCGTGGTGCCGTTCGCGATGGCTCCGCCGGGGATGATGTAGATGCGGGCCTTGGCAGCGTCGAGACGGTAGTCGGTATTCAGGACGTAGGTGGTCGAGCCCGCGACGTTGGTCACGACGACACTGGTCACGTCCTGCACGCCGAGCGGATTGTTGCTGGTGGCGCCGAGCTGGTATTCGCGGTCCTGCCGCACGACGATCGCTTCATTCGTCACCGGCGTGGCCGTCTGCGTGACGGTCGAGACAGTGCCGCCCAGGAAGAGGGCCAGGTTCTGGGCGCTCACGTCGTCACAGGTGATCTCGGCGTTGAAGTTGACCGACAGCGTGACGGTCAGATCCTTCTTGCGCAGGCCGCCAGTGGAGCTGAAATGCTCGAACTGCTCCGATTCGATGTTGAGCGAGAAGCCAGGGCAGTTGCCCAGAAAGCGCTCGCCGGTCTTGGCGCCGTTGCTGTCGAAGAGATCGACGAACAGCTCGCCGCGACCGAAGACGTAGGTATTGCTGAAGTTGGTGCCGGCGATGGGCATGGTGCGGTCCTCTGAAATGCGAAAGGCCCGCACTTGGCGGGCCTTTCAGGGGGTGGAGTTGGTCGCGGCTCAGCGCCGCTTGCGCGGCCTCGGGCTCGGATCAGGGGTTGCGTCCTGGTCCGTCGGCGGGTCTGCGATCTGGCCGGCGCCGAGGTCGCGCAGGCGAATCGCCTGTCCCTCCGGCAGATCGATGATGTCGCCGGGCGCGTAGCTCACGCCGGCGTTGATCCAGTGCTGCGAGAACTCAAAAGCGACTGCTGACATGCGCAGGCTCCTGTCCGTAGGGATTGCCAATGCCCTCCACATAGGTGATTCGGATCGAGAGGCGCACGATCTCGGCCTGCCCGCCATCGAGGCGCGCAGTGCTGACGGTCGACTCCATCGCCATCGTGCCAATTCGCCCGGCCTCATCAGACAGCGCGGCATGCGGCTCGCTGAAAATGGCGCGCTTGATGTCGGCCTTGATCAGCTCCATTGCGGTGCCGGTCGTCTCTTCGTCCGCGGGGACATAGCCCTCGACGTCAACGCGCAGATCGGTCGCGGTCTTGTTGCTGTTGGCGTCGGCGCGGAAGTCCTCGGCCTGCGACCAGACCACGATTGCAGGAAGCTCGACCTGATCAAGCGAACGGCGTGCCCGATACACGCTGCGGCCGGCGTCGGTCTGGAAGTCATCAGCAGACCGGATGCGGCGAAGGCGGCACGCGATCTCACGCAGCGCGCGTTCGGAAATTGGCAGGCTCATCCGATCCACCCGAACGAATAGCCCGCGGTGATCACGTCGCCGGTGTCGGGCGGCGCTTCCTCGGTAACGGTTACCGAAGTGCCAAGCACTACGATGGACCAGCCTCGAACGGTCCCAAGCTCAGAAGCCCAATAGGTGCCGTCATTTAGGCCTCCGACGGTCCAGTTGCCGGCGTTGTCAGCGCGGACAGTTGCCACCTGCGAACGACGCAGCGAAATGAGTATTTCGCTGCCAGCGGTAGCGCCAGACCCAGAGACAACAGCAACCGCCCGGCTCCCGAAAGAAAACATCACGGGGCGCGATCGGTCTGGAACAATTACGCCAATATCTCCGAGCGCGCTCATGCGAGCGGGTCCTGCCAGGTGTCGGTGGTTTCAACTACAAGCTTTCCTGCCGAGTTGGCGCCTGCCCCAAGGATTGAGAAGTTTGCACTCGGGTCATACCCCGCCGCATTGAATGTGTCTGCATAAGCGATTGTTGTGCCGCCCGCGTTGACGTTGTGCAATGGCACCCACAAGTTCGGGAAAAATCCGGCCGGCTGCTGATTTGATAGAGATGCACCAGACGCTCCGTTAACCCACAATTGCGGCGGACTGATGAAGAACTCGCCATCATCATTTGGCGCTTTCGGTCCAACACTTCCTGCAAATCCCGAGGCCGTTGTCCCACTGGTTCCTTCGGTCACAAACGCCGCGCGCGGAGACTTTGACACCCCATCCACAGTTCGCATGGCGAATAGCCTAGGGGAGCCCACGCCTGCATAAGACGAAAAGAACATTTGCGCAGCTAGGCTTTCACTTGCCGCGTTTGACGAAGCGCGAGTGTTTACGACGTAAGGCCATGAATTGGCCGAACGTATTGGCGAGAACTTGCCGAAAAGGTATGTGTCCGCAGAGGTTGTTCCAAACCTGACGGACAGAATGAACCAGTTTTCATTGGCAGTAAGCTGCCAAGCTCGCGCAGTTGTGTCGAGCGTGTCAGAGCATCGCCACACACACACGCTGTCAGCCATTTCCGCGACAGTAGGAAACGGGTCGACCAAAGTATCTACGCCGGTCGCGCCTTCTGCGGCACGCACAATTGCTTCGCGGAATCCGCCGGTGCCTGTGCCGTCATTGACAACGCGCAGAAAACCAACGCCGTCGACAGTGCAAAAAACCGCTTTATTGGTCCCGGTGAACAGCAGTGTCCATCCCTTCTTGGGCAGCGAGCCGTAAGCCGTGCCGGTTCCGGTCAGGCAAATTGTCAACAGATTTACTAGGCCGTTGCCGGTGGTCCCACGAAGAACCGGCGCGCCTGCGTCGGTGCTGCGGTAAGTCGTCACGCTCATGCTTCGGTCGCCTCGATGATCAGGGTGATTCCGGTCACGGTGCCGGTGACGCTCGTCACCTCCATTTCGATCAGGTCGCCGTCGTCGATCGCAGTCCACGCAGAGGCTGAAGCAGTGCCTCGGGCGCCTGAAGAAATCGACGGCGGCGAGCCCGCCGTGATCGCGGTGAAGGTGCCGCTGGAAAAAGGTCGCTTGCGTACTTCGACCGTGATGCTTCCGGTGCTGCCGGCCTTGGGCAGCAGGGTCCAGGCCACCGGAGTCAGGCCGGTCACGGCGCGCAGCTCGACGCGGCGGCCAGTGGTGAGCGGCTGGTCGATGCCGTTCACGGTGCCGGCGTCCCAGCCGACGGTGATCGGGCGCACAGCAGAGCCGCCGGTAGCGGTTGCGCTGATCACGTTGTCGACGATGGTGATGCCAGTTCCAGCCGTAAGCGCGTTCTGCTTGCTGCTTGGCGCCAAGGCGTGCCAGCCCTGCAGGTTGGCGCTCAAGGTCAGCGCGGCGGCGGTGAAGCTCAGTCCGGTGCCGAGCGAAATCTGAGTCGCGGCGCTGCCGCCTGAAATCTGGCCCAGCAGGCGATCATCGGACAGCACGATCTTGCTGGCGGACAGCGCGGGGATGTCGCCCTGCACCAGCTCGCGGAAAGTCGGGGCGCCGTCAGAGCCTGCCGGGCTCGCCCAGACGCGCGAGGCTGTCTGCGATGCCAGGGTGGCAGTGATGGTGCCTGCGCCCGTCACCGGCGAGTTGGAAACGGAGAAGATGCTCGGCAGCGACAGGCCCACGCTTGTGACCGTGCCGTTGCCCGTGCCTGCACCAATCGCTGCGCGGGCGCCCTCAGCAGTGGTAGCGCCGGTGCCGCCGTTGGCGATGCCGAGCGTGCCGCCCAGCGTGAGCGTTCCCGCGATGGTGATCGGGCCGCCACTGAAGGTCAGGCCCGTGGTGCCGCCCGAAGCCTGCACGCTGGTGACGGTGCCGGAGCCGCCGCCACCTCCGCCGCTTGCACTGATCGTGACCGTGCGCGAGGCGCCGCTGCCCGAGTAAGTCAGCGTGACGTTTGCGCCGGCGATGAGCATCGCCTCGACTTGACCGCGCGCGATCGTGTCGGTGTAGACCGTGGCACCCGGCGCAATGCCGTCGAGCTTGGCCTTGTCCTCCACCGACATGACGCCGGCAGCGGCCTGCGTAGCGATCGGGAGCGTTGCGGCGGTGCCCGTACTGCTTGTGACGGTGCGCGCGTTGCCGGTGCCGCCGATGCCGAGGTTGGTCGCGACGTTGACCTGCGCGCCGGCTTGGATTCCGTCGAGCTTGTTCTTGTCGTTCACTGACATGAAGCCGGCGCTGCCGCCGACGCCGCCAGTGGCGACGCTATGCAGCGTGCCGCCAGGCTGCGATCCGTGCGCATGCGTGTGATCCTCGCGGGCAGCGCGAGCGCTGGCACCGGCCTGCGAGGACGCAGCCACGGCAGGCGGCGCGCTGCTCTGCAGGATCAGGTCCAGCTTCGCCTTGTCGGCGGCGGACATGCTGCCGGGCGCTGATGGCGTGGCCGGGGTGATCCCGATCACCGGATCGACGCCGCCAGTGCTGGTGATTGGCGCAGTCGCGGTGACGGTGTTCACCAGCGAGGGCGCGTCGCCAGGATTTAGCCATTCGGTGTCGTAGTCGGCGCCGGATCGCTTGCCCAGGATCTGTCCCTGCGCGCCGCCAGGGATTACGCCTTGGCCGCGCTCGCCCCGCAGACCGCGGGCGACGACGCGAGTCGCAAACTCTTGCGCCTGCACGATGATGCGTGGAGTGCTCACGGGCTGCTGACCTCCAGAGCACGGACGGTGACGGTCGCATCGGCGATCGTGCGGCTGGTGCCGGCGATGTCGAGCGGGTCGAACACGCGGACGGCCAGGTTCACATCCCAGCGCGGCGTGCCGGCAGGCGGCGCAAGCGCCAAGGTCTGAGTGGCTGTGGCCAGCAGGGCGATGGTGTTCGCGCCTTCACTGCCGGCAGTGGTGAGTCCAGCGCCTTCGGTCAGCGTCAGCAGAACAGCGTTGGTCGCTCGGTTGCGGAACTCGGCGCGGGCTTGCAATCCAGTCAGCGGGACCGGCGTGCCTTCGTCCGGCGACTGCCCCTGCTCAGGCGGCATGCGGCAATCAAGCACCAGCGGCAGCGCATCGCCTGCGCGCGCAAAGATCGGATCGCAGCTCATGCGGTCACCTGGACAACAAGCACAGAGAATCGGGATTCGTCCGCTGCCTGCACGGCAGAGGACACGCGATAAAGGCCGTCCGCCAGTTCGATCTGGTCGTCTCGCAGAGGCCGGGGAAGATCGGGCACACGGATCAGGTCAACCACCGTCTCGTTGCTGGTGACTTGCCCGTTGTCGTTGATGAACTGGACCCCGCGGCGGACGTAGCAGCGCACGTCTGGCACGGCCGCGCCCTGCTTCGGGCGGAACGTGCAGACATCGGCAAGGCCGGCGCGCGCTGCGACGCGATGGATGCGTGCGTCGATTGCAGCCAATCGGGGGTTGGTCATCGGGGCTCCAGAAAGGACTCGGCCCGCGCGAGGCGGGCCGGAGTCCTGGTGCTGCGGTGGTCAGTCGGATCAGGTGCGGCGAGCGACCATCAGCGACTTCGGGCGGGTGCAGTACGACAGCGGGTTCGCCTGCACTTCGAGGTTCGCGGACTTGCCGTTCGGCGACATCCACATGCGCGAGTAGCGCGGCAGGCCCACGGTGTTGACCGTTTCCATGTAGTCGGCCGGCGCGTAGACCGTGCGGAACAGACCCGGCACGCCGACGGGGAACAGGTGGCACTTGTTCGTGTCCACCATCGCCGTCGCGCCGTTCTTGCCGCGGTAGTTCTCGAACACGATGCCGCCGAACTCGAACGCGCCATAGATGCGGTTGCCGTTCGGGTAGACGTAGCCGTCGCGCAGCACGGTCGCCATGTCGGTGTTGCGGTAGCTGGCGACCACCTCGGGGTGCGAGAGCAGGTCGTCGAAGAACGCATCGCCGCAGAACGCATGGATGCCGGTCAGCGGCACGCCGCCGAGGTTGTCCATGATCTTGCGCACCACCTCGGCGCACTTCTTGCGCAGGGCGCCGCTGGCCGGGGTTGCGTTGTCCAGGTCGAAATCGACCTCCGTTTCCTGCGTCACGCCGAACTCGGTGAACAGGTTGTAGAGGGTCGAGCCGTCGGCGTTGAGGATGATGCCCTTGACCGCGCCCAGGCGCTGCAGCTCCAGGGTCGGATCGAGCACCAGCTGAATCGCCTCGGTCTGCCGCTGAGTCACCAGCGACATCACGCTCTGGACTTCCGTCTCGGAGCCGAAGGCGCGCACGCCCTGCACCTCGTCGGCGTTGATATGGTCGTCGTGCTGGTAGTGCGGGACGATGAGCGAGCGGGCCGTGCGCTTGTCCTTGGCCTTCGTCTCGCCCGGGCCGCCGCGCCCCGTGGGGTTCAGCAGCTTGAGCGTGCCATCGACGGACTCGATCATCACGCTGGTGGTCGTAATGCCGCGCTCGTTCCAGTTCAGCACCTGACCGCAGCGGCCGGGCACGAACGGAATGTTGTTGACCGAATCGGTCAGGGAGATGACGCCAAAGGCGTCCTGGTTGAAAACGTCGAGAGTGGGCATTGGATGCTCCTTGCCGTGGCCGGCTTAGCGGATGACGATGCCGGCGCGGGCCAGCTGCTGGGTTGCGATTGCCTTGTTGGCCGCGCTGATGCCGGCGGGCCAGATCAGCTCGTTGCCGTTGACGGCGGTGCCGCGCGCGGTGATCACGCAGCGGGTGTCGGCGTCAGTCGCGTTGACCGGGCCGTAGAGGATGCCGGCGGCCACCTGCGTGCCATCGGTCGCGGCCGGGTCCAGGGCCTCGTAGTCGCCGCCGGTCACGGTGACGTGAATCACGTCGCCAATGTCCCAGTCGTTCGCGCCGTCAGCCACCGTGAGCGAGATAGCCGAGGTGCCGTAAGCCACGGCGACGGTAAGGTTGGGCATGTTCGAGCCATCAGGCGCGATCACGCGAAAGGTGCCCGCGTTGCCGGACTCGGCGATGCAGATCAGCTGATAGATGCCGACCTGCGCATCCGGGCCGACGGTGACCGCACCGACGGTGCCGTCACCAGTGCCGGAGATCTTGGCGCCCGCGGCAGTGATCAGGCGGCCCAGAACAGTGCCGGCCTGAAGGTTCTGGCCAGAGTTGAGTCGACCGTTTTCTCGGCTCCAGTTGGCATCCAGCTCGCGCAGGATGTAGCCGCCGGCGTGGGTGGTTTCAGTAAGTGCCATGATGCTTTCCTCTTGGTGGTGCCGCGTTTACTGACCACTCGACGCGGCGGCGGCGCGACGGCGGTATACGTCCGTGGATCGCGGCTGCTTCGCCGCGCTCGGGGTGCTGCTGTTCGGAATGTGCGTGGTGATTTCAGGCCCGGCGTCGGCCCGCAGGTCCAGCAGTTGCGCGCGAGCCGCCTCCACCGGCGTGCCGTTCGCCACCATGTCGGCGGCCAGACTCTCCACGCCGGCCGCAGCGCACAGGTCGCGCACCTTGATCGCGTAGGCCACGGCGGCATCGGCGGCCATGCCCTCGGGCGGCTTGCTGATCAGGGCCAGGCCAAGAGCTGGCGGCAGCTTCGATGCGGCGACGGCGGCGATCAGCGAGGGCAGGGGGTCGGGCTGCGCAGCTAGCTCGGCCTGCACCTTTTCGGGGATTGCCTGCAGCTCGGCTTGCAGTTCGGCAAGCGCTTGGTCGATAGCAGCACGGCCATCCGCGGTTTCGACGGCCAAGGTCAGGACATCCGCAGCCGGCCGCATCTCGGGCTCTTCTTCCGTCGCGGCCTCTTCAGCTGTCGGCGGCGTCTCGGCAGCAGGCGCAGGCGCGCCCGCAGCGATGTGCTGCAGCAGCTGCCTGAAGGTTCCGACACGATCGGCGAAGCCCACAGCCACGGCGTCGGCGCCGCTGTAAATCTCGGCTTCCGTCGCCATGACGGCATCGACGTCGAGCCCGCGGCTTTCGGCGACCAGCGTCGCGAACTCTAGGCGCATCGCGTCCATCTTGGCCTGCATGCGCTCGCGTACCGAATCTTTCAGAGGCTGCGCGGGACTCAAGTCCACCTTGTGCGCGCCGGAGTAGATCGGCGTGACCTTGATGCCCTGCTGCGCCAGCCGGCCCGATTCGTCGATGTGATAGCCCACAACACCGACAGAGCCGGCCCCGGCGCTGCGCGTGGTCCAGATTTCATCCGCCGCGACGGCCAGCGCGAAGGCCGCGCTATAGGCGTAGTCGTCCAGGCTGGCATAGATCGGCTTGCGGCCACGGCTGGCGCGGATGTGCTCGGCCAGGTCGAAGCAGCCCGACGCGGAGCCGCCGGGAGACTCAAAGCGCAAGACAATTGCTTGCACGCTGTCGTCCGCCATCGCGGCGTCGAATGCCTCTTGAATCTCGACATAGGACATGGGGCCAGGGCCGCAGTCGCCGGGCATCGGGCGATTGACCAGCGCGCCGGAGACGTTGATGACAGCAATGTTGTTGCTGCCCATCTCTCGCGGAAGATTGTCAGTCGGCTGCAAGTACATCGTCGGCGGCCGGGCATCGATCGCGCCGGACATGTAGCCGGTGATCAGGGCCTCGCCCATCTGCGGGTGGATCAGCAGCGGCTGGCCGATCGCGTTCGCGTACAGCTGCGACACGACGGGCGACTGGCTGCGCCCGAACAGGCGTGACAGGGTCTTCAGAGGGTTCATTCTTGGCCTCGCATGGGTAGTGCCTCGGGCTCTGCCGGTTCTTCCGGCGCAGCCTGCTGCGTGATGCCGTTGGCGCTGGTCTTGCGCGGGTCAGAGTCGAAGACAAAGCCGGCGGCATCCGCACGGCGGTTGTCCTCGGCGATCTGCTGGTCCACGGCTTCCGGGTCTTCGCCGCTGCCCAGGATCGCAGCGCTCCGCGACTTGAAGCCGGCGCGCACGGCGTTGCGTTCGGCGGTCACGTCCTGCACCGGGTGCGACCACGGCCAGCCCTGCGGCACCCACAGCGTCTTCGTGTACCAGCCGCGGCGCTCGGCGTAGTCGGGCAAGTCCACTGCGCCAGACAGCACGGCAGCATCGAAGAACGCAGCGCGCGCTTTCTGCAGCATCTGCGGTATCAGGTAAAGCCACTGACGCTGCTCGATGTTGCGGCGAAACTCGTTCAGGATCAGCCGCAGCGCGCGGTCGGACACGTCGCGCAGGTCGCCGGTTAGCACCTCGTAAGGAATGCCGCGTGCGGCTGCGATGGCCTGCAGTCTGCTGCGCATGTACTCGACGAAGTTGCTTCCCGCATCCGGTGGATTGGAGAACTCGGGCTTTACGCCGGGAGGCAGCTCGATTGCCGTTCCTGGCTCCATTCCGCCCATCGGGATGCCGTCAGCATCTTCGTCCGGGGCCATATCTTCGCCAATGCCAGGGCCGCGCGTGTTCGCATCGCGAGTGAAGTAGACGGTGAACAGATTGCCAATCAGCTGGCGCTCTGATACGGCGTCGCCAAACTGATTCGCCTTGAACATTTCCAGCAGCGCCGATGTGGCATGCGGCATTCCGCGATGCTGCCCAGCGCGCAACGGCGTGTAGAGGTGCAGCACCTGCTCGGCAGGCACGCGGACCAGCTCCGTGCCGTTGGTCTGTTTCTGGTCGTCGCCCGGGTGCTCGCGGTACATCCAGTACGCGGCGCGGCGGCCGATGCGGTCAAACTCGATCCCGTTGCGGATCGTGTTGCCATTGCTCGCGTAGCCGTTCCAGTGATGCGGACACTGTTCGGCCTCGATCAGCTGAAACTGCAGCGGCACGGTGAGCCCGTCCTCGGCGCGGCGCGACCGCAGGCGCATGAACACCTCGCCGGCCTCTTCCCACTCGCGCCAGGCGACGGCCTGCATGCCGTAGAAGTCGAGCACGCCATCGGCATCGCACTCGCCGGTGAAGGCGTCCCACACCTCGTGCACAGCGGCGCGCAGCTCGGGCGAGCCGTTGACCATCTTGGCCTGCACGCCGGTGCCGATGCCGTTAGCAACTGATCGATCCGAAGCAGCCCCACCCCAAGGATCGTTTCGCGTCGCGGCGCGCGAGCGGTTACGCACCGTCTCCACGGACGCCATGACGGTGTTCGGGCCGCTGGTGCTGGTCCGCCACATCTTGAGCCGTCGGCCATGACCGGACGCCACATAGTCTGGCGCTGGCGAGCCGCTGGGGATCTCGATGTCGCTCACAGGCCGTTGCCTCGCTGATACAGGCGGAACACGCGGCTGCGCTTGGGCTTGCCGGCGCTGTTCAGTTCGTTCTGGATCACGTCAAGTGCAAGCAGCATCTCGCTCGTGTCCTGATAGGTCACGAGGCGCCCGTCTGCATAGCGCACGGTCTTCTCTCCCCCGGCGATTGCTGACTTGATCAGCGCCAGGTCGTCAGTCGTGAATGCCATGCTCAGCGGTGCCTTGTGAGGTAGTTGCTGCGGACCACGCGCGGTGCTCGCGGAGCGGCCGGCTTCGGATCAATCGGCGCCGGGCCGTCGGATCGCACATCCGGGTTTTCATCCCAAGGTCGCGCCCAGACAGGCGGCGCAGCCCAATTGATCTTGTCGGCCTGCAGCGCGATGTAGGCGGCCTCGCCGTAGACGCACAGGTCGAGCGTCTCGTTCTGACGCTTGCCCATTGCCACCCAGCCCTTCGCCGTTCGCGTCTCGGCCGTCAGCTCTTCAAGCATCGAGGCCGGCGCCCACGCGGGGACGTGCAGGTATCCAGGGCCAGGCTCTTCGCGGCGCAGGTCCGCAGCGAGCTGGTCCTTCAGCAGATCGGTGTTCAGCAGAAGCACCGGCACATCGCCCGCGCTCCCGCTGTTGCGGTCCTTGCGGCCTCGAGTGTCGGGGAACGCCTCATGCACGCGCGGCGCATTGGCGCTGCTTCCGCCCTTGACCAGTCGGAAGCGGTGGCCAAGCCCAAGCCGGCGCAGCTCGCGCCAGAACTCATAAGCCCGCGCCGTGACGCCCGCGTCGCCATCCTTGCCGCCCTTGCCGCCCGAGTCACACAGCACCACGCGAACCGGCATCGTTCGGCCGCTGCCATCAGCCAGCGGATAGCGACGCTCGATCACCTTTCCGATCAGACGGCGCCAGTCCTCGACGTAGGCGCTCGGGTCCATCGGCAACGGCTCGCCGTCCTGCTCTCGCTCGCTTGTGCGAAGGCGGAAGCGATCGACCAGCCACTTCTCACGCTGCGGCCCCCACCCGGTGACCAGCACCTCGAATCCCGCGCGCTTGCCAGCCTGAACATCGACCTGCGCCGTCAAGAAGCGCACGCCATGCGGCACGAAGCCTTGCGTGGCGTCCTCGGCTCGATCTTGCAGCTCGTGCCCATCGCGCCGCGCGTTGACCGCTGGCGGCAGGAAGGGCATGGCCTGATCGACGTTGACCGTCGACTTCAGCGGCTTCGTTTCGCCGGTGAGCGCGTACTGCTTCAGCGCCTGCAAGTAGCGTTCGACCAGCGACACCCAAGGCTGGTACGCCGCAGCCACGCCGCCGAGCCAGTAGCTCGCCACGCGCGACCTCCGCGCCTCGCCAGTGACCGTGCCATCCGGCCACATGCGCTGGCCTTCGGCGACCCACTGACCGGCAGCGTTCATCGCCCGCTTGTGCTTCGGGTTGATCGCGCTCCCGCAGTGCGGGCACACGACTCGGCTGTATCGCTCGGCAAGCTGCAGCACGTCCTCGACCTGGACGCGCTCGCGCAATTCTTCCTCATCCGGCAGCGCGAACAGGCTAAGCCCGGCCGTCGCCGCAAACGGCTCCTTGCACTCAGGGCAAGGCCAGTACCAGAGGCGCCGGTCGCCGCGGTTGAACAGCGAGGCGATGCCGTCTGCCGGTGGTGCTTCGTGCGGGCTGGACGGCCGCCACTTCGCGTCCGCGTAGTCACGCGCCGGGCTCGACTCTGCAATGCAGATCCCGGCCGACATGTAGGTCTGCGTGCGCTTCAGGGCCAGGCCGAAGGCTTCGTCAAGCGCCATGTCGCCGGTGAAGTTGTCGACGTCGGTCATCAGCACGCGGCGGATGTCCTTGCCGCTCAGCTGCCCCAGACTCGGCCAGCCGAACAGGATGTTCATCCCCGACCGGAACGTCTTCATGTAGACGTTGTCGTCATGCGCCCGCGGGCTCAGCCGCTGGCGCAGCTCCGGGCTGCCTTGGATGGCGCGCCGGATTCGAGTCTTGCTGTACAGCTCGGCCTGCAGCTGCGAGGTCTGAATGACCATGCAGTCGGCGGGATCGTCGACGATGCTGTACGCCAGCACGCCGTCGACCAGGGCAATGGTCTTGCCACTGCGCGCCGGTCCCATGAACACCACCGCCTCAAACAAGCGCGAGCGCGCCATGTTCATCGGCTCGACCATGTAGGGCGCAGTCTCCGGCGACCAGTTGCCCGAGGCGCCGGATGGGTTGACGATCCGCAGATTGCGCCCGGCAGACTCAGCGACCGTCGTTTCCTGCGGCGGCCTGACCATCTCCAACACACCGCGGCGAATCTCGCGCGCAGAGCCGAAAGCCGGTTCAAGCACTTGCGGCTTCGTCCTGGTCTTCGGCCTGCAGCTGCGCATAGAGCGCGCCGCGCTGCTTGGCGATGGACTTGTTGACCGCATCCACTTGCTCAGCGGTCAAGCCGACGTCGCGCTCCAGCGAGTCGGGAAGCGTGTCCAGGAACTGCACAAAGCTCCTGACCACCTCGGCCATCTCCGACTCGACCTCACCAGCCGGGATCAACTGGCGCGCGTCTGCCTCAAGGCTGATTCGCTCGCGCTCAGACTGGAACCACGCCCGGCGGTCCATCGGCTTCATCTGCCGCGGATCAAGCGGGCCGTCCTCGCCGGCCAGGGTCTGCGGCAGTAGGCACGCTTCGCACGCCTGCCGGCCGTCGTAAACCGGGTAACCGTCGCGCTTCCCGGCCTGCGGGACGTTGGCATCCAGCAGCCGCTTAGAGACGGTCTTGCGATCCATGCCAAGCAATTCAGCAATCCGAGAGATCGACACCAGCCGGAGCCGATCGCGCTGGTTCAGTACCTCACCCATACTTAAATCGCAAGCCTTTGTTTTGCTTGCATTTTTCCTATCTGATGCTGCGGCCCATAGGCCCGAAAAACTGCCGACTTCCGCGCGCGAGCCCCGCGTCGGCCTTCAAGGGGTCTGGAGGGACCCACTGTTCATACTTTCTTCACGCATTACGCTTGCGATTCCAGGGGTAGAAGCTCGACGCGGCCGGCGGCATCACGGCTTCAAGCCGCTTGCGGTCTTGCTCACGCTTGCGCCTCTCGCGCTCTCCTGCCCACATGGCGAGCAAGCGGCCGAGCGTTCCGCCAAGCAGCAGGTAGTAGACGATCAGGTCGGCGCTCACTGCCCACACTCCCGCCCAAGACCGCACACGATGCCGGCAGCTTCCATGTTCTCGATGCAACGCACGCATGACGAGCGGGCTGCGTTGCACTGCTCGGCCCATTCCTTCAGTGGACTCAGCACCTGCTTCGGCAGCAAGTCCCATGTCTTGGGGTCCAGAGGATCGCCCGACCATTTCGGCCACTTGCGCAGCGGGTTGCCGTCCTTGTCGAACTTCCCGGGGATCACTGCAGGCAGGCAGTCCTCCTTGCACTCAGCGCTGCAGGTGACAGCGATCGGGCCGAGGTCAGGCGGGCGGATGGTCTGGCGCTGGCAGGCGGTCAGGCCCAGCAGCAGGACGCACAGGGCGAGCCTCATTCCCCACCCACCAACGCATTGACCGCATCCATGCGCTCTTGCCCAGGCGCGCATGTAGGCGCAGGCAGCGAGGCGATGCGGTCGCGGTAGATGACGCGGGCAGTGCGCGCACGCTCGGCAATCTCGGTCAGCTCTTGCACCAGCAGACTGCGATCCAACTCGGCCAGGCTCACAAGCTGGGCCAGTTGGTCGGCGCGCTCAGACAGCGCTTCCGCCCGGCCACGCTGCACAGCCGTGGCGATCTCACCTTCCGCTTTCTCGCGCGCGGCGCCGAGCTTCAGCAGCAGCCATGCGTTCCCGCTCAAGCTCAGCAGCAGGGTCGAGCCCAGCACGCCCGCTGTGATCCATGCAGCGCGCGCCGTCGTTGCCCCAGACAGGGATGCAAGGATGGTCACTCTGCTGTCTCCCGCATCTGTACCGTTCGGGCTGCCAGTGCGTGCAGGTTGCGCATGTGAGGGTCACTCGTCCTCGTCAGGCTCAGGCAACGGCGCCGTCTGCTGGCACAGGTTGCCCGTGCAACGCGGGCCGGTGTTGCCAAGGTCGCGATACGGGCCGGGGCTGTCCAAGCGATTGCCAGTGCCGAAGTCGGTAGCCGTGTCGATCCGATCGCCGCCGATGGTGTCGCGACGGGTGTCGTCACCCATGCGCCAGTCGCCAACGTGTTGGTCGCGCCCGATCTGGTCGCGCCCCACGGTGGTGGTGTCGCCGATGTGCTGCGTCCCGCTGATCAGGTCGCCGCCGACATAGGTGCCAGGGGCCTGCATCGCAAAGGCGTCTGCCACGCGGCCGGTGACGCCTCCTAGCGCTTCCACGATGGCCACCTCGCGCCCGGCGTTGACCTCGGCAATGCGCACGCTGTTGCGGCCGGCGTCGATAGCCGCATAGGTCTGGCCAAGACCAGGCAACGCGCCCAGCAAGGCCAAGCCGACACGCTCGGCAGCGCCAGGCTGGCGAACGTACTGGCTGACTCCCTGCTGGCCTGCGCCGCCCTGCACTGCCATTGCCGCAAACGCCTTGGCAGCCACAACGCAGGTGGCATCTCCATTGCAAGCCTCTGCGTCCGCGATGGTTGCAAGCTGCTGGGCCTGCTGCTGCTGCGCGCGGGCATTGGCCTCGATGTAGGCCGAGTAATTCGCGTCCGGGGTGCTCGCGCACGCGGAAAGGGCCAGCACAGCCAGCACGAGAATCGATCGCATGGTGTTCTCCTAGCCCGGGACGGGCGTGTTGCCCAGGCACAGCGAGCGCGCATGATCGCGTCGCGTCACGATGCCGCGGCAGTTGTTCTTGGGGTCGCGGCAGTCACGGCCGGCGACGAAGGTCCAGCGCATGAACTGCTCGCAGTAGACGGCCGGTGGCTGCCCACTGTTGATCTGTCGCACCAGCGTGCTGCTGCACACGGCTTGCTCGCCGACGTTGTAGCCAAGGTCGACCAGCGAGACGGCCACGTTGATCGGCACCGGACGCTGTAGGCAGCGCTCGATGCGCGACCACGACACTTCGACCCGGCGGCCGAGCATCTGCATGCACTGCTCGTGCGTGAAGGTCTGGCCCATGCGGATGTGCGGGCCTGTCTCGCCCACGCAGGCAGTCGGCACGCGCTCGCCCCACACCGGGTCCGCGTAAGTCCAAAGAACCACGTTCTCATTTGCCACCAGCAGCGCAGACGCGCCAAGGATGACCGCTGCGGCGCTTCCGCCGATCAGCTTGCTCTGCGGCTTCACAGGAGGCCGAACTGCTTGCGGAGCCAGTGCGAGAACGGCATCGGCGCAGCAGGTGCCACGTCCTCGGGGTTGTTCATGGCGCGCTCAAGCGCGACCGCGATCTGGTCCTCAGTGAACAGGAGCGGACGCAGCGTGTCGCCGTCATCGATGTGGGCGCAGTAGTAGCTTGCGCCTGATCCGAACTTTCGTTCGGTGTTCGGCGTGCGCTCGCTGGCATAGATGCGGGAACGCACGGGCGGCGGGGTGATGATGATGATCGTGCTCACTCGGCGTCCTCGGGCTTGAGATGGGGCGCTTGGGCGTAGATCGCCGCCAGGTAGTCGCGCAGGGTCTGGACGTCACGGCGCAGCTCGCTCACTTCGGCATCGCGCCGCTGCGCCTCTTGGCGCGAGACGACGACGAAGACCACCGAAAGCGCGCACACCACGGCCAGAGCGGTAGTGCACAGCCAGACCCCGACGCCTCCGGCGTTGATCTGGACTGTCGTTGTGTTGGTCCCTCGCAGCGCTTTCAGCAGGCCAGCGAGTTCTTCGTGCCTATCCGTCGGCACGCGGCTTGACCCTGGCATTGACTCGGGTGTACCTGGCACCGTCGATGCCCTCGCGATCGGAAAGGATGTCGACCGCTCGCTGGAGTGGCTCAAGCCGCGATTCCAGCTCGTCGAAGCACTCGCCAATGAATGCCCGAAGCGCTTTCATGTCGGCCTCGAACTTGGGCGCATGAACTGCTGTGTCTTCCTGGCGCTGCACGCGCAGCTCAATGGCGTGGATGCGCTTTTGAAGGGCTAAGATCCAGCCCACAACAGCACCACCCACGGTCACCAGACCGCCCGCGATTGTCAGGAAGGTCATCAGGTCCATGGGAATCCATGCCGGGTCACGCTAGGGGAGAACGTAGGCCGACGGGCGAAGGAAGGGCGCGCCGCCGAAACCAGACCGCAACGCGGAGGGCTGGCGCCCCGGCTGCCGAAGTTGTGCCGTGAAGTCGGCCCCGCACCCTCGGCTTGCGAGTGCCGGCGTTTTGCCGGCGGGGTTCGGAAACGAAAAAGCCCCGCACTTGGCGGGGCTTTCGCGCCGGCAACTTCGCCAGCGTGCCAAGATTTCACCATCGCATGGCTGCCACGTCAAGCGGCCCGAGCAAGCGCCATGAACCGCCCTTCGACAAGGGCGAATCCGACATCGTGCAGCGCTCGATACTGTGCCCGACTGATCTTCTGCCCGATCAGTTCGCATGCCGTCTCAAGGCGTTCAACCTGCACACGCCCGCGACCGGCATACCATGCCCGCAAGACGTGAGCGGCGCGAGGTCTGGTGATGCCAAGCTCGTGCACCATGACCTCGACCTCGAATGCTTCCTGATCGACCTCAAGAGGCTTGAAGCCAGTGGGCCGCGACGGCATTTCGCCATTGTGCTCGATCAGCACCTGGAGCATGTTTTTGCTTTGGTGGCCGAGGTATTCGCAGTCGCGATGAAGGGCGAACTCACGCCCCCAAGCATGCAGCCGCGCCTCAACGTAGGCGCCGAAGGTGTTGATCGAGGTCATAGGCGGCGTTCCTCTGTCAGAGATTCGGGGAAGCAGATTTCGGGGTGATCGCAGAGGTGCTCGCCCCAGCATAGGAAGCAGTCGCCGAGGCGAGGCTCCCGCTTGACTGGCGGTGGCGCGAACATGTCAGGCTGATCGGGGTCAGGCTGCACGGTGCGGCTCCCAGCCGTGGATGGTCACGCGCGCGCCTGGGCGGTTGTCAGAGTCTTCGTAGAGCTTGATCGCCTGCACTTCGACGACTCGCGCGTCATCAGCCCAGCAGCCGGCCTCAGTGATCGCGTCTTCAGTGGCGCGGATCAACTTGGACAGGTCGGGCATCTTGTGGCAGGCCACTGCCGCCTTCGCCGCCTTTGGCCGTGGCAGGTAGAAGTGCACCCTCATAAGCAGAGGGCCATCTAACTTTCCCTGATGCGGTCGCATCGCCTCCAGCGCCGCCCACTTAACCGCCTCGCGCCAAGGCTTGACCTTCTTGCTGCTTTCGATCATCACGCCGCGGCCGATGTGGCGCTTACTGCCCTGCGGGGCAGGGATTCCATGCACGGTGAATTGCAGGATGTTCATGCGGCTTCGCTCTCCTTCGCCTTGTCGCAATCGCACTCACTGACCGATTTGCAGAACACCAGGGCCAGCAGGAACCACCAGCCGGACCAGCCCTGAAAGGCCACGAGGTAAGCGGTGCCAGCCAGGATGGCGAGGTTGTAGATGGCGACGACAAGCGCCACCTGCGCGAACGGTGTCATAGGGCCTCCGCTTGCTTGGCGCGCTCGATCACGCGCGGGTCTTGTGGCAGGTGCCGGCAGCCCCAGCAGCGCCAGCCTTCGGCGCCGGGGACGGACTCGGTCGCAGGGTCTTCCTGCGGGTGCACCGCCCAGCTTTTGCAGTCCGGCGACATTGGCGGCGGGAAGTCCGGCCGGTTGAAGCACAGCGGCCGCTCGCCGTTCCGCGCGCGCATGGAGTTCTCGGGCTGCGTCGGGTACTGCACGGGGCGGGAGTAGATGCCGATCATGCGACACCCCGCACGTCCAGATAGGCGCCGATGAACTCCGCAGCTACCTGCGGGACGATCGAGTTTCCGTAGGCGCGCAGTCGCACCACTCGGGCGGGTATCCCATGAGCCAGCGGGAATGAGCCGGGTTCAACTGGCCGGGCTTTGCCGTCTCGGCATGGCAGCCAGTCGCAAGCACTCCAGAAGCCTGCCGTGGCAGTTGATCCATCCGGCTGCGCTCGCTGCCGTCCGGGTTCGTCGCCGTGGTCGCCATGCCCGGCGAGTCCTTCCAGTCGCGGGCCGATGGCGTGACCCAGCTCGCCAGACACACCATCGCCGCTAAGTCCGCGCCCCGGCTCCGCATGGCTTCCCTGATTCCGCCCTCCGTGCTGCGCACTCCCTTGTCCGCCAGTGCTGCTGTCGGCGTCGGCCAGCTCGCCAACTGCGCAGCCATTCCCAGAGTCAGGCCGAATCCGTTGTTTCCGTGCTGTTTCGCGCACGCTTCTCGGCGCGCCTGCCATTTCGTGTCCGTGTCGTTCTGCGGCCCCGCATTCGGCGTCGGCCACGAACCACAGCCGCTGTCGGATGTGCGGGGCACCGACGCTGTGTGCGCCCAGAACGGCTGCCCCGACGCGGTAGCCTTGGCCTTCCATGTCTGCTTGAACAAGGTCGAGCCACTGGTGCCCAACCGCTGCTGCAACCTGCTCGCCAAAAACGTGCTCAGGTCGGCACTCCTTGATGAGATGAAACCAGGCCGGCCAGAGATGCCGCTGATCTGCAAACCCATCGCCGCGACCTGCCGCGCTGAAAGGCTGGCAAGGGCATGAGCCAGTCCAAACTCGTCGGTCGTCCGGCCATCCGGCAAGACGTAGAGCCAGGGACCATCCGCTGATCCCTGCAAAGAAATGGCACTGCGTGTATCCGCGTAGGTCATTTGGGGTCACGTCCTCGATGGATCGGGTATCGACGTCGCCGGGTGCGATGTGGCCCGCAGCGATCAGGTTTCGCAGCCACTGCGCTGCCGCGGGGTCGATTTCGTTGTAGTAGGCGCGCGCGCTCACCCCTCCACCCCCTGCCCGTCCTCAGCCGATCCGGTTGCGTGAAGTCGCCGAACAGCCCACATGTGGGTATGAATGCAGCCCCTGCAATCCTCGCCCTGCCAAACGACTTTCCCGCGCCTGAATTCGGCGTCAAGCTCAAAAACAATCGTCTCGGCGTACCAGTGGTCAGGCGCAAGCGCAGCCGAGCTTTGTCGGTTGATCGTGCTGACGTCCCAAAACTTCCCATCGCGCTGAATGCGCGTCATTGCAATAACGTTGCTCACGGCCCCACCCCCTGCCCGCCTTCCTGCGTGGGGCGCGGCTCGCAGCGGACGGAGCCGAGGACGCCAGTGGGTGCGGCTCTTGTCCGGCCGGTTTGGGTGTAGAAAAACCCATCGACGAATTCCAGTGGCTTTGCCTCTCCCCAAGCTGCAGAACTATCGGCAGCTTCGGCCAGCCACCGCGCCCACTCCGGCGCATCGGCCCAGCGCGCTAGGTACGCGGCGCGCTCGGCGTCCTCCTTCGCGCGGATGTTTCGCTCCGCGTCGGCAGGGTCGGACGTTATCGGGCCGAATCGGCGATCGGCGTCCTCGGGGGCTGCGGCGAGCGCGGGGTCTTCCTCCGGATCTTCCTCGCGCTCCGCTCGCAGCCGATCCATAGCCGCATCCAAGTGTTCGCGCGGCAATTCGGCAAATACTGCACGGATGCGCTCAACGTCATCGCGGAGCGTCGGCTCTGCGGCTGGCGCTGGCTGGCGCTCTGCCTCCACGGTCAACCTAACGCGCTTGTAGAGCAGCATCGGCATCTGGGCCAACAGCCGGGGCGTGATGTTTTGCACCTCCACGAGCGCGCCGTCGTCGCACACGATCTGCAGCATCGGCACAGCCTCGCCGCCCATACGCACCAACGTCCCGCTGATCTCCAACCGCTGCGCGGCCTGCACTGTCTCGCTCGGAATCACAGATCACCTCCACAATGTGGGCAGAAGGCGCGCGGGCGCGGACTTGCTGCCGTTCGGTATTCCCATGCGGGCTGTCCGCTCTTGCCACTGCGGAAAGGCTCGCGGTCTGTCAGCCCCTCGGCGTGCATGCGCGCAAGGACGTTTGCGCAGTACCGCTCGTCGCACCCAGTGATCACAGACAGGCGGATGGCGGTCATGGCCTTGCCTGCAGCGAGCGCGGAACGCGCGGCTTCGCGGGCAGTCACCGGACCACCTCCAGCACCATCACGGGATCGACTCGAACGGCCCGGCCGGCGGGCTTGATCATTGGCCGCTCCTGCACTCTTCCTGCTCGCAGCAGCCGGCTAAGGGCGTCTGCAAACGCCTTGCGATCCTCGGTGCCTGCGCTGGGGTGAATCAGCACCAAGCATTCGCGGCGAGTCACCGGCCCATCTGGCAGGGTTTCGAGTATTCGACCCGTCCATGCGATGCGCTTCTGATTCGTTGCGCCAATCCGCTGAGCAAGCGACTGCACCCTCGCGCGTTCTGCCGCCGTCATGCCGCACCCCGCATGCTGTACCGCACGGATCGCAGCGCGGCCCAGGTAAGATCAGCGCCCGCTCCAATCACCGCAGCAATTCGCCTGCGGGCGCCTTCAACGCTCAGACCAAGACGGCATGCAATGCGCCGCTCGGTCAGCGTCTGCCCTTCCACTACCCAAACCCTCAGAGGGTCACGTTTCATCGGTTGTCCCCTGTCATCAGCCAATACTCGGCGCGCGCTTCTTCGGGGAAGTGCGCAATCACGTTCTCGTCAATCCAGCGCGTGAGCCCGGCGAACAGCTCGCCGAACTCGGCTTCGTCCATGGAGTCGAAGGCCAGCGAGCGCGCGACCTTCACCTGTGCCTTTCCCAGCGGCCCCAGGTCGATTGCCTGCTGGTCACATGCGGTGCCGGACTCGACCTGCGCCCGCTTGATCGCCTCGTGCGCTGGCAGCCCGGCGAACGCCGGCCAGTGATCCGCCAGCAACTGGCCCAGCGCGTGCACGAGGCGGTGGAACTTGACGTTGCGCGGCTTGCTCAGCTCTGCGCGCAGGCTTTGACCCTGGCCCAGCTTGAGGGCACGCAGTCGGCGGCTGTCGTAGGGGCTGGCAGGCACCAATGCGCCGATTTCCTCGCCGGTGGCAGGGTCCACGAGGCAGCGTGCCTCCAGGTAGACCGGCTGGCGCTTGGGCTTCTTGGCGGTGGCGGCCATCACGCGGCCTCCAGGTCACGGAAGCGCATGGAGTCGGCCAGCCACGCGCACTTGATCATCCCAGTGGGGCCATGGCGGTTCTTCTCGACGTTCAGCTCGGCGATGCCCTTGTCCTGCGTTTCCGGGTTGTAAACCTCGTCCCGGTACAGCATCACGATAATGTCGGCCTCGCGGGTCAGCTCGTCGCTGTTGGCTAGGTCGCCGATGTCCGGGCGCTTGTCCGAGCGCTGATCAACGCTGGCCTTGACCTGCGCGAGGCTGATCACCGGAATGTCTAGGTCGCGCGCAAGGTCTTTCAGCGTGCGCGCGCTCTCGCCCACCTCTTCGTGCCGATCGCGCCCAGGCACGCGGATACGCTGGATGTAGTCCACATACAGGGCTTCGATGTTGTGTCGGCGCTTCCACGCGCGGGCGACGCGGCACAGTTCATCCAGCGTCGGCGCGCTGCGGTCGTAGACCCAGGCCAGCCGCCCAGTCGCCAAGTCGGACACGGACTGCGTGTAGCGCTGCCAGTGCTCCTCCTCGAACCGACCGTTGCGCAGGATCTCAGCAGGCAGCGGCCCGTTCATCGCGATCAAGCGCTGCGCCAACTGCACCGCTGGCTGCTCACCTGAAATGATGCCGACCCGGTGCCCCGCCTTCGTCGCGGCGTCGGCCATGTTCATCATCTTGGCCGTCTTGCCGATGCTGGGGCGCGCGCCGAAGATGATCAGGTCACCGCGGTGGAAGCCGCCTAGACGCTGGTCAAGTCGCTCAATACCGCAGGTGATACCGCGCAACGCTCCCTTGGCGTTGTAGGCCGCCAGCACCTCGGTATGCGCTGCCTTGACCGCCTCGGCGAGCGTGTGGTCATGGTCGCGCTGGCTGCCCGAAAGCTCCATCAGGTCGCGCACGCCAGAGTCCGCGACGGCCAGACCGTCGTCAGCCGCCATCGCCTCGCGCTGCAGCCGCTGTCCGACCTCGATCACGCGTCGCAGCACGGCCTTGCTGCGGACGATCTTCGCGTAGCTCTCGACGTTGGCCGCGCTCGGCGTCGTGCTGGCGAGCTCGACGATGTAGGATCCGCCGCCCACCGCGTCCGATTCGCCCGTGGCCTCGAACCACTCGCCGAGCGTCACCGCGTCGCACGGCTGGCCTCGGGCGATCAGCTCCGATGCGGCCCGCCAGATCAGCCGGTGCGCAGGGGCGAAGAAGTCGGCCTCTGCCAGCTTGCCGGCCACGCGATCCAGCGCATCAGGGTTCAGCAGGATGGCGCCAATGACGGCCTGCTCAGCCTCCAGGCTCTGAGGGAGGCGGCTCATAGCATCTGCCTCGGCTTCGTCGGAGCGCTGGAGTGCGGCACCCCGTTGCGGGCGATGAAAGTCACGTTTGTCGCTTTGTCAGCCAGCCAGTCGGCCTTGAACCCCTGCCATCCGCGTTCGCAGCAGTTGCGCAGAGCGTCGCCCAAGGGCATGCGGGCTTTAGCGGCCTCGCGCTCGATTCCCTCTAGGGCCGTCAGCGTGAGAGCGGCCTTCTTCGACTTCCGCAGTGCGATGAAGTCGCGGGCGACGGATTCGTCCACGCCCTTCGCTTGCAGCCAGGCCGAAGGCGAAAAGGCCGGCGACGCGGCAGCGGCGCCCTGCTCTTGCTCTTTCTTCTCTTCTCTTCTCTTCTCTTCTCTGGTTACGCTTTCTGTAACGCTAGGTGTAACGCTTGCGTCGTTACACTCAGCGTTACTGTTTCGTTGCATCTCGCGTGACTTCGCCACCCTCTCGTTCGTAAGTGCCCGTTTCTTAGCGGTTTCTCCGTTGTGTCTTCCGAAGTTGGGAATCCGCAACACAGACCCGCTCTGCTCAAGCCATCCGCACATCGCCATCGCTTCGGCAAAACCTGAAACGCCAGCGATACGGTCTAGTAGCGGATATGTAACGCTGGAAGCGTTACCGTCCTGAGTGTGCGAGTCGAACCAGGCCCACACGCGAAGCAGCTTTCCGACCACGGAATCAGCGTCGATCCCAAGGAAGCCGGCCATGCTCCAGACTTCCGGCTTGTCCGGTAAGTCCTTGGTCATCTTGATCCAATCGCCTGCCATTCTTTCCACCCTGTTCCCCTGAAAACCAACACCGCCAACCTGCAGGGTCAGGCTGTCCCCCGGTCATGACTCCGGGGTCAGGCGGGTGGCGTCTCTCAAGCCGCTGCCAGCAGCTCCTGCTGCACGGGCGGCCACCGTTGATCGAGCCCGAGGGCTCGGGCTGCTGCTTCGACTTCGTGCTCCGGGTGCTCGCGCTCTGCGTGCTCGATGCAAGCGGCGATGCGCTGCAGGGTTTCCAGGCGCGTCACGCCTCACCCCGCAGCATCCGTTCCTGCAGCTCCAGCAGTTCGGCGTCGGTGCCGTAGGCGGCGCGGAAGGCCTTGCTGCCGTCCATGAGGCTGGGTCCGTACTGAAAGCGCATCTGCGGCGGTGTCACGCCGTCAAACGGGTGGCCACGGTGATGCCAGACGCAGAGCGCAACGCTCGCTTCGTGGCCGATCCGGCGACCGCCGCTGAGCAGGTGATGCGCGTCGCAGCCGATGGTCACGATCCCGCGCTTCCAGCAGGCGACGCAGCGACCTGCCTTGATCTGCCCGAACCGCTCGGCCTGCGCGGCAGTAATGCGCTCGCTGCTCCCGAGGCTCATTCGGCGTGCAACCAGTGGTAGCGCCGCGAGGCGGGCGAGCCGCCGGCCGTCTTGACGTAGCTCAGCGCGCACCACTTGGCGATCAGCCGGCAGGCCCAGTGGCCCGCGTCCTCGACGCCGTTTTCTTCAAGCTCCTTGGCTAAGCCGCTAACGTCGAAGGTACGCTGGGCCTTGGCCCACTCGCGCGCGTCGTCGACCTGCGCCTGCGAGGGGGTCATGCGACGGCCCTCAGCACAGTGAGCTGGTCCATGCGGTTCTCTATGGACTTAAGCGCACGCACAGCCTCGACAAACTCGCGTTGCAGGCGGGCGGCCTCGTCTTCGATCACCAGAGGCTGCGGCTCGGCGTACCCGGCTTGGCGCATTTCCCAGGCCGCCAGCGTGTCCACACCGCGGCGGCGGGCTTCCTTACGGATCAGCGCGAGGTCATGGATGTGCAGCGCGTCGCGCTTGTTGTGGTTCAGGGTGTCGTGCAGCCAGCGCTTCGCCTGATCCAGCGGCATCGCCGGGCGCAGCAACTTCGACACCGCGTCGAATCCGCCAATCGCCTGAATCGTGGCGCGAATGGCGTCCTCGTAGGACTCGAACCAGAGGGGTATTTGCGGATTCATCCGACGGACTCCGACAGTTCGCAAACCCGTCGAACACCGTCGGACAGGTTGCGTGGGACAAAGAAAAACGCCATGAACGCCCGCACCGAAAAACGCAGCCCCAGCACGCCGGCCTCCATGGCTCGGCGTGCCGGGGTGCGCCGGGGGGAGCGGTCAGGCAGCACGGATCGGCACCTGGTAGCCGGTGACGTCGCCAGCCTCGTTGCGCAGCCACTGGAGGTCAGGCCGCAGCTCCTCGCAGCGGACGCCAGTGGCGGCTTCAATCGCAGGGCAGTGGTGCCCAGCGACAGGGCGACGCCCGTGGCGCCACTGATGCACGAGCGTGGGATTGACGGTCAGCAACTTGGCCAGCGCGGCGCTGCTGCCTGCGGCCGTTGCGGCGCGATCGATGGGGGATTCGGTGGCGTTCATGGCCACACGGTAGCACTGCTCCACACTTGGGCGCAAGAGCCGCGCTACATGCGTCACACGCCGAACGCCTTTAGCATTGCTTCATGACCATGAAAGGCAACGCCCCAACCAAAGAGTCACTTAGGCTTAAGGCCGCGATCGACGCCAGCGACTACACGCAGTCGGACATTGCGGCCAACCTAGAGGTGGACCCGACGCTGGTCAGCCAGTGGTGCCGATCGGTGCGGCCGGTGAGCATTGCCAACGCAAAGGCGCTGGCCGACATGCTCGGGATCGAGGACCCCGGCCAGATCAGCAAGCCGTGGCGAGACGCTCAGATGATCGGCGTCGGCCAGGCCTTGCCTAAGTTGGCACCGGAAGAAGAGGACGCGCGGCGGCCGGAGCTGGTCATCGCCCGCCTTGAAAACGATGTTCACGCGCTTTCATTGGCGCTTGCGACGATCGTCAGCGTGATGGTGGTGCACCGACCAGCCGAAGCCGCGGACGCCGCCGAGGCGATGCGGAAGCAGATTCCGCGGAAATGGCGCGACAAGGGGCTGCTGGCTGAGATCCTGCAGACGCTCGACCTAGCTCCGCGACGGTAGGCAACGGGAGCGGGCTGCGCTTGGCCTCGCGCAAGGCTTCAAGTCGATTTACAAGGCCGGCAAGCACAGCGTCCACTGTCAAGCTCATAAGTCGTCCCCAGGAAAGACAGTCGAACATGCCCGATTCGCATAGGCTGAGACAAGAGACGGAGGCTGAGCGATGGCACGAGCTAACCTGATCATGTGGCCCCTGCTGGCGGCGGCGGTGCTGGGCGCCGGATGGATGATCTACAGCGACCGCGCACAAGAGGCCGCAACAGCCGACGCCTTGGCCTCAATAGAGTCGATCGACAGCCGCTGGCAGGACAGCATGCGCCTGCTGCAGCAGACACCACGCATAGCGCTGCCGGCGCAGATCGCCATCGCCCAAGAGCTGGCCCAGGAAGCGCGCAGCCTGCCGCTCACGGGTTGCCCTGACACCGCGCGAGCGCACCTAGTTCGATCGATCGAGGCGGGCGTGGCGGGCTACCTTGCATTCCTTGGCCAGCAGGGTGGCACGCTGCCGGCGCTTGGCGAAGCCAGCTCAGAGCGCGCGCAGATGCTGTCAGCGCTTGGGGTCTGCCGCGGCGAGGCGCCTATCGACTTTTCCGAACTCGACATGTAGGTTGCGTTGTCGGCTCACCCGTGGCAAAACACTGCACGGGAGTGTGTACGCAAAGCCGCTTCCTGCTGCATCGGCGCCATCGCCGAAGCCGTGCCCTAGAACCCTGGTAGCCCGCTCGCAACGGACTGCCGGGGTTTTTCTTTTGTGGGGCCGGGCTAAATTTCGGCACATTTTGTTGCAGCGTTTATGTAGCGTTGCTCTTGCTTTCTGCACTGGAGCACTGCTACAGTTCTTCCACGCCGGCACCGAAGCCGGCGACGGGAAGACGCATGAACATCGCAGCATTTACCGCGCGCCACGCCGCTGACGCTGAAGCTCAGGCCCGCAAGTGGCGCCAGGAAGCCCGCAGCGATCGGCAGAAAGCCGACGCAGCCCTGCGCTTCGGCGACCGCGAGGGGCACGCCCGCTGGCTGCGTCAGGCCGCGCAGTGTGACCAGTGGGCCCGGGAGTCACAGCGCGCCGCCGACGACTTCGCCGCGCTTCGTGGTCGTGTCGAGGTTCTGGCATGAACGGCGCGCAGATAGACCTGCTGGCTCACCGCCTGTGGGCCGCTAACGCGCCAGCTGGCACGTACAGCACCACCGAAAGCACATGCCTGCACATTGGCCACCTAGAGACGAAAGGCGACCAGCTGGCCCTCGCTGTGCTGCGCGGCGTGCCAGCCAAAGACCTGCAGCGCCTCGCCCTCGAATGGATCGCCCTGCGCGGCGTGCAGGTGCCGGCATGAAGCGCCGCCACTGGACCCACGCGCTGCGCTACAGCCGCCACCTCCTGCGCCTTGAGCTGCGCAGCCTGCCGGACTACAACAGCCCGGCCTTTTCGCACCGGACAATGGACGAAGCGCGGCAGATCAATATCGCGCTGTGCCGCATCGGCGCCGACCTGCTGCGCGAGCGCATCAAGTGCGGGAACGAGGTCGAGTGCGATCGGAACCTGCGCTGGCTGCGGCTGCGCGAGGAACTGCAGGAAGCCGTCGCCGATACAGCGCGCCGCCGCGAGCTCGCCCGCGTCCGGTCCCTGCGCAGCTACCAGCAGGCGGACCCGCTGGCCAAGACGCTGATGGCGCTGAAGGTCAGCTTCGGCGGGCAGAGCGCGCAGGAGGCTGCTGCATGAACCGCCCCGACGAAACCCACATCAAAGCCACTCGCGGCCTGCTGTTCGGCGCGCTGGGCGGCCTGTTCATCTGGAGCGTAGCGCTCGGCTACGCCTGTCACATGATCGCGGAGGCAATGACATGTCTGTGATTCGCATTCGAAACTGGGAAGGCGCCGTCGCCGGGCACGGTCTGATCATTGATCGCTGCGCACGCCACGGGCTTGCTGGCCAACAGGCGGAGGCTCGCCGCTTCGCTTTCGTTCGCACCCTCAAGGAGGGCGGTAGCGTTGGCCGCGCCATCCAAGCCGGAAACCGCGGCCTGCGCGCCTACACGGCGCAGGGCGGTGAGGCATGAGCGCCGAAGAAATCCGAAAAATTGGGCGCGATCTTGCTATGTCCTGTCTGCCCTTTGGGCATGTTCAATCGCTCAAGGATTCGATCGCCAGATCAATGGCCTTGGATATCAAGATGCGGCGCGAGGACATGCCCAAGATTGTCGTCGCTCGCGCCATTGCGTGGCTTCAGCTTGACGAGGTGAAGTCATGACCGCCGCATTCTGGGCCTACGCACTCCCCTGCCTGCTGATCCCGTGGGCGGCCGTCACCGGCTGGCGATCCTTCCAGCGCTGGAGGGGCCGCGAATGACCTACCAGGACTTCGTGGCGCGCAAGTTGACGCGCGTCCCTCCGACTGGCCTTTCCGATGCGCAGTCGGTGGCGCTGCCGGCCGGTCTTTTCGACTTCCAAGAGTGCCTTGTGCGCTGGGCTTTGTCGCGAGGCCGCGCCGCGATTTTCGCCGATACCGGCCTCGGCAAGAGCCGCATGCAGTTGTCGTGGGCGCAGGCCGTGCACGCCGCTACAGGCCATGACGTCCTGATTTTGGCGCCGCTGGCAGTCGCTGCGCAGACTGTCGAAGAGGGCGAGTCGATCGGCGTCAAGGTCAAGCAGTGCAAGGACGGAGCGGAGGTCGAACCCGGCATCACGATCACCAACTATGACCGCCTGCATCGATTCGATACAGCGCGCTTCGGCGCGGTAGTCTTGGATGAATCGAGCGTCATCAAGCATCACACAAGCAAGACGCTGCAAATCCTGCTGGAAGCCTTCGAGCAGACGCCGTTCAAGCTGTGCGCGACCGCGACTCCGGCCCCTAATGACTGGACCGAACTAGGCACGCATGCGCAGTTCTTGGGCATCTGCACGCAGGTCGAGATGCTGTCCGAATACTTCGTCCACGACGGCGGCGAGACGCAGACTTGGCGGCTCAAGGGGCATGCGCGCGAACAGTTCTGGCGCTGGGTTGCGAGCTGGGCAGCGCTCGTCCGCAAGCCGTCGGATTTGGGCTTCGACGGGTCGCGTTACGAACTGCCGGCGCTGCGAGTCAGTCAGCATACCGTCAAGGATGACAGCCACGACTCGGCCGAAACTGGGATGCTTTTTGCCCTTGAGGCCAACACGCTCAGCGAACGGCGCGATGCCCGAAAGCGCAGCATGCAAAAGCGAGTAGACGCCTGCGCGGCAATGGTCAACGCGGACCATCAGCCGTGGATTGTATGGTGCGATTTGAACGCCGAAGGTGACGCCCTGCGTGCTGCAATCCCTGGCGCTGTCGAGATCCGCGGAAGCGACGATCCAGACGTGAAAGAACAGCGGCTGATGGACTTCGCGCACGGCCGCATCAGGGTGCTGATCACGAAGCCCTCGATCGCAGGCTTTGGGCTCAACTGGCAGCACTGCGCACGCATGGCTTTCGTGGGCGTCACCGACAGCTGGGAGTCGTACTACCAAGCCGTCCGCCGCTGTTGGCGATTTGGTCAGTCTCGCGAGGTCGAGGTGCACATCTTCGCAAGCGACCTTGAGGGCGCAGTGGTGGCGAACCTGCAGCGCAAGGAGCGTGACGCGCTGGACATGGCCGATGCGCTGTCAGCAGAAACGAAAGGCGCCGTGATGGAAGCCGTGACCGGCTCTAAGCGCATGACCAACACCTATTCGCCCAAGCGCATCGCAGCGCTCCCGGCATGGATCAAGACAGAGGAAGCAGCATGATTGAGGCAATCAACCAGCAGACCGGCGACGGGTGGACTGCGTTCCACGGCGATTGCGTCGAGATCGTTTCAGGCCTGCCGGATCGCAGCATCGACTACAGCATCTTCTCGCCCCCGTTCGCGAGCCTGTACACATACAGCAACAGCCCGCGCGACATGGGCAACTGCCGAGACGATGGGGAGTTCTTCGCGCACTTCGATCATCTAGTGAAGGAGCTGGCGCGCGTCATCAAGCCTGGGCACAACGTCAGCTTTCACTGCATGCAATTGCCGACCAGCAAAGAGCGCGACGGATACATCGGGCTCAAGGACTTCCGCGGCGATCTGATTCGCGCTTTCCAACGGCATGGCTTCATCTACGCGAGCGAGGTCTGCATCTGGAAAGATCCCGTGACCGCCATGCAGCGTACGAAGGCACTCGGCCTGCTACACAAGACCATCCGCAGCAACGCGACAATGAGCCGGCAGGGCATTGCGGACTATCTGGTTACGATGCGGACGCCAGGTGATGTCGAGGATCGAGTGGCGCACGACGATCTGCCGGTTGACGAATGGCAGCGGCTTGCCAGTCCGGTCTGGATGGACATCAATCCGAACGACACGCTGCAATTCCGTAGCGCGCGCGAGCACGACGACGAGCGCCACATCTGCCCGCTGCAGCTCGATGTTATCCGCCGCGGCGTGCGGCTCTGGACGAAGCCCGGAGATGTTGTGTTGTCGCCCTTCATGGGAATCGGCAGCGAAGGCTATGTGAGCTTGCAGATGCGGCGCCGATTCGTCGGGGTCGAGCTGAAGACTAGCTATTTCGAGCAGGCCGCACGGAACCTTGGCATGGCAACGTCTCAAGATGATCTGTTCGCAGGCGCTGCCGCATGACCGCCCTGCTGCTGATTCCAGTGGTCGCTATCGCCATCGCTGCTTTCTACCAGCCCAAGCGGCCGGAGCGGATCGGGTATGTGGAGCGCAGCCCGCACGGTTTCGACCCGATGGTACCGCCCAAGCCGTGGCAGCGCATCAACCGCTGGGCGGCCAAGTACGGGCAGACGACGGTCGAGCAGCGCATCGAACCCGGCACATGGCCCTTCACCCCAAGCGCCGTGCACGAGCTGCCGCGCAGCGCGCTGACGGACGTGCGGGAGCTGGTCCGGTGAGGCTCGATCCCCAAGACCCCCTCGCGCTCCAGGTCGCAATCGAGCGCGCCCGCAGCCACAGCCCGCACCTGCAGCCCTACCGCGCAGGCATGGGGTTCTGCGAGGGCTGCAAGTCGAATCAACCGCGGCCGGCGAAGGCGCACAAGGGCTGGCGCTGCGCCAGCTGCAAGAAAAACTGACGGAGAGCACATGACCACCGAACTTGCACCGATCGAGCGCGCGAAGACCGTTCTCGCGTATGACGAAACGAAGGCCAAGCTCGCCGGGCTGGCCGCGAAGTCCGAGCGCATCACGGACATTACCGGCCCGGCCGGCTACCAAGAAGCGCAACGCGCGCGAATCGAGCTGAAGAACACCCGCGTCGAGATCCAGCGCCGCGGCAAGGATGCCCGCGAGGACGCGACCGCGTACAGCAAGGCGGTGATCGCCGCAGAAAAGGAGCTGATTGGCGTCATCGAGCCCGAGGAATCCCGCCTGCAGGCCCTGCAGGACGCATGGGATGCGGCGCGCGAGGCAGAGCGGCAGGCCAAGATCCGGGCTGAGCAGGAGCGCGTGCAGGCGATTCAGAAACGCATCGCCGACATCCGCACGGCGCCGGCCTTCTTCGCGAGCCAGTCATCCGAAGAGCTGCGCGCGTCGCTGTCCGACCTGCAGGCCATCGTGATTGGCGAGGACTTCGCAGAGTTTGTGCAAGCTGCCGAGGCCGCAAAGGCCGAAGCCATCGCCACCACCGAAACACTGATCGCAGCCGCCGAGCAGCGCGAAGCCGCCGAAGCCCAGCGCGCCGCCGAAGCTGCCGCCAAGGCTGAAGCCGACCGCATCGAAGCCGAGCGTCTGGCCGCCGAGCGCGCGGAACGGGAGCGCCAGCGCGCCGAGCTTGAAGCCCAGCGGCAGGCGGCTGCAGCGGAACAGGCTCGCATCGAAGCCGAGCACCGCGCCAAGGTTGAAGCGGAGCAGGCCCAGTTGCGCGCGCAGCAGGAGGCCGCAGCCAAGGCCCAGGCGGAAGCGGAAGCCGCACAGCGGGCCGCGCAGGAAGCCCAGCGCAAGGCCGAAGAGGACGCGCGCCGGGCAGAGCTGGAGCGCCAGCGCGAAGCCGAGCGCGTCGCCCGCGAGGCGGCAGAGGCGCAGGCCCAGGCCGCACGCGAGGCAGCTGCAGCCGCAGAGGCTGCGCGCGAGGCTGCCGAGATCGCCGGCGCCACGCTTCGCGAAGCTGCAGAGGAAGCCGTCGGCCTGCTGGCCGAGCTTGGCGAGGGCGACCACATCACCACCCGCAAGCTGGCTGCAGCTTTGGCTAAGGAGGGTTGATCGTGACGCGAACCGAACCCTGGCACCGCGACGAGTACGCAACCGTCGACGGCAAGCCGCTGATCTACACGCGAGAGGGAGACGAGATGCTGATCCGATTTCCTGGCGGCGGCGCTGCGACGCCGCGCGAGTTGGCTGCCGCTGGCGTGGCCTTCCAGTATCCGACGATCGCGCGGGGGTGGCAGCAGTGAGCGCACTTGAAGCCATGCGGGAACAGCCCGCCAACCTGCCCGCGGCCACGCCGGCGCATCTGCTGCACATCGCGGTGAGCCAGGGCGCTGACATGGAGAAGCTGGAAAAGCTGATGCAGCTTCAAGAGCGCTGGGAAGCGAACGAGGCGCGCAAGGCTTTCGTTTCGGCAATGGCTGCCTTCAAGTCTGAGCCTGTGCGCGTGCTCAAGACCAAGCAGGTCAACATCCCCGGTGCAGCGAAGTTCAGCCATGCAACGCTCGCCGATGTTGTGGACGCGGCCGTCGCCGGCATGGGTCAGCACGGGCTGTCGCACCGCTGGGATGTTTCACAGCAGGACGGAATCATCACCGTGACCTGCGTGGTCACGCATGAGCTGGGGCACAGCGAACGCACCGTGCTGCAGTCTCGGCCGGACGACAGCGGCAAGAAGAACCAGATCCAGCAGGTTGCCAGTGCGGTGACATACCTGCAGCGCTACACGCTGATGGCCGCGCTCGGCCTCGCGGCCAGCGACATGCAGGACGACGACGGACGCGGAGCGGGCCAGCCGGAGCCGGTGCTGTCCGAAGCGCAGCAGGCCGAAATCAATGACCTGATCGAAGCCAGCGGCAGCGACCGCGCGAAGTTCCTGGCATGGGCCAAGGTCGAGCGAGTTGCCGACATTCCTGCGTCTTGGTTTGCCCGCTGCAAGTCGGTGCTGTCGAAGAAGCTGGAGGGCGCCAATGCTTCCGCCGCTTGAGATTTTCCATTGCGAGCAGGGTTCGCCCGAGTGGTTCGAGGCCCGGCGCGCAGTGGCCACGGCCAGCGAGTTCGCGACGGTGATGGCGAAGGGGCGGGGCGGCGGCGAGTCCGTCACCCGCCGCAAGTACCTGCTGACGCTGGCAGGCGAAGCCATCACTGGCGAGGTCGCCGACAAGTGGGAAGGCAACCGCCACACGGAGCGCGGCAAGCTGCTGGAGCCGGAGGCGCGCGACGCCTACGCCCTGATAGCAGGCGTGGACCCTGTGCAGGTCGGATTCATGCGTCGCGGCCAAGTTGGCGCGAGCCCGGATTCACTCGTCGGCGATAGCGGTCTGCTGGAAATCAAGACCAAGCTCCCGCACCTGCAGATTGAGTGTCTGGAGTCCGATCGGCTCCCGCCCGAGCACGTCGCCCAGGTGCAGGGGCAGCTATGGATCAGCGGCCGGCAGTGGTGCGACTTCGTGAGCTACTGGCCAGGCCTGCCGATCTTCATCAAGCGCGTGGATCGGGACGAGGCCTACATCGCCACCCTGTCCGTCGCGGTCAACGACTTCATCGCCGAGCTGTCGGCGATCGTCAGCAAGTACACCAACAAGGAAGCAGCATGAACAACTGGAACATCGCCGGCCGGGTCGGCCGTGACGCCGAGCTGCGCCGAACCAGTGGAGACACCGCGGTTCTGAACTTCCCGGTCGCCGTCGATCAGCGCAAGAACGGCGAGAAGCAGACGCTTTGGGTCGACGTAGCGGTCTGGGGCAAGCGAGGCGAGGCCCTGGCCGAGTACATCACGAAGGGCACCGTGGTCGCACTCAGCGGCGAGGCCGGCGCCAAGGCCGGCAACGACGGGAAGATCTACATGAAGCTCGATGTGGGCATGGGAGGCAGCGTCACCCTGCTTGGCGGCGGGCAGCAGCAGGACAAGCCTGGCCGGCAGGAACCCCGCCAATCGACCCGCCCGCGCGAGCAGCAACGGGCGGCGCCGCCTGCTGATTCGTTCGATGAAGATTCGATCCCCTTCTAGCCATGCGCAAGCCAACAGACCACAGCTACAAACCACCGAACCAGCGAGACCCCGAGACGTTCGACCTTGCTTTCCGGGCGCATGCCTTTCGCACTGAGCTTGACGCCCTGCTAGACAAGCACGGCATGCGTCTTGTCCTCGCTCATCAAGGCAAGTGGGCGCATGTACAAGTCCAGTGGCCGGGAGCATCGCAGGCAGTCAGCATTATGCGTGCGACTCGCGATGGCCGCGTGCGGTATCTGACAAAGGCAGAGGAAGATGCAGCAGACCCTAGCCCTGCCTGACAGCGAAGCGGCCAAGGCGTGGAGGATCGCAGCAGAGCATGCCCTGCGCGATCCGTTCCGTGGGCCGCGCGAGCGAGAAGAGCGCCGGGCCTACTATCTGCGCCGGGCCGAAGAGATCGAGCGCGGCGAAAATCTGTAGCGTTGCTCTTGCGTCACGTCTGGAGCAGTGCTACAGTTGTCCCATGCCCGGCGCGGTGCCGGATCGGAAGGGTAGCGAGATGGTCAACGCAGCCAAGGGTAAGGTCGAAAACCTCGGGACTGAGCAGCTCAAGGAAATGGCAGCCCAGCTCTACAGCAACATGGAAGATGCGGCCGGCGACGTTCTCGGGTGGGTTCTGTCCGCGCTCGAAAGCCGCGTCGGTGAGCCTGAGTTCTTGGCCTTTTGCGAATCCTTGGCCTGAGCAGAAACGCAGCCTGGCGCTATAGTCCGGGCAGTGGTGAATGCGCAGGCTGATGCGCCGAGCGACTGGCAATAGCGGGTTGAGCCGTAGCCCACCGAGGGCCTGAGACAGATAGACCAGCAAGCCGGAAATCAGCACCGGCCACCACACCCAGCCGGCGGGGATGCGCCGGCAAACGGCAGCGCGTCCGCCGAAAACGCGCAGGCTTGGAAGCCCGGTGCCGAACGGGTGGAGCTGAGTAGGCCGGCAGCCCGCCGCCGTGAAAGGCGGGCCCCAGCGCAAGCTCATGGGTGAACGAGTGGTGCGGATGCAACGCCGCTGACAGCCGGGAAAGACCGGCACTGAACACAAAGATGCTGGGCGGGGTTCCGGACCTGCAGCGGCATAGTCTCGCGGAGAGTCCGGCGTGTGGCCCCGACGACACCGGGGCACTTTCCGGCCTGCGCCTTGGCGCGCTTGGCGATCCCGGCGCGAAACCCTGCAGGTGCCAGGGCGCAGGCCAGAGGGTGAATGCGCAGAGATGCGCAGCGAAGGCTGATTCGCACCGTGGGACAGACCTCCCTGACGCTCGCCGGAAGGTTTGAAACCGAAAGGTTCCAAGAAGGATCACGAGGCAGTCATAGCAAGCGCCACCGAAAAAAGCCGGAGATCAGCACCGGCCACCCTCACCAATCAACAGGAGACAGCAATGAACATGACGAAGGAATCACTCGCGGCAATTCTGGACGGGCGCGAATACCCGATGCGCACAACGACACAAGAAGAGGCCGACGCAAAGGCAGCCGGTCTTGTCGTGGTGTTCGGCGCGTCAGATGACCTGATTGAGTTTCGCGGCGCGATTTTTGACGAGGGCGGCTGCTACAACGGCGGGGATTTTCAGATCGACGCCAAGGGCCTGCTGCCCGACTTCGAGGATTGCGAAGACGAAGAATCCGCCGCCGACTACTTCGCGCGCAAGCCCAAGGCCCGCAATATCAAGGCCATTTGGGACCGCGGCGACGGCGTGAGCTGGTCATACGAAACCAACATCCCTCACGCGACATTTCGGGTGATGGAAGACGGCGATGTCTACTGCGTTGGAATCGTGTTTGAGATTGCATCGCTAGGAGCCGACGCATGACCACGACAAACGACGTCCACCCGATGGTGATGAAGGCGGCGAAGGCGCAGTTTGCATGCGACTGCTCGCGGTCAGCAGACGATCATCCCGAATGCTGGGAGCACTTCAGGGATGCGTATGTGCGTGACGCGCAGCGCGTGCTCACCGAATGCGGGGCGCTGGAGTGTTTGGAGGCGTTGAAGCGTTTGCGCGGGGAGTGGGCTTACCAGTGCAGCAAAGGGAATGTGCCGGAAGGCCGTGTCGAAGCAGAAATGGCGGACAAAGCCATCGCCGAGGTCTACGGGAGCGCGCCATGACTGACACCACCAACGCGGGGCCGGTGTTGCCGGAGTTGAAGTCGATTCCAAGCTATGCACTTCAAACCCCTGATGGCCTTGCGCACTTTGCCAAGCAGTACGGCCTCCAGTGCTGGAACGCCGCCATCGAGCAGGTTGCGGGGCCGCTGCGGGAGGAACTGGCCGCCGTGCTAAGCGACTGGAATGCTCTTGTGCAGGCCATCGGCTCACCGACCAACGGCGGGGCTGTAGCTCACGCCAGGATGCTGCGCGAGCGGGTCGCGGAGCTGGAGCGGGAACTTCACAGGCAGCGCGAGCTGTTCACAGGGGCGAGCGCAGCGGCCGACATCTACGAGGCGAAATACGACCGCCTCCGCGCTGAAAACGAGGCGCTGCTGGCGGATGCGGAGCGGTATCGGTGGCTTCGGGACACGATGAAATACAGGGCGTGCGCGGATGTCCTGAACAATCACATGCGCAGCGGATGGGACGCCGCAATCGACGCCGCCCGCGCGGCAAAGGAAAACGCATGAGCACCGAACCGATGTTCACCGCCTCGATGTACGGCAGCGCCGAAGCTGCGCGCGAGGCGGAAGTCAAGTGGCTGCGGGCCGAAAGGGAGGCGCTGCGGGCGGATCTTGAATGGGTGTCTATGGAATGGGGTGGCAGAAGGCACGATTACGCTGCTTGGGTTTTGAAGCGCGGGGGCACTGGGGATCTTGGTGACCTTCGCAGCTTTATCGACGCCGCCCGCGCGGCGAGGGAGGGGTGATGGGCACGCCTTGGATCAAGCGCTTCATGGACGCCCTCGAAGTCCTGTGCGGCACGCGGCCGCCGCGCGACATCGTGCGGAGCTGGCTGAACTCCGACTGCGTTGCGCTGCAGGATTGGGTAGGAATTCGCGGGCGCCCTGTTCTGCTCAGCCACACCCAAAACATCGCCATCATCGAAGCGGCGATGCTGATGGCGGACCTGCCGGTCGAGGGTGAGGGGCACGAGCTGCGCCAGGATGGGGAGGGGTGATGCGCTGGCTCTGCGAAAACTGCGGCACCGTGACCGCCGATGCCGACCTGCTGCAAGCGCCAAGCCCGTTTGACCCGGCTACGGAAATGACCGGCTGCCCGGGGTGCAAGGCTCACGACGAATTCAGGGCGGCGTGCGCGTTCTGCGACAGGCCGGCATGCGGCGGCCGGAACGTCGACGGGGTTTATCAGATGCTGTGCGACCGACACTACGATCAGAACAGCCGGGGATAGAGGAGCCGAAAATGCAGTGGATCGACTACAGCGAAGACCTGTGGCACCGCCAGCCGCTACCACCTGAGCGCAGGCATGTGCTGGTGCAGGTTGCCGCACGGCTGGACAAGGGCATGCCTCCTGCCGTCGCCGTCGGTTACATGAAGTTCGCAGCAGGTTGCAAAGACAGCCCGCGATTCATCGTTCCTGGGGTCGGTGGTCCCGTGGTCTCTTGGTGCGACTGCTTGGGGGACGACTTCCACGCTCCGCTTTGGGCCGGCACCCACAAGCAGGGCGTCAGCGCAAGCAACGAGGGCGAAGAATGATCGACATAGGCCCCGCCGGCTTCATGCGCGCGCCCGAGCGCCCCGCCGAGCCCGTCGCCCTGCTCCGCCTGCCCCAAGTTCTCGACCGCGTCGGCATGAGCCGGTCCGGCTGGTACAAGGCCATCGCCGATGGCCGGGCCCCGCAGCCAGTCAAGCTGGGCCGGTCAAGCCGCTGGCGATCCGACGACATCGCCGCCCTGATCGACGCTCTGAGTATGGGCCGCGGTATGGGCCGGGATTCCGAATCCTCCGCCGAACCTAGCAACAGAGCGGCTTGACGCGATAGGTCTGGCGGAGGGAGTGGCCGTTTTTGGCGTCCATCGAAGTCCGCCAGAATCCACAAGCCCAGCCAGCGCAGGGGCTGGCGTCCATCGGCGTCTATCGGCATGCTCCGCGATCCACCACCGGAGTATGGGCCGGAGTATGGGCCGACCAATCAACCGCCTATCCGCCCGCGCTGCGCAGACGCTCGGGCCGGGGATGCACGCCGACGGCGGCGGCCTGTACCTGCGCGTCGACGACAGCCGGCGCACATGGATCTTCCGGTATCGCCGAGCCGGCCGCCTGCGCGACATGGGTCTCGGCCGCGCCGCTGACGTGAGCCTTGCAGACGCCCGCCGCCGGGCCGCCGAGGCGCGCGCGCTGCTGGCGCAGGGGGTCGACCCCATCGAAGCACGCGACACCCAGACAGCGCCCCGCACGTGGGGCGAGGCGTGCGCAGACTACATCGCCAGCCAGCAGGGCGCATGGCGCACAGACGCCCAGGCGCAGCAGTGGCGGCAGAGCCTCGCCGACCACGGCCCTGCCCCTGCCCTGCCCTTGGCCGAGGTCACCACCGACGTGATGCTGCGCTGCCTGCAGCCGCTGTGGGCCGAACGCACCGAGACTGCGACCCGCGTGCGCGGGCGGATCGAACGCATATGGGACGCCGAGCGCGTGCGCGGCAACGTCACCGGCGAGAACCCGGCGCGCTGGCGCGGCCACCTGTCAGCCCTGCTGCCGAAGCCGGCCCAGGTGCGCAAGGTGCGGCACTTCCGGGCGATGCCATACAGCGAGCTGCCGGGCTTCATGCGCGAGCTGCTGGCAGGAGAAGGCGTCGGCCGGCTGGCGATGGCGTGGACGATCCTCACCGCGGCACGCACGGGCGAGACAACGGGCATGCAGTGGGGTGAGGTTGCCGGCGACCTGTGGACGATCCCGGCCGATCGGATGAAGGCAGGCCGGGCGCACCGCGTGCCGCTGGTGCCGCAGGCTCTGGCGCTGCTGGAGCGCCGGCCGCGCGAGACCCCGCCGTGGGCGCTGTCGGAGAACACAATGCTCTTTCTGCTGCAGCGCGAGCCGCCGCGCGGGCTGGGCCGTCCGTACACGGTCCACGGCTTCCGCTCGGCGTTCCGCGATTGGGCCGCGGAGCAGACCAGCCACGCCAGCGAGGTGATCGAAATGGCGCTCGCGCACTCGATCCGCGACAAGACGGAGGCGGCCTACCGGCGCGGGGATCTGCTCGACAAGCGCCGGGCACTCATGCGGGACTGGGCGCAGCACCTGCTGCCAGAATGAAAAAGCCCCGCCATCGCTGGCAGGGCTTTGAGTAGGGCTGGAGCCCTTGCCCACCCCCGAGGATGGGCGCATCCCTGCCTATGGCGGGGACCGACCGGGCAAGGTCGGCGGCATGGGCGCAACCCCGATTGCTCGGAGACTCCAGCTTTAGCGCTCCACGGCACAATCATGCCGCGTCACCGCATCCCGATCAACCGCTTGGCCGCCTCGCGGATCTTTCGGCAGCGCTCGCACGGCGGCTTGGGGGCGGGCGGCGGGATGCGCTTCGGCGCGACCTTTGGCTTGGGCCGACGAAAGGCAATGCGCATCAGCTTCCTCCGGTGTAGGTGACCACAGCCGTCGGGAAGAAGGTGGCGCCATCGCACTCTCGAACGACTGGCCACGTCTCGGGCTCTTCGTCCAGGCAAACGCCCTGCTGCCCGAGCGAGTACCCGGCCGGAAGGTCGGACTCATCAGCATTGAACTGTGCCGGCCACTCGTCCGGGCCGCAGCCGAACAGGCTGCCGGCGACATTGATGCTGGTCGGCGGTGCCGCCACGCCGGTGCAGTCGCCGCCGGGGCCTGGAGTCTCGGCCGTCTCGCGACTGGCGCGCACTGCCGGCGGCAGCACGATGGTCTGCGCGAAGCCGGCCTGCGTGGCGATCGGAGACAGCCGGAACCGGCGTGTCATACCGTCACCTCCGTGGCGAACTCGCGGCCGTCCTCGGTGCGCACCTGGATCACATGCACGCCCGGCGGCATCGCCGAGGCGGGGAAGCTCACGCGGCCGGCGCCGTCGGTCAGGCGGGTGATGTTGTCGTTGAGTCGGCAAGAAGCACCGACGATCGGCCGGCCATCGGCCTCGCGCAGCGTGAGCACGCGCTCGGCGCCTACTGTCTCGATGGCGATCGCTTCGTACTGCTGCACGTCGAGCGCGGCGGACTGGCTGACCAGCCGCACGGTCGGCACGTCGCCCACTGGCAGCTCGAAGCGGACGCGCGTGCTGCTGTCTTGCACGTCCAGCTCGCGGCCAAGCACCACCGCTGAAGCCTGCACGGGAAGCGTTGGGTGGTCGATCGCCACCACGTCGCCGATGCGCAGCACGCGATCGACAGTGCCGGTGCCCACCGACCACGCCGGCCGGGCTCGCTGGCGCAGGGCGCGCGTGGCGACAGCGATGGCCACGCGCGGCGACGTCAGCCAGGGCGCATCCTCGACGCGCTCGCGGCGGCCGTAGGCGGCCACGCTGTCGTGCGCTTCGATGCGCACCGACGCACGCGGCTGGCCGTCTTCGATGGAGAACCGCACGGTCAGGTCATTGGCCAGAGTGTCGAACTGCAGGCTGGCATCGAGATCGATCTCGCCGCCGATCCGCCAGCCGCCTGTCGGCGCATCCACTGGCCACAGGAATGCCCGGCCCTCGCTGAAGACTGCACCGATGCTGGCGCACAGGCCGCGCACCACGGCGCGCAGGGTCTCGGCGCGCTCCAGGCTGCCGCCTACCTCAAGTCCCGCGGATGCGCACGCGCCGCGGAAATCGGACAGGTCGATCGCCGGCCGGCGCGCGATGGTGGTCAGGATGTCCGCCAGCACGTCGGCCGGGTTGGTCATCAGCCCGCCGGCGCCCAGCTTGCCGCGACCGCGCGCGATCAGGTCGGCACCCTCTTCGACCGGCTGGTCGAACTCGACGAACGCCACAGCCTGGCCGGTGCTGTCCGTGCCGTTGCGGTGCTGCCAGTTGCCCACGGCCTGCCCGCCGATCAGCACCGCGTCAACGCCGGCGACCGGGTGATCCGCCCAGACGAAGACGCGCCGGTCTGCGCTGTATTGCAGCAGCCGGCCGCCTGCCTCGCCGTAGCGGTGAGGGATCGGCGCAGGCTCGCGGAAGCCCGGCCACACGGCCGTGGTGCGCAGCGGCAGCGGGGCGGAAAGCGGCGTCATGACTCCACCGAAATGCTGGCCGAGTCACGCCCGAGGCGGATCTCGGAGACGATGCCGGAGAACACCTGCCCGGCGGGGGTCATCAGCCTGGCGCGCGAGCCAACAGGCGGCCGGCGTGCCAGCAGCGCCGAGGCTTCGCCACTGGTGTTGGCCAGCTCTAGGGTGATGTTCGGGTCTTCGCCGTCAACGTCCGCCCGCAGGGCGCCAACGCGCTGCAGGATGGCGTGCCGAGCCGCTTGCGGGTCCATGTACTGAAGGGCTGCGGCGTCGCTGTAGAACTGGCGCACGGGGTTGCCTTCGATCACAAACCAGACCGGCGTCATGCCACGGCCTCGATGTCGACAGACACCGACAGGAGGCGGCCAGAGGGCGCAGGCTGGTGGCCGAAGATATCTTCGACTTCAAGCGGATCGTCAGGCAGCCGCACAATGCCGGCCTCGCTGTCGCTCACAAGGATGCCCAGCATACGACGGTCGAAATCGCAGGCGTGACCGAAGCCGTCGACCAGATCGTCTACGCTTTGCTGCGTGAGCGCCTCGTGCCGCACGCTGCCAGACACCGAAGCGCGACGTCGACCAATGCCGGGAAGCTGATAGCGCCGCGTGAGGATGCCGCGCTCAGGCGTGCCGCCGCGGATCTCAGCGACAAGCGGCGAGCCAATCCACAACCAGCGGATCGAGCCGCCGCGATTGATGACCAGCCGATAGGCCGCGCGCGGCGTGGAAATCGGCACCCAGATGTGACGCGACGCCCATGCAACAGCCTCGGCGCTGGCGACGGTCGAGAAGCCGTCATCGCTGCCCTGCAGTTCGATCGTGGCATCGGGAGGGATTGTGTGATCGGCGATCAACAGGCCCGTCACCGCACCAGCGGCAGGCGTCAAGGTGATTGCGGTGCTGCCTGTCCAACTCAGCGCATCGTCGGTCGGCTGCAGCGCGCGCGCCGGGCCGTTGATGGCCTCGGCGAGAAAGCTCCAGCGATCGAGCGCCACCCAGCTCGGCGCCACGCCCGGATTGAACACCGCAGACAGGCCCGCCGTCAGCGCGACCGTACCTGCGGCCTCGATCGGAGCAGACCACGCGCCACCGTTCAGGCGCCACTGCGCGCGCGCAGCCTCGACGCGGAAGGTGTAGCGGTCACCCAGCGCGAACGGCACTTCGCCCAGCCCGATGGCGAAGCTCAGGCCGCCGTCGCTGTATCCCGCCGGCGCGGTCGTGCTCAGCGCGTAGTCGTCGAGCCGCCCGTCCACGCTGCCGATCACGCTCCAGGTCAGCGTGTCCGTACCGTCCTGCCCGCCGGAAAGGCCCACCGGCTCGGCGCGGTTGATCTGCAGCACGAACTCATCGCCCTGCTGGTAGGTCGCCCGCGGCACGCCGGCCAGGTCGATCGTGATCGAGAGCCGGTCGCCGTCGATGAGCTGCTCGCACGGGATATCGATGCCCACGCCGAACTCCTGCGTGGACACCGGAACGCGCCGGCCGGTGTCATCCGTGC
>JBKCVA010000057.1:0-26237 GCA_046318115.1 Lysobacterales bacterium | reverse complement strand
GTCGACCGCGCCCCCGGGAGCTGCGCCTTGGGTTGTCGAGGCGTGGTCCGCATACTGGCTGCATGCGCCTGCTGCTGGTTGAAGACCACCTTCCGCTTGCCGAAGCCCTCGCTGACGGACTCAACCGCGGCGGGTTCGCCGTGGACTGCGCGCACGGCGCGGTCACGGCGCGGCGCTTTTTCGCAGCGGCGCCCTACGACCTGGTCGTGCTGGACATCGGCCTGCCGGACGGCAGCGGCCTCGACCTGCTGACGGAATGGCGTCGCAGCCCCGGCCCTCCGGTGCTGATGCTGACCGCGCGCGGCGAGCTGCACGATCGAGTTCTCGGCCTCGACGCCGGCGCCGACGACTACCTGATCAAGCCGGTCGAGGTCCCCGAGCTGCTGGCCCGCTGCCGCGCGCTGCTGCGTCGTCCCGGGGCGCGTACGGGGCCCGCCCTGGTCGAAGGCGCGCTCGCGCTGGACACCGCCACCCGCAATGTCGAACTGCATGGCCAGCGCCTGCCGCTGGGGCGGCGCGAGGTGGGTGTGCTGGAACAGCTGATGCGCCGCAGCGGCCGGGTCGTGCCACGTTCCGTGCTGGAACAGTCGGTCTACGGTTTCGATGAGGAGGTCAGCCCCAACGCGCTGGAGGCCGTGGTCTCGCGCCTGCGCAAGGCGCTGGAGTCAGCCGACGCGCCGCTGACCGTGATCGCGGTGCGCGGCGTGGGCTGGATGCTGGCGCCGCCGCGCGCATCCGAACCCCGGCAATGAGCGCACCGACCCGCTCGCTCAGCGCGCTGCTGACCCGACGCCTGGCGCTGATCGCGCTCGGCCTGGCCCTGGTCAACCTGACCGCCGTCGCGTTGCGCTACGCCAGCCTGCCGGACGAGCTCGCGCGCTCGGCGCTGCAGCGTCAGCTCGATCGCGCGGCCGAGGACGTCCAGCACAGTCCCGGGCCCTCGCAGCTCTCGGCGAAGCTGCGCGCCGATTTCCAGACCCATCCGCAGGACTACGCCTTCGCCGTGATCGATGCCCGCGGCGAGCAGATCGAGGCCATGAATCCCGAGCTGCTGCCCGCCGATCTGCAGTGGCTGCATCGCAGCGAGTCGGTCGACGCTACGGTCGAGCTCGACGGGCGCAGCCTGCGGATCAGCGCCCGCGCCATCGACCACCCGCGCGGAGCCGTGCGCGTGATCGTAGTGATGGCAGGCGATCCCGCGCACTGGAAGCTGCGCGCCCTGCTCGACGAGCTCGCCACCCACGTCGCGCTGCCGCTGGTGCCGGTGGTCCTGCTGCTGATCGGCGCCAACGCCGCGCTGGTCAGGCGCGCCATGCAGCCGGTGACGGCCGCGGCCGCCTGGGCACGCGGTCTGCGGCCGGGGGCGCATAACCCCGCTGCCCCCTTGCATGCCTCGCAGCCTGACGAGATCCGGGATCTGGTCGACGCGCTGGCGCGCGCGCTGCAGCGGCTGGAGGGCGCGCTGTCGGCGGAGCGTCAACGCTCGGCGGAAGCCGCGCATGCCCTGCGCACGCCGCTGGCGGTGCTGACCGCGCGCCTGGACGCGCTGCCGCCCGGGCCCACGGAAGACGCGCTGCGCCGCGACGTTCGCCAGCTGAGGCGCAGCGTGCAGCAGCTGCTGTCGGTCGCCACCGCAGAAGCGGCGGCGCCCGGCGACGCGCTCATCGATCTCGCCGACGTCGCGCATGCGGTCGTGGTCGCCTTGGCACCCTTCGCACACGCCCAGGGCGCCGCGCTCGAACTGCAGGTGCACGCCGAGAGCGCCCAGGTCCGCGCCGATCCCGCCTCGGTCGAACTCGCCTTGACCAACCTGGTCGAGAACGCGGTGCTGCACGGCGGTGGCACGGTGCTCGTCACGGTCGGCCCGGGGCCGCAGCTGCGCGTGTCCGACGAGGGCCGCGGGCTGCCGGCCGGGCAGGAAGCGGCGATCTTCGAACCGTTCCGTCGCGGTCCGGACGCCGCCGCCGGTGGCGCCGGCCTCGGCCTTGCGATCGTGCGCCGGGCCATGGCCTCGCAGGAGGGCACGGTCAGCGCCTGCAATCGCGCACAGGGCGGCGCCGAGTTCCGGCTCACGTTCAAGCCCGCCGCGCGCTGACCTGCTGCCGGCTGAACAGACGCGCCCGGAGTGAAGCGCGCCGCGCGCTCGTCAGTCTGTCGTCAGCGAGTGCGCCTAGCTTTTCTCCTGCCCGCCCTGATGCGGGTCCCCCCCAAGGAGAATCGACATGGACATGCAGCAGAACGAGTCCCGCAGCCAGAGCCCGCCGAAGCTGGGTGACTGGCTGAAACAGGAGCTGGAGTTCCGCCTGCCGCGCGCCTGGCTGGCCGCCGGTGGCCTCGCCTTCTTCGTGCTTTTGATCGTTGCGCTGGACTGACCCCGAGGAGAACCGCATGAAACGCATCGCACTGCTCGGCGCACTGCTGGCCCTGGCCTCAGCCAGCACGTTCGCCAACGAAACGGTCACACCGATCGGTGATCTGAAGCGCGGCACCACCGCCACGATCCAGGGCACGGTCGAACGCATCCTCGACGAAGACGAGTTCCGGATCGCGGACGCCAGCGGCAGCATCAAGGTCTACATCGGACCGCACAGGGTTCCCGTCGACACCGGCGAACAGGTCACCGTGCGCGGCCTGGTCGATGACGACCTCAGAAAGGAGTTCTACGCCCGCGAGCTGGTGAGGGCCAACGGCGAGCGCTTCGCCTTTGACCGCCGCTACTGAAACCGTCGTGCAGCGGGCTGGCGAAGCTGGCCCCCGGTCGTTGCACACAGGCCCTCGGGACCCACTGGGCACAGGGCCCGCACTCAGCGGGCCCTGTGTGCTTCATGCCGCCAGCTTCAGGCCTTGCGATACACCTCCGCCCCCTGCGCGCGGAACTCTTCGGCCTTCTGCTGCATGCCCTGCGCCAGCGCTTCCTGCTCGCTGATGCCCTGGGCAGCGGCGAAGTCGCGCACGTCCTGGGTGATCTTCATCGAGCAGAAGTTCGGCCCGCACATCGAGCAGAAGTGGGCCTGCTTGTGCGCGTCCTTGGGCAGGGTCTCATCGTGGAATTCCTGGGCCTTCTCAGGATCGAGGCCGAGGTTGAACTGGTCTTCCCAGCGGAACTCGAAGCGCGCTTTGCTCAAGGCGTTGTCGCGCATCTGCGCCGACGGATGGCCCTTGGCGAGGTCGGCGGCATGCGCGGCGATCTTGTAGGTGATGATGCCGTCGCGCACGTCCTGCTTGTTGGGCAGGCCGAGGTGCTCTTTGGGCGTGACGTAGCAGAGCATGGCGGTGCCGTACCAGCCGATCATGGCCGCGCCGATCGCGCTGGTGATGTGGTCGTAGCCGGGCGCGATGTCGGTGGTCAGGGGGCCCAGCGTGTAGAAGGGCGCCTCGCCGCACTCGCGCAGCTGCTTGTCCATGTTCTCCTTGATCAGCTGCATCGGCACGTGGCCGGGGCCTTCGATCATCGTCTGCACGTCGTGCTTCCAGGCGATCTTGGTCAGCTCGCCCAAGGTCTCCAGCTCGCCGAACTGCGCGGCGTCGTTGGCGTCGGCGAGGCTGCCCGGGCGCAGGCCGTCGCCCAGCGAGAAGGCCACGTCATAGGCCTTCATGATTTCGCAGATTTCCTCGAAGTGGGTGTAGAGGAAGTTCTCCTTGTGGTGCGCCAGACACCACTTGGCCATGATCGAGCCGCCGCGGCTGACGATGCCGGTGACGCGCTTGGCGGTCCACGGGATGTAGGCCAGGCGCACGCCAGCGTGGATGGTGAAGTAGTCCACGCCCTGCTCGGCCTGCTCGATGAGGGTGTCGCGGAACAGTTCCCAGCTCAGCTCTTCGGCGCGGCCGCCGACCTTCTCCAGCGCCTGGTAGATCGGCACGGTGCCGATCGGCACCGGCGAGTTGCGCAGGATCCACTCGCGGGTCTCGTGGATGTGCTTGCCGGTGCTGAGATCCATCACGGTGTCGGCGCCCCAGCGGATCGCCCACACCATCTTCTCGACTTCCTCGGCGATCGACGAGGTCACCGCGCTGTTGCCGATGTTCGCGTTGATCTTCACCAGAAAGTTGCGGCCGATGATCATCGGCTCGCTCTCTGGGTGGTTGATGTTGTTGGGCAGGATGGCGCGGCCGCGGGCGATTTCGTCGCGCACGAACTCCGGCGTGATCAGGCCGGGCAGCGAAGCGCCGAAATCCTGGCCGGCGTGCATGCGTCCACGCGCCAGCCCCTGCGCGCGCACCTGCTCGATCAGGGCCTCGCGGCGCTGGTTCTCGCGGATCGCCACGAACTCCATCTCCGGGGTGACGATGCCGCGCTTGGCGTAGTGCATCTGGCTGACGTTGGCCCCGGCCTTGGCGCGGCGCGGCGCGCGCAGGTTGGGAAAGCGCACGCTGTCGAGCTTGGCGTCGTGCAGGCGCTTCAGACCGTACTGCGAGCTGATGCCGGCGAGCACCTCGGTGTCGCCGCGCTCGGCGATCCAGGCCTCGCGCAGGCGCGGCAGGCCCGCGGTCAGCTCGATGCGTGCGGCCGGGTCGGTGTAGGGCCCCGAGGTGTCGTAGACGCTGAGCGGCGCGTTCGGCTCGGCGCCGAACAGGGCCGGGGTGTCGGACTGGCGGATCTCGCGCATCGGCACGCGCAGGTCAGGGCGCGAGCCGCTGACGTGGATCTTGCGCGAGCCGGGAATCGGGCGGGTGACATCGGCCGAGAGCGCTTCGGTGGCGCGCTGGAAGTCTTCTGGCAGGGCGTTCATGCGGCGGTCCTTGGGCTGGAGGAGTCCAAGCGGCGGCGCCGGCACGGCGCGCGATGAGCCGACCTGGGGCCGTCACCGCGCATCGAATCGAAGCTCCCTACGCCGGTGTGAGCCGGATCAGGTTCAAAGGGACTCTCTCAGCCCGGCTGCCGCCGGACACCCCCGCTTGCGGGCGGCATTGAAGCATGAAGCGGCGGCGTCGGCGAGCGCGTCGGCCAGGGCGGACGCGGCGCGCAGGCGAGCCAGGGCGCGCTTCACGGCGACTCGAAGCCATCGGCGAAGATTGCAGCCTGCGGCTGCCGCTCGACCGCACCGATGTCGGTCCAGGCCACGCTGCCGGCGCGGGTCTGCTGGTTGAAGGGCGCACCGTGGAAGTCGCTGCCGGTGTCGGCGGGCGAGCAGCGGTCGATCAACAGCTCGCTGCGCGGCGCATAGGTCTGTGGATCGAGGTCGAAGGCGGCCGCGGGCAGGGTCGTGAAGCCGCCGAGGGTGGGATCGGCTTCGACCAGGTGTGCAGCGAAGTCGGCGGTGGACTGGAAGAAGCCGCACCAGCCGCGGGTGAAGCGTCCGGCGCTGTCGTTGCCGCCGATGTTGGCGGGCGCCGGCGTCGAGGTGGAGGCGAGGATGCTGGCGTAGGCCGCGGCCGTGCCGGCATCGTCGAGCAGGAAGAAGCGATCCAGCGCGCTGCGCATGATGACCGTGCTGTTGGCCAACCCGACATGGCCGCCGAGACTGGAGGCGAACAGGGAAGGTCCGTTGACGCCGCTGGGGTCGACCACGCGGTTGTCGTCGAGCACGCTGGCCTCGATGCGCAGCTGCGCCGTATCGGTCGCCGTGATGAGGTTCGGGAACGCGAGGTTGCCCCGCACCGAAGCGCGCCGCAGCAACAGTCGAGCGCCCGTGCTGGCGCTCAGCAGGCGCGCGGACCGCGGCACGCCGGCCACGCTGTCAGGCGCGTTGTCGTGCAGGCTGAGGCAAGGCACAGGGTTGAAGAAGCTGCAGCTGACCTGATCGCCCGAGGGCCGCAGCTCAAGCTCCAGGGCGCTGGTGACGCTGAGGCCCAGGGCCCCGCGCCCGGTCTGCTGCAGGATCACGAGGTTCTGCAGGCGGAAGCGGCTCTCGCCCGGCGGTCGCGTCGAAGTGCCGATGCGATAGCTGCCGGTCAAGCACAGGCCGGCGTTGAACCCGCCGTTGCTGCTGATCGCGAGCAGACCCGAGGTGTTGTCGGCCGCCCCCAGCACGCGCACACCGGCGGTGGCCGGTTGGCTGGCGTCGAGTGTCGCGAGGCCTGCGGCGCAGCCACCGCTGTCGGCGCTGCTCTGGTTGCCGACGATCCACACCGTGCCGCTGGGGCGAGGCTGCAGGCCACCGCCGCCTTCAAGGCTGCCCAGGCAGTGGAAGGCGGCACCGCTGGCGGCCTGATTGAAGCCGATGATCGTGTCGCGGGCGACGATGCTGCCGTGCCGGCTGACATTGGGGCCGCCGCCGGGCGGAAAACCGCCGCAGTACAGACCGCCACCGCGGTTGCTGGCGGTGTTGCCGGAGATTTCCGCGCCCTCCACGAGAAACAGATCGACCCGCGCCAGCGGTTCGTCCAAGGTCACCGCGCTGCCGGTGAGAGCGACGCCGCCGCCGTCGACCGCGCTGTTGCCGCGGATGCTGACCCCCAGCCCCAGCAGCACCGAGGCCGCGCCGCGGATCGCCAGGCCGCCGCCGGTACTGCTTTCGACGGTGCCAGTGGCATCGCCGCCGGTCAGCGCCAGCCGGCGCATCTGGAAGCTGCCCACGCGGCCGTTCAAGCGCAGCTCCAGCACCGGCCGCAAGGAGCCGCCGCTGCCATCGAATACGGCGCGGTGGGCGTCCTGGGTGGGGTCGCCAGACAGCCCGGAACTGCAGCTGTCGTAGCCGCCCTCCAGGAACACCGCGGTCTGGTTGACTGTAGGCGCGTAGACGATGCCGTTGGGGACCGCGTAGGCGCCCTTGTTGATCAGCACCGTATGCAAGCCGGTCTGGCCCTGCAGGGCGAACAGCGCCGTTTGCAGGCTGGTATGGGTGCACGCGGCGTCGCTGCCCACGCGCAGCACCAGCGCGAAAGCGGGGGCGGCGCCCATGCCTGCGCTCAGCACGAGCAGACAGAGGCCGAGGCGGGCGGCGCTGCGGACACAGCGGAAAAAGGACCGCGGGAGCGTGTGCATGGTGAGCCTCACTGCGGTTCCCGCAGACACGCGATCGTGTTGGCGGTAAGCAGTGACACGCAGGAAAGCGGCAGCAGAGGACATCCTGCCGCGCCGGAAGGCTCCGCCGTGGCGCCGGGCCGCGCTGGCGGGCGTCAGGGTACGTCGGGAGGTCACGCGACCCGCAAGCGGCCGCGAACACCCTACCCCGACCGCAGTGACGATCGTCAATTGACCGCCCCCGGGGGGCTGGCTAGGCTGCGCAGGCTCCGGGGCGCTCGCGCCGCCGGCCCTGACGCCACCGCTGCTCTCCCCTGCCAAGGAACCGCCATGCCCCTCAGCATCACCATCGACCTCAGCGACAAGGACATCGAGCGCTTCCGCGCCGCCCAGGCCTCGGCCGAAGCCAGCGCCAAGTCGGCGGACGAGATCGTCAAGGCCGCAGCAGACCTGCTGAAGTCGGCCGAGACGGGCGCCCTGCCGGATTTCATCCGCCAGCGTCTGGAGGGCCTCGATTCGCTGATCGCGATGCTCAATGACGAAGGCTTCGCCCTGCCTGAGGACGACCGCAAGCACGTGGTGTCGGCCCTGGTCTACTTCGTCAACCCGCAGGACGCCATCCCCGACCACACGCCGGTGCTGGGCTACCTCGACGACGCGATCATGATCGAGCTGTGCCTGCGCCAGCTGCACAACGAGATCGAGGCCTACGAGGACTTCTGCGACTTCCGCCAGCACGAGGCGGAGCGTCGCGGCCTCGATCCGGCCACAGTCGGCCGCGCCGATTTCCTCGAAGCCCGTCGCGAAGAGCTGCTTAACCGTATCCACCGTCGCCGCGAGCGCGACTACGGCGTGGGCTACGGCGCGAGCAGCGGCTATGGCCGCGCCGGCTACACCCGCAGCTGGCGCCCGAGCCTGATCAAGGTCCGCTGAGCTTGCCGCGGGTCTTTTTGCGGGACGTCGACGCTGCCGCGATGAACGCCGGCAGCGCCGACACCCTGGTCCAGCACCTCGGCATCGAGGTGCTGGAGGTCGGCGAGGACTTCATCCGCGGCCGCATGCCGGTCGACCACCGCACCCACCAGCCCTTTGGCCTGCTGCACGGCGGGGCATCGGTCGCACTGGCGGAAACGCTGGGCAGTATGGCCGCCAGCCTCTGCATCGATCCGGCCACGCAGATGGCGGTCGGGCTTGAGATCAATGCCAACCACCTGCGCGCGGTCACCGCAGGCTGGGTCATCGGCACCGCCCGGCCGATCCACGTCGGCCGCAGCACCCAGGTCTGGGACATTCGCATCGAGAACGAGACTGGCCAGCCGGTCTGCATCTCGCGCCTGACCATGGCCGTGGTGCCGCGGGCGATGGGCGCGCGCTGAGCGCGCCCCGCTCCGTTGCGCGACTGCGCACCTTCACCACAACGCAGCGTTGCAGCGACGAGGCTTGAGCGGGTCGCCCGCCGGGACCATCTTGGCGGCCGTCCCCCAGTTTCGGAGAGCGCCATGTCAGAGCCCCGTCGCGTCACCCGCCTCGTGAGCGGCATGCCCACCTCGGATGGCGCCGGCGTGCGCCTGACCCGGGTGATCGGCATTCCCGAGCTGCGCAACCTCGACCCCTTCCTGATGCTCGACCACTTCGGTTCGGAAGAGGCCGCCGACTACATCGCCGGCTTTCCCAACCATCCGCACCGCGGCTTCGAGACCGTCACCTACATGCTCGAGGGGCGCATGCGCCACCGAGACAACCAGGGCAACGAAGGCCTGCTGGTGTCGGGTTCGGTGCAGTGGATGACCGCCGGCCGTGGCCTGGTGCATTCGGAAATGCCCGAGCAGGAGGAGGGCCGGATGTCCGGCTTCCAGCTATGGATCAACCTGCCGGCGGCACAGAAGATGTGCGCGCCGCGCTACCAGGACATCGCGCCCGAGCGCATCCCCGAGGTCCAAGCGCTGGCGGGTGCCAAGGTGCGCGTGCTGGCCGGCGAGTACGGCGGCCTGCGCGGTCCGGTCGATGCCGAGGCCACCTCGCCGCTGTATCTCGACATCGCGCTGCCGGCGGGCGCGTCGCTGCAGGTGCCGATGCCGTTGGGACACACCGCCTTCGCCTACGTGTTCGAGGGCCGCGCTGAACTCGCCGGGCAGACGGTCGGCAGTGATGTGATGGCCCTGTTGTCGGATGGCGACAGCCTGCAGGTCGCGGCAGGGGATACGCCCGCGCGCCTCATCCTGGTTGCCGGCCGGCCGCTGCGCGAGCCGATCGTTCAGTACGGGCCTTTCGTGATGAACCATCCGCACGAGATCCAGCAGGCCATGCTCGACTACCAGGCCGGTCGCTTCGGGCCGGTGTGAGCGAGCGCGGCGCGCGGAGCCTCCGTGATCGAACGACGGCGGGGCGGTGGGTCAAGACCCACCCGATGAGAAGCATGCATAGGGTGGGTCTTGACCCACCAACGCTTCAACACCTGCGCCGTCAGCAGGCGAAGACCGCTCCTGCGCGGTCTCTCGTGCTTCGTTCAATCGGCGAGAGGTGAACTTCGGTGGGCCAAGGCCCAGACGATGGACTGTGGTGAGCGTCGAGCTTCGGTGGGTCAAGACCCACCCTATCCAAACCGGGATGCTGACGGGTTGGATCAAGGCCCACCCGATTCAGGCCCGAATGCTCACGGGTTGGGTCAAGACCCACCCTATGCACTCGTTGCTCCCAACTCGCTGCTCATGAGCTGCAGGACAGCATCGAGCAGCCGGCGCGGTGGCGTGCCCAGTCGGGGCGCTTCTGCGCATAGGCATCGGCGCCGGATTGTTCTTCGTAGGGGCGTTCCAGCACCGCCTGCAGGCGGTGCAGTGGGGCGAGATCGCCCTGCTCGGCGGCGTCGATCGCCTGCTGCGCCAGCCAGTTGCGCGGCACATAGAGCGGGTTCACGGCGGCCATGCGTTCGCGGCGCGCCACGGGCGCCGCGTCGCTGCGCAGACGCTGCGCGTAATCGTCCAGCCAGGCTGCCAGCGCGGGTTGCTGCGCCGCGAAGGCGGCAACTTCGTAGCTCGCAGCGCGCAGCGCATCGACACTCGGCGCCGCGGCATCGACACCCATCAGCGCGCGGAAGGTCAGCGTGAAGTCGAGCTGGGCCGCGTGCATCAGCCCGTACAGACGCTGGGCCAGCGCGGTATCGGCATCGCGGGGCTCCAGCAGCCCGAGCTTGCCGGCGTTGAATCCGGCGTGCGCGCGGTTGAAGGTCTCGGCGTAGGCGCGCAGCCCATCGCGCAGGGGCTCCTGATCGGCGAACAGCGAGGACAGCGCGCCCGCGAGGCAGGACAGATTCCAGTGCGCGATCTGCGGCTGCCGACCGAACGCGTAACGGCGGCCTTCGGCATCGGTGGTGTTCGGCGTCCACGCCGGATCGAAGTCCTCCAGCCAGCCGTAGGGGCCGTAGTCGATCGTGAGCCCCAGCACCGACAGGTTGTCGGTGTTCATCACCCCATGCACGAAGCCCACCCGCATCCAGTGCGCGAGCAACAGGCCGGTGCGCTCGCAGATCGCGCGGAACACCTGCGCATCGCGATCCGCCGCGCCTTCGTACTCGGGGAAGTCGCGTGCGCACATGAAATCCCACAGCTGCCGCAGCAGCGCGTGCTCGCCGCGCGAGGCCGGCAGCTCGAAGTGACCGAGGCGCAGGAAGCTCGGCGCGACCCGGCAGACGATGGCGCCAGGCTCGGGCTTCGGATCACCTGAATAGAGGATGTCGCGCACCACGGCATCACCGGTGGCGACGAGCGAGAGCGCCCGCGTGGTCGGCACGCCCAGCGCGTGCATGGCCTCGCTGCAGATGAACTCGCGCAGGGATGAGCGCAGCACCGCGCGACCGTCGGCGCGGCGCGAGTAGGGGGTAGGGCCGGCGCCCTTGAGCTGCAGCTCGTGACGGCGGCCGTCGCTGCCGATCACCTCGCCCAGGCTGATCGCGCGACCGTCACCGAGCTGACCGGCCCAGTGGCCGAACTGGTGGCCGCCGTAGTTGGTGGCGATCGGCTGCATGCCGTCGATCAGCGCATTGCCGGCGAACACCTCGGCAAAGCCTGGGCGGGCGGTGTCCTCGGCAGTGAAGCCGATGGCGGCGGCCACGGCAGGCGACAGCGCGAGCAACTTCGGCGCAAGCACCGGCGTGGGCTGCACGGCGGACCACAGCGCGCCGCTGACCGGGCGCGTGTAGTTGGCGGTTTCCGGGTCGCCGGGCAGCGCGCGGCGAAAGGCATTGTCGAAGGTCAGCGGCATGCGTGGCGCTCACGGCCAAGAGGGGTCGATCACGATCGAGTGTCGGCCGTCACGCCGCCGTACGTGGCGCGCAGCCGCGCCTCCGTGTGCGGCTCAGCCGCCGGCCTTCAGCAGGCGATAGCGCTGCAGGATGGCGTCGTATTCGGTCTGCAGGTTCTGGCGTTCGGTCTCGCGCTTGTTGAGGAACTCGCGCTGGTCCTCCACCTGTCTGCGCGCGGCCGCGATCGTGCTCTGCACGGTCGCCGGCACCGGCTTGCCGGCGCGCTCCAGCGAGGCGGCATGGGCGAGCTGCTCCTCCAGGCTCTTCTCCTGGCTGCGGATGCCGACGCGCGCGGCTTCCAGCGACTGGTCGAGCAGATCGAAGCGCTCGCGGTAGGCGCGCTCGAGGTCGGCTTCAGTGGCGTAGGAGCCCATCAAGGCAGCGTCCATCTTGTCCTGCTCGGCCTTGATCGCCGCCAGACGCGCCGCCTCGGCTTCTTCGGCCTGCTTGGCGGCCCGCTCCTCCGGGGAGAGCGCGCGATCAACTCGATTGACCGTGGTGCCGCTGCGGCTGATTTCATCGCGCGCCTGGTTCATCGCCTCGGGCGGAAGGGTGTCGGTGTAGTGGACCTTGCCCTCCGCGTCGACCCAGCGGTAGAGCTTCTGGGCGAACGCTATCGGCGCAAGCAGGGACAGGGCGAGGGCAGCGGTGACAAGGATGGTGGCGCGCATGGATCGAACCTCGGTGGTGCGGGGCAACGCGCTCAGGCGACGCTGCCATAGGTGTCGCGGTAGGCGAGCAGACGACTGCGGTGCTCGGCCAGCTCGGGTCGGTCGGCAGTATAGGCAAGCAGTTCCGCAAGCCGCGCGATGGCGATCACGGGGAGCTGCGCCTGCCGTTCAAGTTCCTGCACGGCCGACAACGCGCCCTGGCCGCGCTCCTGGCGGTCCAGCGCGATCAGCACGCCGCAGGGCAAGGCACCGGCCTCGCGAATCAGGTCGAGCGACTCGCGGATGGCGGTGCCAGCGGTGATCACATCGTCGACGATCAGAACGCGGCCAGCGAGCGGCGCGCCGATCAGGCGTCCTCCCTCGCCGTGGCTCTTGGCCTCCTTGCGGTTGAAGGCCAGCGGCACGTCGATGCCGCGTGCATACAGCGCGGCCGCCACGGCCGTCGCCAACGGGATGCCCTTGTAGGCCGGCCCGAACAGCATGTCGAACTCGAGCCCCGAGGCCAGCAGCGCCTCCACGTAGCACTCGGCCAACCGCGCCAGCGATCCACCGGTGTTGAACAGCCCGGCGTTGAAGAAGTACGGACTGATCCGCCCCGACTTGAGCGTGAACTCGCCGAAACGCAGCACCGAACGCTCGATCGAGAGCTCAAGAAACCGCTGCTGGTAGTCCTGCATCGCCTGCTGCATGGGGCTCGCTCCGGGCATCCGACCAAAGCCCGCTATCATCCCAGCTTCGCTGCGGGCGGGCCACGCGAAGCACAGCCTCCACGCCGGCGCATCTGTCTTTGCGAGACGCTCGCGCACTGCGCGCAGCCCCAAACCCGCCCCAGTCCGCTCTTTCGAATCCCGAATCCCTACTCCCGAATCCCGGCTCTCCATGCGCATCTGCAGCTTCAACGCCAACGGCCTCCGCTCCGCCGCCAGCAAGGGCTTCTTCGATTGGTTCGGCGCCCAGGACATCGACGTGCTATGCGTGCAGGAGACCAAGGCCCAGGCCGAGCAGCTGGCCGATCCGGCGCTGCGCCCCGCGGGCTGGCACGCCCACTTCCGCGATGCGACGACGAAGAAGGGCTACAGCGGCGTCGGCGTCTACGCGCGGCAAGCGCCCGACGCGGTACTCACCGAGCTGGGCTGGGACGAATTCGACGAGGAGGGCCGCTACATCGAGGCGCGCTTCGGCGATCTCAGCGTGGTCTCGCTGTACTTTCCCTCAGGCTCATCGGGCGACGAACGCCAGCAGTTCAAGTTCCGCTGCATGGATTGGTTCGGGCCGATCCTCGCCGAGTGGGTGCGCTCCTCGCGACGCTACGTGATCTGCGGTGACTGGAACATCGTCCACACCCGCCGCGACATCAAGAACTGGACCTCCAACCAGAAGAACTCCGGCTGCCTGCCGGAAGAGCGCGCCTGGCTGGATCACCTCTTCGGCGAGCAGGGCTGGGTCGACAGCTACCGGCACCTGCGCCCGCAAGGCGAGGACTACACCTGGTGGAGCCAGCGCGGTGCCGCGCGCGCCAAGAACGTCGGCTGGCGCATCGACTACCAGGTGGTGTCGCCGGCGCTGCGTGAATCGCTGCGTGACTGCGCGATCCACGCCGAGCCCAAGTTCTCCGACCACGCGCCCTACGTGGTCGACTACGCATGAGTCCGGCGATCCCGCCGGCCGAGGCGACAGGCCTGCGCGCGGCCCTGCGCGCCTTCTCGCAGCCCGCCGCGTTCAGCCTTTTCCTGCTCGGCTTTGGCTGCGGCCTGCCCTTCCTGCTGGTCGGCTACACGCTGTCGATCTGGCTGCGCGAGTCGGGGCTGGAGCTGTCGAGCATCGGCCTGCTGAGCTACGTCAGCCTGTTCTACGTCTTCAAGTTCCTGTGGGCGCCCCTGCTCGACCGCTGGCAGGCGCCGCTGCCGATGGCTGGACGCCGCCGGCCGTGGCTGCTGCTCTCGCAGGCCGTGCTGGCCATCGCCCTGTGCGGCATGGCAGTCGTCGGCCCCGAGGGCGGGCTGACGCTGTTCGTGGCGCTGGCCGCGCTGGTGGCTTTCGCCGGCGCCACCCAGGACACCCTGGTGGATGCCTACCGCATCGAAATCGCTCCGATCGAAGCGCAGGCGGCGCTGGCGGCGACCTACTCCTTCGGCTATCGCTTGGGGCTCATCCTGGGCGGTGCCGGTGCGCTTTACTTCGCCGAGTTCGGCGGCTGGCGTATCGCCTATCTCGCGATGGCCGTGGCGATGCTGGCGCCGCTGGCCGCCACCCTGTTCAGCGCCGAGCCCGAGCAGCCGGCGACCAGCGTCACGCGACCCGGCCTGAGCGAAGCCTTCATCGCGCCGTTCCGCGCCTTCTTCAGCCACAGCGGTCTGTGGTTGGGGCTCGCCCTGCTGGTGTTTGTCGGCCTGTTCAAGCTGCCGGACCAGATGCTCGGTGTGGTCGCCGGGCCCTTCTACATCGACAGCGGCTACGACAAGGCGCAGATCGCCACGGTGTCCAAGGTCTATGGCATCTGGATCGGGCTTGCCGGCGCCTTCCTCGGCGGCCTGGCGGTGGCGGCGCTGGGTGTCCGCCGCTGCCTGTTGATCGGCGCGCTGGCCGTCGCCCTCTCCAACCTCGCCTTCCTGCTGATGGCGCAGAACCCCGGCGCGCTGTGGGCCTTCACCGCCACCATTTCGGCCGACAACCTCAGTCAGGGCTTCGCCGGCACCGTGCTGGTGGCGTTCATGTCGGGCCTCACACAGCGTGGCTACACCGCGACGCAATACGCGCTGCTGAGCTCGCTGGCCAATTTGCCCGGCAAGCTGATCGGCGGCGGTTCGGGCTTTCTGGTGGAGGCCTGGAGCTACTCGGGCTTCTTCATCTTCAGCACGCTGTCGGTGGTGCCGACGCTGATGCTGCTGGCCTGGCTGTGGACGCGGCCTGCGCTCGCGTCGCCCGGCAAAGCCAACGCGCCGCGCTGAGCGATTTCTCCGCGGGCGCAGGCCTGTGCTACGGTTCCCGGCTCGCGCGGTGCATACAGGGGTGCACCGCGCGCAGTCCCGGATCGCCGACGCAGCGCAGGCCGCGACCCGGCACACGCCCACCGCACCGATCACCCCTGCATGCCCGACATCCTCGTCAAGGACATCGACCCCGACATCGCCGAGCGCATCAAGCGCATCGCCCGCGATCGCGGGTGGCCGATCAACGATGTCGTGCTGAGCCTGCTGCGCCAGGCCCTGGGCATGGAGAAACCCGACCCGCCCCTGCCCGGCGATATCGCACGGCTTACGGGCACCTGGGAAGACGAAGAAAGCCGCGCGCTGAGCGAAGCCATTGAGGCGCTGCGCAAGCTGGGTTGAGGGCGATGGCGCCCGGCATCAACCCTGAGCTTCACGCCGCAACGCGTGCAGCTTGAAGATCGCTGTCATCGCCCGCGCATACAGGTAAGTTAACAGCACGCTCATGAGCACGCCGCTGGGCTGGCCGGTTTCGCCGAACTGGATCAGCTTTGAGACCACGAAGTAGACCAACATCGCGGTGGACGCCGCCCGACTGCGGCGCCAGATGCCGTAAGCCAACCCGAAGATCAGGGCGACGTCGATCAGCGTCCAAGCATCGACGCCGGGGATCATGCGTCCAGACATCGCCGCGAGCGTGATCGTAAGGGTCCAGCCACCGGAGATGCAGGCGGCGGCCACACCATGGCTGACATGTCGCGCCAGTTCCTCAGGCTCTCTGAAGGCTTCGGCCGCCGGAATGGTGGAAGGCGCCGCGTAGGGATTGTCCAAAGTGATTCACGTCGAGGGTAGGTACATGAGAAGGCGCAAGGCCGCGCCGAGCGCTGGGATCAAGCCTGCCACACCCCGCCCAGCACGCGCGGTCCAGCCGCTCCGGTGGCTTCGCACAGATTGCCCGGCCGCCCGGCGAGGGTTTCGCGCGCCAGCCAGGCGAAGGTCATGGCTTCAACGAAATCGGGATCGACGCCATGGGCCGCAGTCGATTCGACGCTTCGCGCAGGCAGCAGCGCGGACAGCCGCGCCATCAGCCGCGGGTTGTGCACGCCGCCGCCGCAGACCAGCACGCGCTCGCCCTGCGGCTGCCAGCGCGCAAGCGCCTGCGCGATGCTGGCGGCGGTGAGTTCCAGCAGGGTCGCCTGCACCACGGCGGGTGCAAGGGAGAGCCCCAGCATTTGCGTCTCCAGCCAGGCGAGGTGGTAGCGGTCGCGGCCGCTGCTCTTCGGCGGCGGCTCGGTCAGGTACGGATCGGCCAGCAGGCGCTGCAGCAGTTCGGCGTGGACCTCGCCTGCAGCAGCGAAGCTGCCGCCGGCGTCGAACGCCTGGCCGCGATGGCGCAGGCACCAGGCGTCCATCAGGCCGTTGCCGGGGCCGCAGTCGAAGCCCAGCACCGGCGCCTGTGCGCCTCCGATCGAGCTGTACGCGCTGCCGCCGAGCAGGCTCAGGTTGGCGATGCCGCCGATGTTGAGCACGGCGCGGGCTTCGTCGTCGGCGCTGAACACGGCGCGGTGGAAGGCCGGCACCAGCGGCGCGCCCTGGCCGCCGGCGGCGACATCGCGGCGGCGGAAATCGGCGACCACCGTGCAGCCGCTGCGCTCAGCGATGCGCGAAGGATCGCCCACCTGAAGGGTGAAGGGCCGCTCGCCGCGCGGTCGGTGACGCAGGGTCTGGCCGTGCGAGCCGATGGCGCGCACGGCGGCGCGATCGAGCGCGAAGTCCTCGATCAGCCGCTGTGCGGCGTCGGCGAAAGCGTCGGCGACTGCGGTTTCGAGTTCGCCGAATTCGTCCAGCGAGAGCAGCGGCTCGTGCTGCGACACACGCAGGATCTGTGCGCGCAGCGTTTCGTCCCAGGGATAGGTGCGCCCTGCCACCAGTTCGACCCGCGCGCCGCGCAGGTCGACCGCGGCGACGTCGATGCCGTCGGCGCTGGTGCCGGAGATCAGGCCGAGGTACAGGCCATCCTCGCCCGCAGGCATGCGCGGTCGATCAGCGCGAGGCGAGTGCGCCGGCGGTGGCCTGCATCTGCTGCAGGCGCGCAAGCATCGGCTGGGTCTGCTGGCGGAAGCGGGCCAGTTCGCCGGCCGGCAGCGGCTGCGGCTTGGGCATGGTCACGGTCAGCGGGTCACGGTGCACGCCGTGGACGCGGAATTCGTAGTGCAGGTGAGGGCCCGAGGCCAGGCCCGAGGCGCCGACGTAGCCGATGGTGTTGCCCTGGCTGACGCGCGCGCCCGTCTTGTAGCTGGAGAAGCGCGACATGTGGGCGTACAGGGTGGTGACGCCGTTGCCGTGGTCGAGGATGACGGTGCGGCCGTAACCGCTGCGCCAGCCGGCGAAGGTGATGCGGCCATCGCCCGCGGCCTTGATCGGGGTGCCGGTGGGCGCGGCGTAGTCGACGCCGCGATGCGCGCGCACCGTGCCCAGCACCGGATGGCGGCGGGCATTGGAGAAGCGCGAGCTCAGCCGCGCGAAGTCGATCGGCATGCGCAGGAAGGACTTCTTCATCGGCCGGCCTTCGCCGTCGTAGTACTCGGTCTTGCCGTCGGCGAAGGTGTAGCGGAAAACCTGGTAGGTCTTGCCCTGGTTGACGAAGGTCGCGGCCAGGATGTCGCCGCTGCGCAGACGCTCGCCGTCGCGATAGATGTCTTCGTAGACGACGTGAAAGCTGTCGCCCTCGCGGAGATCCTGGGCGAAGTCGATGTCGTAGCCGAACACCTTGGCCATCTCCAGCATGCTCGCCGTCGACATGCCGGCGCGGGCTGTGGCTTCGGACAGCGACTCGGTGATGGTGCCCGAGGCCATCTGCACGCGGCGCTGCACCTCGCGCTCGATCTTCTCTTCGCGGATCGCATCGCCGTCGACGTGCAGGACCACGCGGGTGGCCTCGTCGCGGTCGAAGCGCAGGGCACGCAGCTCGCCGTCCGTGATCTGGAAGGCGAACTCGGTGCCGGGGCGGAAGCGGGTTAGCGGCTCGCGCGCGCCGGGATGCTCCAGCAGGCGGTGCATGAGTGTCGCCGACAGGCCCTGCGCGCTGAAGATCGCGCCCAGCGTCTGTCCGGGCTTGACGGTCACGGCCGTCCACTCGCTGGCGGCCGCCGGGGCCGATTCGCCGGACTCGACCTCGGCGATCTCGGACAGCTCCGGCAGCTCGAGCTCGAGGTAGGTGCGGGCGGCGTTCTGCGGCTCCAGGCTGGCCCCTGCGAAGCCCGGGATGGTCAGGACCACGAAGGTCGAGACCGTGGCGAGCAGGCTGGCCAGGAACCAGTGCTCACGGCGGAAGCGGGCAAGCGCGGACAGCGGCAGCCGCGAAGGACTGGCGGGCGTGTCGGCGGCGGCGACCGGGTCGGCGAGGTCGGCGGGGCGCGGGCGGCGGACAGCCTGGACGGGGCGGGCGTGCGCGGAGCGCGGCGTCGAGTCGTCGTGATGCACTGGCGGTGGCTCTCGGCCGTTGGGACCGCCGAACCATAACCAGCTTGAAATCCCTTCGTCAAACCTTTGTTGTGAAAGGAAATTCCTGTGCCCGCGGTTTTAACTCGGGGTTAACGGGATTCAGGCGCCAATGTGCGGCCGATCACACTCCGCCCGCGAACCCATGCTGCCGCCAGGCCTCGAACACGAGCACCGCCACCGCGTTCGACAGGTTCAGGCTGCGGTTTCCCGGGCGCATCGGCAGGCGCAGCCGGGTCTCGGCCGGGATCGACTCGAGCACCGCCTGCGGCAGGCCGCGGCTTTCGGGCCCGAACAGGAAGGCGTCGCCGGCGCCGTAGGCGACCTCGTCGTACCGGCGCTGCGCGCGCGTCGACAGCGCGAACAGGCGCGCCGGCTGGAGCGCCGCCAGCGCGGCCGGCAGGGAGTCGTGGACCTTCAGCTCGGCGTACTCGTGGTAATCGAGCCCGGCCCGCTTCAGGCGCGCGTCATCGAGTTCGAAACCCAGCGGGCGGATCAGGTGCAGGCGGGCGCCCGCATTGGCGCAGAGGCGGATCACATTGCCGGTATTGGGCGGGATCTCGGGCTCGTAGAGCAGCACGTCGAACATGTGGGTTTCCGTGAGGACAGGACGTCGGCGGCACATTGTCGGGCCAGCGTCGCGCGGGGCGACAGCGCGCGCGGGCGCGGCCCGATCCGGCCTTGGGAGCGCTATCCTTCGCGGCATCCCCGCAGGTCTCGACCCCATCTCCCCATGCGTTGCTACGTTTACCGCAGCGAGAAGCGCACCGATACGTACGTCTATCTGCGCGAGGAAGGCGCCTTCCAGGTGCTGCCCGAAGCGCTGCACGCCAGCCTGCGGCCGCTGGTGGCGGCGCTCAGCTTCGAACTGGTCGAGGGCCGCCGCCTGGCCCGCGAGGACGCCGCCGTGGTGCGCGCCAATCTGCTGGAGCGCGGCTTCCATATCCAGCTGCCACCGCCCGCCGAGCATCTGCCGGACATGATGCCCGCGCATGGCGGCTGAACGCCCGGTTCGGGCCGCCCCGGCGGCGCTGCCGCTGGCCACGGCGCTGTCCGCCCCGCTGCTGGTCGCAGCGCACGGCCTGCCGCCGCTGCTCAAGCTCGACGCGCTGTGGGGCCTGCCCCTGTTGGCGGCCGCGTTCGGCCTGCAGACCGCGGGCGCGGTGCTCGCCAGCGCGCGCCAGCCGGCGCCACGCACGGCCCAGGCCCTGCAGCGCGGCCTGCTCGGTGGCGGTCTGCTGCTGCTGGTCGCCCTGCTGGTGGGGATTCCACTGCTGGCCTGGCCTTTCGCCGTTCTGCTGAAGTCGGGTGCGCTCGGCGCGGTCCTGCTGTTCTGCGTGGGCGTGGCGGTGGCCGGGCTGCTCGCCAGCCGCGTGTTCGCCGATCCGGTGCTGCTGCTGGTGCCTGAGCCGATCACCCGCCGCAGCCTGGCCCAGCACCTGGCGCGCGCGCGCCTGACCCGACAGCGTCTGCTCGAGCGCGGTCACTTCGACTTCGGTGATGTCACCCTCGGCGCCGTCTGCAGCGTGCTGCAGCTCGGTCCGGCCCTGCTGGCGCTGGGCAGCGAAGTCGGTCGCAGCGGTGGCCTGCCGGCGCTCGCCGCAGCGGCGCATGCGCTGCTGTTGGCGCCGCTGTGCGCGCTGGCGCTGGCACGACGGGTGCAGGCCTGCCTCACCGCCGCCGAGGCGCTGCCCGCGGTCGCGTCCCCGGCCGAGCCCCCTGCCGCGGCGATCGAACGGCCACTCGCGACCTGCGCGCCGGGCGAACCCTCAGCGCCGTCGGATGACCCGGTGGCGGCCCTGTTCGCGGCGGCACGGCGCGGCGAGGTCGAGCGCGCGGTGGCCCTGCTCGCCGCGCTCGGGCCCGAACCGGCGGCACCGGCGCCCCCTGAGGGGCGCGACCAGCGCAGCCTGGCGGTGCTGGCCAGCCTGCTCGGCGACCTCGGCCTTCTGCGCGCGCTGATCCTGCGCGGCGTCGATCTGAACGACGCGCGCGCCGGGCTGACGCCGCTGCTCGCCTGCACCCGCGACAGCTACCACGGCCGACCCGATTCGGTGGCCACGCTGCTGGCCAACGGCGCCGATCCGCGCCTGGCCGATGGCGAGGGCCGCACGCCCCTGCACTACGCGGCGCGCAGCAGCGACCCTGAAGTCGCGGCCCAGCTGCTCGATGCCGGTGCCGACCTCAATGCCCTCGACCGCGGCGGCCGCAGCCCGCTGTTCGAGGCCTGCGCGGCCGGCAGCTGGCGACTGGCGCGCTTCCTGCTCGAGCGCCAGGCCCGCAGCGAACCCGAAGGCGGCCAGCCCGCCCTGCTGGCGGCGGCCGCGGGTGAAGACGATGCCGCAGGCGTCGAGCTTCTGCTGCGCCACAAGGCCAAGGTCGACGCCCGCGGCCGGCTCGGACGCACGGCGCTGCACGAGGCCTGTCTCGCCGGCAACGCGGCGATCGTGGCGGCCCTGCTGAAGGCCGGCGCCGACGCCGGACGCGCCGACGACCACGGCGCCACGCCGCTGATGGAGGCCGCCCGCGCCGGTTCACTGGCCTGCATCGAAGCGCTGCGCCGCAAGTCGCCGGCCGTGGACGCGCTCGACTCGGCCGGGCGCAGCGCCCTGCACATCGCCTGCGGCTCGGCGCGTGCCGACGCCGAGGTGATCACCCGCCTGCTGCAGATGGGCGCACGGCCCGAGCAGGCTTGCGCCAGCGGACAGACCGCGCTGGAGCTGGCCCGCGCAGCGCAGCGCTGGGATCTGGTCGGGCGCATGGACCCCGACCATCCGCTGCCGGCGGCGGTCGACGATGCCGGGGGGGCAGCCACGGCGGGCGCCGATTCGAGCCTTGAGCGCGTCGAGCTGGCCGAGCGCCTGACCCGCGCCCTGCGGCGCGGTCGGCCGGACCTGCTGCCCGCCCTGCTGCGCGAACTGACGCCGCCCGCAGACCTCGTCTGCGAGCTGTTCGAAAGCCTGGGTGCGAGCCAGCCGCGTGCCGCGCTCGCCCTGCTGGCCGCGGCCCTGCCGCCGGCCGGCGAGCACAGCCGCGAAACGCAGCTGGCCGTGGCGCTCAAGCGCGCGGCAGTGGCGCCACAGGCGCTGGATGCGCTGCTCGAACTCGGCACGTCGCCCACGGGCCGCGGCAGCCTGGCGCGCTACCTGCGGGCCTGTCTGGATGCCCGCCTGCCGGCCGGCGCAGACGAGCAGCGCGCGCTGCGCCTGCTGGCGGCGGGCGCCGACGCCTTTGGCGACGAGGACGGCGATGCCCCCCTGCTGCTGGCGGTGCAGCTCGGCTGGTCGGCGCTGGTCGATGCCCTGCTCGGGCGCGGCGCCGACCCCTCACGCCCGGGGCGCGGCGGGCTCACGGCGCTGTCAGCGGCCGCCCAGCGCGGCGACCTGGCCAGCGTGCGCGGCCTGCTGCGCGCCGGCGCCAGCCCGCAGAGGCGAGGGCCCGACGGCCAGTGCCCGCTGGGCCAGGCCATGCACGCCGGTGATCCCGCCCTGCTGCGCTGGCTGGACTGGAGCCGCTGGCCACACCCGGGCCGGGCCCTGCGCGATGCCGACCTGATCGCCGCTGCGGTGGCGGGCGACGCGGTCGCGGTGGGCTGCCTGCTCGAACTCGGGCTCGACCGTGGCGTGCGCGATGCGCGCGGCTGCAGCGCCCTGCTGCGCGCAGCGGGCAGCGGACATGCCGACGTCGTGGCCGTGCTGCTCAAGGCCGGGCTCGACCCGGCGCTGGCCGCCGACAGCGGCATGACGGCGCTGACCGCGGCGATCACCCAGGGCCATGCCGACGTCGTCGAACTGCTGCTGGCCGGCGGCGCGCACGTCGAGCAGACCCTGCCCGGCGCGCTGCGACCGCTGATGCTGGCGGCGGCCGTGGGCCAGGTGCGCTGCGTGCACTTGCTGCTCGCGCACGGTGCCGCCCGCGACGCCATCGACGCCGAGGGCAACACGGTTCTGCACCACGCCGCCCGCCGCGGCTGCCGCAGCGCCGAAGCCGCGCTCGCGCTCGCGTTGTGGACAGCGCTCTCACCCAACGCCGCCGCCCTCGGACAGGCCAATGCGCTGGGCGAGACCCCGCTGTTGCTGCTGCTGGGCGCGGCCGAGCCTGCCGGCACGCCGCTGCACACCGGAGCGCTGCTGCCGCAGCTCGAGCGTCTGCTGGAGATCGGCGTCGATCCGGATGCCCAGGATCAGCGCGGTTTCTCGGCCCTGCACTGGGGCGCCCAGCACGGCCTGTTGCCGCTGGTGCAGCGCCTGCTGCGCGCAGGCGCCGATGCCACCCGCCGCGACAGCCTGGCGCGCAGCGCTGCCGAAGTGGCGCTGACCCGGGGCTACGTCGACATCGCGCGCGAGCTGGAAGGCCCGAAGCCGCCGCCGTCGATGGCGCGCTTCCTGCGCTCGCAGGCGGATTGAGTTTCACCGCCGCACCGATCGCGAACGCAGGGCCCGAGCGGCCTCGTACAGGCGGCCGGATCGGCCGCGGCCGACCTCAGAGCGTGTGAAGAAATCCAGACGCCGTGACGAGGGCGTCTCTGGGCGTTCGTGGCAAAGCGCGGTGTGTCAGTTCGAGGGAGTTTGGCAAGCCAAATGACCGCGGAATTCGCGCAGCGCGCTGCCGCCACCGGCGTCCAGAGGCGGCCGCAGCAGGCGGATGGTTTTTCCACATGCTCTCAGCCCTGCCCGCCGCGTTCGCGCTCGGAGGCCGCGTCGGCCTCGAAGAGCCGCTCAAGGTCGGCGAAGGCCTCGCGCGAACTCTGCACCAGTGCCGCCTCGTCGTCGTAGACGAGATGCTGCTCGCGCAGCAGAGCCTCGTCGTGCTCGCGGAAGGTGCGCAGGCGCGATTCCACCACGGCCGCATCCTGGCCCAGGGCCAGCAGCACGCTGCGGGTCATCTCCAGCGCCGCCGGAAAGGTCTCGCGGGTGATGCCCTCGAGCCCAAGATCCATCAGCCGGAAGGCGTGCTGGCGGTTGCGCGCGCGGGCATAGACCTTCAGGTGCGGATACAGGCGCTTGATCATGCGCGCGGTGCGGATGTTGGCCTCGGGGTCGTCGGTGGTCAGCACGAGCACTTCGGCGCGGTCGGCGCGCGCTGCGCGCAGCAGCTCGGGCCGGCTGGGATCACCGAAGTAGAGCGTGCTGCCGAAGCGGCGCGACAGCTCGACCTGCTGCGGGCTGTTCTCCAGCGCGGTGAACGGAATGTGCTGGGCGCGCAGCATGCGGCCGATCATCTGCCCCATGCGTCCGAAGCCGGCGATGATGACCTTGGGCTCGTGCGCGTCGTCGATCGTGTCGAAAACGGGCGCAGCGGCCTTCGCCTTTTCCAGCTTCCGGCAGTGCGCGTCGACCGCCATCAGCAGCAGCGGCGTTGCCGCCATCGACATGCCCACGATCACCACCAGCAGGCTCGATTCCGCCGGCGCCAGCAGGCCGGCCTTGCCGGCTTCGGAAAACACCACGAAGGCGAACTCGCCGCCCATCGCCAGCACTGCCGCCAGCTGCAGCGGTGCGCCGGCCTTGAGCTTCGCCGCCTGCCGTCCGACCACCCACAGCACGGCGAACTTGATGGCCAGAAGCGCCAACGTGCCGATCACCACCTGGCCCGGCTCGGCGACGATCACGCCCAGATCGATGCTCATGCCCACGGCCATGAAGAACAGCCCCAGCAGCAGGCCCTTGAAGGGTTCGATGTGCGATTCCAGCTCATGCCGGAACTCACTCTCGGCCAGCAGCACGCCCGCGAGAAACGCGCCCAGCGCCATCGACAGCCCGGCCTGCTGGACCAGAAACGCCGAGCCTGCGACCACCATCAGCGCCGAGGCGGTGAACACCTCCACCGCCTGCGCGCGGGCGACGATGCGGAACAGCGGGCGCAGCAGATAGCGGCCGCCAATGACGATGGCCAGGATCACGCCGACCGCCTTCAACACCGCCTCCAGGCCTGGCGCCGCCTGCTGCGCGGCCTTGGCTTCGCCGAGCAGAGGGATCAAGGCCAGCAGCGGAATCGCGAAGGCGTCCTGGAACAGCAACACGGCGAACGCGGTGCGCCCGTAGTCGGCGGTCAGCGCCTTGCGCTCAGCCAGCAGCTGCAGGCCGACCGCGGTCGATGACAGGGCCAGGCCCATGCCGACCACCAGCGAGGCCTTCCAGCCCAGGCCCCACAGCGCGATCGCACCACCAATCAGCGCCGCCGACACGCCGACCTGCAGGCTGCCTATACCGAACACCTGACGCCGCATCACCCACAGACGCGCGGGCGAAAGTTCGAGTCCGATGATGAAGAGCAGCATCACCACGCCGAATTCGGACGCCGTCAGCACCGACTCGGGATCGCTGATGAAGCCCAGCACGTGCGGGCCGATCACCACCCCCGCTGCGAGGTAGCCGAGCACCGCGCCAAGGCCGAGCCGCCGGAACAGCGGCACCGCGATCACCGCGGCGATCAGGAAGACGAGGGCGTCAGCAAGAAATCCGTGTCCGTGCATGGTGCAGGGTTCGAGCGGGCAAGGCCGTCAGTATGCCGGCTGGCTGCGTGCCTCCGCGCCACGGGTCTGCGCGGTGCGGCGCTGCATCGCTAGACTGCCGTCTTCGCTGATGGATCCATCGCATGCTCATCGTGTCCTTGTTTTCGCTCGCGGCCGCCGCCCCGCTGGCGGCGCCGATGCCGGCCCCGTGGCTGCTCGCGCTGCTGGCGGTGGCGTTGCTGCTGCTGGTCGCTGCGCTCGTGCTTCTGCTGACGCTGCTGCGTCGCAATGGGCGCTCGCAGACTGATCCGGCATTGATCGAGCGTCTGGCCGCACTGTCGGCGACCGCCGAACGCACCGAGCGCGCCCTGCGCGAAGAGCTGCGGGACGCACGCAGTGAGGCGGCCGAGCAGCAGGCGCGCTTCGAAGCCCAGCTGCGCGCCGCGCTGGCCGAGGGCAGCCGCGCCCAGGCCGAGCGGCTCGACGCCTTCGGCCGCGGCCTCGACGCCGCGGCCCTGCGCTCGGATCAGCGCATCGAGACCCTGCGGCAGACGCTGTCGGACGACGCCCGCAAGAGCCGCGAGGAATCGGTGGCCGCGCTCAAGGGCTTCGGCGAAGCGCTGGACGCGCGCCTGCTCACTCTGACCCAGCACAACGCCGAACGCATGAACGAAGTGCGCGGCACGCTCGAAGCCAAGCTCAAGGAATTGCAGACCGACAACGCGGCGCAGCTGGAGCGCATGCGCGAGACCGTCGACGAGAAGCTCAAAGCCACGCTGGAAACGCGGCTCGGCGAGAGCTTCAAGCTGGTCTCCGAGCGCCTCGAACAGGTGCACCGCGGCCTGGGTGAAATGCAGACGCTGGCGCAGGGCGTGGGCGATCTGAAGCGCGTGCTCGGCAACGTCAAAACCCGCGGCACCTTTGGCGAAGTGCAGCTCGGCGCCCTGCTGGAGCAGATCCTCAGCGCCGAGCAGTACGCCAGCAATGTCGCCACCCTGCCGGGCAGCAGCGAGCGCGTCGAATACGCCATCCGCCTGCCGGGCAGCACGCCGGGCGCGCCGGTGTGGCTGCCGATCGACGCCAAGTTCCCGCGCGAGGACTACGAGCGCCTGCTCGACGCGCAGGATCGTGCCGACGCCGAGGCTGCAGGCGTGGCCGCACTCGCGCTCGAACGGCGCATCCGCGACGAAGCCAAGCGCATCCGCGAGAAGTACATCGGCCCGCCGCACACCACCGACTTCGCCCTGCTGTTCCTGCCCACCGAAGGCCTGTACGCCGAGCTGATCCGCCGCCCCGGCCTGTTCGAAGCCCTTCAGCGTGACTACCGCATCACGCTTGCCGGGCCGACCACGCTGGCGGCCCTGCTCAACAGCCTGCAGATGGGTTTCCGCACGCTGGCGATCGAACAGCGCAGCAGCGAGGTCTGGCAGATCCTCGGCGCGGTCAAGAACGAGTTCGGCAAGTTCGGCGAAGTGCTGGA
>JBKCVA010000056.1:0-10097 GCA_046318115.1 Lysobacterales bacterium | reverse complement strand
CGCGCGATCATGGCCGGGCTCACAGGTTGTTGTTCAGATAGGCCAGCATGCCGTCGGTGGTCGAGATCGCCTTGGCGTTCATCTCGTAGGCGCGCTGGGTCTCGATCATGCTGACCAGCTCCTCCACCACGTTGACGTTCGAGCTCTCGAGCGCCCCCTGTTGCAGCAGGCCCAGGCCATTCAGCCCCGGCGTCGACTGCTGGGCCGGGCCGCTGGCGCCGGTTTCGACGAACAGGTTCTCGCCCTTGGCCTGCAGGCCGGCGGGATTGATGAAGTCGGTCAGGCTGACGTTGCCGATCTGGATCGGCTGGGCCTGGCCGGCGAGCTGGACCGACACCGTGCCGTCGTTGCCGATGGTCACGCTCTGCGCGCCCTCGGGGATCTGGATGCCCGGCTGCAAGGTGTAGCCCGAGGCGGTGACCATCTGGCCCTGGTTGTTGATCTGGAAGCTGCCGTCGCGGGTGTAGGCGGTGCTGCCATCAGGCAGCAGCACCTCGAAGAAGCCGCGGCCGTTGATGGCGAGGTCCAGCGCGTTGCCGGTCTGCAGCAGGTTGCCCTGGATGAAGTTCTTCTGGGTCGAAACCACGCGCACGCCGGTGCCCGTGGTCAGGCCCGAGGGCAGCTCGGTCTGCTGAGAGGAGGCACCACCCGGCTGGCGGATGTTCTGGTACAGCAGATCCTCGAAGCTGGCGCGACCGCGCTTGAAGCCCGTCGTGTTGACGTTGGCGAGGTTGTTCGAGGTGACCGTCATGCGCGTCTGCTGCGCATCGAGGCCGGTCTTGGCAACCCACAGGGACTGGAACATGGCGGTACTCCGATGCCGGGGGAGAGCGGGCTCAGCCGCCCATCCGCAGCAGGCTGTTGCTGGCGCGGGCGTTCTCGTCCGCGGTCTTGATCGAGCGGATCTGCATCTCGAAGCTGCGCGAGAGTTCGATCATCTTCACCAACGCATCGCTGGCGTTGACGTTGCTGCCTTCGAGCACGCCGGTCATCAGCACCGCGCCGCCCACGGGCGCCGCCGGCTCGCCGTCGCTGCGGCGGAAAAGGCCGTCAGGCCCGCGGCTGATGTCCGCAGCGGGGGCCTCGACGACCTTGATGCGAGCGACGATGGCCTGGGTCTCGGGCCCCTGCCCCAACGGCACGATCGAGATGCTGCCGTCGCCGGCGATTTCGAGCTTGGCGTGCGGCGGAATCGCGATCGGGCCGTTCTCGCCCAGCACCTGACGCCCACCTGCCGTGGTGAGCAGGCCGTTCTGGTTGACCTGCAGCTCGCCGCTGCGGGTATAGGCCTCGTTGCCCTCGCCGTCGGCCACCGCCAGCCACAGCCCTTCGCGCAGGGCGACGTCAGTGTCCTTGCCGGTCGACAGCAGCGGGCCCATGCGGTTGTCGAAGCCGCCGTCGACGCCGGTGGCGTCGTAGCGCGACTTCAGGCCGTGGCCTTCGATCTTGAAGGTTTCGGTGTGCGACAGCAGCGCCCGGAAACCGGGCGTGCTGACATTCGCGAGGTTCTGCGACACCGCCCCCTGCGCACGCAGGGTGCTGGAGGCACCGGTCATCGCGACGTAGAGGGACTTGTCCATGGCGCCGGCTCCGTCCTTTCAGCGATCAGCGGATGTTGATCACGGTCTGGGTGATCTGGTCGGCCGTCGAAATCATCTGCGCGTTGGCCTGGAAGTTGCGCTGCGCGTTGATCATCTCGACCAGCTGCTCGGTGATGTCGACGTTGGAGGCCTCCAGCGCACCCGCCTGCAGCAGGCCCAGATTGGCGCTGCCCGGCGCACCGCGCTGCGGCTGCCCGGACTCACTGGTCTCGCCCCAACTGGTGTCGCCCAGCTTCTGCAGGCCCTGCACATTGGAGAAGCCGGTCATGGCGATCTGCCCCAGCGGAATGGCCTGGCCGTTGGTGTAGCGGGCCGAGACGATGCCGTCCTCCGAGATATCGAGGTTCGACAGGCGTCCCGTCGGATAGCCGTCCTGCACCAGGCGATTCACCGAGAAGGTGCTGCCGTACTGGGTGGACTCGCCAAGCTGCAGCGTGAGTTCGATGTCGTTGGCGCCCGTAGTGGGCGTGTACGGCGGCAGTGTGATCTCACCGGTCGCCGGCGCGATCAATTCACCCGCGGGCCCGTACTCCAGGGTCTGCGCGCCGCCCACGGCGGTTCCATCGATCTGGGTGTAGAGCTGCCATTCACCGGGGTTGGCGGTCTTCACGTAGTAGAAGGTCGCGTTGTGTGACACGCCCAGCGAGTCGTACACCGTGACCGTGGTGGCGAAGTTGTAGGTTTGCGAATCGGCGGCGTTGAACGGCGTGACGGTCGGAGGCACCGCATCGGCCGGCAGGTTCGTTCCGATCTCGACGATCGAGCTCGCGAGCGGCGGCGCTTCGCCGAGCGCGAGGCGCAGGTCGGTGAGCTGGCCATTGTTGAAGCCGGTGATCTGGCCGGTCGCCGAAACCGTTGGCGGGAACACCTGCAGACGATCACCGACCGGGTTCACCACGTAGCCCGCGCGGTCGACCCCGAAGTTGCCGGCGCGCGAGTAGACGGTCTGACCATCGCGATTCAGGGTGAAGAAGCCATTGCCCGAAATCGCCATGTCGAGCGCGTTGTCGGTGAAGTTGATCGTGCCCTGGGCGAACTGCTGGGCGACGTTGGTGACGCGCACGCCCGCGCCAATGGCATTGCGCTGCAGGCCGTAGCCGGAGTTGGCGAAAAGATCACCGAACTCCGCGCGCGAGCGCTTGAAGCCGATCGTGTTGACGTTGGCGATGTTGTTGGCCGTGGTGTTGAGGCCGGCGGAAGCGGCATTGATGCCGCTCAGTGCGATGCGAAAGCTCATGGCGGTAGTCCTCTTCCGGCCTCTCAGGCCTGTCCGATGCGGGTGATGCGGTCAAAGGTGGTCGGGCCGACCCCGACCAGGTTCAGAACCACCCCTTGCGAGGTGTAGGAAACGCTTTCCACGCGGGTCGCCACCTGCACCTGGGCCGCCGTGGTGTTTTGTTTGGCGGTGATCCGGTACTCGCCAGTGGGCGCAGGCTGGCCATTGGCGTTCAGGCCATCCCAGCGGAAATCGGCGGCGCCGCCGGCGCGGGCCTCGACCACGAAGCTGCGTACCAGCTGTCCACCCGGGGTGCGGACTTCCACCGTCACCGGGCCGGGGCCGGGGGCCTTGAGCGAACCCTGCACGCCGGATTCGCCCTCAAGGGTTGCGATGTTGGTGCCGATATAGGCACTGCGACCGACCATGGAGGCCGCCTGGAGGGCTTGGGATTCGCCGAACATCAGGCCGAGGTTCTGCAGCCCGGTGTTCATCTGCTCGATGCCCTTGACGGTCGAGAACTGGGCCATCTGGCCGATGAACTCGCCCTGTTCCATGGGCTTCAGCGGGTCCTGGTTCTTCAGCTGCTCGGTCATGAGACGCAGGAAATCCTGCTGCCCCATCTCGGTTCGCCGCTGCGGCCCGATCGAGCCCTGCTGCCTCAGGCCCAGCTGGGTGTAAATGTCCGCACTGTTGACGCTCATGGTGATGCTCCAATGCGTGCAGGCGCGCGATCAGCGGCCTACGTTGAGGGTGGCGAGCGCGAGTTCCCTGCTCGTGTTGAGAACTTCGACGTCCGCCTGGTAGGCGCGGGCGGCCGAGATCATGTTGACCATCTGCGCGACCGGGTCGATGTCCGGCGCGTAGACGTAGCCCTGCGCATCTGCCAGCGGGTTGCCAGGTTCGTAGCGCTTCAGCGGTTCGGCCTCGCTCTGCTCGATCCGGGTAACCCGTACACCGGCAAGTCCGGGCTGGGAGGGGTCGAGCACTTGGCTCTGGAACACGGGCTCGACCGGCTTGTAGACCGCCTGCGGATCGCCGGTGACGTTGCCGGCGTTGGCAAGATTGCTGGCGATCGTATTGAGCCGCACCGACTGCGCGGCCATGGCTTGACCTGCGATATCGAAAATCTTCATCGAGGGCATGGCGGCTAGTTCCCGGTGATCGCGGTCAACAGCCGGCGCACGCGACCGTCCACGAAGTTCAGGCTGGCGCGGTACTCGAACGCAGCGCGAGCGAAGGCAGCCTTTTCGTACTCGGCGTCAACGGTGTTGCCGTCGAGGCTGGGCTGCAGCGGCAAGCGATAGACCAGACCGTCGGGCCCGACCTCGGAGACACCGCCCTGATGCCCGGCCTGAGTCTGGGCCGGTGTGCCCGGCGGGGTCTCGCCCATGGCGCGCTGCAGGGCGGCGTGGAAGTCGACGTCACGCGCCTTGTAGTGCGGCGTGTCAGCGTTGGCGATGTTGGAGGCCAGCACCTGCAGACGCTGCTGGCGCAGGCTCAGGGCCGCGCCGTGCACGCCGAACAGGTTGCCGCCGATGGGATTGGACTCGCTCATGTCGAGTTCTCCGGAACGCCTGTTGCCAGGCTCGCCGGGATAGCGGCAAGAGCTGTGCCAGAGCCTTCGTCAGACTTCTGACGTCATTTTTGTGGCGGGCATTTGCCCGGCGGCAGAGAGGTCAATACACCTCTTCGGTCAGGCCCAGCATCTCGAAGCGGTCCAGAACACCCTCGGCGAGATCGTCCGGGCTGAACTTGGCAACGAAAGCATTGGCACCGACATGCTCGACCATCGCGGTGTTGAAGATGCCGGAGAGCGAGGTGTGCAGCATCACCCAGAGATCGGACAGTTCCGGGTCCCTGCGGATCTCGGTGGTCAGGGTGTACCCGTCCATGTCCGGCATCTCGATGTCGGAGATGACCATGGCGTAGTGCTCGGAAGGCTTGATGCCGCGCTTGGCCAGGTCCTTCAGATGATTCAGCGCCCTGCGGCCGTCCGGCAGCAGGACGCAGCTTGCACCCAAGGTTTCGACCACGCCCTGGATCTGATGCTGGGCCACGCGGGAATCATCAACGATCAGCACCCGAACGCTGGCACCCGCCACCGCCTGCAGCCGCATCTCCTCGGACAACTGCGGCGCACCGCCAATCACCTCCGCCAGCACCTTCTCGACGTCGATGATCTGGATGAGGTCCTCGTTGTAGCGGGTCACGGCCGTCAGGTAAGAGCCACCGCTGCTGTCGGGCGGCGGCTTGACGTTTTCCACAGCGATGTTGACGATCCGCTCCACAGCACTGACCAGAAAACCCTGCACGGAGCGATTGAATTCGGTGACCACCAGATAGTCGGAACGGTCGAGGCTGGATTCGGGATGCCGGATCGCAGCACCCAGGTCGAGTACGGGAATGGATCGCTTGCGAATATCAGCAAGGCCCAGCAGCGGCGGACGCGACTGCGGGAGGGGCTGCAGCGGCGGACGCTTCAGCACTTCCTGCACCTTGAAAACATTGACGCCAAAAAGCTGGCGGCCTCCCAGTCGAAACAACAGCAGGGCGAGTCGATTGTGGCCCGCGAGGCGGGTCCGTTGCTCGATGCGGTCCAGCAGATCGGTGCTCATGCGCAATCCTTAATGGGGTCCACAGCCCCGCTGGGAGACATCCGGCCGCATCTGCTGACCGACAGCAAGATGCCGTGGAATCAATAGGTTGTCGTCATCACCGCAGGCGGTGACCCCGGCTCGGCAGGTGAGCACAGCCCTCAGCCTGGACACCACGCCGGCGATCCACGTACGGCGTGCAAGGTTTGCGCCGACGCCCCGCCAGCGCTCGATCGCCGATCGGCACGACGCTTGCACGGTGGACTGCGTCGATCTCGCTGTTCTGGTGCCCCATGCTCCGCAAGCGCCTGATGCTTCTGCTCTTCGTGCTCACGCTCCCACCCTCGGCGGTCTGGGGGGAGGGCAGCTACGAGTCGGTCGAGCGCATTGCGGCGGCGGCGGTCGCTGCGGTCGCCCCGGACGCGGGCGTGGACCCGCGCGTGCGCGCCGAGGCCGCCATCGATTCGGGGCTGCGCATGCCCGTGTGCAGTAACGGCCTGAGCGCACATGTCGGCAATCGCGGGGTCGCCGAAGTCAGCTGCAACGGGCCGATGGCCTGGAAACTCTTCGTGCCCGTCAAGGTGTCGCGCCTCGGCGACACACTGGTGCTCGCGCGCCCGCTGGCAGCGGGTCAGACGGTCACAGCGGATGCGCTCCGGGTCGAGACACGCGATCAGGCGGCGCTTGCCGCAGGCGCCCTTGAGCGGCCCGAACAAGCGATCGGTCGCATTGCCGCCCGGCCGCTTGCCGCCGGCAGCGCCCTTTCGGCGGGCGATCTACGCTCCCAGCGACTGGTGCGCCGCGGCGACCAGGTCACCCTGATCGCCCGCCGCGGGGGCCTCGAAGTTCGCAGTCAGGGACGCGCACTCGGTGAGGCGGGCGAAGCCGAGCAGGTGAACGTGGAGAACCTGAGCTCACGCAGACAGGTGCGGGGCGTCGTCAACGCACGTGGGGAAGTCGAGGTGCTGCTGTGAAGGTGATCGCTCTTGGGCACTGGCAACGCCCCGCGAGGCGCGGCAGCAGACGATCGCCTTCGAATCCTTTTCCGAGCGCCCTAAAGTTCCGCCGCTGGCGGCCGATAACCCCTGCAGACGGCGGCACAGGGAGTACAGCATGAACACCAAGATCGACGGACTCGGCGGACCGCGACTCGAGCCTCAGGCGCGCCGCGTGGGCAGCCCTGGTCAGGATGCAGTCGGTGCTATCAGCAGCGCCAACGCACTGCGGCTGGGCGAGGATTCGGTGCAGATCAGCGCGTCCGCGTCGGCCACCCCCTCGGCCGGCTTCGACGCGGCCAAGGTGCAGCAGCTACGCGCGGACATCGAAGCAGGGCGCTACACCGTGGATTCTCGCGCGCTGGCCGCGCGCCTGATGGAAATCGAAGGCAGCTTGAAGTGAGCAGTTTCGCTGGCGCCCTGCAGATCTTGCTGGAGGCCATAGAAGGCGAGCGGTCCGCGCTCGTCGCGCTCGACGGCGTGGCCTTGGTGAAGGCCGGTGAAGCCAAGCTGGCGGCGCTCGACCGCATCAGTGCCTGCCTGCGCGACACCCCACCCAGCGATGAGACCGAGGCCGCGCTGCGCAAGGCGTACGAGCTTCATCAGGCCAATGCGAATTTGCTGTTGCGCCGGAGACAGGAGACCTCCTGGCTACTCAAGATGCTGGGCGCGGTGGACCCCGCTGCCGCCTACGACGCCAGCGGCGACCGCCGCGACTCCACGATTACCCGTCACATCGCAGAGGCATGAGGCTTGCAGCCTAGCGCGGGTGATCCGCGCCATGGTCCCGTCACCTGGAGCGGCCCCGGTTTTTCTCGCGAGGTCGCACACGCTTGAACATGCAGCCGCCTCGGGTTCTTCCCGAAACGAGCCCAAAGCCGCCAGTCGGCGGGCTTGCGTCGTCTCCTCCTGAACGTGACAGTGGCACGGCCGCCACGGCGCAGGAGGCGCCCATGACCGCTGCAGACGACCCTCACGCCGACCTGGTGCCGCTCATCAAGGTCGTGGCGGACAACAGCCAGAATCCGATCTTTCTGATCGACCCCGAGCTTGAGATCCTGTACGCGAATCGTGCGGCGCATGCCATCACGGTCCAGATTGCAGTGGGCTCCGGGCGCCAACCTGGCACTCGCCGCATCACCGATCTCCATCCCGATCTGCTCCCCGCCTTCGCCCTCGAGATGGCGGCCAATGCTGGCGAATGGAATGGTGAGGTGGCGCTGCCGCTCGGCCAGCGCCGCCCCCTGGTGCTGATGCTGCAGATCAGCGCGGTTCGCGGCGCCGACCGCTCCCTGCAGTGCTACGGCGTATCGGCTCGCGACATCAGCTTCGAGTACGCCCGCAAGACAGAGCTGCAAGCGCGCAACGCCGAACTGGAAGTGGCCTATCGCAAGCTCAAGGGCGCGCAGGAGCAGTTGCTGCAGTCCGAAAAGCTCGCCTCGATCGGGCAACTGGCCGCAGGCGTGGCGCACGAGATCAACAACCCGATCGGCTATGTCCACTCGAACCTGGCCACCCTTCAGGAGTACAGCAAACACCTGCTGACCCTGATCGATGCCTACGACCGCGCCCTGGGCGCGAGCGACGCCGAGCGCGCACGCGGTGAGGTTCGCGACCTGCGGCAGCGCCTGGATATCGAGTTCCTGCAGAGCGACCTTCCGCAGCTGATCGAGGAGTCCCGCGAAGGCATCGAGCGCGTCCGCAAGATCGTGCAGGACCTCAAGGATTTCTCGCGCAGCGATGCCAAGGACAAGTTCCTGCTCGCCGACATCCATCGCGGCCTCGACAGCACCCTCAACATCATCTGGAACGACCTCAAGTACAAAGCCCAGGTGGTGAAAACCTTCGGTGACATTCCACAGATCGAGTGCATTCCCTCGGAGTTGAACCAGGTGTTCATGAACATCCTGCTCAATGCCGGCCAAGCCATCGCCGAGCGAGGCATCGTCACCGTAAGCACCAGTGTCGATGGCGAACACGTGGTGGTTGCGATCGGCGACGACGGCGTTGGCATCCCGGAGGAGGTGTTGCCAAAGATCTTCGACCCCTTCTTCACGACCAAGCCCGTGGGCACCGGGACCGGCCTCGGGCTCGCAATCTCCTACGGCCTGATCAAGAAACACCACGGGAGCATCGACGTCACCAGCACTCCCGGTGAGGGCACTTTGTTCCTGATCCGCCTTCCCATCACCCAACCCAAAGTCGGGGGCGACGTGCCATGACCGGCGAAACCGGCGTATACCGCGTTCTTCTAGTCGACGACGAAGCCAATGTGCTTAACGCACTGCGGCGCTGCCTGTCGTTCATCAACGTCGACATGCTCGGCGGTCAGGGTATCCAGGTCGAAACCTATACCTCGACCGAGATGGCGCTGGAACGCATGGAGTCCGAGGACTTCGACCTCGTGATCAGTGACTACCGCATGCCGGAAATGAATGGCGTCGAGTTCTTGAGCCGCGCGATTGGACTGCAGCCGCACGTCGCCCGCATGATCCTCTCGGGGTACGCCGATCGCGACGCCATCCTTGCGTCGATCAACGAGACCCAGGTGTCGCGCTTTCTGTGCAAGCCGTGGGACGACGGTGAATTGCGAAACCTGGTCGCAAGCACGCTCGTGCAGTCACGCATCATTCGTGAAGCGCTGGTCCGGGCGGCCAGCGGAAAGAAAACCGCTTCGACAGGCCGAATGGCCGTGGCCAGCGAACTGGACAGGTTGGAGTCCGAATTTCCCGGCATCACGCGGATCCAGCGCGCAGAAGACGGCGGCATCATCCTCTCGCTGGATGACGATCTCTAGATTCTGCTCCGCTTCCCGGGCGTCCAGCTTGCCCCAGACTGCCCAAGGGCATGAAGTCCGGCCGCGATTGCAGATCTCTGCCAAACGGGCCCGGTTCACGTCCTCCCTGCGCACTGCAGCAGGCTTGGGATCCAGGTTCAATCGCCTCAACTGACAAGAAGTCGAAATCCAGAAACAGCGAAGGGCGCCCGAGGGCGCCCTTCGCTTTTCAGCAGATAACCGCTTGACTTACTGACCGCGACGGAATCCGACGAAGGCAAGGCCCAGACCCGCCAGGAGGGCGATCAGGGCGATCTGCGACCAGGTCGAGCTCGCCGGCACAACGGCCGGACGCGGCACCGGCGGCGGGAAGGTGCTGCCCGTCGAGGTGTAGTTGAACACGAAGGGCGCACCCGGCGCATTGCTGGTGCAGCTGACAGTGCCCGTAGCGGTCACGCCGTCGGCCGGCACCGTGCATGTTGCCGTCACCGTCTGCGAAGCACCCACGGCAAGGCCGGTCGCGGTACCGCCCGTCAGGCCGGTGATGATGCCGGAGCCCGTGCAGGTGAAGTTAAGCGCCGAACCCGCACCCGGGTTACCGTTGTTGGTGATGGTAATCTGGCGCTGAACCGTGCTTCCGGCCTGACCGCTGCAGCTGATGGCAGTGGCGGGGGTGTTCGGAGCCGGCGAGGCGCCGAAGCCAGGACCCGGAACCGGGGTGCCCTGCGGGCAGCTCAGCGGCCAGCTGCGCGAAACGCCGGCGGTGCTGTCGGAGTCGGTCTCGGTACAGGTCAGGGTCGCCGTTGCGGCACCGCCCGAGTTCGGGAGCGTACAGCTGAGGGGCAGCGTGCCGGTAGCACCCGCCGCAACAGTGATGTTCGCCGGAGCAGCACCGAAGGCGCCAGCGCCAGC
>JBKCVA010000055.1:0-9388 GCA_046318115.1 Lysobacterales bacterium | reverse complement strand
ACGCCTTGAACTCGCCGCCGAAACGCTCGGCGCCCACCTTCGTCAGCGCCGCAGTCAGCGTCGTCTTGCCGTGGTCAACGTGACCGATCGTGCCCACGTTCACGTGCGGCTTGGTGCGCTCGAACTTACCCTTGGCCATGGCTTTGGTATCCCGGTGAACTGAAGATTCGGAAAGTGAGGAGGGGTGCCGTGAGAGATGGTGCTCATGACTGGAATCGAACCAGCGACCTCTTCCTTACCAAGGAAGTGCTCTACCGACTGAGCTACATGAGCACGCGATTTTTTAACCAGCCGCCACCCCTCGGCGAGGGCTGCGACCGTCTGACCTGGGCGGCTCGTGGCGCGCTTCGATCTTCAACCTTCAACTTCTAGCGGTGGAGCGGGAGACGGGAATCGAACCCGCGCCATCAGCTTGGAAGGCTGAGGTTCTACCATTGAACTACTCCCGCTTGGTTCCGCAAGCCGAAGCCATCAAACGGTGGTGGAGGGAGGTGGATTCGAACCACCGAAGGCGTGAGCCAGCAGATTTACAGTCTGCCCCCGTTGGCCGCTTGGGTATCCCTCCAACAGAGAGCCCCGCATTTTCAACGTCGAAAGGGCGTCTGTCAATGCCGGATCGAGAAAAAGTTTGCAGGCCGCATGCCCGGGCTCAGACGTTGAACAGGAAGTTGAGGACGTCGCCGTCCTTGACCACGTAGTCCTTGCCTTCCGCACGCTGCTTGCCGGCTTCCTTGGCACCCTGTTCGCCCTTGTAGCTGATGAAGTCATCGAAGCCGATCGTCTGGGCGCGGATGAAGCCGCGTTCGAAATCGGTGTGGATGACGCCCGCCGCTTTCGGCGCGGTGTCGCCCTTGTGAATAGTCCAGGCGCGGACCTCTTTCACGCCGGCCGTGAAATAGGTCTGCAGGCCGAGCAGCTTGTAGCCTGCACGGATCACCCGGTTGAGCCCGGGCTCGCCGATGCCGAGATCGGCCAGGAAAATGTCGCGATCAGCATCATCGAGCTGGGACAGCTCTTCCTCGATTGCGGCGCAGACCGGAACCACCTCGGCGCCCTCGCCGGCCGCCCGCTCGCGCACGCGATCGAGGAACGGATTGTTCTCGAAGCCATCCTCGCGCACGTTGGCGATGTACATCACCGGCTTGGCCGTCAGGAGGTACAGCTCGCGCAGCAGGCCACGCTCGTCTGCATCGAGACCCATGCCACGCACCGGCTTGCCTTGGTCGAGGTGGGCGCGCACGCGGGTCAACAGATCACGACGCAGGGCTGCATCCTTGTCGCCTGCCTTCGCGGCTCGTTCATAGCGGTTGAGGGCTTTCTCGACGCTTTCGAGGTCGGCCAGCGCGAGCTCGGTATCGATGGTGTCGATGTCGGCGATCGGGTCGACCTTGCCGGCCACATGCACGATGTCGCCGTGCTCGAAGCAGCGCACGACGTGCGCGATCGCATCGGTCTCTCGGATGTTGGCCAAGAATTTGTTGCCCAGACCCTCACCCTTGCTCGCTCCTGCGACCAGGCCCGCGATATCCACGAACTCGACCGCAGTCGGCACAATCTTCTGCGGCTTCACGATCGCTGCCAGCTGATCAAGTCGCGGATCCGGCACCGGCACCACCCCAACGTTGGGATCAATCGTGCAGAAGGGAAAGTTGGCCGCGGCGATGCCCGCCTTGGTCAGGGCGTTGAACAGGGTGGACTTGCCGACGTTGGGAAGTCCGACGATGCCGCATCTCATGGCCATGGGCTTGGAGTCCGGGGTTGGGGATTCGGGATTCGGGATTCGAAGGAGCAGAGACGGCCGAGGCGCAGGCTTGCGCTAATCCCGAAGCCCTAATCCCGAACCCCGGGGTTCGTATGCAGCCTCTTCATCGCCTCAGCAACGTCGCCGCGCAGCAGCAGCGGCAACTGGTCAAGGGCGGCATCCAGGCTGCGCTGGATGGTGATTTCGTCGTCGCGACCGGGCCGTCCTAGCACCCAGGGCGTGACCTTGTCCTTGTGGCCGGGATGGCCGATGCCAACCCGGAGCCGATGGAACTTGCCGTGCCCCAGATGTGCGAAGGCGTCACGCAGGCCGTTCTGGCCGCCGTGACCGCCGTCGAACTTGAGCCGAGCGGTGCCCGCGGGCAGGTCTAGCTCGTCATGGGCCACCAGCATCTCGGCCGGCTCGATCTTGTAGTAGCGCAGGGCAGCGACAATCGACTGACCGCTGCGGTTCATGAACGTGGAGGGCTTGAGCAGCCACAGGCTGTGGCCATCGACCGCGACCCGTGCAGTCTCGCCGTGCAGCTTGGCCTCGTGGGCGAAGCGGACGCCGGCCTTTTCGGCAAGGCGGTCGACAAACCAGAAGCCCGCGTTGTGGCGGGTGTGGGCATAGTCACTGCCCGGATTGCCCAGGCCGACGATCAATCGCAGCGCGCTCATGCGGCGAGGCGGATCCCGCCGGCGCTCGCGCCGGCGGGATCGGCAGAACTTACTTCTTCTCTACCGCGGCTTCTTCGGACTCACCGGCCTTCGACTGGCGGGCGATCACGACGGCGACATCGTGCTCCTTGCCCAGCTTCAGCTCGGGGATGGTCACGCCGGCCGGCAGCTTGATATCGGACAGATGCAGCGTGTCACCCGCCTTCAGCGAGGCCAGATCGACTTCGATGAACTCCGGCAGGTTGCCCGGCAGGCAGGACACTTCGACTTCGTTGACTTCGTGGGTGATCACGACGCCACCGGCCTTGCCGGCCGGGGAGGTGTCCTGGTTCAGGAAGTGCAGCGGCACGCGCACACGGATCAGCTCGTCGGCGGAGACGCGCAGGAAGTCCATGTGCATGATCAGCGGCTTGACCGGGTGGCGCTGCATGTCGCGCAGGATGACCTGCTGCACCTGACCATCGACATTCAGATCGATGATCGAGCTGTAGAACCACTCGTGCGCCGAGGCCAACCACACGGTGTTGTGGAGGATCTCGATGCTGGTCGGCTCGGCGTGGCCGCCGTAGACGACCGCAGGCACCTGGCCCGAATGACGCAGGCGGCGGCTCGCACCCTTCCCTGCATCCTTGCGGACGGTGGCCTTGATTTCATGCTGGGTTGCCATTGTGTGTTGCCTTTCTTGCTTGGGGTAAGCCGCCTCGCGGCGACCTGGATGCCCGCCCCGCGACCAGGGTGGGCGATGGTGTCAGTCCACGTAGAGCGAACTGACGGATTCTCCGAAGGCGATGCGGCGGATCGTTTCCGCCAGCAGTTCCGCCACGCTGAGCTGGCGGATGCGGCCGCAAGCGCGGGCCTCGTCTGACAGCGGGATGGTGTCGGTCACGACCAGTTCGTCGAGCTGGCTGCCGTTGATGTTGCTGATCGCCGCACCCGACAGCACCGGATGGGTGCAGTAGGCGACGACCTTGCGGGCGCCATGCTCCTTGAGCGCTGCTGCGGCGGCGCACAAGGTCCCGGCGGTGTCGACGATGTCGTCGACCAGCACACAGGTCTTGCCGGCGACGTCACCGATGATGTTCATGACCGTGGCGACATTCGCGCGCGGACGACGCTTGTCGATGATCGCAAGGTCGGCGTCGTCCAGACGCTTGGCGATGGCGCGCGCGCGCACCACGCCACCGACGTCCGGGCTGACGACGATCAGGTCCTTGGTGCCCTGGGTGCGCCAGACATCGGCCAGCAGCAGCGGCGAGGCGTAGACGTTGTCGACCGGGATATCGAAGAAACCCTGGATCTGGTCGGCATGCAGATCGACCGTCAGCACGCGATCGGTGCCGACGGCGCTGAACATGCGCGCAGCCACCTTGGCGGTGATCGGCACGCGCGCCGAACGCGGACGGCGGTCCTGGCGGGCGTAGCCGAAATAGGGCACCACCGCGGTGACGCTGGCTGCCGAGGCTCGCTTCAGCGCGTCCACCAGAACCAGCAGCTCCATGAAATTCTCGGCCGTTGGCGCGCAGGTCGGCTGGATGACGAAGACCTCCTGCCGCCGCACGTTCTCTTCGATCTCGACTTGCACTTCGCCATCGGAAAAGCGCCCGACCAGGGCCTTGCCAGGGCGGATGCCGAGCTCGCGACAGACCGCGTTGGCCAACGGGCGATTGGCGTTGCCGGTGAAAACGAGGATGCCGTCAGTGTTCACATCGCACCTGTGGGCCGCCTGAGGCGGCCGAATGGACGGGCCCGCCACCGCGGCGCGCCCTGAAACCGCGCGGGCGCGGACTCCGTGTCCGACGCATCGCTCACCGTCGCAGCCGCATCAGGCGGCGCTGCACGGATACCGCCGCGAATCTGGCTGGGGCGGCAGGATTCGAACCTGCGAATGCCGGAATCAAAATCCGGTGCCTTACCACTTGGCGACGCCCCAACACTTGGAACCCCGACCCTCTTCGGGCCGTCTACAACGCTTGCAGCAGAGGCGAGACATCGAGCCCCCGGCAGACCCAGCTGCGCCAGCGCGGGCCGAGCCTCTGCTGAGCGGCCTCGGCCTGCACGCGCGATGCGAAGCGGGCGAAACAACAGCCACCTGTTCCACTCAGCGCCACCTGAGAGGCGGCACATCCGCCAGCCCGCCTGAGTGCCCGCAGTGCTTCGTCCACCTCGTACGATCGCGCCGCCAGCACCGGCTCGAAGGCATTGCCTCCGATTGCGCCTGACAGGAAGCCCGCAATTGTCGCGGGGGGAGCATCCCGTGTCAATTCAGGCGCTTGGAACAAGTCGGCGGTCGGCACCGAAACACCGGAGTCCACGACCAGATAGGCCCCCTCGCCCAATGCCAGCGGGTGCAGACGCTCGCCAACGCCCTCAGCCCAGGCCGAACGACCGCGCACGAACACCGGCACGTCCGCCCCCAACTGCAACCCGAGCGCCGCGAGACCATCCAGGTCGAGCCCGAGACTCCACAAGCGGTTGAGGCCCAGCAGCACCGTCGCTGCATTGGAGCTGCCACCGCCGAGGCCGCCCCCCATCGGGATGCGCTTCTCCAGCGTGATGGTCACTCCCGCACCTGGCTTGGCCAGCGGCTGCAAAAGGCGGGCGGCGCGCACGCACAAGTCGTGCTCCGCGGGTACGCCCGGCGCCCCGGCGGCGCGCTCGATGCGGCCATCAACGCGGTCTTCAAGATGCAGCAAGTCGCAGAGGTCAATCAGCTGGAACACCGTCTGCAACAGGTGATAGCCGTCGGGGCGTCGACCGACGATGTGCAGAAACAGGTTCAGCTTGGCGGGCGCCGGCAGGACCAGCGTCTCAGTCATCGCCGAGCTCCCAGCGGTCGACCACCAGGCGCACACGGCGCTCACCGGACTCGGCGAACACCCGCACCGGCAGAGCCAGGCCGTCGAACTCACCCCAGTTGCGGTACTCGATGCGCCAGCCGGCTTGCTGCAGCAGCGCGGGCAGGCCCTGCTCGCCGAAGGCGATATCGGCTTGACCGCGCGTACGGGCGCCGCGCACCCAGGCTCGAAGCTGCTCCAACGGCATCGACCAGCCCGCCGCGCGATGCAACAGGGCCTCGGGATCGCGATCCTCGAGCGGGACCTGGCCATGGCCTTCCAGGCGGGCGCCCGAAGCGTCGCCGCTCAAGCGCCAGCTCTGCCGGCTGACCGGCGCACTCAGCTCAATGGTGTAGGCCTCGCCGCGCTGCTCCCAATCGATGCGCCCGCTACCGCCCTCACCTTCGCCGGAAACCGCAAGGCGACCGGTGAGCCGCCAATGATCGATTGGCGCCAACGCCGCCTCGCGCCCCGCCTGGGCCGCCAACAGTTCGGCATCAGGCCCGCGCAAGGGCGTCCGCGCGCAGCCGGAAAGCATCACGAGCAACAGGACAAGCACGGCAAGAGGCCGCCATGCGGCCCGTTGGCGGGCGAAAGCCATCATGGGCCGAGCTGCTCGCGCAGGCGCTGGATGGCGCGGTTCTCAGGGTCCAGTCCGGCGCCCTTCTGCCAGATCTCGCGAGCTTCCTCGTCGCGCCCCAGGACCGCCAGCACCTCGGCCAGATGGGCGGCGATCTCGGCGTCCTCCTGGGCGGCGAAGGCGCGCTGCAGGTAGTCCAAGGCCTCGACATGGCGGCCCAGCTTGAACAGCACCCAGCCCATGCTGTCGAGAATGGCCGGCTGCTCTGGAGACAGCGCCAGCGCGCGCTCGATGTAGCCCAGCGCCTCTTCGTAGTCGGTGGTGCGGTCGGCCATGGTGTAGCCCAGCGCGTTGAGCGCATCCGCATCCTCGGGATCTTCGGTCACCAGCACCTGCAGGTCGATGATGGCCTCGGGTACGCGATCGAGTCGCTCGTAGGTGAGCGCGCGCGCGTAAAGCAGGGCGCGGTCGCCTTCGAAGATCTGCAGGCCACGGTTCAATGCGTCGATCGAGGGCACCAGCTCGCCGCGCCGGTTCAGCAGTTCAGCCTCAAGGAGAAAAGCATTGCGCAGGGTCTCGCCATCCTCGCTATCGCTGCCCTGCACCGCCTGCAGGGTTTGGATGGCTTCCGCGCCACGCCCGGCCTGCTCATGCAGGACCGCGATGCGCAGCTGGGCGGGCAGGCGACGGGCCGGGTCGCTGACCGCCGAATACCAGCGTAGGGCCTCCTCACCGAGCTCAAGCACTTCGGCAATCTGGCCCAGCAGGAAACGGCGATCGTCGCTGATCTCGGCATCGAATACGGTCGTCTCGACGCTAGACTCCGGGCCTATCGCTGCGACGGCGTCGGCTTTGATCAATCCGTACAGAGCCTGCAGCGCATCCGACTCGCCCAGTCGCGCGAGATAGGCGGCACGGCCGGCGAAGGTGGCGTCGCTCTGCTCACCCTCGGCCAACAGCTCTGCAGCGCGCTCGGGCTGCCCGAGTCCATCGAGCAGGGAGGCCGCACGCAGGCGCTCAGGGATGTCAGTCAGGCCAAGCGCCAGCACCGCGTCGAGCGCCGCGCCCGCGGCTTCGGTGCGCTGCTGGCGCAGTAGGACCTCGGCGCGCCACAGACCGACTCGGCGATCTTCCGGAAAGACCTCGCCCGCGCGCTCGACCACCCGTGCCGCGAGGTCGGCATCACCCCACTGCTGGGCCAGACCGCCGAGTGCCACCCACAGCCCGAAATCGGGCGGCAAGCCGGGTGTCTCAAGCACACGCGAGAGCACCTCCAGCGCCGGCGCGCCGCTGCCAGCCAAGGCCTGGATGGCCAACCTCTGGCCCTCCTCCCCCTCCGCCATCAAGGCGACAAGGCCTTCTGCAGCCTCGTCGAAACGCTGCTCCCGGATCAGGGCGACCTGCTCGAACTGGCGGCCGCCCAGCGACTTCGGGTCCAGCTCGCGCCAGCGCTTCAGCGCGTCCAGCAGCAGCAAGCGCTCATCGGCCAGCAACGCGACCCGGGCCGCGCGTTCGGCAACACTGGGGTCCGAGGATTGCTTGGCGGCTTCCACATAGGCCATCGCGGCCGCCGCGGAATCGCCCTGCTGCAGGGCGAACTCGCCCTCCAGCAGGGGCAGCAGGGCATCGCCCAGCACCGGCGCGGGCGGCCGCGCCTCGTCGGCGTCAGCGGCCGGCGAAGGGCCAGCCAACGCAAGGAGCAGCAGCAGGTAGAATGCGCGCGCGTTCATCGACCTTCTTGCAGTGTCCGGCGCCCGCCGCAGGCTGCGGCGAACCGGGCCGGAACATCGCCCGCAGTGTACCCGAACCCCCCTTCCGACCGTCCGCAGCGACGCCTGCTGGCGCTGGGCTTGAGCCACCAGACGGCACCCGTCGCCCTGCGCGAGAAGGTGGCGTTCGGCCCTGAGCGCCTGCCCGCCGCGCTGGCCGCGCTGCTGGCGCGGCCGGGTGTGGAGGAAGCCGCGGTCGTCTCGACCTGCAACCGCACCGAGATCTACTGCAGCGTCGGCGACGGCTTCGAAGGCGAGCCCGCGCGCTGGCTGGCGGAGAGCCACGGCCTGCAGCTCGACGCCCTTCGCGGCTGCCTGTACCAGCATCAGGACGGCGAGGCCGTACGCCATCTGTTCCGGGTCGCGACCGGGCTCGACTCACTGGTGCTGGGCGAGCCGCAGATCCTCGGCCAGGTCAAGGACGCCTGGCAGCTGGCGCGCGAGGCCGGTGGCCTGCGCTCGGGGCTCGACCGGCTGTTCCAGCACGGCTTCGCGGTCGCCAAGCGTGTCCGCACCGATACCGACATCGGCGCGCACCCGGTCTCCGTCGCTTTCGCCGGCGTGCGCCTTGCGCAGCAGGTCTTCAGCGACCTCAAGGAAGCCAGCGTGCTGCTGATCGGCGCCGGCGAGACCATTGAGCTGACCGCCCGCCACCTGCTGGAGCAGAAGGCCAAACGCCTGCTGATCGCGAACCGCACACTCGACAACGCGCTGTCGCTGGCCGGGCGCATCGGTGGCTACGCCCTGCCTCTGAGCGAGTTGGGGCGACACCTGCACGAGGCCGATATCGTGATCTCGGCGACGGCGGCACGCGAGCCGATCCTGCATCGTGCGGACCTTGCGCAAGCCCTGCGCCAGCGGCGGCACCGGCCGATGTTCCTGCTCGACCTCGCGGTGCCGCGCGACATCGCCGAGGACGTGGCCACGCTGGAGGACGTGTTCCTCTACACCGTCGACGACCTCGACCAGGTGATCGAGGAGAATCGCCGCTCGCGGCAGGCCGCGGCGCGCGAGGCCGAGGCCATCATCGAGCTGCAGGTCGAGCATTTCCTGGGCTGGTGGCGCGCCGCCGACCGCCAGGGCCTGATCCGCGACATCCGCAGCCAGGCCGAGCGCGAGCGCGATGCGGTGCTGGCGCGTGCGCAGCAGATGATCGCCCAGGGCAAACCAGCCGATGAGGCCTTGCGCTTTCTCGCCCACACGCTCACCAACAAGCTGCTGCACGCCCCCTCGGCGCGCCTGCGCGAGGCCGCCCAGCGCGGCGAGCTGGAGCTGCTCCGCGCCGCCGAACAGCTGTTCCAGAGCGCCGAGGCCGGCGACAGCGCTGGCGATGAACCCACACGCGAGCCGAAATGAGCCCGAGCATCCGCAGAAAACTCGACGCACTGGCCGAGCGCCATGAAGAGGTCGGCTTGCTGCTGGCCGCGCCTGAGGTCGCCGCCGACAACAAACGCTTCCGGGAGCTCTCGCGCGAGTACGCGCAGCTGGAGCCCCTGACCCGGGCGCTACGCGAATACGACGGTGCCAGCGCCGAACTGGAGGCCGCGCGCGCCCTTCTCGCCGACCCCGATATGCGTGACATGGCACAGGAAGAGGTCGAACGACTTGAAGCACGCCTTGTTGAGCTGGACACCGAGCTGGGCCTGCTCCTGCTGCCGCGCGACCCGCGCGACGAGGCCAACATCTTCCTCGAGATCCGCGCCGGCACCGGCGGCGACGAAGCGGCGATCTTCGCCGGTGACCTGTTCCGCATGTACACGCGCTACGCCGAGGCGCGGCGCTGG
>JBKCVA010000054.1:0-4451 GCA_046318115.1 Lysobacterales bacterium | reverse complement strand
TCCAGCGCCAAGGTGTTCGCGCAAGCGGCGCGGCTGATCCAGGCCGGCGTGGTCGATGCGGCACTCGTCGGCGGCGTCGACACCCTCTGCGGCAGCGTGCTGTTCGGCTTCAATGCGCTGGGCCTCGTCTCCACCGCGCAGTGCCGGCCGTTTGATGTCGCCCGCAACGGGCTGTCGCTGGGCGAAGCCGGCGGCTATGCGATTGTCGAGCGCGAAGGCACAGGCCCGCGCCTGCTGGGCTACGGCGAGTCATCCGATGCCCACCACATGAGCAGCCCGCATCCCGAAGGCCTCGGCGCGCGGATGTGCATGCAGGCGGCGATCGCACGCGCGGGGCTCGCGCCTTCCGACATCGACTACCTCAACCTGCACGGCACCGCCACGCCGAAGAACGACGAGATCGAGGCCGGCGCCGTGGCTCGCCTGTTCGGCGAACGCATGCGTGCCAGCTCAACCAAGGCGTATACGGGCCATACCCTGGGGGCCGCCGGCATCGTCGAGAGCCTGATCGCCATCGAGGCCATCGAGTCGGGCCTGATGCCCGGCACGCTCAACTGCGACGATCCCGACCCCGCCTGCGGCCCGCAGATCCTGCGCGAGAACACGCGCGGCGAAGTGCGCTACGCCATGAACAACTCCTTCGGCTTCGGCGGCAACAACTGCTCGCTGGTGTTTGGTGCGGAGGCACGCGCATGAGCGGCCTCACTGCGCTGAAAGTGCTGGGCATCGGTGCGTTTGCTGATGGCCTGCCCGACTGGGCTGCGATGGCCGCGTTCGCGCGCGCCGAAGCAGGCCTCGTCGAAGGCGCGCCGAGAAAGCCCGCGCCCTCGATGCTGCCGGCCAACGAACGCCGCCGCGCGCCGGACTCGGTGCTGCTGGCCCTGCGCGTGGCCGAGGCCGCCTGCGAGCAGGCCGGCGCCGATCCGGCCGCCCTGCCTTCGGTGTTCACTTCCACCCACGGCGATCTGGCGATCACCGACTACATGTGCGCCACGCTGGCCAACGCGCCGACCGAAGTCTCGCCGACCAAGTTCCACAACTCGGTGCACAACGCCGCTGCCGGCTACTGGACCATCGGCGTCGGCTGCCATGCGCCGGCCACCGCGATCTCGGCCTTCGATGCCAGCTTCGCCCAGGGCCTGATCGAGGCCGCGCTGCAGATCGCCATCGACGGCGGCCCGGTGCTGCTGGTGGCCTACGACAGCCCCGCCGGCGGCCCGCTGCAGCACACCTCGACGAGCGCGGGCCTGTTCGGTTTCGCCCTGGTGCTGGACCGCGCCGATGGCGCGGGACTTACGCTCGCCCCCCGCATGGCAACGGGCGACTGCGCGGAAGCCACCGGCCCGCTGATCGAAGCCACCGCAGGCAATGCGATGGCGCCGGCCGCACGTCTGGCCCAAGCGCTGGCGCGCGGTGAAGTGACATGCGAACTGCCCGCCGGCCGCGACAGCCGCCTTGTGCTGGAGCTGCGACATGGCTGAGCTCGCACGCACTGCGGTGATCATTCCCGCCCTGAACGAAGCCCTGCGAATCCGCGAGGTGGTCACAGGCGCGCTGGCCTGCACGCCGCATGTGATCGTGATCGACGATGGCTCCACCGACGGCACCGTCGCCGCGCTCGCCGATCTGCCGATCACCCTGATCCAGCACGAGACCCGCCGCGGCAAGGGCGAGGGTCTGCGCAGCGGCTTCCGCGCTGCACTCACGCTCGATGTCGATGGCGTGGTCAGCATGGACGGCGACGGCCAGCACCTGGCCTCGGACGTGCCGCGTCTGGTCGCGGCGGCCGCGCAGTTCCCGAACGACATCATCATCGGCGCGCGCCTGAAGAAGCGCGCCCAGCAGCCGATCCACCGCCGGCTCGCCAACGAGTTCGGCGACTGGGGCATCGCCTGGGCCACCGGCTACCGCATCGCCGACACCCAGAGCGGCCAGCGCTACTACCCGCGCGCGGTGTGCGCGATTGCCGACGTCGCCGGCGAGGGCTTCGTGTTCGAGGCCGACATCCTGATCCAGGCCGCGCGCCGGCTGGGCATGGGCTGCGTCTCGGTGCCGATCGAATCGCGCTACGCCGGTGACGGCCTGGCCGGACAGTTCCGGCGCAGCCACTTCCGCCCGCTCACCGACCTCTACCGCATCACCTCGCACGTGGTCGGCCGGGTCTGGACCTATGGGCGCGTGGTCCGGCGCTACCTTGAGGCGCGACGCTCGCCGCCACGCATTTTTGATCCCGGCCCGGCCACCCTGCCGACGCCCTCCACGCCCGTGTTCGAGAGCCGCACCGCATGAACGCCATCACCGCGCAGACACCTGATGATGTCCTGATCCTGGGCGGCGGCCTCGCCGGCCTCACGCTCGCCCTGCAGCTGAAGCAGCGCGACGCCGACCTGCGCATCCGCGTGATCGAGCGGCGCGCGCATCCGGTGCCGGAGGCCGCCTTCAAGATCGGCGAGAGCACGGTCGAGATCGCCGCCAACTACTTCGGCGACGTGCTCGGCCTGCGCGGACATCTGGATCAGGAACACATCGTCAAGTTCGGCTTCCGCTTCTTCTTCTCCGAAGGCCACTCAGCACCGGACCGCTGCGCCGAACTCGGCGCCAGCAAGTCACTTCCGACCGGCGCCTGGCAGATCGACCGCGGCCGCTTCGAGAACTTCCTGGCCGAGCGCGCGCAGGCGCTGGGCATCGAGTTCATCGACGGCGCCTCGGTCAAGCAGATCGATCTCAGCGAAGACGACCGCGCGCACCGCGTCGAGTGGGAGCGCGCCGGCGAGCGCAGCACAGCGCAGGCGCGCTGGGTGGTGGATGCCAGCGGCCGCGCAGGCCTCATCAAGCGGAAACTGGGTTTGGCCGAGGACAACGGCCACAAGGCCAACGCCGTGTGGTTCCGGGTGAAGGGCATGATCGATCCGCACGACTGGTCGGCCAACGCCGACTGGCTAAGCCGCTGCACGCCGCCCGAGCGGTGGCGCAGCACCAATCATCTCGTCGGCCCCGGCTACTGGGTCTGGCTTATCCCGCTGTCCTCGGGCTCGCATTCGGTGGGCATCGTCTGCGATGCCGACATGCACCCGCTGGAGACGATGAACAGCTTCGAGAAGGCGATGGACTGGCTGGCCGTGCACCAGCCGCGCGTGCATCAGGCCATCGAGCCGATGCGCGGCGAGCTGCAAGACTTCGCTTTCTTCCGCAATTTCTCCTACGGCTGCAAGCAGGTGTTCAGCGCGAACCGCTGGGCGCTCACCGGTGAGGCCGGCGTGTTCCTTGATCCGTTCTATTCGCCCGGCAGCGACTTCATCGCGATCAGCAACACCTACATCAGCCGGCTGATCGAGAAGGACCGCGCGGGCGAAGCCTGGCAGCCCTATGCCGGCGTCTACGAGCAGCTCTACTTCAGCTTCTACGAGAGCACCCTGGCCATGTACCGCGGCCAGTACGGCCTGTTCGGCGACGCCCAGCTGATGCCGCTCAAGGTGCTGTGGGACTACAGCTTCTACTGGGGCGTGCTCGCCGCATTGTTCTTCGGCCGGCGCATCGATGACCTCACTACCCTGTCGCGGCTCAAGCCCGAACTGGCCGAAGCCAAGGCGCTCAACTTCGCCCTGCAGGACCTCTTCCAGCGCTGGTGCTCGGCGAACGCGCGCCCGCATGCGGCGGTCGATTCTTCGGCCTTCCTCGATCAGGCGCGGCTGGGCTGGTTCGCCGAGCTGAACCGCGCCCTGCGCGATGCGCTTGACGACGCGGCGTTCAAGGCGCGGATGCGGTCGAACCTGGTGTGTTTGCGACGACTGGCGCGGGAGCTGATGGCGCTGGCGCGCGACACCCATCCCACGCTCGATGTATCGGCGCTGGACGCGCTGCTGGCGAATGCGCCCGCCGCGGATACGGGCGACACACTGCTGACGCCGGAATGGAAGGGCGCCGCATAGGGTGGGTCTTGACCCACCATGAGCCTCGCTTCGGCCCCGGTCCTCCAAGCCCATAGGGTGGGTCTTGACCCACCATGAGCCTCGCGCCGGCCCCGGTCCTCCAAGCCCATGGGGGGGGTCTTGACCCACCACGAGCTTCGCTTCGGCCTCGGTCCTCCAAGCCCATAGGGTGGGTCTTGACCCACCATGAGCTCCACGCTCGCCTCGGTCTCGAGTCGTGGCTTCGTTGCTTCGTCGTTCGAAGCGAAGAGAAAGAGCTTTCGGTCAGCCCTTCGGGCTGCCCGAGTCACTTTTCTTTGGGTGGCCAAAGAAAAGTAACCACCAGAAAGGCCACCCCTCGTCCGCGCCCTCTGCGCATCCGTGCGCAGAGGGTTCGCGCGAGTCGGTCGGGGTTTTCGGACAGGCCATCCCTGGCCTGTCGAAAACCTTGGCCGCATCCCTGCGGCCAACCCTGCGGGCGAATCGACCGCCTCCCGCCGCTCCCCAGGGGCCCCGTTCAAGAGCGCGGGCTCCTGCCCGCAA
>JBKCVA010000053.1:0-6808 GCA_046318115.1 Lysobacterales bacterium | reverse complement strand
ACGCCTTGAACTCGCCGCCGAAACGCTCGGCGCCCACCTTCGTCAGCGCCGCAGTCAGCGTCGTCTTGCCGTGGTCAACGTGACCGATCGTGCCCACGTTCACGTGCGGCTTGGTGCGCTCGAACTTACCCTTGGCCATGGTGCAAACCTCTTTGTGTATGTCTGGGAATCTTGGCTGGAGCGAAGCGCCCGATCAGCCCTTCTTGGTGACCGCGTCGGCGATGTTGGCCGGCGCCTCGGCGTAGTGGTCGAATTCCATCGTGTACGTCGCGCGCCCCTGGCTCATCGAGCGCAAAGTGGTTGCATAGCCGAACATCTCGCCCAGCGGCACCATCGCGTTGATGACCTTGCCTGACGGGCTGTCATCCGAACCCTGCAGAATGCCGCGGCGACGGCTCACGTCGCCCATCACGTCTCCGAGGTAATCCTCCGGTGTGACGATCTCGACCTTCATGATCGGCTCCAGCAGCACCGGACTCGCCTTGGCGAAGGCTTCCTTGAACGCCATGGAGCCCGCGACCTTGAACGCCATTTCGTTCGAGTCGACGTCGTGGTAGCTGCCGTCGACTGCGCGAATCTTGATGTCCACGACCGGATAGCCAGCCAGCGGGCCGGTCGTCATGGCATCCTGAATGCCCTTGTCCGATGCAGCAACGTACTCCTTCGGAACCACGCCACCCACGATGGCGTTCTCGAAGCTGTAACCGGCGCCACGCTCCTGAGGCTCCATCTCGATGACGATGTGGCCATACTGCCCGCGGCCACCCGACTGACGGACGAACTTGCCTTCCTGCTTGATCGCCTTGCGGATGGTTTCGCGGTAGGCCACCTGCGGCTTGCCGGTGTTGGCCTCGACGTTGAACTCGCGCTTCATGCGGTCAACGAGGATTTCCAGATGCAATTCACCCATGCCGGAGATGATGGTCTGGCCCGACTCTTCGTCGGTGCGCACGCGGAAGGACGGATCTTCCTGCGCCAGTCGACCAAGCGCGATGCCCATCTTCTCCTGGTCCGCCTTGGTCTTCGGCTCCACCGCCATCGAAATGACGGGCTCCGGGAACACCATGCGCTCCAGGGTGATGATGTTGTTCAGATCGCACAGGGTGTCGCCGGTGGTGACGTCCTTCAGGCCGACCGCGGCAGCGATATCACCCGCAAGCACTTCCTTGATCTCGTCGCGGTTGTTGGCGTGCATCTGCAGGATGCGGCCGATGCGCTCCTTCTTGCTTTTGACCGGGTTGTACACCTGGTCACCCGAATTGAGTGAGCCCGAGTACACGCGGAAGAAGGTCAGCGAACCGACGAAGGGATCCGTCATGATCTTGAACGCAAGCGCGGAGAACGGCTCGGAGTCACCCGCCTTGCGGGACGCCTCGGCCTCGTTCTCGTCGATCCCCTTGACCGGCGGGCGGTCGGCGGGCGACGGCAGGTACTGCACCACCGCATCGAGCATGGCCTGCACGCCCTTGTTCTTGAACGCGGTGCCGCAGAACGCCGGAATGATCTCGCACTTCAAGGTGCGCTCGCGAATGCCGTCGATGATCTCGGCTTCCGACAGCTCGCCACCCTCAAGGTACTTGTTCATCAACTCTTCGGAGGCTTCGGCGGCCGCCTCAACCATGAACGCGCGCGCCGCTTCGGCCTGCTCTTTGAGGTGCGCAGGCACATCGCCGTAGGTGAAGGTCGTTCCGTTGGTGGCCATGTCCCACTGGATCGCCTTCATTTTGAGAAGGTCGACCACGCCCTCGAAGGTATCCTCGGCGCCGATCGCAACCTGCATCGGCACCGGGTAGGCGCCGAGGCGCGACCGCAGCTGCTCAATGACCTTGCCGAAATTGGCGCCGGTACGATCCATCTTGTTGACGAAGGCCAGGCGCGGAACGTTGTACTTGTTTGCCTGGCGCCAGACCGTCTCGGACTGCGGCTGCACGCCGCCAACCGCACACAGCACAAACACAGCCCCGTCGAGAACGCGCAGCGAGCGCTCAACTTCAATAGTGAAGTCGACATGGCCGGGGGTGTCGATGATGTTGAAGCGGTACTCAGGCAGCGACTTGTCCATGCCCTTCCAGAAGGCAGTGGTCGCAGCAGAGGTGATGGTGATGCCTCGCTCCTGCTCCTGCTCCATCCAGTCCATGGTGGCAGCGCCATCGTGCACTTCACCAATCTTGTGGTTCACACCGGTGTAGAACAGGATGCGCTCGGTCGTGGTGGTCTTGCCGGCATCGATGTGAGCCATGATGCCGAAGTTGCGATAGCGCTCGATCGGGGTCTTGCGAGCCACGGGAATTCCTTTCAAATCTGGCGGACAGCAAAGCGCGAGGGCCACGCCCCGGAGGACGCGGCCCGTCTGCAGGCTTTACCAGCGATAGTGCGAGAAGGCCTTGTTGGCCTCAGCCATGCGGTGCGTCTCTTCGCGCTTCTTGACCGCGCCACCGCGGCTCTCGGCGGCGTCGAGCAACTCGCCAGCGAGCTTGCGCGGCATCGAGGTTTCACCACGCTTGCGGGCAGACTCGATGACCCAGCGCATGGCCAGAGCGTTGCGGCGCGAACTGCGCACTTCAACCGGCACCTGATAGGTCGCACCACCCACGCGGCGGGACTTCACCTCAACCGCCGGGGCAACGTTACCCAGCGCCTTTTCGACGAGCTCCAGCGGGTTGCCGGCTTTCTCGCCAATAACGTCCATTGCGCCGTAGACGATGCTTTCAGCGACGGACTTCTTGCCGCTCTTCATCACCATATTGATGAAACGGGCGACCAATTCGCTGCCGTGCTTGGGATCGGGCAGGACAGAGCGGGTACCGGGCGAACCTTTACGGGACATGATGCGAACCTGATTTGAAAAGATCGGGTGGAACGCGCACCGCCAGCGCGGCGCGCTTGCCTGGAATTACTTCTTGGGACGCTTGGCGCCGTACTTGGAGCGACCCTGGCGACGCTTGGCGACGCCAACGGAGTCGAGGGAGCCACGCACGGTGTGGTAACGCACACCCGGCAGGTCCTTCACGCGACCGCCGCGGATCAGGACCACCGAGTGCTCCTGCAGATTGTGACCTTCACCGCCAATGTAGCTGATGACTTCGAAGCCATTGGTCAGGCGCACCTTGGCCACCTTGCGAAGCGCGGAGTTCGGCTTCTTCGGGGTGGTGGTGTAGACGCGGGTGCAGACGCCACGCTTCTGCGGGCAGCTGGCCAGCGCCGGCGAGGCGCTCTTGTAGGTTTTCGGATGCCGGGGCTTGCGCACCAGCTGGTTGATGGTTGCCATTGCAGAAAGCCTCTAGAAAACGAAGACGAGCCAACCCGGGCCCGCCAAGACCGAGAAGTTTAGCGTGTGCGCACAGAGGCCGTCAACGAATGACAACCTCTGCACCCGGACACCCTGTCCGCGAACACGAGGCGCATCCTGCGCCTCATTTCGTTGGTTCTGGGCCTTGGGCCCGTTGAGCCCGCCAAGCACTGGCGGCCTCGGAATAACCGCCAGATAAACGGCGGCCATGGATCATCAGGCGCTTTCGCCGGTGTCAGCCACGCCCTCGACCGCACCAAGAGCGGAACCGCGGAGGATATCGAGTTCGGCGTCGGTGAGTTCCGTATCGCGACGGCGGCGCTTGCTGTGGTACGCGAGCCCCGTACCGGCCGGAATCAAGCGGCCAACAATAACATTCTCCTTCAGGCCACGCAAGGTATCGCGGGTTCCGCGCACTGCGGCTTCAGTCAGCACGCGCGTGGTTTCCTGGAACGATGCCGCCGAGATGAAGCTTTCTGTGGCCAGCGAGGCCTTCGTGATTCCGAGCAACACCGGGTCGTATTTCGCAGGGATGCCGTTGCGCGCGTTGATCTTCTGGTTTTCCTCGATCACGCGCACGCGGTCGAGCTGCTCCCCGCGCAGGAATCTGCTGTCGCCGGTATCGGTGATCTCTACCTTGCGCAACATCTGACGGATGATCGTCTCGATGTGCTTGTCGTTGATCTTCACGCCCTGCAGGCGATAGACGTCCTGGATTTCCTTGACAAGGTAGGCAGCCAAGGGCTCGACGCCCAACAGGCGCAAGATGTCCTGCGGGTTCGGCTCACCGTCCACCACAGTCTCGCCCTTCTCGACGTGCTCGCCTTCGAACACGATGATCTGGCGGTACTTGGGAATCAGCTCTTCGTGCTCGCCACCGTCCGCATCCTTGATGATGAGACGCTGCTTGCCCTTGGTGTCCTTGCCGAAACTGACCACGCCCGAACGCTCGGCCAGGATCGCCGGGTCCTTCGGCTTGCGGGCTTCGAACAGATCAGCGACGCGCGGCAGACCGCCTGTGATGTCACGGGTCTTGGAGGCCTCCTGCGGGATCTTCGCGACCACGTCACCCACGCCCACAGGCGCGCCGTCCTGCAGATTGACCACCGAGCGCGGCGGCAGCAGGTACTGCGCAGGCAGGTCAGTGCCAGGAATCGACAGATCTTTGCCGTTGCCGTCGACGATGCGGATGATCGGGCGCAGATCCTTGCCCGCCGAACCACGTCGCTTCGGATCGGTGATTTCGATGCTGGCCAAGCCAGTCAGCTCGTCGGTCTTTTCGATGGCGGTGACGCCCTCGACCAGATCCACGTAGCGAACGAAACCGGCCACTTCGGACACGATCGGATGATTGTGCGGATCCCAGTTCGCAGCGACTTCGCCCGCCTTGATCGCCGCGCCGTCCTTGAAGTTGAGCACCGCGCCGTACGGCAGCTTGTAGCGTTCGCGCTCGCGTCCATGTCCATCCATCACCGAGATCTCGCCCGAGCGCGAGACGGCCACCAGGTGGCCCGCCGCGTGCTGGACGGTCTTCAGGTTGTTGAACTTGACCGTACCGCTGGTGCGCACCGAGACCGCGTCGACCGCAGCAGCACGCGAAGCCGCGCCGCCGATGTGGAAGGTACGCATGGTCAGCTGGGTGCCGGGCTCACCGATCGACTGCGCCGCGATAACGCCGACCGCTTCGCCGATGTTCACCACATGGCCACGCGCCAGATCACGGCCATAGCAGTGACCGCAGACGCCGAAGCTGGATTCGCAGGTGATGGTCGAGCGGACCTGGATGGTCTGGACGCCCGCGTCCTCGAGCTTCTGCACCCACTTCTCGTCGAGCAGGGTGTTGCGCGTGACGAAGGGATCCTCGTCATTGCCCGGCAGATAGACGTCCTCGGCCACCATGCGGCCCAGCACGCGCTCGCGCAGTGGCTCCACCACGTCGCCGCCTTCGACGATCGGCGTCATGGTCAGGCCATTCCGGGTGCCGCAGTCGACCTCGGTGATCACCACATCCTGGGCGACATCGACCAGACGACGGGTCAGGTAACCCGAGTTCGCCGTCTTCAGCGCGGTGTCGGCGAGGCCCTTACGGGCGCCGTGGGTCGAGATGAAGTACTGCAGGACGTCGAGGCCTTCGCGGAAGTTGGCCTTGATCGGCGTCTCGATGATCGAGCCGTCCGGCTTCGCCATCAGGCCGCGCATTCCGGCCAGCTGACGGATCTGTGCCGCCGAACCACGCGCGCCCGAGTCGGCCATGATGTAGATCGAGTTCATCGACTTCTGGTCGATGGTCTCGCCCTTGGCGTTCTGCACCTTCTCGGTGCCGATGCCTTCCATCATCGCCTTGGCAACCTGCTCGTTGGTGCGCGACCAGATGTCGACGACCTTGTTGTAGCGCTCGCCGGCCGTGACAAGACCGCCCTGGTACTGCTCCTGGATCTCCAGCACTTCGCGCTCGGCGCCGGCGAGGATCTCGCGCTTGGCGTCGGGAATGACCATGTCGTCGATGCCGATCGACACGCCCGCGCGGGTGGCGTTGCGGAAGCCGGTGTACATCAGCTGGTCGGCGAAGATCACCGTTTCCTTGAGACCCAGCTGGCGGTAGCAGGCGTTGATCAGGCGGCTGATCGACTTCTTGTTGAGCTCCGTGTTAACCAACTCGAAGGACAGGCCTTCGGGCAGGATCTCGGCGAGCAGCGCGCGACCGACGGTGGTGTCGACGATCGAAGTCTTGCTGCTGCGGGTGCCGTCCTCGGCAATGCTGGTCAGCTTGAGGCGCACCTTGACCTTGGCGTGCAGCTCGACGACGCGATTGTCGTACGCGCGCTGGACCTCGCCGAGGTTGGCGAAGACCATGCCCTCGCCCTTCTTGTTCTCGAGCGCGCGGGTCATGTAGTACAGACCGAGGACGACGTCCTGGGTCGGCACGATGATCGGCTCGCCGTTCGCGGGGCTCAGGATGTTGTTGGTGGACATCATCAGCGCGCGCGCTTCCAGCTGGGCTTCCAGCGAGAGCGGCACGTGCACGGCCATCTGGTCGCCGTCGAAGTCAGCGTTGAACGCTGTACAGACCAGCGGGTGCAGCTGGATGGCCTTGCCTTCGACCAGCACTGGCTCGAAGGCCTGGATGCCGAGACGGTGAAGGGTCGGCGCGCGGTTCAGCATCACCGGATGCTCGCGGATCACCTCTTCCAGGATGTCCCAGACTTCGGCCGACTCACGTTCGACCAGCTTCTTGGCGGCCTTGATCGTGGTGGCGAGGCCACGGCGCTGCAGCTTGGAGAAGATGAAGGGCTTGAACAGTTCGAGCGCCATCTTCTTGGGCAGGCCGCACTCATGCAGGCGTAGCGTCGGACCGACCACGATGACCGAACGGCCCGAGTAGTCGACCCGCTTGCCCAGCAGGTTCTGGCGGAAGCGACCCTGCTTGCCCTTGATCATGTCGGCCAGCGACTTCAGCGGGCGCTTGTTGGTGCCGGTGATCGCGCGGCCGCGGCGGCCGTTGTCCATCAGGGCGTCCAC
>JBKCVA010000052.1:0-8980 GCA_046318115.1 Lysobacterales bacterium | reverse complement strand
AAGCCGAAGCCGAAGCCGAAGCCGAAGCCGAAGCCGAAGCCGAAGCCGAAGCCGAAGCCGAAGCCGAAGCCGAAGCCGAAGCCGAAGCCGAAGCCGAAGCCGAAGCCGAAGCCGAAGCCGAAGCCGAAGCCGAAGCATTCATAGGGTGGGTCTTGACCCACCGTGGCGTTGATGTGCGCGTCGGTGCGTCTTCAGGCGAACCGCCCCGTCCTCGGATGTGTTGCGAAGCAGATGATCGGGCGAGAGTGAAGCTCGTGGTGGGCCAAGCCCCACCCTATGCCTTCGTGAGCTTGCGCCGAGCGCTCATGGCCGCGAGCCGTTCCTCATTTCTCACTTCTCGTTCCTCACTTCTCGTTCCTAGCTCCTCGCTTCCCGCCTCACACAACCCTCGCCCGCGCCAGCGGATTCAGCGCCAGCGCGCCGACCGCCGCCGCGGCGCCCAGCGCGAGCGCGGTCAGCAGGGGTGTGAGCTGCGGCACGGCGGTGCCGAGCACGCCCGAGGCTGCGGGCCACAGGGTCAGCGCGAGGCTGGTCAGCGCGAGTGCGGCGATGAGGCGGGCGCTGCGGCTTCGACCCAGGCCGCTCAGCACGATTGCGCTGAAGGCCACCAGCGCCGCCAGCGCGAGCGTGCGAGGCAGCGCGTCGGAGTCCGCGCCGCCCATCCACGTCGGCAGCGTCTGGGCCAGCAGCACCGCGGCGCAGCCGAAGCCGCCGCCGAGCAGCAGACGCCGCCAGGCGCGCGCATCGAACAGCTGACCGGCACGCGTCGGCGCATCGCCGTCGACGCCGCCCGCCTCGCGCTGGAAGCCCAGCATCGCGCTCGGATGGATGATCAGCTCCAGCCAGACGATGTGGATCGGCAGGAACAGCAGCGGCCCGCCGAACGCCGGCACCAGCGCCGCGCTGAGCACGAAGGGCAGGTGCACCAGCAGCAGGAAGGCGAAGCTCGCACGCAGGTTGCGGTACAGCGCGCGGCCTTCGGCGATGGCGCCGGCAAGCGTGGCGAAGTCGTCGTCCAGAAGCACTATCGCGGCCGCCTCGCGCGCCGCCTGGGTGCCGCGTTCACCCATGGCGATGCCGACATCGGCGGCCTTCAACGCGGGCACGTCGTTGACGCCGTCGCCGGTGACCGCCACCGCCACGCCCGTCGCCTGCAGCGCCTGCACCAGGGCCAGCTTCTGCTTCGGCTGCGCGCGCGCCACCACATCGGCTTGCGCCAGCGCTTCCGGGCTGACCTTGTCATCGAGGCTCACCACCCGCGGCGCCCCCGCGCACAGCCCCGCTTCGACGGCGATCGCCGCGGCGGTGGCCGGGTGGTCGCCGGTGAGCATCACCACGCGCAGACCCTGCGCGCGGCAGCGCGCCAGCGCCGCCGGTACGCTGGCGCGCAGGGAGTCGCCGAAGCCGAGCAGGCCGAGCAGGCGATAGCCCTGATCGGGTTCGATCGTGAGCTCGGCCGCGTTGTCGATCAGGCGCTCGGCCAGCGCCAGCACCTTCAACCCGCGCGTCGCCAGCGACTGCGCCTCGGCCTGCCAGTGCGCGAGCTCGGGCGGCGCCAGCGCGCAGGCCCGCAGCACGGTTTCCGGTGCGCCTTTCATGCGCGCGATCCGCTGCTCGCCCGCGACCAGAAGCACGGTTTCGCGACGGCGGTCCTCGGTGAAGGGAAAGCGCTGTTGTACTGCTGGCACGGGTGCCAAAGGCGCGGCCTCGCGCAGGCAGACATCCAGCGGGTCGGTACTGTCGGCGGCCACCGATTGCGCGGCGCGCTGGGCGAGTTCCTCGGTCGATAGCGCGGCCACAGGCCGCAGCTCGCGCAGGCGCAGTCGGCCTTCGGTAAGCGTGCCGGTCTTGTCGGTGCAGAGCACGCTGACCCGGCCGATGTCCTCGACCGCCACCGCACGCCGCACCAGCGCATTGCGTCGCGCCAGCCGGAACACGCCGACGCCGAGGAACAGGCTCAGCACCACCGGAAACTCCTCGGGCAAGGCGGCAATCGCCAGCGTCAGCCCGCTGAGCAGCGCGTCCAGCCAGCCCTGGCCCTGCGACAGCCGCACCGCGGCCAGCAGCAGGCACAGCACCAGCGCGATCCACACCAGGGTCATCACCAGCCGCGTCACCGCCTGCTGCAGAGGGGTGCGCGGCTGCGTGGTGGTCACCGCCAGCCGCACCAGCTCGCCGTAGCGGCTGTCGCCGCCGGTGCCGAGCACCTGCAGTTCGCCGCGGCCGGCCAGCACGCGCGTGCCGGCGAAGCCCCAGTGTTCGGAGGTGAGCTTCGCGTCCTCGGTGATCTGCTTCCGCACCGGCACCGACTCGCCGCTCAGGCTGGACTCGTCAACCTGCAGCGCCTCGGCCGCGCGCCACAGGCCGTCGGCCGGGATCGCCTCGCCGCTGGCCACGCGCACGCGATCGCCCGGCACCAGGGCGGAGGCCAGGATTCGCTGCCATGTGCCATCGCGCAGCGCCATCGCTTCGCTGGCCAGACGGCTGGCCAGGGCTGAGGTCGACAGCTGCGTGCGCCGGTGCAGGAAGGCGTCCATGCCGAGCAGGGGCAGCATCGCCAGCAGCAGTACGCCGGCTTCGAGCGTCTCCCCGGTGGCGAAGAACAGCGCGCTCACCACCAGCAGGAACCACAGCATCGGATCGGACGCAGCGTCGCGCAGCGCATGCCAGAAGCGATGCCGTGGGGGTTCGACGATGCGGTTGTCGCCGTAGCGGGCACGCAGGGCTTCGACGTCTCTCGCCGTGAGGCCGCCTTCGCCGCCTGGCAGGGTGGACAGTCGATCGAGCAGGTCGTGCGGGCTTTGCATGCTCAGCCTCCGAGCGTTGGCCTCCAGCGAAGCACGTGCGAATGCACCGCGTCGGTGGGTCAGGACCCAGTTCATAGGATGGGTCTTGACCCACCATAAGCGCCACGCTCGCCGCACGTCATGGGTTCTGCGCCGGAGCGAAGCCCGCGGCTTCATGGATCGGTGGGCGACACGCGGGGCAAGAATCCATGCCACGGTGGGTCAAGACCCACCCTATGGGCCTGGCGCCAGACCCACCGAAAGCTCGACGCGCCCGACGCCCCCTCACGCAGCAATTCTTTAACCCGCTCCAAAGACGCGCTTAACGCGACCACAAGCTTGGCCCAAGCTTCGGCGCGCAGCCTGTGCGCCATGGACAACTCCCGCCACGGGCCTCGCGCCTTCCGCCACGCCGACTGCATCGACCGCGCGCATCCGCAGCGCGCCGAGGTCGAGGCCTTCATCCAGCGCATCTACGCCGCCCGCTTCGATGCGCGGCCGCCGGCCTTGATGCCGCATCTGCTGGCCTTCCGTGATGCCGACGGCAGTCTCATCGCCGCGGTCGGCCTGCGCTGCGCCATCGAAGGCCCGCTGTTCATCGAGCGCTACCTGGGCGCGCCGGTCGAGCGAGTGCTGGCCGAGCGGCTCGGCGCCGCGCCGACGCGCGCCGAGGTGGTCGAGATCGGCAATTTCGCCGCGGCTTCGCCGGGCGCGGCGCGGTCGCTGATCCTCGCGCTGATCCCGCTGCTGCGCGGCGCCGGACTGCGCTGGACCCTGTTCGCCGCCACCCGCCAGCTGCGCAACGCCTTTGCCCGCCTCGGCCTCGACCCGCGCTTCCTGTGCCGGGCGCAGGCCGCAGCGCTGGGCGCGGAAGGTGAGGCCTGGGGCCGCTACTACGAGACCGACCCCGAGGTGCTGTTTGGCGACCTCGAAGGCGCACACGTCGACGCGCCGGAGCGCGCGGCGAACGTGGCTGCGCGCGAAGCCGCGCTGTCCAGCCGTGACGCACTCGGCTGCGGAGCGCCGGCATGAGTGGCGCGCAGATCCACAACGCGCTCTACGCTCGCCTGCTCGCGGCGACGCGTCGGCAGCCGCAGGCGCTGGCGCTGAGGGACGGCCACTGGACCCTGCGCTTCGGTGAGCTCGCCGATGTGCTGACCGGCCTGCTGTATGCCCTGCGCGTCGAGGGCCCGGTGCTGGCCAGCCGGCTCGACAACGGTGTGCCGGCCCTGCTGGTGGAGCTGGCCGCACAGGCGGCCGATGTCGCCGCACTCGCGTTGCCGCCGTACTTCACCGCCGCACAGTGCCAGCACGCGCTGGACCAGAGCGGCGCGCGGATGCTGCTGCTGCCGCAGGGCGCCCCGGCACCCGATGCCCGCTGGCGCTGCGAGGCCTCCGCGCCCTGGCCGGGGCTGTCGCTCTGGCGTCGCGCGGCGCCGGCGCAGGTCATCGCTCTGCCGCCCGGCACGGCGTGCATCACCTACACCAGCGGCAGCACCGGCGCGCCCAAGGGCGTGTGTCTGTCCGCAGAACATCTGGCCACGGTCGCCGCTTCGCTGGGGGATGCCTTCGACGCGCTGGCGCCGCGCCATCACCTCTGCGCGCTGCCGCTGTCGACCCTGCTGGAAACGGTGGGTGCCTACGCTGCGCTGTTCGTCGGCGCATGCGTCGAACTGCGGGGCTTGAGCGAGCTGGGCTACACCGGCGCGGCCGGGCTTGATCCGCTGCGCTTGCGCGCCATGCTGGCCGAGCTGCAGCCGCACAGCCTGATCCTGGTGCCGCAGCTGCTCGATGGTCTGCTGCTGGCGATCGACGCGGCGGGCCCGCTACCGCAGCCGCCGCGACTGATCGCAGTCGGCGGCGCCCGCGTCGCGCCGCGGCTGCTGGAGCGCGCGGCCGCTGCCAAGCTGACGGTGTTCGAAGGCTACGGCCTGAGCGAAGCGGGTTCGGTGGTGTGTCTGAACCGCCCGGGCGAAGTCGCGCCCAGCAGCGTCGGCCGACCGCTGCCGCACCTGCAGCTGAGCGTCGCTGCCAACGGCGAGCTGTGCGTCGACGGTCCGCGCTTCCTCGGCTACCTCGGCGAGCCCGCACCGCCGCCGGGCCCGCTGCACACCGGCGATCTCGGCGCCATCGACGCACAGGGCCGTGTGCACATCGAAGGTCGTCTGCGCGAGATGTTCATCACCAGCTACGGCCGCAACGTCGCGCCGGCCTGGATCGAGGGCGAGCTGCTGGCCGAGCCGGCGATCGCCCAGGCCCTAGTGAGCGGCGAGGCCGAGCCCTGGAACCTGGCCCTGATCTGGCCGGCCGATCCAGCCATCAGCGAGGCCGACCTCTCGCGCGTGATCCAGCGCGTCAATGCCGGCCTGCCCGACTACGCGCGCATCGGTGGCGTCCTGCGCCTGCCCGCGCCGCTGTCGATCGCGACCGGCCTGCTCACCGCCAACGGCCGCCCTCGTCGCGAAGCCGTGCTCGCGCACTGCGCCGAGGCCATCGCCGCGCGCCGCGCGCTGGGCCCGGATGCGGCCCTGATCGCCGCCACTGCATCGACGCACTGCACCTCTCGCCCCCAGGAGATCCCCGCATGAGTTTCCACACCCGACTGCTCGCCGAAACGGCCCGCGAGCGCGCCGAACTGCAGAGCCTGCCGATCGTGCAGCGCGCGCTCGCCGGCCGCATCCGCCGCGAGGAATACGCCGCCTTCCTCGGCCAGGCCTATCACCACGTTCGCCACACCGTGCCCCTGCTGATGGCCTGCGGCGCGCGCCTGCCGGCCAGCCATGAGTGGCTGCGTCGCGCGGTGGCCGAATACATCGAAGAGGAGATCGGCCACGAGGAGTGGATCCTCGACGACCTCGAAGCCCTGGGCGAGGACCGCGCGCGCTGGGCCGCCAGCACGCCGCTGCACGCCACCGAGCTGATGGTGGCCTACGCCCATGATGGCATCGCGCGGGTCTCGCCGCTGTCCTTCTTCGGCATGGTGCTGGTGCTCGAAGGCACCAGCGTGGCGCTGGCGACGCGCGCGGCCGAAGCGATCGAGCACAGCCTCGGCCTGCCGCGCACGGCGTTTACCTACCTGCGCTCGCACGGCGATCTCGACATCGAGCACACCGGCTTCTATGAGCGCCTGATGGACCGCATCGAAGACCCCGCCGAGCAGGCCGTGATCATTCACGCCGCGCGCCGCTTCTATCGCCTCTACGGCGACATCTTCCGCAGCATCGAGGCCGGCCCCGCGCTGGCGGAGGCCGCGTGATGGAGCTCAATGGCAAGACCGTGGTGCTGACCGGCGCCACCGGCGGTATCGGCAGCGCGCTGGCGCTGGAGCTGTGTGCCGAAGGGGCGCAGGTCATCGCGATTGGCCGTCGTCCGGCGGCGCTGGAAGCGCTGCGTCAGCGCGCGGCCGGACGTCCCGGTCGGCTGCGGCCGCTGGTTGCCGACATCAACTGCGCCCGCGACCGCGCGCGCATCGCCGAGGTGGCGAGCGCACCCGATGCGCTGATTCACGCCGCTGCGCTGGGCAGCTTCGGCCTCTTCGCCGAGAGCGAGGACAGCGAGCGGGAGGCCCTGTTCCAGACCAATGTGCTGGCACCGATGGCCTTGACCCAGGCCCTGCTGCCGGCCCTGCTGAAGCGCCCCGAGGCGCGCGTGCTGGCGGTGGGCTCGACCTTCGGCAGCCTCGCGCATCCGGGCTTCGCCGCCTACAGCGCGTCGAAGTTCGCCCTGCGCGGCTTCATCGAAGCGCTGGGGCGCGAGCACGCGGACTCCAGCCTCGTCGCGCAGTGGATCGCCCCGCGCGCCACCGACACCGCCTTCAATCCGCCGAATGTCGTGGCCCTGAACAAGGCGCTCAAGACCCACGTCGACGCGGTGGACGAAGTGGCCGCACAGATCGTGCAGGCCCTGCGCGCCGGTACGCGCCGACGCCAGCTGGGCTGGCCGGAGAAGCTCTTCGCCTGGCTCAACGGCGCGTTTCCCGCGCTGGTCGATCGCGGCCTGCGCGCGGCGCTGCCGGTGGTGCGCAGACACGCCGCGTCCCCGCGCAGCGCACCCAGCGCTTCCCCACCGAACCCGTCGGCCGGCGCCCGTGCGGCGCCGGCAGGCCCGGAGCACCGACGGGCTGCCGGTGCATCCGCCGCCTACGCCACCTCTGCCGCCGCCCCCTCTTCGAATCCAGGAGTTGCCCCATGAACCCGACCCGTCCGATCTGCTGCACTCCGGCTGCGCCGCGCCTGAACGCTGCCCGCACCGCCCTTGCGCTCGCTCTGTCCGTCGCCGCGCTGACCGGCCTGGCGGGCTTTACCTCGGCCCGCGCCGAGGACAGCTCCAACGCCGCTGAGGCCGACGCCGCCCTCGCCCCTGCAGACCCACTGCCCGCCATCCAGGCGCGCTGGGCCGAGATCCGCTACCAGCTGCCGGAGGACGAGCGCGTCAAGGCCTTCGATGCACTGGTGAACGAAATCGGCCGCGCCCAGCTGCGCTCCCCGGACGACCTGCGCCTCAAGGTGTGGAAAGGCATCGTGCTGGCCAGCGAGGCGGGCGCGCAGGGCGGCCTCGGCGCGCTCAGCCTGTGCAAGCAGGCGCGCTCCGAGTTCGAGGCGGTGATCGCGGCGGACGGTCGTGTGCTCGACGGCTCGGCCTACACCAGCCTTGGCAGCCTCTACTACCAGGTGCCCGGCTGGCCGCTGGGCTTCGGCGATGAGGACACCGCGCGCGAGCTGCTGCAGCAGGGCCTGTCGATCGCACCCGACGGCATTGACGCCAACTACTTCTGGGGCGACTTCCTGCTCGATCAGGAGGACTACGCCGGCGCTGTGCAGGCCTTCCAGAAAGCCTTGGCCGCCCCGCCGCGCCCGGGCCGCGAAAGCGCCGACGCCGGCCGCCGCGCCGAGATCGAAGCGGGGCTGGCGAAGGCGCAGGAAGAGCTGCGGGGGTGAGAGCGGGGATTGGGGATTGGGGATTGGGGATTCGGGATTCGGGATTCGGGATTCGGGATTCGGGATTCGGGATTCGGGATTCGAAGCAGCGTTGCGCTTCGAATGGGCTCACGAAACCCGCATAGCGTGGCCCTGGCCCACGACGGGCTCCACTCTCGAAGCGCGCGTTTCCGTCGCAAGTCGCACGGGCAAGCCCCTTCGAAGCGATGCATCGACGCACCGGGGCGAGCCTCCACGCCCCGGTCGGCCAGGGCCACCCTGTGGGCGTGACGCGGCTACAGTGTCGACCGCAGGTCCTACGGAGCCCCCATGCGCCTTTTGCTGATCGAAGACGACACCCTGCTCGGCGAGGGCCTGCAGGAAGCTCTGCGGCGCGCTGGCTACACCGTCGATTGGCTGCAGGACGGCCAGCATGCGCTGGACGCGCTGCGCGACGGCGGTTTCGACATCGCGGTGCTGGATCTCGGCCTGCCGCGGCTCGACGGCCAGCGGGTGATCCGCCAGGCGCGTGCCGCCGGTGCCACGCTGCCGGTGCTGGTGCTGACCGCGCGCGATGCGGTCGCCCATCGCGTCGAAGCGCTCGACGGCGGCGCCGATGACTTTCTTGCCAAACCCTTCGACCCGGCCGAACTGCTGGCGCGCCTGCGCGCCCTGCTGCGCCGGCGCGAGGCCGCACCGCGCATGCAGCTGGCGTTTGCCGGCATCGAGCTCGATCCGGTGCGCTTCGAGGCGCGGCTGGCGGGCCAGCTGCTCGATCTGCCGCGGCGCGAGTTCGCGCTGCTGCACTCGCTGGTCGAAGCCAACGGCCGGGTGGTCTCGCGCGAGCTTATGCAGCAGCGGCTGTACGGCTGGGACGAGGACGTCAGCAGCAACACCCTGGAGGTGCTGATCCACCATCTGCGGCGCAAGCTGGGCGCCGAGCGCATCGGCACCGTGCGCGGCATCGGCTACCGCCTGCTGGCGTCCCCATGAGGACCCTGTGGAAACCGCTGCTGGTGGGCCTGCTGCTCGCCACCACCGCCGCGGGTGCGCTCAGCACCTGGGTCAGCTGGCGGGCGGCGCGTGTCGAGGTTGACGAGCTGCTGGACGCCGAATTGTCGCAGTCGGTGCGTGGTCTGGCCGTGCTGGCGCAGGGCCTGCTGCAGGGCAGCGGCGAGCGCGCGCCGCTGCAGGAGCTGCCGGCCTGGCAGGGCGCGATGGAGCAACTGGGTGCGGCGGCCACGGGGGCGCGCGGTCACGCCTACGAGCGCCTGCGGC
>JBKCVA010000051.1:0-26062 GCA_046318115.1 Lysobacterales bacterium | reverse complement strand
GCTCATGGAATCTCGCAACTGTCGATGCAGACCACTCTGCATCACTCAGGAGACTTCCATGACCATCGCGACATCCAAACCCTCGGGCGCCCTGCGCCTGCTCACCCTCGCCATCGCCGCGCTCATCAGCACCACCGCGGCCGCCGAGTTCCCGCGCGTCGAGCCCGCCAAGGGCGTGCGCATGCAGACCCTGGCCGAGCTTGCGCTGAAGGACGGGCGCCACGTCCAGTTCCTGTCGTTTCCAGACACCCGCGAGATCGTCGTCGGCCAGACTGCGCCCGCAGGTGCTGCCGAAGCCGCGCTGGACAGCGAAGCCGGCGCCACGCCGCTGGAAATGTTCCTGCGGATGACGCCGGACCACGTGCCCGTGCCGCGACTGCTGGTCGAACTGGAAGGCGTGTTCAGCGAATCCAAGACCTACGCCAGTGACGGCGCGAGCCCGAGCATTGAGGGCCTGCGCGAGGGGCCGGCGCCGACGCCGAAGTACGCCCTTGAAGAGCGCGCCATCGCCGACCAGGTCGCCCTGCGCGGCGTGGTGGAGCAGCTGGATGCCCCGGTGCTGCTCGCCGATGCCACCACGCTGTTCGAGCTGACCCAGCAGAAGGCGGGCGGCGGCTCCTGTGGTGCTGACGGCATGAACTTCTTCATCGACAACCACTGCGGCACGATGGGGCCGGGCGGGTACGGCGTCACCGAAACCGACTGCGACGCCGGACTGTCGAGCTGGATCCAGCGGACCAGCAGCGCCACCATGCGGCACACCTACACGCGCATGGCCTCCTGCAGCACCTCGGCCGTAGTCAAGCACAGCTACGCGGTGATCGGCGGCTGGCATCAGCAGTTCAGCGCCGAACAGGGCAGCAACACGGTCAGCAGCTGGGCCAGCTGGAAGGACGGCATCGCCCGCGACCGCCGCGCCCGCTTCGAGCGTATCGGCGACAGCGGCGGCGTCCGCGGCTGGACCCGCTACTTCAAGCAGTTGACCGACTGAGAGCATGTGAAGAAACCATCCGTCCACGGCGGCCGCCTCTGGACGCCCGTGGCGGCAAAGCGCTACGCGAGCTCCGCGATCATCGGGTCCTGCAAACTCACTTGAGTTCACGCACCGCGCGTTGACACGAAGGCACCGGGGACGCCCTTGCTACGGCGTCTGGGTTCTCACACGCTCCGATCTCAGCTTCGCCTGCCTCCACGGCGGCCCGGGTTCGCGCCCGGGCCGCCCTGCCTTCAAGACAGGCCTTGGCCGCTTGAAGGCTTGGCGATGCAGGCCCAGTCTTGGCGACCTCAAGGACGCTCACCGGCGATGACATGCACCTACGCCAGGCCACGCCCCAGGATTTTCCCCGCCTGCTTGCGCTGAACGCCGAACAGGTGCAGTACCTGAGCCCGCTGGATTCGGCGAAGCTGGCGCACCTGCACGCACAGGCGAACTGGCATCAGGTGATCGAGAACGAAACCGGCGTCTGCGCCTTTCTGTTGGCCTTTGCACCCGGCGCAGACTATGGCAGCCCCAACTACCGCTGGTTCGACGCGCGCGGCGGTCGCTTCCTCTACATCGACCGCGTCGTGGTCGCGGCGTCCGCCCAGGGCCGGGGCTGCGGGCGCCAGCTGTACAAGGCGCTGTTTGACTTCGCCCGCGCGTCCAGCTTCGACTCGGTGGTCTGCGAGTACGACCTCGATCCACCCAACCCGGTCTCGGCTGCCTTCCACGCGCGCTTCGGCTTTGTCGAGATCGGCCGTCAGAGGGCCAACGGCAAGCAGGTGTCCATGCAGGCCGCCAACGTCGACGGAACTCGCGGATGACGCCCGAGGAAAAGCAAGGCGCACTGCGCGGCGAGTGCTGGCTGTGCGATGTCCTGCTGGCGCCCCTGTGGCTGCTCGGCAGCGTGCTCTTCAATCTCGCGCCGCCGCGCAGCCTGACACGGGGGCAGCGGCGACTGACGCTGCTGTTCTGGTCGCTTCCGGTCGGCATCGCCCTGTGGGCTGTCCTGCGCTGAACTGAGAGCATGCGAGAGTCATCCGCCTGCTGCGGCCGCCTCTGCGCGCCCTGGCTACGGCATCTGGGTTTTTTCAGGCGCCTTGAGCAAAGCGCGGCCCGCGTTCACCCGCGAGTCGCGCCAACATGCGACCCTGCACGCCGTGTTCGGCCCGCGCCGAGTGCGTTCCCCCCTGTCGGAGCCGCGCGTGCCCTTCGAGATTCTCCCCGACGACCATCTGGTCGACCCCAAGGTGCAGTGCGACGACTGCGAAGCCGTGTGCTGCCGCCTCACCGTGGTGGTGATGCCCGACGACATCGTGCCGCGGCACCTGACCGAACACACTCCGGAAGGACTGGAAGTGATGGCGCGCGACGAGGACGGCTGGTGTGTCGCCGTCGACCGCATGCAGATGTGCTGCAGCATCTACAGCCAGCGGCCCAGCATCTGCCGCAGCTTCACCATGGGCAGCGGCTTCTGCCGCGCCGAGCGTCTCACATACTCCAAGCGCTACGACGACATTCCGCACGCGCTGCTCTGAGCCGCGTCGGCCTCGCACGGCGATGGTCGCGCGCTGCTCGCGCGAGACGCCGTGCTGCAGCACCCGCCTGACCAATTCGCGCGAGCGAAGAGCATGGGCAAGGGCACGGCGGGCCGCTAGCGCCCGAATCCGAACAGCCGCGCGACGCGCGCCCCCAATCGCTGGGAACGCTGGGCTTCGGCCGCCAGTGACGCACTCTGGCTTCCAGGCTCCGCGCTGTCGATCTGCGCGGCGAGCGCGCCAAGGCTGCTCTGCGCGATCGCCAACAGCGACAGCTTCACCCGCAGCTGCTTCTCGACGCGGGTCGCCAGCGTCAGCGCCAGCAGCGAGTGGCCGCCAGCGTCGAAAAAGTTGTCGCCGATCTGCACATCCGAGGTCCCGAGCAGCTCGCGAGCCATCGCGAGCAGCGTGAGCGCTGTCGGCGACAGCGCTGCAGACGCAGCGCTGTCGCCTGCCTGCCCATCCGTACCGGGCTGGGGAAGCGGCAGACGGGCACGATCCAGCTTGCCGTTCGGCAGCAGGGGCAGCGAAGGAAGGCTGAGGAGCTGCTGGGGCAGCATGTAGGCCGGCAGCCGGCTCGCCAGATGCGCACGCAGCTCTGCGGGCGTGGGCTCCGGCTGCGTGCCGACCACCCAGGCCAGCAGACGCTGGTCGTCCTCGTTGCCATGCACCGCGACCACCGCAGACTCCACCCGCGGATGCGCACACAGCGCGGCCTCGATCTCGCCCAGTTCGATGCGATAGCCGCGCAGCTTGACCTGGTGATCGCGACGCCCCAGATGCAGCAGCTCACCCGTCGGCAGTCGCAGGGCGATGTCGCCAGTTCGGTAGGCGCGCTGGCCGGTCTCCGGCAGGGCCACAAACCTCTCGGCCGTGAGCTCGGGTCGCGCGTGATAGCCCTCGGCCAGGCCTGCGCCGGTGATCAGCAGCTCGCCCGGCAGGCCACAGGGCAGCCGCTGCAGCTCGGCGTCTACGACGTGCAGACCGGTGCTGGCGATCGGGCGGCCGATCGGACAGCGCTCCCACGTCTCGGCTTCGATGCGCTGCAGGCTGGACCAGACCGTCGTCTCGGTCGGCCCGTACAGATTCCACAGTGCGCCCACGCGCGGGCACAGCCACTGCGCGAGCTCGGGCGTCAGCGCCTCACCACCGGTCAGCGCCATGAGATTCGATTGCCCGCCCCAGTCTTCGGCGCGCAGCAGGCGCCAGGTCGAGGGCGTGGCCTGGAAGACATCGATGCGCTGCTCGCGCAGGGCTGCGGCCAAGCGTCCCGGCGCCTCCAGCAGCGCGCGCTGGCCCAGCACCACGCAGCCGCCGGCCGCCAGCGGCAGCAGCAGCTCGAGCACGCTGATGTCGAAGGCGCAGGTGGTGAGCGCGAGCAGGCGCTGGCCCGGCGCGAGGCCGGGCGCATCCGCCATGGCGGCGAGGAAGTTGCCGACTGCGCGACGCGGAATGCGCACGCCCTTGGGTTTGCCGGTGCTGCCCGAGGTGTAGATGACATAGGCCAGGCTGTCTGGCGCTTCCGGCGCGGGCGCGAAGCCGGCACCGGGCGTGCGCGCGACCGTCTCCACCGACAGCGATTCGGCGGAATCGAACAGGCCGGCGCTATCGGCATCCACCATCACGAGCGCCGCGCCGGCGTCTTCGCGCATGTAGCGCAGACGATCGACCGGCAGCTCCGGGTCCAGCGGCAACCAGGCGGCGCCCGCGCGCAGCACGCCGAGCAGGGCGGCGACCAGATCGCTGCGTCGCGAGAGCGCCACGCCGACGATGTCACCGGCCGCCACGCCGCGCGCCTGCAGCGCTTCGGCCAGGGCATCTGCGCGCGCGGCGAGCTCGGCCGCGCTGAAGTGCCTGTCTGCGGCCTCCAGCACGATCGCCCCGGGCTCACGCTGCGCGCGCTCGAAGAAGGCCGCGTGCGGACTGCACCAGTCGCGCGCCGGCGCCGGCCCGGCGCTCATCGCTTCGAGACGTTCGTGCTCGCTGTCGGCGATCAGGCTGATCCGGGCCACCGGCTGCTGCGGGGTCGCCACGGCCTGCGCCAGCACGCGCTCAAGGCGTGCCGCAAGTCGCTCGATGCTGGCGCGCTCGAACAGCGCGCTGTCGAACTCGATCAGGCCCTGGATGCGCGCACCGTCGTCCCAGAACCAGAACGAGAGGTCGAGCTTGGCGCCGCCGTTGGGCAGCGGCTCGCTGTCGACTTCAAGCCCGTCCAACGCCAGCGCCATCGGTGCGTCCTGGAAGGTGTACCAGGCCTGTACCAGCGGATTGCGCGCGGCGTCGCGCTGCACGCCCAGCGCCTGCACGATCTTCTCGAAGGGCGTGTCCTGCACGCCCTGCGCCTTCATCATCTGCCGCCGCGCCTCGCGCACCAGCGCGCTGAAACCCTGCTGTGGGTCAATTGCCAGGCCCACCGGCAGCAGGTTCATGAACAGGCCCATGACCGACTCCAGCTCTTCGGCGCCCCGATTGGCGAAGGGGCAGCCGACGATGACGCGGTCCTGACCTGTGTAGCCGCGCATCAGCAGGCCCAGACCCGCCAGCACCACGGCGAACAGGGTCTGCTGCTCGGCCTGCGCGAACGCCCGCAGCGCGCGGCTCAACTCGGGACTGAAGGCCACCCGCAGCTCCTCGCCCTCGAAGCTCTGCAGCGGCGGACGCGGATGGTCGGTGGGCAGCTCCAGCTGATGCGGAAAGCCGGCGAGGGATTCGATCCAGTGCGGCAGCCGATGCTCGATTGCCGCGGTGTCCAGCGCTTCCGCCTGCCAGACCGCATAGTCGGGGTACTGCAGGCCCTCGGCGGGCGCCGCCGGCGTGCGGCCCTGCCGGTAATCGGCGTACAGCGCGCTGAGCTCCTGGCCGAAGGCGAGCACCGACAGATGGTCCATCACGATGTGGTGCACGCAGAGCAGCAGCACGTGCTCGCTCTCGCCCAGCTTCAGCAGGCGCAGCACCAGCAGCGGCGGCCGCGCGAGATCGAACACATGGCAGGCGATACGCGCGCGCTGTTCGGCCAGCGCCTGCGCGCGCGCCGCGGACGCGATCGCGCTCAGGTCGATGTGCTCGATCGACAGCGTGAGCGCCATGTCGACCACCTGACGCACTTCCTCGCCATGCACTTCGAAGACGGTGCGCAGGGCATCGTGACGGGCCACCAGCTCCGCCACTGCGCGCTCCAGCGCCGATACATCAAGCGCGCCGCGCAGGGTAAAGGCGAAGGGAATGTTGTAGGCCGTCGTCTGCGGCGCCGTGGCCTGCACGTACCAGAGCTGGCGCTGGCTGAAGGTGGTCGGAAAGCGGTACAGCTCAGGCGCTTCGCTCATGGCGGAGGTCATCGGATGGGGGCTGGAGTGGAGTGGCGAAAGCAGGCGCTCAGGCGCGGAAGCGACTGCGGTCGACGCGCTTCAACTGCGGCCCGGCCGGGGCAGCGGACGCAGGCGCCAGGGCCGACCAGGCGGCAATGGTCGGGGTTTCGAATGCCGCTTCGACCGGCAGCGCCAGTCCACGCTCACGCTTGAGGCGCGACAGTGCGCGCGTCAGCAGCAGGCTGTGGCCACCGAGTGCGAAGAAGTCGTCGGCCGTTCCGATACCGGACAGATCGAGCAGGCTTTCCCACAGCGCGACCAGCTGCCGCTGCACCTCGCCCTCGGGCGCCACGTAGGGCGTACCGCCCGGCAGACGTTGAACCGGCGTGGACGGCAGCCCGGCATCGGAGCCGGCGACGTCTTCGACCTGGGGGGTGCGCGTAGCCGCGATCAGTTCGGCGACGGGTCGGCGCGACAGCGCGATCTGGGCAGGGCCCGGCTGACGCAGCACGGCCTCGATCGCAGCCAGGGCATCGGCATGGCTGAAGCCCTGGCGGAAACCCACCTCCAGCAGACGGTTGCCGGCGGCCGGGCGCTTGAGGCGGATCGGCGCGGCGCTGGCAGCGAGTGCGCGCGCAGGCTTCAGCACGAAATCGCGCAGGGCCAGCACGCGATGTCCGCTCGCATCCAGCAGGTCGATGTCGAGCACGAGATCGCCCCCCTCGGCACGGGCGCGCTGGCGGCTCAGCACACGCTCGGGCAGGGGCGCGAACACCTGCAGGCTTCCGTAACGGAAGGGCAGCAGGCGCGCGGCGTCGACGCCCTCGGGCGCGAGCGCGCCCTGGGCGGCGCCGATGGCCATGTCGAACAGGGCCGGATGCAGGGGATGCAGCTCGTCGCTCGCGTCGTCCGTGCGCTGCAACTCCAGCTCCGCCTCACCCTCGCCCACCTCGAAGCGTCGCAGGCAGTCCCAGCGCGGGCCAAAGCGCAGCTGCGGATGCGCATAGCGCGGCTCGCGCGCGCTGCGCGGGCGTGCCAGCAGCAGCACCGGGGCTTCCGCGGATACCGCACAGTCGACGCGCACGCGCAGGTGTTCGACGCGATCGTCGGCCGCGGCGCCCTGGCTCTCGATGCAGACCTCGAACGCCGATTCCGCCAGCGGCTGCAGGCTGAGTTCCAGCCGGCGCTGCTCGTCGGGCCCCAGCTTGAAGGCCGCCGAAAACCGCAGGTCGCGCAGCTCGAAACCCTGGAAGGCGCCCGTGTATTCCGCGAGCGCCCAGGCCAGCAGGTCGAGATAGCCGGTGCCCGGCAGCAGGGCCTCACCGCTGACCAGCCGGTGCTGATCCAGCACCCAGTGGCTGTGCGGATCGAGCACGCCGGCGAAACGCACGCGGCCACCGGCCTCGTCGAGTCGCCGCGACAGCAGCGGATGCGTCGTGGGCACGGCGTCGGCCAGCGGCGCCGGTGCCAGTCCGAGTTCGGCGGCCAGGCGCGCGGCCATGCCGGCCTCGCGCCAGATGCTGAAGGCCAGCGCCACGTGCCGGGTGTGCGCGCTCAGCGCATCGGCCTGCGCCGCGAAGGCGTCGAGCGCGGCATTGGCGGCGGTGTAGTCGATCTGGCCCGAGGCGCCCATCTGCGCGCTCAGCGAGGAGAAATACAGCGCGAAACCGGCCCCGCTGCGCTCGGCCAGCGCTGCGACCGCCCGCGCGCCCGCAAGCTTGGGCGCCAGCACGCGTCGCGCGGCCTCGATCGACTTGCGCGCGATCAGGCCGTCGTCGAGCACGCCGGCGGCATGGAAGACGCCGTCCAGCGCCTCAATCGACTCGGTGGCGGCAGCGAAGGCCGCGCCGTCGCAGACGTCGGCCACGCAGACTTCGATGCGCGCGCCAAAGCCGCGCAACGCCGCCAACCAGCGCTGGCGCGGATGGGTGGCCTCGGTCGGCAGCGCCGACCGTGCGACCAGCCACAGATGCACATCGGGCAGGCGTGCGAGATGTTCGACCAGGGCCTGGCCGGCACCACCGAAGGCACCGGTGACGAGATAGCGGCCACCGGCCTTGAACGCGGCCTGCGGGACGCCGCGCGGCAGCTGCAGGGGCGTCCACACCGGCCGCAGGCGTCGCCGGCCACGCAGCGCGACCGTATCGTCGGGCAGGCGTGCGGCCAGCTCCGCCAGCAGCAGGCGCGCGCCGGACTGCGGCTGCCGAAGATGAGAGGGATCGAGGTCGATCCAGGCCGAGCGCAGCCCGCTGGCCTCCTGCGGCCAGGTGCGCAGCACGCCGGCGCGCAGGGCCTGCAGCGGCTGCAGCGTGGCGGGGTCGCCCACCGCCTGCGCCAGCACGCTGGAGCCGAGCAGCTGCAGACCGCCTTCGCGCTCGCACCAGGCGCCAAGCGCCTGCGCCATCCGCAGCGGCCATTCGAAGCACAGGCGCTGTTGTTCGGGCGCGGACGCATCGAGTCCATCGAGCGACCACAGATCGATCAGATGACTGGGTGCAGGCAGTGCCGCCAGCGCCTGCCAGTGCGCGTCCTGCTCGGGATCCAGCTGCAGGGCCTCGCCGTCGAGCTGCAGCTCGGCGCCGCGCTGCAGGCAGCGCACCGACACCCCCAGAGCCCGCAGCGACTCCGCCATCGCAAGACCGAGGCCGTGCGCATCGAGCAGGATCAGCGCTGCCCCGGAAAGCGCGACGTCCGGCGTCGGCAGCGGCACGCTCTGCCAGTCCTGCGCCTGCAGCCAGTCGCCGAAGCCGGACTCGACCGCGCGCGGTGGTTCCTGCTGCGCTCGCGCCGGCTCGATCCAGTGCCGCACCCGCGCGAAGGGATAGGTCGGCAGCGGCAGGCGCCGACCCGTCGGCTGCGGCCAGCGCTGCGTATCCAGCGCATGTCCCTGCGCCCACAGCGCAGCCGGCAGGGCGAACCAGGCGCAGGCCTCATCGCCGCCCGGCACTTCCAGCGTTGCCACGCCCCGAGCCTGCGGGTTGGAAGCCTCAGCGAAGCGGAGCAGGGTGCGGCCAGGGCCGAGTTCGAGCAGCACGTGCTCGCCCAGTTCCGAGAGTCGCGTCAGCGCGGCGATGAAATCGACCGGGCGACGCAGGTGTTGCACCCAGTAGTCGACGCTGGCGGCCTGCTCGGCGCCGAGCCAGTCGCCGCTCAGGCTGGAGACGATGCGCAGGCCGCTTGACGGCGCACGCGGACCTGCGGTGGCCACCGCCGCGCGGAAGGCATCGAGCAGCGGGTCGAGCAGGCGCGAATGGAAAGCGCCCGAGGTCTGCAGTTTTCGCAGGCCGTGACCGGCGGCTTCGAGCTTCACCGCGATGGCATCGATGGCTTCGACGCTGCCGGCCAGCACGGTCTGCTGCGGCGAGTTGAGCCCGGCAATATCGACGCTGTCGTCGAGCACCGGGCGCAGCACATCGAGCCCGGCGTTGACCGCCAGCATCGCGCCGGCGCCGGCCTCGGCGCACAGCCGGCCGCGCGTGCAGATCAGCTCGATCGCGGCCGGCAGCGCGAACACGCCGGCCAGCGTCGCCGCCACGTACTCGCCGAGCGAATGTCCGACCAGGGCCGCAGGCGTGAGGCCCCGTGCCAGCAGGCCGCGGGCCAGCGCGTACTCGACGCAGAACAGCGCGGGTTGGGTGAGTTCGGTGCGACGCAGGCGCTCCCGGTTGCCGGGCGAATCGTCCGCCCTCAGCAGAAGCTCGACCACGTCTTCACGATCGAGACCACGCAGCACGCTCACGCAGTCCTGCAGGGCCGCCGCCACGCCGGCATCCGCCTGCGCCACCGCGCGCGCCATGCCGACGCGCTGCGCGCCCTGGCCGGGGAAGGCGAAGACGATCGGCAACGCGGTCTTGGCCGCAGTGCTGATCGCACGCGCATCGACGGCGAGCGCCGCCAGCTGGTCGGCGGCCTCGACAGCGTTGCGCGCCGAAAGCGCGAGACGCTGGCCCATCGGTACGCGGCCCTCGCGCAGGGTGTAGGCAACGTCGCGCAGGGCCGGCGCCTGCTGGCGCAGATGCTGGGCAAGTTCCGCCGCGCGCTGGCGCAAGGCCTCGGGTGTGCGCGCCGACAGCAGCAGGGTCACCGGCAAGGCGCTTTCCGCATCGGTGCGTGCAGCGGCCGGCGGCGCCTGCTCCAGCACCGCGAAGGCATTGGTGCCACCCACGCCCAGCGAGTTCAGCCCGGCACGACGCGGCCCCTGCGCCTTCGGCCAGGCGCGCCGCTCGGCCGCCACGAAGAAGGGGCTGCGGGCGAAGTCGATCTCGGGGTTCGCGCGGCGAAAGAACAGCGAGGGCGGCAGTTCGCCGTGCTGCAGGCACAGGGCGGTCTTGATCAGGCCGGCGACGCCGGCGGCGGTGTCGAGGTGGCCGATATTGGTCTTGACCGAGCCCAGCGCGCAGCCCTGCGCTGTCGCGCCGTCGAAGGCCTGGGTGAGCGCGGCGACCTCGATCGGATCGCCCAGCCGCGTGCCGGTGCCGTGGGCCTCAACGTAGCCGATGCTGTCGGCGTCCACGCCCGCGAGCGTCAGCGCCGTCGCGATCGCCTCGGCCTGGCCATCGACACTGGGCGCGAGGTAGCCGGCCTTGCCGGCGCCGTCGTTGTTGATCGCGGTGGCGCGGATGACCGCGACGATGTGGTCGCCATCGCGCAGGGCATCGCCCAGCCGGCGCAGCACGACCAGACCGCAGCCACTGCCGAACACGGTGCCGCTGGAGTCGGCGTCGAAGGCGCGGCAGCGACCGTCGAGCGAGCGCACTTCCTCTTCGCGATGCAGATAGCCCTGGCCCTGCGGCACCTCGATGGTCGAGCCGCCGGCCAGCGCCATGTCGCACTCGCCGGCCAGCAGGCTCTGGCAGGCCAGGTGCACCGCCACCAGCGAAGTCGAGCACGCGGTCTGCACATTGAGGCTGGGCCCGCGCAGGTCGAGCTGGTAGGACACCCGCGTCGACAGGAAATCCTTGTCGTTCGACAGGTGACGCACCAGGAACTCGCCCATGTCGCTGAGCAGTTCGCGATGGCCGATCAGATTGCGCAGCAGGTACCAGTGCATGCCCGAGCCGGCGAACACGCCGGTCTGGCGGTCGTGCGCATCGGGACGGTAGCCAGCGTCTTCCAGCGCGTTCCACGCGCACTGGAGAAAGCGGCGGTGCTGCGGATCCATCACCGCGGCCTCACGCGGCGACAGGCCGAAAAAGGCGGCATCGAATTCGTCGTGGCCGTCCAGCCGGATGCCGGCGCGCACGTAGTTTGGCTGGGCGAGATCGGCTTCAATCACGCCCGCTGCGCGCAGCGTGGCCTCGTCAAGATCGGCGACCGCACAGCGCCCCTCGATCAGGTTGGACCAGAACTGCGGGGGCGTGGCCGCCTGCGGGAAATCGCAGGCCAGGCCGACGATGGCGATGTGGGCGTTGGGGTCGAGGTCGCTCATGGATCAGGGCGTTGGCGCAACGTGCTGCGCATCACAAATCTAAGCCAAAATGCCGTGAAAGTGTGATTAGAATCGCACTTGCAGGCTATGCAGCGTTCGCGTTCCGCCGCAGCCCGCCGCACGGACAAGCCGCAAAAAACATTGCAAGCGACTGATGGTACATAGCTTTTTCGCCACCCCGCCGGACGGGCCACCCGACAGGGCAGGCTGAGCCTGGGCCGCGTCACGACGCGCCGATGCCCCTGCCCCGCACATACCTCCACACAAGAATCGAGCCCCGCTGTGTCTACAAGCCCGAGCTTCCGCTGCGTCCTGTTGGGCGAGCAGTCCTTGATGATCGAGTGCGGCGAGCGTCTGCGCGCGCGCGGCCACGGCGTGATCGCGGTGATCAGCGATGCCGCCCGACCGCGGGCCTGGGCGCGTGAACACGACCTTCCGCTGTTCGATCACCACGATGCACTGACGGCCGAAGACCTGGGCGAGTTCGATCTGCTGCTCAACATCACCTGGCTGCGCATGTTGCCGGCCGACCTGTTGGCGCGACCTCAGATCGCCGCGATCAATTTCCATGACGGCCCGCTGCCGCGCTATGCCGGCCTGAACGCACCGGCGTGGGCGCTGCTGCACGGCGAGGCGCGACACGGCGTGAGCTGGCACCGCATGGCCGACCGCGCCGATGCCGGAGAGCTGCTGGTGCAGGAGCACTTCGACATCCCCGCGGGCAGCACCGCCTTCGAGCTCAACACCCGCTGCTACGAGGCTGGACTCAACGGCTTCGAACGCCTGCTGGATGCGCTGGAGAGCGGCGAGCTCACGCCGATCGCGCAGGACTTCGGCCAGCGCAGCTATTTCGGTGCGAATGCACGCCCGCTGCAGGCGGCCGTGCTCGACTTCCGTGCGCCAGCCGCCGAACTCGAGCGGCAGGTGCGGGCGCTGGACTTCGGGCCCTATCCCAATCCGCTGCTGCTGCCGCGCCTGCGTCTGCCGTCAGGTGATCTGCTGGTGCGGCGCGCGCGCGCGTTGGATGAGGCGCGCGGGACAGGCGGGGGGCCCGGATCGAACGGCGCGAGCCCGGGCAGCGTACTCCGCTGTGACGCACAGGGCCTGGTGATCGCCTGCGGCGAGGGCGCGCTGTGCATCGAGACGCTGAGCTGTCTCGAAGGCGGGCCGATCGATCCCGGCGAGCTGGCAGCGAATCTTCCGGCGCGCATCGAATGCGCGCCCGCGAACCATGGGGCGGGCCCTGACCCAAGATTGGCCGAATCCCGCCCCGGTACATCCTCGTCGGCATCGGGGTCACCGCCTTCATCGGCATCGGCATTGGGGAACATCCGGGCCACGGTGGGCCAGGGTCCAGCCTATGTGCGCGCCGTGGCGCGCGGGGAGCGCGAGGCGATCACGACGCTGCGGGCGATTGAATCGCTGAGGCTGCCGTTTGCGGATGTGGCCTCGACGCCCGTGGCGGATGCCGCGTCCTCTACGGTCCCGGCAACGGTCTCGGCTTCGACTTGGGGCTCGATTCCAGCCTCGACTTCGACCCTGCCCCTCACTTCAGGCTCAGCCACCGCGTCAGCGCCAGCAGCGAGCCGCCTTCAAGGCGTGGCTTGGTCTTCTCAGCACAGCCGCATTCCCCTGCAGGCCCGGGGCGTCGATGGCCTGTCCGCAGCCCTGCTCGCGATCGCGCGCTGCGCCTGCGTCGATGCCCTGCCCCTGGCCATCGCCACGGTGCACGCGCCCGATGCGCGTCTGCTGACGCCACTCTGGCCTGCCCTGCTTCGGCCCGACTACCAAGCCCCGCTGTCGAACTTCACCGAACAGCTGCAGGCCGCGATCGCGCGCGCAGACAGCGTCGGCGGCGTGTTCAGCGATCTGTTCGCGCGCGAGCCCGGCTTGCGCGGACGAGCGACGCCGCTCGGCTTGCCAGTGCGCCTGCAGCGGGTCGCATCGATCGATCCGCTCATGGAGCGCGCCCACTCTGACACGGGCTCAGCGCCCGCAGCCGCCGCCCTCACCCTGCTCTGGGCCGAGGACGGACAGCTCGCGCTGGCCAGCGACGGCAGCCAGCTCAGCGCGTCCGCACTGCGTCGACTGGCGGACGCGATCGAAGCCCTGCACACCGAGGCCGAGTCGCAGCCGGGTCTCGCCGCCGGCCTGTTGAGCCTGCTGTCGCCCGAAGCGCGCGCGCGCCTGTTCGACCTCGCCCAGGGCGAGCCGTATGCGAGCGACGCGCGGAGTCCGCTCCAGCACACGAGCATTGACGCCCTGCTCTCTGCACAGGCCGCCGCCACGCCCGAGCGCGAGGCCCTGTGCTTCGAGGGCGAGCGCCTCAGCTATGCCGAGCTGGAGGCGCGCGCCACACGGCTGGCGCGACGACTCGCGGCCGCAGGGGTCAAACCCGGCGAGCGCGTCGGCCTGCTGCTGCAGCGCGGCGTCGAGCTGGTGGTGGGCCTGATCGCCACGCTGAAAGCGGGCGCGGCCTATGTGCCGCTGGATCCACTGTACCCCGCCGAGCGCCTGCGCTACATGGCCGAGGACGCGCAGATCTGCCTGCTGCTGACCGATGCCGAGTCTGCGCCGCTGATCGCGCACGCCAACACACTCGACATCAACGCCGACAGCATCGAGGCCGAGCTGCCGGCGCGCGCGCCGGATCCCGATGCGCTGGCCTATCTGATCTATACCTCGGGCAGCACCGGACAACCCAAGGGCGTGATGGTTCACCACTCGAACGTGCTGCGCTTCTTCGACGGCATGGATGCGGTGCTGGGTGAAGGCACAGGCACCTGGCTGGCGGTGACCAGCATCAGCTTCGACATCTCGGTGCTGGAGCTGCTGTGGACGCTGGCGCGCGGCTATCGCGTGGTGCTCTATGCCGATGCACGCCGGCAGAAGTCGCGGCCGTCCAGCCCCTCTGTAGAAGCCAAGCCCATCGAATTCGGACTGTTCTTCTGGAACGTCGCCAGCGAGGCCGAGCTGCAGGCCCGCGACAAGTACCGGCTGCTGCTGGACGCCGCGCGCTTCGCGGATACCCACGGCTTCAGCGCGGTGTGGACCCCGGAGCGCCACTTCGCCAGCTTCGGCGGCCTCTACCCGAACCCGGCCGTCACCTCGGCTGCGTTGGCCACCATCACCGAGCGCGTGGCCCTGCGCGCCGGCAGCTGCGTGGTGCCCCTGCACCATCCGATTCGCATCGCCGAGGAGTGGGCGGTGGTGGACAACCTCTCGAACGGCCGCGTCGGCCTGTCGATCGCCGCCGGCTGGGCTGCGCCCGACTTCGCGCTGCGCCCCGAGAACCACGCCCGCGCCAAGCAGGTGATGTTCGAGTCGGCCGAGCAGGTGCAGCGCCTGTGGCGCGGCGAAACCCTGCGCTTTCCCGGCCCGCAGGGCGAGGTCGAGGTGCGCACCCTGCCGCGGCCCGTGCAGGCCGAGCTGCCGCTGTGGGTGACCACCGCCGGCAACCCTGAAACCTTCGCTGAAGCCGGTCGGCTGGGCGCGAACGTGCTGACCCACCTGCTCGGCCAGACGGTGGAAGAAGTGCGCGCCAAGATCGCCGCCTACCGCCGCGCCCGCCGCGAAGCCGGGCACGCCGGGCGCGGCACCGTCACCCTGATGCTGCACAGCTTCATCGGCGACAGCCGCGCCGCGGTCGAAGCCGCCGTTCGCGGACCGATGAAGGACTACCTGCGCAGCGCCATGGCGCTGGTGAAGGCCGCCGCCTGGCACTTCCCGACCTTCAAGCAACAGCTGAATGCCGAGCAGGGCAAGAGCCTGGACGCCTTCTTCGCCGAGGCCAACGAGGCCGACATGGACGCCCTGCTCGAGTTCGCCTTCCAGCGCTACTTCGGTGAGAGCGGCCTGTTCGGCACGCCCGAGGACGCGCTCGCCATGGTCGAACGCGTAGCCGCCGCCGACGTCGACGAAATCGCCTGCCTGATCGACTTCGGCATCAACGCGCAGACCGTGCTGGACCACCTGCCCCACCTCAACCGCCTGCGTGCGCTCAGTGCGGAGCGCGGTGTCCAAGCGGCCGGTGCGCGCGAGGACCACAGCCTGCCCGCCCTGCTCGACCGCGAGGCCATCACCCATCTGCAGTGCACGCCCTCGATGGCGGCCATGCTGGTCGAGGACCCCGCCTGCGCGGCGGGACTCGCGAAACTCGATCATCTGCTGCTTGGCGGCGAAGCCCTGCCGCCGGCGCTGGCCCAGCGTCTCGCCGCGCTCGGCGTCCGCCGCATCAGCAATGTGTATGGCCCCACCGAAACCACGGTGTGGTCGGCGGCCGATCGCGTCGATGCCGATGCGCTGAAAGCGAGCACGCCGATCGGCCGACCGCTGCGCGGCCAGAGCCTGTACGTGCTCGATCCGCGCCAGCAGCCGCTGCCGCTGGGCCTCACCGGCGAGCTGGTGATCGGAGGCGGCGGCGTCACGGCCGGCTACTGGCGGAGGCCCGAACTCACTCGCGAGCGCTTCCTGCCCGATCCGTTCCGGCCGCTGTCGGCAGAGGCATGGATGTATCGCACGGGCGACCTCGGCCGCCTGCGCGAGGACGGCCGCCACGAGTGCCTGGGCCGGGCCGACTCACAGGTGAAGATCCGCGGCTACCGCATCGAACTGGGCGAGGTCGAGGCAAAGCTGTGCGCCCTGCCCGGCATCGCCGAGGCCGCCGTGGTGCTGCGCGAGGACACGCCGGGCGACCAGCGGCTGATCGCCTACGTGCGTGCGCCAGGCCTGGATGCGTCAACGCTTGAACGGCGGCGTGAAGCGCTGTCCGCGCAGCTGCCCGAGTTCATGCGCCCGGCCGCCATCGTCGGTCTTGCCGAACTGCCGCGCACCCCCAATGGCAAGTTGGATCGCCGCGCGCTGCCAGCGCCCGTGGCGCGGGTCGACTCGGCCACGAGCACCACGGCACTGCAGGGCACCGAGGCGGTGGTCGCCGAGCTGTGGTGCCGCGCCTTGGGCCGCAGCCAGGTCGGCAGCCAGGACAACTTCTTCGATCTCGGCGGCCATTCGCTGCTGGTGGTGCAGCTGCTCGGCGAGCTGCGCCAACGCTTCGCCAGGCCGATCCAGATGACCGATCTGTTCCGCTACACCACGGTCGAGTCACTGGCGCGCTTCCTCGGCGACAGCGAACCGGCAGAGACGGCGGCCGACCGCGCGCGGGCCCGCGCTCAAGGCCGACAGGCCCTGCTGGCACGACGACGCGGAGGCGTTGAGACCACCCCGTAAGCCTCGCCTGGGGTGGGCCTTGGCCCACGACTCGCTCGAACCTGCGTCTCGCCGTGCCTCACGGCATCCCGCGCACGCCGTCTGGCGATCGGCACACGACGCGCGGCGCCCGCGTCAGTCGTCCTGCTCCGCCGCCAGCCGCCCCTGTTCGCGGATCAGCGCTTCTTCGCGGGCATCGCGGATGGCCCATTCGATGGCATCGAGGTCGACCTCGGCCAGCTGCTCCTCGAACACGCCGGTCAGCGGCGTATCCGGCGTGAGTTCGCCGGCCTCGAACAGGGCCCACATCTCTTCCGCATAGCGCGTCTGCATCAGCTCCGGCGCGAAGCGGCCAAGGCTGATGCTGAGATTGTTCACGTCGCGACGCAGCAGGTCGCGCGCAGCGTTGTTGCCGGCGGCGTCGACCACCTGCGGAAAATCGATCACCACCGGGCCCTCGGCGTCGACCAGCACGTTGTACTCGGACAGGTCGCCATGGATCAGGCCACAGCAGAGCATGCGAACCACCTCGCGGATCAGCCGCGCGTGGTAGTCGCGGGCGACCTCGGGCGCGAGCTGTACCTCGCCCAGCCGCGGCGCGTTGTGGCCGTCGGCATCGGCCACCAGCTCCATCACCAGCACGCCGCTGTAAAAACCGTAGGGCCGCGGCACGCGGACGCCGGCATCGAAAAACCGGTAGAGCGCATCGACCTCCGCGGTCTTCCAGGCGGCCTCGGCCTCGCGCTTGCCGAACTTGGTGGCCTTGCCCATGGCGCGGGCCTCGCGACTGCCGCGCGCCTTGCGCCCTTCCTGGTACTGCACGCGGTTCTGGAAGCTGCGCTGCGCCATGTCCTTGTAGACCTTGGCGCAGCAGATCTCCTCACCGCGACGCACGACATACACCGCCGCCTCCTTGCCGCTCTTCAGCGGCCGGATCACGGCATCGAGAATGCCGTCTTCGATCAGTTCCAGCAGGGCGGCAGGGGCTTTCATCCGGGGTCCGGCGGCGTCAGGGCCCGGCACCTTAGCAGGCTGGGCCGGCGCCGCGCAGGGGCTGCGTACAGGACCGGGAAACCATCCAGGCTGAGCTTCGCAATCGCAGCCTCGGGAGGACGGAGGCCCGCAAACTCAGGGCAGCGACTGGCCTGCAGCGGGCGCCTTCGATAGTCGACTTGCCGGCACCGGCCAGAGACCGAGGGCGCGCTTGGGTGGCGGCCCCTGCCAGATCAAGGCCTGATCCTGCAGGCCCAGACGGGGCTCGATGACCGTCTCCGGAGGCTTGCGCTGGGCCAGCACCTCTTCGATGGAGAGACCCTCGGCCAACTTTGGCCGCAGCTCGACCAGCACGGCCAGCATCCGCAGCGCCGCGGCTTCCTCCAGGATCCGCTCGACGTAGACGCTCAAGTCTGGCCGCGCAACGCCATCAAGGGAGCAGCCCACCGGGTTCGCCAGGCATTGGAGCATGGGCGGATCCGCGGGCCATTCGCGCACGCGCCGGATGACGGCCGGGTCGCCGCTCTGCATCTGCGCCAACAGGTCCTGATCGCAGGCCCAGGACATCGCTTGGGCTCGCCACTGCAGGCTCAGATTGCCGTCGAACAGCAGGCGCGAAGGCTGGCCGGATTCCGCAGGCCAGAGGTCCGAGACACCCACGCTGGACGCAGCCTTCATCTCATGCCGAAGCCAGCGATGTTCGCCCCCGACCGCCGCGCAGAGGGACACCGATGGGGCCTGCAGGGGCGCACTCAGGACCTCGCACTCGGCGGGCAGCGGCACCTCGGCGGGGTACTCGGCCAGCAGATCGGCCGCGAGGTGCGCGGCCTCGATTATCCGGCTCGACTCGATCAGGCGGCTGATCAGGTGCGCGCTGCCTTCGGCGAAGCGTCGCGCGGTAGCGAGTTCGCGACAGGCCATGCCCAATCCCTGTTCCGTCGAGCCCGCGCGAAAAGCGCGCGCCGCCATCGCCAGCCACACGCGCGAGGCGCCCGTTCGCTCCGGCGTGACAGCCAGGTAGGTGGCGAAATGCAGCGCATCATCCACGCGCAGATGCCCAAACTCGTGCACGGCGGCCAAACGAGCGCTCAGCAGAGACGCACTGTCCAGACGACGCCAGGCTTCGGCATCGATCGCGGCAAGTCCATCGAGGCACTCGGACTGGCTACCGCCGCAGTCCAACTGCGGAAGATCCTCCAGCGGCCAGCGCGGGAAGCGGGCATTTGCGCTGCGGGTCAGGACGGGCGGCGGTGCCGACTCCGCAGCGGCACGCTGCAAGGCCTCCGCATGCACGAGCGCACGACGCCGGTCCTCCGCCACGACAGCAGCACGCTCGGACTCGGGAATGTCCCACTCGATCAGCCACAGGTGCTCGAAAGCGTTGGGGCCCGCGGCCTCGGCAGGGGCCTTCCAGCGCGCCGTCAAGGTCGCGACCGCGGGATCGGGGGGCGCGCGGCGCACCAGCCAGGCGGCAACCACCAGGACGGTGCCGATCAAGAGCAGCGCTCCTGCGGCGAGCAGGAGACGGCGCGCCACGCCGCGAGCCTTGGGCGTGGCGGGACGCCCTTCGACCTCGGAATTCATGCTTCGCATCCCTCCGAGCCATGGCGTGGCTGCGACACGTGTCCGCGTTTCGCCCAGCTTCGCGTCGGGGGGCAAAGCATCAGGAATGGAATCTCAGCCTGCGAAACGGTTCTCATACGGTCAGACCTGCGTTCAGATGGGAAAGAACGACGCACGAGGCGGAACTACGAGACGTTCGACACTACCGGCCGCAGCGCTCCGCCGCGAGCCCCAGGCCTCACCGGTTACAGCCGGTCTTGTCACAACGAGGGGGACGGCGCAGTCTGCCCGCGCCACATTCCAACGCACCGAGCCCGCCCATGGACACCATCCCCTTCCACTTCACTTCCCACGGCGGCTTCGGCGAGGTCAAGGGTCTGGCGCGGCTGGACGAGTTCGGGCTGGAGCTGCAGTTCAGTACGCGCGATGCGGTGTTCCGAGTGATCATGAGCGAGATGCGCAGCCTGCGTATTCCCTTGGACAGCCTGCTCAGCGTGCGCTTTTCGTCCGGCTTTCTCTGGCTGATGCCATCCATCGAGCTGCGCGTGCGCGACCTCAAGGTGCTGGAGGGGCTGCCGGAGTCGGAAGAGGGTCGAGTCAAACTCCGCGTGAAGTTTGGTGAGCGCCATGACGCGCGCAGTTTCGTGCGCGATCTCGAAGCCATGCGCACTCACTTCCGCATCCAGATGCTGGACCGCACCCTCGATCGCATGACCAACCACCTGCCCGGCCGAGAGCCGCCGCCAGCGCCGCTGCAGAACGAACTCCCGCCGGCCGCCGCGGCGCCGGCCTCGCGCTCGGGCAAGGTGATCTCGATGGGCAGTGGACCGCTGGGCAACCGGCCGCGCGATTCGCAGTCGGAGCCCTGATCGGAGACCGCGCCGGCCGCAAGTGCCGCGCCAGGATGTGAAGCCCCTCTGCGGCGCCGGATACAGGCTTGGGAAGGCCGCGCAGCCCGGAGGCGCCTGCCTGCGGTGCAGAGCGATTCGCGGCCTCGCCCACGGGCACAGCGCTGGCGCGCCGTGCCGGCATTCCGCTTCTGCGAGTGCGGCGCCTACAATGCGGCGCCTTTGACTTTCCTTTCACAGATCATGACGCAGCTGCGCGAACTGCTCGAAAAGAACCGCCAGTGGGCGGAGGCCGTGCGCGCCGAGGACCCCGGCTTCTTCAAGCGCTTGTCCGCGCAGCAGGCGCCGAGATACCTGTGGATCGGCTGCTCGGATTCGAGGGTTCCCGCCAATCAGGTCACCGGTCTCGCGCCGGGCGAGGTCTTCGTCCACCGCAACATCGCCAACGTGGTGGTGCATACGGACCTCAATTGTCTGTCGACCATCCAGTTCGCGGTGGACGTCCTCCACGTCGAACACATCATCGTCTGCGGGCACTACGGCTGCTCCGGCGTGCATGCGGCGATGGCGAGGACGCGCGTGGGCCTCGCGGACTACTGGCTGCGCCATGTCGGCGACGTGGCCCATCGGCATGCCGCGCTGCTGGCCGAGGCCAAGCTCGACAGCCTGCGCCACGCCCGTCTGTGCGAGCTCAACGCGATCGAACAGGTGGTGAACGTCTGCCAGACCGCGATCGTGCGCGACGCCTGGGCGCGCGGCCAGGCGCTGAGCGTGCACGCCTGGATCTACGGCCTGATGGATGGCCGCATCCGCGAACTCGGCTTCGGCGTCGATGGCCCCGACGATCTGGAGCCCGCCTATGCCGCGGCAATCGCGGCCGTGCGCGGCGATTCGCAGACCGGCGCAAGCGCGCGCCGGACCAGCGCTGACTGAGGTCTCAGCGCGCTGCCCGGCTCCGCACTGCGGCGAAGCCGGGCAAGCCTTGGCAGGACATCCATGCTTCCGGCGCGCAGGACTGCTCTCAGTCGGCAGCGGCCTCCGCCTTGCCTCGCAGCGCACGCACCAGGCCCAGCGTGGCCTCGGCACGTGAGGCGGCCGCGCTCAAGCCTTCGCGCAGGGCTGTGCGTGCCGCCCGAGTGAGTTCCGCGATATCGCGCTCGGGGCCCGCATCGATGCGCTTCAGCAGAGCTTCGGGCTGATCGGTCGGCAGGGCTTCGGCCACGCTCGCCAGCATGGAGCCGAGCGCACCGGCGCGCAGGGTGGCGGCGTCGATGCCGGTCTCGCCGATGCGCTCGTGCGCCAGCAGATCCAGAATGCGGGCGCTCTCTTCGTCCCCCTGCAGCACCGCGTCGATGAACTCATCGGCGGCATCGGCGCCGCCCTCTTCGCGCAGCAGGGCCAGGGCCTCGCGTCCCAGCCCGACCCGCACCGGCCAGGGCTTCAGCTCCTGCGGCAGGCTGAGCTCTTCGAGGAAGCGCGGGTGCAGACGCACCACGGTGAGGTCCCACCACAGCCGGCACCAGACGCGGTTGGCCGGCTGCAGCCAGCTCTGGATGTTGCGGTAGTAGGCGTAGATCTTCTGCAGGTTGGCGTCGGGCACACCGCCGGGGCGCATGCCGTTCAAGTTGACGTTGACGTAGTGATGCCAGGTCGAGTCGCAAACGATGCGGCCCGGGCGCTGGCTCTGGCCCGCATAGGCGTTGGCGAGGCGGCCGTCCCAGGCACTGATCAGGCCGAACATGCGCGGCTGCACCGGCGGCTTCCACACCCCGTTCTGCACCGAGCGGCCACCCGACACGCCCGAGGCGACCAGCTCGGCGCCGACGCGCAGCGCCGGGTTGGCCGACTGCGCCGGAAACTCGGCGAAGTTGAGGCCGGCCAGCGTGTAGTTGGCGCCGAGCACGGCGGCATTGGTGACCGCGTAGCACACGCTTTCGTGCGGGTGATCCGGCAGCACGTCGATGTCGCGGTTGAAGTTGAGGTTGCCGGTGTTGCCATCGCGCACTACCGGCGCGCCCGGCAGCATCAGCAGCGGATGCACGCGTGCCTGCCAGCGCGTGGTGGCATCGGGGGTGACGGTGTAGTGCGGAAAGATCCGCTGCGGGATGCTGTCTCCCTGGTCGCTGAAGTCGTAGAGGCCATTGGCGCCGGGGTCGACCACGGTGTCGATGCGCTGCACGGCGACATCGATGTCGGTCTCGCCGCCCATCGGGATGCTGCTCCACTCGCGCATGTGGCGGATGCGCGGCAGGCTGCCGCAGAGCGGCTTGCCGATACTTCCATGGTCACCGGTGGCGAACACGCCGCCGCCCGCATTCATGAAGTTGGCAATCGTCTGGATCTCATTGTTCGGCAGCGTGCCGTTGCCGCCGATGCGGCCGAACAGCCAGATCTGGTCGTAGTTGGCGACGGTCACCGGCGTCGCCGCCGTGGCGAAGTTGAAGTTGTTGAGCACGGTGTAGCTGTCGCTGCCCACCGTCACCGGGTTGGCATGCACGCCGCGGTAGGCCAGCGTGAGGAGGGGCTTGTTGGTGACGCCGCTGTCGGTGGTCAGCGCCTCCAGCACGCGCAGCAGGCCGAAGCCGCCGCTGCCGTAGCTCAGGTCCGGCTCGGTGACGATGAGGATGCGCGGCCGACACAGGCGCAGCCGTGCGAGCAGGAGGTCCGGGTTGATGTCGACGATGGCGAGGTCGCGGATCTGCAGGGGGTTCATGAGGTTCTCCTTGAGGGGACGCGCAGGGATCACGGAGATCGGCTCCGTGAGGCGCGGGGTGTGGGATTGCCGGGGCGCGGGGGCGCGAAGGGGTGGCTGCGGCCTTGCCGTTTCGGGGCGTGTCGCGATGTCGTTCGGGCAGCGCTGCGGCCGACACAGGCTCCGCTTCCGCGCAATCCCCCGCAGTCGGTGCGCGGCCCGGCTGTCAGTCGGACTTCGTCGCAGCCGGGGGTAGGAGAACTGCGGGGGCCTCTGGATCTGTGCGACGCATCACGCGGCTTGCTGCGGTCAGTCGCGCTCAACCGCCGCGACTCCCGTGGCGGGCAGCCGAGCCTGGCTCATGCCGCTGCGTTCTGGCGATTCCGGCGCAGTCATGCACCGGCCAAGCGCGCTCGCACACGCACACGCACACGCACACACGCAGCTTCGACCGCAGCCGCTGCAGGCTGCGCGACATGTGCTTTCGCGGATATCTCTTCCTGCTGCTCACCTGCCTGCCCATCGCGGCCGTGGCGGGCGATTGGCTGGCCGCACAGCAGTGGCAGCGGCGCCTCGTCATCGTAGACGAAGCACTCGCACCTGCCCTGGAGGCCACGCTGGCGCCGCACGCGGGGGCGCTCCGCGAGCGCCGGATGTCCGTATGGCGCTGGGACGGCAAATCGCTGAACTGGATGGGCGGCATGCCCGCCCTCGCCGTCGGTGAGGTCAGCGGCCTTTCGACCGCAGGGCTGCGCCAAGCGCTTGAGCGCGCCAAGCCGCGGCCGGGCCTGCACCTGTTTGGACTCGATGGTGGGCTGAAGGCCAGCCGCAGCGGCGTCGATCCGCTCCAAGCGCTGATCGATGCGGTCGATTCGATGCCGATGCGCGTCCGCGAGACGAGGGCTTCAAGCGCGTCGGAATGAGCAGCACCCGGTGCGAGAGCCCAGGCTCGACGTTCGCCGAAGAGACGAAGCCTGCAATGCCTTACGCGCTGGCCGATCCAGGCTGAGGCTCAGAGCACAGCGGGCCTGCCGAACACTCTGCTCACGCGCCCGGGTTCAAGGCCGCCGAATGATGCCGCAGGTGATCCTCGACGAAGCTCTGGATGAACCAGTAGCTGTGGTCGTAGCCGGCGTGGCGACGCAGGCGCAGGGCCTGCCCGGCGCGCGCGCAGGCGGCTTCGAACAGCTCGGGCTTCAGCTGGGCATCGAGGAACTTGTCATCGAGGCCCTGATCGATCAGCAGTTCACCGCTGAAACGATGACCGTCCTCGACCAGGGCGGTGGCATCGTAGGCACGCCAGGCGGCGCGATCCTCGCCGAGATAGCGCGGCAACGCCTTCTGCCCCCAGGGCACCTGACTGGGCGAGACGATCGGCGCGAAGGCCGAACAGCTGCGGAAGACAGAAGGGTTCTTGAGCGCCAGCGTCAGTGCACCGTGCCCGCCCATCGAATGGCCGAACACGCCGCAGCGCTGCAGATCCACCGGAAAGCCCGCGGCCACGGCCGGCAGCAGCTCATCGAGCAGATAGCGCTGCATGTTGAAGCGCGCACTCCACGGCGTCTGCGTCGCATCGAGATAGAAACCCGCGGCCTCGCCAAACTCCCAGTCGCCGGTGGCGCCTTCGATGCCGGTGTCGCGCGGGCTGGTGTCCGGCGTCACCAGCACCAGGCCCAGCTCGGCGGCGATGCGCTGGGCGCCGGCCTTGATCGCGAAGGTCTCGGGCGAGCAGGTCAGCCCGGCCAGATAGAGCAGCACCGGCCGCGGACCCGGCTGCGGCGGCGTGTAGACGCCGAACTGCATCGACCCGCCGCAGGCCTTCGATGCATGCCGGTAGAAGCCCTGCACGCCGCCAAAGCAGCGCTGGGCCGAAAGGGTTTCGATCGCCATCAGTACACCACCACAGAGCGGATCGACTCGCCGCGATGCATCAGGTCGAAGGCGTCGTTGATCTTCTCGAGGGGCATCGTGTGAGTGATCAGCGAATCGATGTCGATCTTGCCCTCCATGTACCAGTCGACGATCTTCGGCACGTCGGTGCGGCCGCGCGCGCCGCCAAAGGCGCTGCCGCGCCAGTTGCGGCCGGTGACCAGCTGGAAGGGCCGCGTGCTGATCTCGGCACCGGCGGGAGCCACGCCGATGATGACGCTGGTGCCCCAGCCCTTGTGCGCGCACTCCAAGGCCTGGCGCATCACCTGGACATTGCCGATGCACTCGAAGGTGTAGTCGGCGCCGCCCTTGGTCAGCGCGACGAGATAAGGCACGAGGTCGTCCTCGACCTCCTTCGGGTTGACGAAGTGGGTCATGCCGAACTTGCGCGCCATTGCCTCGCGCGCGGGGTTGAGGTCGACGCCCACAATCATGTCGGCGCCGGCGAGGCGCAGGCCCTGGATCACGTTCAGGCCGATACCGCCCAAGCCGAACACCACCGCCTTGGAGCCGACTTCCACCTTGGCGGTGTAGATCACCGCGCCGATGCCCGTGGTGACGCCGCAGCCGATGTAGCAGACCTTGTCGAAGGGCGCGTCGGGGCGGATCTTCGCCAGCGCGATCTCCGGCGCGACGGTGAAGTTCGAGAAGGTCGAGGTGCCCATGTAGTGGCGGATCGGCCGGCCGTCGAGCGAGAAGCGGCTGCTGCCGTCGGGCATCAGGCCTTGGCCCTGGGTGCTGCGGATCGCCTGGCAGAGGTTGGTCTTGGGGTTCAGGCAGTACTCGCACTCGCGGCATTCGGGCGTGTACAGCGGAATCACGTGGTCGCCGGGCTTGAGCGACTTCACGCCCGCGCCGACTTCGACCACCACGCCTGCGCCCTCGTGGCCGAGGATGGCCGGAAACAGGCCCTCGGGGTCGGCGCCCGACAGGGTGAATTCGTCGGTGTGGCAGACGCCGGTGGCCTTGATCTCAACCAGCACCTCACCGGCGCGCGGGCCTTCGAGCTCGACGGTTTCGATGCTGAGCGGCTTGCCGGCCTCGAAGGCAACAGCGGCGCGGGTCTTCATGGCGGGGGCTCCGGGCGATGGGGAGCCCCGATTCTACGTTCATCAGCTGCCGCACAAGGCTGCGCTGGCCACAGCCCGCGGGCACCCGCGCGCCCCCCGGCCGTCGACTAGTGCGTGTGCCGCAGCTGCCAGCCGCGCCAGGCCATCACGAACAGGGTCACCGCAGTCAGCGGCAGCACGCCGTAGACCATGGCGGTGCGGTACTCGTCGAGCAAGGCGTGCTCCTGGGCGTACATCACCAGCCAAGCGGTGTAGGCCACATAGAACAGGAAGAAGAAGCCGCCCTCCCAGCGCTCGATGCGGTAGCCGTTGAACATCACCGGCAGGCAGGCCACGGCCACGGCGATCATGATCGGAATGTCGAAGCGCAAGGCCGAAGCCGCGACCGGCACATCGCCCGGCGCCACCAGCGCGGTAAGGCCGAGCACGGCAAGGATGTTGAAGATGTTGCTGCCGACCACGTTGCCGACGGCGATGTCGCGCTGACCCTTCATCGCCGCCATCACCGAGGT
>JBKCVA010000050.1:0-10107 GCA_046318115.1 Lysobacterales bacterium | reverse complement strand
CAACGCCATCGCATCCATATTGGTGAGACCGAACACAGCGGCATCAGCCGACCGACTGAGGAACAGCTGCAACTGTTCGAGGAACTGAAGCTACCGCCTCCGCGCTGACCAACCTCCAAGTGTTGTGGCAAATCGCAGGCCTCTGCCTCAATGGAATCAATTACTTACGCGATTAAGTGTCGAACTTGGGAGCGGCGCGGGCTGTGGTGGCCGATTGAATCGGACGGGCCTCGGCCCACCGCGGCCCTCGCCGCGGTCATGAAGCCCATAGGGTGGGTCTTGACCCACCGGAGTTCAAATCTCGCCCCGCTGCTGCCAACGCGTCTACGAAGCCGAACGCATCGCCTCATTGCGGGCGTCATTGATGCAGGGGAGGTGAGTGCTTGGGAAACAGATTACCGGCGCGGGCGTCGAGGCCATGGTGGGTCAAGACCCACCCTATGCAGGTGCGGCGAGGGGTTGGCCGCGGCGCACGCGGTGCAAGCCCTTGGGGTGGGGCTTGACCGACGAAAGACGACCCGATGGCCTGGGCCTCACCCCGTCCGCTCAACCCCCGGCAGAGTGGTGACGTAGCTCGCCCCCATCAGCTGCGAGGCCGTGTGGAAGCCACTCGGCACATTGCCCTGTGCCAAGCGCTCAATGATGCCCAGCGCGGCATCGACGGTCAGGGTGTAGCCGTTCGGCGTGCGCAGCCTGCGCGCGACGCGCTGGCCGCGGGCGTTGGTGGCTTCGCCCCAGACCCAGGTGGCGCTGCGCTCGCGTGAGTCGTTCGAAGGCCCGCGCACCTTGCGCTCGACCTGGCGCTTCAGGAACTCCTGCACCGGCTTCAAGCCCAGCAACGGGCCGAGCAGGCGCAGACGTCGGACGCGCCGTATCGTCGCCGGCGGTACCGCCATGTAGACCTCGATGTTGGGAATGCCGGTGCTGAAGTACGCCGTGCAGACATCGCCCCAGGGAATCGTCATCGCCGAGCGCTGCACGCCCTCGCGCTCGAAGTAGCGCACCTTCCAGGCCAGCGGCACGCGCTTCAATTCGCCGTTCTCGCGCACGCGGCCGCCCTTGCCCAGGCCCTCGACGCTGGTCTTGGCCGTGCCCGGGCTGGGCCCGCCGCCGGCTTCGAAGGCCAGCACCAGATGGGTGGCATCGGGCAGATCGCGTTTGAGCTGCGCGGCCAGGCAGTCGGTGGGCACCACGTCGAAACCCGCGCCGGGCAGCACCAGCACGCCGGCCTGCTTGGCGCGCGCATCGTTCGACTGGCAATGCGCGAACACATCGATCTCGCCGGTGATGTCGAGGTAGTGGGTGCCGCTGGCCAGACAGGCCTCGAGCATCGGCGCGCAGGTGGCCGAGAACGGGCCGGCGCAGTGCATCACCGCATCGATCTCGCGCAGCGCCTCTCTCAACGCGACCGCGTCGGAAAGGTCGATCGCCTTCCATTCGAGATCCAGCGATTCCGCCAGCGTCTTGAGTGCCTCAGCATTGCGACCGGCCAACAGCGGACGCAGGCCACGCGCCACTGCCGCTTCGGCCATCAATCGCCCGGTGTAGCCGTTGGCGCCGTAGAGCATCCAGCGCAGGCTCATGATTTGGCCCCGCGCGCGCGCATAAGCTTCTGAACCTGTTTGTAGTAAAACTCCGGGAACCAGCGCTTCATCCACCAGCGTCGGCGCTCGGTGGCAGTGGGGATGATCAGGAACACGCCGCGCTCGGCCGCATCGACGATGGCCTTCGCGATGTCATCGGCGCTTTCGCGCGCATCCTCCATCAGCTTGGCCGCGGTCTTGCGCATGCGCTCGGAGCCGCGGAAGTTTTCCAGCAGATTGGTCTTGAAGAAGGCCGGGCAGACCACCGACACCTTGAGCCCGCGCGGCTCGAACTCGCCGCGCAGGCCCTCACTCAGGGTGACCACGCCGCCCTTGGCCACGCCGTAGGAGGACAGCCCCGGCGCGCCGGCGAGGCCGGCGAAGCTCGCGATATTGATGATCTGGCCCGAACCGCGCGCCAGCATGTCGGGCGCAAAGGTCTTGCAGCCGCGCACCACGCCCAGCAGGTTGACCTCGAGCATCCAGCGCCAGTCCTCGATGCTGGCCTCCAGCGTCGCGCCGCCCGAAGCCACGCCGGCGTTGTTGATCAGCACGTCGAGCCCGTGCCAGGTCGAATTGACCTGATCGCGCAGCAGGGCCCAGGCCTCGTCGCTGGTGATGTCGACCGGAAACGCCAGCGCGCGGCCGCCAGCGGCCTCGATCTCGGCACGCACGGCTTCGGCACGCTCCAAGTTCAGATCGGCGATGCCGACGCGGCAGCCCATGGCGGCATAGCGCAGCGCGAGCGCGCGGCCCAGGCCGCTGCCGGCGCCGGTGATCAGGACGGTCTTGCTCATGCGTCGGCATCCACACCCAGGGAATCGGCGATTCTAGGCGCTGGATGCGGGCGTTCCGCAATCCAGCGATAGCTTCCGCGATGCAGAACCTGGCGTGCGCGCGTAAGCTGCCGGTGTTTGGAGAACCTCTGACTCTGGTGGGTACGGCATGGCAGGGCGGGCACGCATCTCGCGGGGTTCGCGCTGTCTCCCGGCCTGGACGTCGCTCCGCTCGGGCTCATCGGCCCGCAAGCGCCCACCGGGCGATTGCGGGCGGCCCGCTTCGCTCCACGCGAGGAAAGCGAGGCTTCGGAACGGAACCTGCACGCAGGGACCGGGATAGACACGGAGGCGCCATGATCCTGACGGTGGGCAATAACAAGGGTGGCGTCGGCAAGACCGCGCTGGCGGCGCATCTGGTGTTCCGCGCGGCCGAGCAGCTGCGCGTGCTGGCGGTGGATCTGGATGGCCAGGCCAACCTCACCGCCACCTTGATCGAGCGCAGCGAGAAGCGCGGCCACGACGGCAGCGACCTGCTGTTCACCGGTGACGAAGCGCCGCAGCCGATGCGAACGCCCGACCCCAACATCGACCTGCTGCCCGCCGGCAAGGGCCTGAACAGTACCGACCGCTTGAACCTGTCGGCGGCCTTCGAGGCGATCGGGCATCTCAAGAAGCTGGCCGGCACCTATGACTTGGTCGTGATCGACACCCCGCCCGCGATTGGCCTGCGCATGACCGCCGCACTGGCCTGCGCGCGCCAGGTGGTGGTGCCGCTGGTGCCGGAGAGCTACTCGGTCGACGGGGTCTCCGCCGTGCTGGCCGAGATCGCGGGCATCGCCGAGAACCTCAACACCGCGATGCGCCCGGCGCAATTCGTGTTGAACCTGGTCAACCCGCAGGCCCGCCAGCACCGCCGCATCGGCGAGCAGATCAGCGAGCGCTTTCCGGTGGTGCAGCCTTGGCTCAACCGCAGTGTCGCGGTGGCCGAGGCGCTCGCCGAACGCAGGCCCGTCTGGAAACGCCCGACCTCGACCAAGGCCGCCCAGCAGTGGCGCGCACTGACCGGGCGCCTGCTGGTCGATCAGGGCCTGCTGCGCGAGGTGTAGCGATCGTCGCAGCCCAGCGCTGCGCGTCGGGTGTTCCCGAGAAAGCACTGATTCGCCGGCGCTCTGTGTAGGTGCCTGCTTGCAGGCGACCGCAGCCTTCGCCATTTCTCAAGTCAGCGGGTCGCGAGCAAGCTCGCTCCTGCAAACACCCGGCATTTACAGCGTCAGAAGGAGAAGGCGCAGAGGGAGTGAGGGACCCGCCGCGCTGGCAGGGCAGGGCGCTCGGCCTATACTCCGGCCCCCTCGCAACCCAAGGCCAGCCGCTTCGATGAGTTCCAGCGCTTTCGAGATCAGCCGCAACCCCGCCCAGATCGCCCAGCGCATCAGCGCCCAGATCGCTGCAGAGATTGCCGCCCAGCCCGCCCAGGTGCGCGCCGCGGTCGAACTGCTGGATGGCGGCGCCACCGTGCCTTTCATCGCGCGCTATCGAAAGGAAGTGACGGGCGGCCTGGACGACACCCAGCTGCGCACCCTCGAAGAACGCCTGATCTACCTGCGTGAACTCGAAGACCGCCGCGACGCGATCCTGGCCAGCGTCCACGAGCAGGGCAAGCTGACCGATGCCCTGCGCGCGGACATCGAAGCGGCCGACACCAAGGCCCGGCTGGAAGACCTCTACCTGCCCTACAAGCCCAAGCGCCGCACCAAGGCGCAGATCGCCCGCGAGGCCGGGCTCGAACCCCTGGCGCTGGGCCTGCTGGAAGACCCGTCCGAGGCGCCTGAAGTGCGTGCCGCGGCCTACGTCGATGCCGACAAGGGCGTGGCCGACATCAAGGCCGCACTCGACGGCGCACGGGCCATCCTGATCGAACGCATCAGCGAAGACGCCGCCCTGGTGGGCGAGCTGCGCGACTGGCTGTGGAGCAGCGGCGAGATCGAGGCCAAGGTCATTGAGGGCAAGCAGCAGGAAGGCGCGAAGTACAGCGACTACTTTGACCATGCCGAAGCCATCGCAAAGATTCCCTCGCACCGCCTGCTGGCGCTGATGCGCGCGCGCAACGAGGGCGTGATCTGCATGGACCTGCTGCCCAAGGCCCAGGTCAGCGCGGCCAGCGATGACCCCCGTGCCGCTGCCACTTCGGCCGGCCATCTCGAAGCCGAGCGTCGCGTTGCCCTGCGCGCGGGCGTGGCCGAGCGGGGTCGATCGGCCGACGCCTGGCTGCGCGAAACCGTGCGCCACGCCTGGCGCTTCAAGCTGCATCTCAGCCTGTCGCTGGACCTGCTGCTGAAGGCGCGCGAGTCCGCCGAGGAAGAGGCCATCCGCGTGTTCGGCGACAACCTGAAGGATCTGCTGCTGGCCGCGCCCGCGGGCCCGCGGGTGGTGATGGGGCTCGACCCCGGCCTTCGCACCGGGGTCAAGGTCGCCACGGTCGATCGCACCGGCAAGGTGGTGCAGACCGGCACGGTCTTTCCGCATGCGCCTTCGAACCGCTGGGATGCGTCGATCGCAGAGCTCGCTCGCGCCTGCGCGGCCCACGGCGTCGAACTGATCGCGATTGGCAACGGCACCGCGTCGCGCGAGACCGACCGCCTCGCTGCCGAGCTGATCAAGAAGCACCCCGAGCTGAAGCTGCAAAAGATCGTGGTCAGCGAGGCCGGGGCGTCGGTGTACTCGGCGTCCGAGATCGCATCCAAAGAGCTGCCCGAGCTGGACGTCAGCCTGCGCGGCGCGGTCTCGATCGCACGCCGTCTGCAGGACCCCTTGGCCGAGCTGGTCAAGATCGATCCCAAGTCGATCGGCGTCGGCCAGTACCAGCATGACGTCAACCAGACGCGCCTCGCCCGTGCCCTGGATGGCCGCGTCGAGGACTGCGTGAACGGCGTAGGTGTTGACGTGAACACCGCTTCGCCGGCGCTGCTGGCACGCGTGGCCGGTCTGTCGGCCAGCGTCGCCGAGAACGTTGTCCGCTTCCGCGATGAACACGGCGCCTTCGCCAGCCGCCGCGCGCTGCTGAAAGTGCCGCGCCTGGGCGAGAAGGCCTTCGAGCAGTGCGCGGGCTTCCTCCGCATCAACGGCGGCGAGAATCCGCTGGATGCCTCCAGCGTGCATCCCGAGGCCTATCCGGTGGTCGAGCGCATCCTCGCCAAGTGCGGACGTCAGGTGCGCGAGGTGATCGGCGATGCGCCCTTCCTGCGCGGCCTGAATCCGGCCGAGTTCACCGACGAGCGCTTCGGCCTGCCGACCGTGCGCGACATCCTGCGCGAGCTGGAGAAGCCCGGTCGCGACCCGCGCCCGGAGTTCAGGACCGCGCGCTTCGAGGACGGCGTCGAGGACATCAAGGACCTGAAGCCCGGCATGGTGCTGGAGGGCGTGGTCAGCAATGTCGCCGCCTTCGGCGCCTTCGTTGATCTGGGCGTGCACCAGGACGGCCTGGTCCATGTGTCGGCCCTGTCGGACCGCTTCGTCAAGGATCCGCGCGAGGTGGTGAAGGCGGGGCAGGTGGTCAAGGTCAAGGTTCTGGAAGTCGACCTGCCGCGCAAGCGCATCGCCCTGACCATGCGGTTGGACGATCCCATCGGCGAGGAGCGCAGCGCCCAGCGCGGCCCGCGTCGGGAGGATCGCCCGACCCAGGCCGCGCAGAAGCAGATGGCGCGCAACCAGCCGCCGGCGCCGGCCGGCGCGCTGGCCGAGGCCCTGCTGCGCGCGCGCCGCAGCTGAGATCGCAGACGCCCGCATCGTTGCATCGATGCCGCTGCGGAGACGCACGTCGCCGCGCCATGGCTGGGCGCAGTCGCCCGCGCATCGGCTAAGCTCGCGCTCCGCCAGCGCGATCGTTCAAACGCCGGCCTATCGCGAACACATACGTCCATCGAGGTCGTCGCATGAAGCGCAGGGATCTGTTGAAGGGTGCGGGTCTGGCGGCTGCGGGCTCCGGTCTGGCGCTGGCCGGCTGCAGCCAGGGCCAGCCATCGAGCGTGGCGGCGCCCGTCGCCTCCGCCGACGAGACCGTGCGCAACTGGAAGATGGTCACGGCTTGGCCGGCGGGATTCCCCGGTCTCGGCACGGCGGCGGCGGATCTGGCGGCGCTGATCACCCGCGCGAGCGGCGGTCGCATCAAGGTCCGCGTCTACGGAGCCGGCGAGCTGGTGCCGGCCTTCGAAGTGTTCGATGCCGTCAGCCGCGGCACCGCCGAGATGGGCCACGCTGCCGCCTACTACTGGGGCGGCAAGTCGCCAGCGGCGGCGTTCTTCTGCACCGTGCCCTTCGGCCTCACCGCCATGGAAATGAACGGCTGGCTGTACTACGGCGGTGGGCTTGAACTGTGGCGGGAGCTGTATGCGCAGTTTGGCCTGGTTCCGTTCCCGGCCGGCAACACCGGCGTGCAGATGGCCGGGTGGTTCAAGCGCGAGATCAACAGCGTCGCCGATCTGGCTGGCCTCAAGATGCGAATCCCGGGCCTCGGCGGCGAGGTCATGTCCAAGCTCGGCGCGACACCGGTGAACCTGCCCGGCGGCGAGCTCTTCAGCGCCCTGCAGTCGGGCGCTATCGACGCCACCGAATGGGTTGGGCCCTACAACGACCAGGCCTTCGGCCTGCATCGCGTCGCCAAATACTGCTACTACCCGGGCTGGCAGGAGCCCGGCCCGACCTTGGAATGCATGATCAACAAGGCCGCGTTCGAGGGCCTGCCGGATGATCTGAAAGCCGTGGTCGAGGCCTGTTGCCGAGCGGTCAACGATTCCATGCTGGCGGAATACACGGCGCGCAACCAGGCCGCGATGGAAACGCTGCAGGGCGAGCACGGCGTGGAGTTCCGCCCTTTGCCGGAAGACGTGTTGATCGCCTTGCGCCAGGCGAGCACTGAGGTGCTGGAGCAGACCGCGGCTCGCGATCCCTTCGCCGCAAAGGTCTACGCCTCGGTGAAGGCTTTCCGCACCAGCGGCCGAGCATGGGCGGCGGTCTCCGAGCAAGCCTACTTGCAGCAGCGCGGCAACTGGGTCTGAATTCGCGGCCGCGCTCCCACACACCCGAGGCCCGCTTTTGCGCCGGCCGAGTGCCTGGTCGATAATCGGCGCCCCTCGCGCCCCGGCGCCCCTCGGAAGCCCTCCGTGTCCCAGTTTCTCGAACGTCTGCCGGAATTCATCGGCAACCACCCGATCCTGTCGATGGCGTTTGTCGGCCTCACCGCGGCGATTGTCATCAATGAGATCTCCCGCCTGCGCCGTGGCTACAAGGCGATCAGCCCGGCCCAGCTGACCCTGCTGATGAACCGCGAGAACGCGCTGGTGGTGGACGTCAGCGCCATTGCCGACTTCGAGAAGGGCCATATCCTCGGGTCGAAGCACGTAGCAATGAGCCAGTTCGATCCGGAAAACAAGACTCTGGCCAAAGTACGCGAACTGCCAGTGGCTGTGGTTTGCCGCAGCGGCATCACTGCGTCGACCGCCGCCCAGCGCTTGGTCAAGGCCGGCTTCAAGAACGTATTCCTGCTTGAAGGCGGCGTACAGGCCTGGCAGGCGGCCGATCTGCCTCTGGTCCGCGGCAAGACTTGAAGCGGGGGGCCTTCGCCCCAAACCCTCCATTCCCCAACCGGGACGGATTGCCTCCGCGCCCGTGGGATACTCGCCGGCATCCGGCACCCCCAATCATTCGGAGTACACCATGAGCGAAGAGAACCAGATGGCCGCCAACGGCGCAGGTGAACAGGCCCAGGCGCAACTGGTGCTGCAGAAGATCTACGTGAAGGATGCCTCGTTCGAGGCGCCGTCCGCGCCGCAGATCTTCCAGGAAGAGATCTCCCCGCAGCTGCAGCTCAACATGAACCAGAAGGTCACCGCCCTGGCTCAGGACGTGTTCGAGGTCGTGCTGACCCTGACGCTGACCTGCGGCGCCGGCGACAAGACCGCCTATCTGGTCGAAGTCCAGCAGGCCGGTGTCTTCACGATTTCGGGCTTCGACGCCCGCAACCTGGACGCCGTGCTGGGCACGTACTGTCCCAACACCCTGTTCCCCTATGCGCGTCAGCTGGTCAGCGACCTGATTCAGGCCGGTGGCTTCCCGCCTTACTTCCTGCAGCCGATCAATTTCGACCAGCTGTACGCCGAAACTCTGCGTCGCCGAGCCGAACAGGTTGGCGGCCAGCTCGCGGGCGAGCCCGCCGGCAACGCCTGAATCCATTGAAAAGGCGGCATGCATGAGCGACATCTTGAAGATCGCCGTGCTCGGTGCGGGCTCGTGGGGCACCGCACTTGCCGCCCAGATGGCACGCAATGGGCACGTCGTCACCCTGTGGGGGCGTGACCCGCGGCAGATTGCCGAGCTGCGCGAGCGGCGCAGCAACGAGCGTTATCTGCCGGGCATTCTTCTGCCTGAAGCGCTGGGTTACAGTGACGATCTCCAACAGAGCGTGCAGACGGCGGAGCTCGTGCTGGTGGTCGTTCCCAGCCATGCGTTCCCTGAAACCCTCGCCGCCATCGCCCCCATGAGTTCGCATATTCGCGGCTTGGCTTGGGCTACCAAAGGCTTCGAGCTGGGCTCGGGTCGGTTTCTCCACGAGGTGGCCGCCAGCCTGCTGCCTGCTGAGATGCCCTTGGCCGTCGTGACCGGTCCATCGTTCGCGAAGGAAGTCGCCCAGGGCCTACCCACCGCGGTGACGGTGCACTCGGAAGATGCCGGATTCGCTCGATTGGCTGCAGAAGTCCTGCATGGAGCGAGCTTCCGCGCCTACACCGGCAGCGACATGCTGGGCGCCGAGCTTGGTGGTGCGATGAAGAACGTCCTGGCCGTTGCCACCGGCATCGCCGACGGCATGCTGCTCGGCTTGAACGCGCGCGCGGGCCTCATCACCCGTGGCCTGAACGAGATGCTTCGGCTCAACGCTGCCCTTGGCGGGCGGACCGAAACGCTCATGGGCCTTGCCGGTTTGGGAGATCTGGTACTGACCTGCACCGGGGATCTCTCGCGCAATCGCCGCCTAGGTCTCGCGCTTGGGCGCGGCGAGTCATTGGGTGTTGCGGTCCAAGCGATTGGGCAAGCGGTCGAATCCATCCAGACGGTAGATGAGGTGATGCGCCTAGCCGGGCGTGTCCAACTTGAGCTTCCCATCAGCGCGTTGGTGCAGCGGGTGCTGCACCAGGAAATCACCCCGCACGAAGGGCTTCGCCTGCTGCTATCGCGCGAGCAAAAGCCTGAGTACCCACCGGGCTGGTTCGCGAGCTGACCCGGTCGCCGTTGAAGTTTCCCGCGCCGCCCTCTTTACAACTTCAGAAAACGCGGTATAGTGGTCGGCTCGCACTGACGGGGCGGCTGCTGAGGCGGCTCCGGAGGTCGGCAGAAAAAAGTTTCTGTTGAGGTGTTGACGGAAACGAAATCTGCTGTAAGATGTGCGGCTCCCTCGGGCGAAACGCTCGACGGTCCGGAAGGGCCGGGAAGGGAAAGATCTTTGAAAGTGTGCGCAGGAAATTTGTGCGGACGCCCGCGAGAGGACTGAGGTCCAAACGTGAGTGTCAACCAAGAGTCAGCAATGAACGCTTGGGGCAGGCACTTCAGCTCAAAAATTTAGGCCTTCGGGTCTGCAAGATTTAACTGAAGAGTTTGATCCTGGCTCAGATTGAACGCTGGCGGCATGCCTAACACATGCAAGTCGAACGGCAGCGCGGGGGCAACCCTGGCGGCGAGTGGCGGACGGGTGAGGAATG